>JAZKYS010000001.1:0-10128 GCA_045612285.1 Elusimicrobiaceae bacterium
TTTATGAAATAAAGTCATACTGAGGTGTTTTTGCTCAGTATCTCTTCCTATTTTTAAAAAATAAAATCGGTCCAGATTCCCGACAAAGACACTCGGGAATGACGAATAAACAAAAGAAAAAAGAGGTAAAAGTATGAAAAATCAAGCTTTCACGCTTATAGAGTTGTTAGTTGTTGTTTTAATAATTGGTATTTTAGCGGCTATTGCCGTTCCGCAATATCAAAAAGCAATATGGAAATCACGATCAAGACATATGCTTGTAGCAATAAAAGCATTAAAAGATGCTAGCCAAGCCTATTATCTTGCACACAATGAATATCCAAGTAAATTTTCCGATTTAGATATCACTTTTAGCGGTTATGATAAAGCCTGCACTTTAGACTTTGCTGATAAAACCGATTGTATAGCCAATGATTATAGCGAATTGATTATAAATTCATATCATACACTTTTCGGGGGTTTTCCAAGTGGACCTTATAAGGGGTCTTCGTTCAGAGTAAGTCAAGAGGCCGGAGGTGCTATTCTAAATAAAATTTCATGTTTTCATTATACACCATGGGGAACTAAAAATATGTGTACTGAAATTTTTAATTGCACTCTTGAGTTTGGTGAAGGAGGCAATAATTATTATTCTTGTTCGGATTTATAAATTAAACTTTTTATTATTTACTAAAATAAAAAAGCCCTACTTTTGAAGTAGGGCTTTTTTGCGTTCTTTTATAAATTATCTTACACTACCCGAACCCCAGGGGGAATCATAAATAGAGGGTTGTTTTGTCGGGTCATAATCTTGACCGCGGGCAGGCCTTGAAGAATCTTTTTTGGTTTTAAAATCATAGTTAGGGTTTTGTTTCTTCTTTTGAACTTCCTGTAAAGCAGTCATAAATTTTTCATCTCTGTTTACTAATTGTTTAGTAGCAAACGGGATATATTTATAGGCTTCTTGCGGAACAACAAAATCTACAACATAGCTGGATTCTTCGTTAAATTTAACTTGGGTTTCTGTTTTGCTTTTTCTGGCAATACTAATCATATCAAACAAAGCAAGGTCATAAGTAAGGCCGGCTTTGGCATATTTTAAGTTTGCTTCAATAACTCTTAAAGCAGCGGCTTTGACTAATAATTCCTGGTGATATTCTTTGCTAAGCCATTCTTTATGTTCTTTAATACTTACAAGCATAAGTCTTTCTTTGTTTACATCATAAAGGGCGACCTTTGGGTTTGCTCTGTAATATTGACCAAGCAAAGTAATATTGTTATTTACTACTTTATCTAAATAATCTGATAAAGTAAGTTTCGGATTATTTCTTTTTTCAATTTTAAAAGCATAAGTATCTTCAAGCAATTTAACGATATTATTTTGATATTCGTAAATAACTTGGCGCAGTTGTTGCATATTCAAATTGAAATCAGGGCTGATATTGGGATTTGCCACAATATCTGTATACATCTTATAGTAAGCACTGGGCACAGCCTGGGCATATTTGCCATCTTCTTCCGCTTTTTTATTTACGGCATTAATGTTTGCTTTAAAATTTTGTGCTTTAGCAGCTTCATTTAAAGATTTTGTTAAATCATTATATACTCTTTCCTCTGGGGAGAGCAGGATTTTTTCAAGGGAAATAGAACTGCTATCGCTTAAAAGATTTGCTAAATCTTTTGTGCTTAATAATTGCTCAAAGGCAATATCGGCCGCATCTGTTTTAGAAGCGTCCTTAGCAAACCCTAAGGTTTGTGCGCTAACTGCTAAAATAACTGCTGTGGTTAAGGTTAAATATTTTTTCATACTAAAAGTATAGCGTTTATAGAGATAAACTACAAGGGCCAAAGGACCTAAAATAAAATAGGTCTTTTGGCCCATAAATTTTACGGCAATTTTAGGGGATAAATTATTCCCACTCAATTGTGGCGGGTGGTTTAGAAGTTATATCGTAGATAACTCTGTTTACGCCGTTAACTTCGCGCACAATTCTTTGCGAAACAATATCCAAAACATCGTAAGGTATTTTGGCCCAATCGCAAGTCATCGCGTCAAGCGAATTAACAGCCCTTAAACCAATAGTGTGAAAATAAGTTCTAGAATCGCCCATAACGCCGACACTTTTAATATTTGGCAAAAAAGCAAAGTATTGCCAAATAGCGCGGTCAAGATTATGTTTTTTAATTTCTTCTCTAAAGATAAAATCACTCTGGCGGATAATTTCAAGTTTTTCTTTTGTAATTTCGCCAAGACATCTAACGGCAAGGCCCGGGCCTGGGAAGGGTTGCCTAAAAACTAAATCTTCATCAAGGCCAAGTTCAAGGCCAAGCGCGCGCACCTCATCTTTAAATAATAAGCGTAGCGGTTCAAGCAGCTTAAAGTTCATATCTTTTGGCAGTCCGCCCACATTATGGTGGCTTTTAATAACTTCGGCTGTGCCGGTGCCACTTTCAATAACATCAGGGTAAATTGTGCCTTGTAAAAGATAATCAATTTTGCCAAGTTTACGCGCTTCTTCTTCAAAAACTTTAATAAACTCAGCACCTATAATTTTGCGCTTTTTCTCAGGTTCACTAACACCTTTTAAAGCATTTAAAAAGCGTTCTTCCGCGTTAACTCTTATAAGGTTCATATTAAAACGCTTGCGGAAAATATTTTCAACTTCGTCGCCTTCTTTATAGCGCAAAAGACCGTGGTCCACAAAAACGCAAGTTAAATTATTGCCTATTGCCTTATGAACTAAAAGTGCCGCAACGGAAGAATCAACGCCGCCTGAAAGCGCGCATAAAACTTTTTTATCTTTAAGTTTTTCTTTTAACTTGGCAATTTGATTTTCTTTATAATTGCCCATAGTCCAAGTGGGTTTTAAATTACAAATATCATAAAGGAAATTTTGAAGAATCTTCATACCTGCCTGAGTGTGTGCTACTTCTGGGTGGAACTGAACGCCGTAAATTTTCTTTGCCTCATTTTCAATAATACAGGCGGGGCATTGTTTGCTAAAAGCGGTTATTTTAAAATCTTTGGGTAAAGTTTCCACATAATCGCGGTGGCTCATCCAACAAATAGTTTTTTCGTCTACCTGTGCTAAAAGTTTTGTATTTTCTTTTTTTATTAATTCCACTTTCCCGTATTCTTTAAAATCGGGACTAACAACTTTACCGCCGAGCGTTTGCGCAATTAATTGCAGTCCGTAGCAAATACCTAAAACAGGTATATTAAGTTCAAATAATTCTTTTTCTACTTTGGGTGCGTTTTGTTCGTAAACGCTGGCAGGCCCGCCGGTAAAAATTATTGCTTGCGGTTTTTTGGCAAGGGCTTCTTGGTAAATTTTATTCCAAGGCACAACTTCGCAGTAAATTTTTAATTCGCGCACGCGCCTAGCAATTAATTGATTATACTGCCCGCCGAAATCTGCTATTAAAACAAAATTATTTTGCATAGTTTGCCTCGTTTTTAGTCATAATTAAATCGTGCGGGTGAGATTCTTTAAGACCTGCCGCGGTAATTTGAACGAACTTACTTTTTTTATAAAAAGTTTCCAAATCTTTTGCGCCTGTATAACCCATAGCGGCGCGCAGTCCGCCGATAAGTTGATAAGAAACTTCTTCTATTGTTCCTTTATAAGGCACCATACCTTCAACGCCTTCGGCAACGAGTTTTTTGGTGTTTTGCTGGAAATATCTATCGCTTGAGCCAGCCTTCATAGCAGCAGTTGAACCCATACCTCTGTAAAGTTTATAGGCTTTGCCATTGACTATAACTTTTTTGCCCGGTGCTTCTTTACAAGCGGCAAAAAGCCCGCCTAGCATACAAACGCTTGCGCCCGCTGCTAAGGCTTTTGCAATATCGCCGGAATATTTTATGCCGCCGTCAGCAATAACAGGGATATTGTATTTTCTTGCTACTTTTGCGCACTCATAAACCGCGCTAAGTTGCGGCACACCGACACCTGCGACAATGCGCGTTGTGCAAATTGCGCCCGGGCCGATACCTACTTTAACACAGTCAGCCCCGGCTTTAATTAAAGCCAAAGTTGCCTCAGGTGTTGCAACATTACCTGCTATAATTTGAGTTTTTGGAAAATGTTTTTTTATCTTTTTAACTGCTTCAAGCACGCCTTTTGAGTGGCCGTGCGCTGTATCAATAGTTAAAATATCAACACCTGCTTGTATAAGCGCTTTTGCGCGTTCAAGCATATCTTGCGTAATGCCAAGTGCCGCACCGACAAGTAAATTTTGTTTTTTAACTTTTTTAACTTGCTCCGCTTGTTTTTGTATAGTCATATTTTTGTGAATAATACCAATACCGCCGGCTTTTGCCAGACTGATTGCGGTTTGATATTCGGTTACGGTATCCATACCGGCGCTCATCAAAGGGATAGCAAGTTTAATTTTTTTTGTTAGACTAGTTTTTAAATCAACTTCTCTTGGCAATACTTCGGAGTATTGGGGGACAAGCAAAACATCATCAAAGGTTAAACCTTGTTTTAAAAATTTATTTTCCATAAAACCTCGGCTTTTTATTTATTATACTAAAAAAGTTTTTAGAGGGTTTTTAAATTTATTGACAAAACAAAATAAAAATAATATAAAATAGTTAGGTATTATAAAATACAGGGGGTAAATATGGGACAAAAAGCAATAGATATAGTAAAGGAAAGTAATCTTAATATAAAAGAATTACTTGAAAAATTACAGCGCGCTTATGCAGATGAGTGCCTTTCTTATATTCAGTATTGGGAGGGAGCAAGAATACCTGTCGGTCTTTCGCGCGGCGCTTTGGTTAGCGAAATGCAGGAACACGCCGCAGAAGAATTAAATCACGCAAATTTAATAGCCAAAAGAATTATGGAACTTGGCGCTACACCGATTGTCGGCCCGCAAGAGTGGCTTAAAAAGAGCACTTGCGGCTATGCCGAGCCGATAGATAGTGATATTATGGTTCTTTTAGGGCAAAATATTTCAAGCGAGCGTTGCGCGATAGAAGTTTATAAAGAACTTGCCGATTTTACGCGCGGTAAAGATGACATAACTTATAAACTTGCCGTTAAAATCTTGGAAGAAGAAGTTGAACACGAACAAGACCTTGAAGATATTAGAAATGATATAGAAAAAGTATCTTACTAAAAGGGAAAATTATCTTTAAGTTTAAATAACCACAGCTTTTTGCTGTGGTTATTTTTATATCTTGACTTTTTTAAGTACTGGAACTATAATTAAAGCATATAGTGTATCATTAGGAGTTTTTATGAAGGGTTTTATATTCGTTTTGTCTTTTATGTTCCTTTTTACAGTATCCTTTGGCGGTATGTTTGATAGTGATGCTATGAATAATCTTGCCCAGGAATTAAATGCCGGCTTAGAAGAGGTTAAAGAAGAAAGCGAGTGGGATATAAAAGAAAAAAAGGCTAAGGCAGAAATGAAATATAAAGATAAAATCAGGCAGGCAAAAATTGCTATGCAAAGAGATATTGAAAAATTTATACGCCAAAAATCTGCCACCTTTGCCGGCGAAGATTTTTATAGGGAAAATTATATCCACAAAACCCCTGCTTGTGAGTTTACTTTATACTATATGGATACAGCGGATATTGGCGATCGTTTATATTACAGATGCCCTGTTAAAGTGCCCAGTATAATTGGCAATACAAAAGAGGTTCAAGACTATCGCCTTATAGGCAAGAACAATTTTGATAAAGGGCTTTATATGTTGGTTGCCGGGGAAGATCTTGATAAGGGCGTTGGCGTAAACTTTACTTTCCCGCCAAATCACAAGCAGACAAATTGCTTAGGTTATACTTTTTATTTTTTTGAAAATCCAAAGCAAGATATAAAAAAAGGTAATGGCAAGCAAGTGGAACTTGATTTTACAGAATTAAAAACTTGGAAACTTGAGGACTATATAGAAGAGGAAGCTTTTGTTTGTGAAGAAGGCCGTTAAAATTTGTTAAGATATTATTAGATTAAGTAAAAGGAGAAATATTATGAAAAAATTACTAGTGGCAGTTCTGCCGATTTTTGTTTTGTCTGTTTTTGCTTCTGCAGAAAGGATAAATGACGATACTATGGCAAAACTAGGTAAAGAAGTCAATGCCGGTTTACAGCAAGTAAAAAAAGATAGCGAATCTAAAAAAGATCCCAAAGAACAAATTAAACAGGCAAAAGAACAACTTCGCAAAAGTATTGTTAGGTTTATGGACGGCTTTTCCCCGGAACCTGAAACGGTTATGTTCAGCAATATTTACAGTGAAGATTTTGTTGAAGATATGCCCAGTTGCGAATATTCTTTATTCGTTTTAGACCCGGGCTATTCTCTAAATAAGATTTTCTATAAATGTCCTTTTAAAGTTCAAGAACCGGGCATAATTTTTAGTCATGAGAAAACTATTGACGATTACCGCTATATAATCGGCAATATGGCTAATAGAGGAAATCTTATGTTTGTCTTAAGCCCAAGTAAGGATTTCCGCGACGGTAGTGGTTTAAATATCTACTTCCCGCCGAAGGAATTTCATGGTAATTGCCAAGATGATGCCGTGTATTATTTTGAAACTCCTAAAAATGATATAAAGCAAAAGCCGGATGTAAAAATTCCGCTTGAGTTTAAGAAATTGAAAACTTGGAAGGTTAATGATTTTATTGAAGATAAAAGTATCCGTTGTGAAAATTTTTAATAAATCATTAAGTATGCCTTAAACTAAAAACCCACAGCTAAATTGCTGTGGGTTTTTAAATCTCGGGGTCGACGGGATTTGAACCCGCGGTCTCTGCCTTGACAGGGCAGCGTGTTAGACCAGGCTACACCACGACCCCTAAAATCGGTATAAGATTATTTTATCTTATTATTTTTATTTCGTCAACTAATTTTTAAAATCGCCCCAAAGTATTTGTTCCAGTTCTAAAGAAAAACCTGTTTTTTCTTTGACGATTTTTTGAACTTCCGTCATTAAATTTCTTATATCTTGCGCAGTTGCTTTGTTATAGTTTATAATAAAGCCTGCGTGTTTTTGGGCTACTTGTGCGCCGCCAATAGTTAGCCCGCGCAAATTACAAGAATCTATTAAACGGCTTGCGTAATCGCCGACAGGTCTTTTAAAAACACTTCCTGCGGAAGGATACTCCAAAGGTTGTTTTGTTTTGCGTTTTTGTAAAATTTCTTCTCTTAAATTTTTATCTGCCGGTTCGGTTAAAGCCCAAGTGGCGCTTAAAATTAAACAATTTTCAAGGCCTTTAACTTTGCGGTATTCTGCTTTAACCTGTTCTTTTTTTATGGTCTTTATTTCGCCGTTTTTTAAGACTTCAACAGAAATAATATTTTGCCAAGTTTCGCCGTTAAAAGCGCCTGCGTTCATATAAACAGCACCGCCCACACTGCCCGGTATGCCGGAAAGTTTTTCAAGCCCGCCAAGATTATTTAAGACGGAAGTGGAAATAACTTTATCAAGCGGTGTGCCGGCTAAAGCCGTAATAGTGCTATCTTTTATTTTGATATCTTGAAAATCTTTCAAACAACAAACAAGGCCTTTTATTCCCAAATCACCTACAAGAATATTTGAGCCAAGCCCTAAAACATAAAAATCAAGTTTATTTTCTTTGGCAAAAGTAATTGCCTGTTTTATTTCTTCGGTATTTTTTGGCAAACAAAAATACTGCGCCGGACCGCCTGTTTTATAGGTGGTAAAGTCCGCCATGGAAATATCTGTTTGTATAAAATGTGCTTGTTCTTTTGCTCTCATTTTAATATATTATATAAAAGAAAGGGGGAAGATGACTATGATTCACCAAAAAGCAGGCACATTAAGCGAAGAAAAAATTGATTTAGAAATTTTAAGAAAAGATTTTTTTGAGCCAAAAGGCGATATCGCAAAAGTTAAATTCGGCACTTCCGGCCACAGAGGTTCTTTAGGGCAGGGCTTTTGCGCAAAACACGCACGCGCTATTGCCCAAGCCGTTGCCACTTTACATAAAGAAGAAGGTCTAACAGGTAAAATACTTGTTGGCGGGGATACGCGCTTAATGAGCAAAACCACTGCTGAAATTTGCGCCCAAGTTTTAGCAGCAAACGGGTTTAAAGTGGTTTTGCCCTCTATTGCCGTGCCAACGCCTGTTTTTTCTTTTGAAATTTTGTCCGGCCGTGTTTGTGCCGCTTTAAACGGAACAGCCAGCCACAATCCCCCGCAGGATATGGGCCTTAAATATAATCCTTCAAACGGCGGGCCTGCCTCAAGTGTTTTGACAAAAAAAATTGAAGAACTGGCAAATTATTATTTACAAAATTCTGATAAAATACAGGAAATTTCTTTACAGGAAGCGCGCCAAAAAAAATTAATTGAAGAGGCCGATATTATTACCCCTTATGTCCAGGCTCTTGGTAAAAAAATAAATTTTGAAATTATCCGCAAAAGCCCTATTAAAGCAGCTATTACACCGCTTGGCGGGGCCAGTTTGCCTTTTTATGAAGAAATTATTAAATATTATAGACTAAAAAATGTTGAACTTGTGCTTACGGAACAAAACCCGGATTTTCATTTTATTCCTTTAGACCACGACGGCAAAATTAGGATGGACCCTTCTTCAATTTATCCTATGAAGCCGCTTATTGAACTTGTTAAAAACGGCGCTTATGATTTTGCCGGCGCAAGCGATCCTGACGGCGACCGCTTTGGTTGCGCTACAAAAAAAGGCGGTTTGATTGCGCCAAATCACGCTTTGTGCGTTATGCTTGATTATATGGCAAGAAAGGCAAAAGATGCCCCCAAAAAAGCAGGGCGCACACTTGGCACAACAATGCTTATGGATAAAATTGCCGCCCATTATAATTTAGGTATTGAAGAAGTTAATGTCGGTTTTAAATATTTTGTTGAAGGCCTTTTAAATAAAGAATTATTAATGGCGGGCGAGGAAAGTGCCGGTATGTCCATAACCGATTGGGTGACGGAAAAAGACGGCATTTTGGCTGTTTGCCTTTTGCTTGAAATTATGTGCGCCACCGGCCAGGATATTGCGGGCCTTTACGAGCAACTTACCGCTATTTACGGCAAATCTTATTATACCCGTGTTGATAGTCCTGCCCAGCCCGAAATTAAAGAAAAATTTAAAAACTTAAAGGCCGAAAGTTTTGCCGATCTTAAAACTTTTGCCGGGCAAGAAGTCTTGCGCGTTCGCGACAGCGACGGTATAAAAATTTATTTAAAAGATTCCTGGCTCTTGGCCCGCGCTTCCGGCACGGAAAATATTATTAAACTTTACGCCGAAACTTTTAAGAGTCAAGAATATTTAGATACTTTGATTGCCGAAGGCAAAAAACTTTTTGGATTATAATTTTGCTTCGGCTTTTGCGTTTATAGTGCGTTATGCCTCGCTCACATATGCGGGGTTGCCACCCGCTCGAGATATGCTTCGCTCGGCAAGCCTACTCTAAACGCAAAATCCTCGCAAAAATATTTGCTCTGTTCGGGCAAAATTTGAAACAAAAATCCTCGCAAAACAATTTGCTCTGCTTGGCTGAATTTGAAAAGTAAAATCTTCGCAAAATAATATGCTCTGTTTTAGTTAATAAAACTTATTTAAAAATTTGCCACACCGCTAAAAACACGACATTGAGAACCGTTAGAATTGAATGTAATGCTGCAATCTACCAGTCTTCCTATCGGGTTTACATTATTTTCTGATTGTCCGTTTAAAAATTCTTGGCAAGCAAAGGCTAAAGCAGAATTATAATCTGTAGAATTTACAATGCACTCAGTCCATCGTGGACTGCTAGAATTGTTAAAATAATACGAAATGATAAAGTTTTTATTAAAACAATTAAAAACATTTTGACTACTTAGACTACATTTAACTTTAGAATCTTTTATGTCTATATCTAAATCCTCTATTGGAGCATATTTTCCATTTGCTAAATAATATAATTCTTCTGCTTCTTTAACACTTCTTGTTAAAGATACTATTTGTCTAAGTTCTGCCTTAGCAACAGCTTTTTGATATTGCGGAACGGCAATTGCGGCCAAAATACCGATAATTAATACGACTACTAGAATTTCAATTAAAGTAAATGCTTTTTTATTCATATTTTCTCCTTTTTCTTTGTCATTCCCGAGAGTCTTTGTCGGGAATCTTGTCCGCTTATTCCCTGCCCTTTTTCAA
>JAZKYS010000002.1:0-57391 GCA_045612285.1 Elusimicrobiaceae bacterium
AGTTTGAAAAAAATTAAAATTTACCAAAAAGCCGCCGCAAAACTAAAGCAATTTTCCGGCAAGGTCGGCCAAAGAACTCCTTTCAGTCTTAGTAAATGTTATATGACCGTAAGTTTTTTGGCCTTTAAACCTTTCCACCAAGTAAGTTAAACCGTTTGACTCAATATCCAAATAAGGTGTATCAATTTGGTAAGGGTCGCCGGTTACAACAACTTTTGTTCCTTGGCCTGCGCGCGATAAAATTGTTTTAATTTCATGCGGGCTTAAGTTTTGCGCATCGTCAACAATCATATATTGTTTAGGTAATGTTCTACCGCGGATATGGGAAACAGAAGCAATTTCAAGTTTACCGCTGGTGGTTAAATAACGAACTTCCTCTTCTCCGTCTTCGGGGTTTTTCTTATTTGCAAGAAAACTTAAATTATCATAAATTGCGCCCATCCAAGCATCAAGTTTTTCTTCCATAGTGCCGGGCAAAAAGCCCAAATCTCTGCCGACAGGCACAATCGGGCGGCAAACAAGTAATCTTCTAAAAGTTTCATCATCAAAAGTTCTTCTTAAGCCTGTTGCAAGAGTAATTAAAGTTTTGCCTGTGCCGGCTGTGCCAACAAGGGTTACTAAATCAATATTATCATCAAGCAACAATTCCATAGCAAAGCGTTGCTCTTTATTTAAAGGTTTAATACCCCAAGCAGTCGGTTCCTGCGGGCTTAAAGCCTTTAAAACTGACCCAGAAGCGTCAACTCTGCCAACGGCAGATTTTTTACTGCCGTCTGAAGCTTTCAAAATTAAAAATTGGTTTGGGTAATACTCGCCCTTTTCCAAAGAAATTTGTTTATTTTGGTAAAATTCGTCAATTTTTGCGCCGTCAATTTCAACTTCCGCACTGCCTAAATATAACTCATCATATTTAATTTTATCATTGTTATAATCTTGCGCTTCAATGCCAAGAGCTTCGGCCTTAATACGCAAATTTGTATCTTTGGTAACAATTATAACCGGCTTTTTATTTGATTTATTTGACTGCTCTTTATGGTAATAGTAGCCAATATTTAAAATATCATTATCAGATTTATTAAAAGTAAAACCACCAGGCAAAATATTATCACGCGAAAATTCAACTTTTACAGAACCGCCGTTTTCCGTCTTAACACCTTGGGCAATTTTGCCTTTGGCCCTTAAAGCATCAATATAGCGCGAAACTACACGCGCACTCTTGCCGCGTTCATCAGCCGCCGTTTTAAAATTATCAAGTTCTTCAATAACTATCATAGGGATAACAATTTCATTATCATCAAAACGCGTAATAGCAGCAGGATCGTGAAGCAAAACATTTGTATCCAAAATATATATCTTTTTCATAAAACCTCCGGGGTGGTGATAACTTTATTAAAGCATTAGCAGAGTTTTTTTTCAAGCCCCCCTTCACAATTTGATAAAATATGCCTATGGCAGATATTAAATATATTAAAGGTGTAGGCCCGGCCAAAAGCGCAATGTTTAACCGCTTGGATATTTTTAATACAAGCGATTTATTACACTATTATGCCCGCACTTATCAAGATAGAAGACCAAACAAAAGTTTAAATGATTTTAAAGACGCCCAAAGCGTTTGCTTTAAAGCGCAAGTTTTAAGAACGCAAGTTGTGCCAGCAAGAACTATCGGCATTTTTAAAGCATTCGTTCAAGACGAAAAAAACAATGTTTACGAGGCCACTTGGTTTAAACGCCGCGCGCGCGGTTATGATGTTTTTGCTCAAATTAAAAAAGATTTTTCTATCGGTTCTTATGTTTGGTTAGTTGCCAAAAGGGATGATAAAAATTCTTTTATTTCAAATAAAATTACCGTGGATGAATATTATAAACCAAATGACCCCGATTTACATTTACACGCCGATGCTATTGTGCCGATTTACGCTTTAACGCAAGGGCTTACAAACAAGTTTTTCCGTCACACCGTAGCAAAAGCGCTTGGCACTTATCTTGAAGAAGAAAAAGAAATACTGCCGCCAGAACTTTTAAAAAAGCGTCAACTTTTAACAATTAAACAAGCCTTAAAAGGAATACACTTTCCCGCAAGTTTAGCTGAACTAGAAAACGCAAGAAAGCGTATGGTTTATGAAGAATTTTTGCTTATGAGTATGGCTTGGGCAATAAAACAAAAGCAGGAAAAAATTGACGAAAAACAGCACCGCTACGAGTTAAAAAAACATCTTTTAACCCCGTTTAAAGAAAATTTACCTTTCACTTTTACAAAAGCGCAAACCCGTGTGATAAATGAAATTTTTAAAGATATGCTAAGCCCAAAACCTATGACAAGGCTTTTACAGGGCGATGTAGGTTCCGGCAAAACAATAGTTGCCTTAAGCGCGCTACTTTTAGCGGCGGAAAATAATTTTCAATCTGCCTTTATGGCGCCAACAGAAATTTTGGCAACGCAACATTTTATAACTTTAAAAAACCAACTTAAAAATTTAAAAGTTAATGTGGAAATTTTAACTTCAAAAACAACTAAAAAAAATAAAGATAAAATTTTACAAGATTTACAAGACGGTAAAATTGATATACTTGTAGGCACGCACGCACTTATTGAAGATAAAGTTAAATTTAAAAATTTGCGCTTTATTGTTATTGACGAACAACACCGCTTCGGCGTAAAACAGCGCGCAAAATTGCGCGCAAAAGCGCGTCATATTGATATGCTTTCTATGACCGCCACACCCATACCAAGAACTTTTGCGCTTGCTTTATACGGCGATTTAGCCGTTTCCACCATTGATGAAATGCCACCAAACAGAAAGCCCGTTGAAACTATACAACTTAACCAAAACGGCGCTTTGGAACTTTTAAAAGAAGAAGTAAAAAAAGGCCATCAAGGTTATATCGTTTTTCCTTTAATTGACGAAAGCGATAAACTTGAATTAAAGGCCGCAAAAGAAGAATTTGAAAAATTACAACTTGCTATTCCTGAAATAAAATTTTCTATGATACACGGCCAAATGGGCGGCCAAGAAAAACAAAAAGTAATGGAAGATTTTTTAAATAAAAAAAGCCAAGTGCTTGTGGCAACGCCTGTTATTGAAGTGGGTATTGATGTTAAAAACGCAACAATTATGATTATCCAAAATGCCGAGCGTTTTGGACTGGCCAGTTTACACCAACTGCGCGGGCGCGTAGGCAGAGGGGAAGCTAAATCAACCTGTGTTTTAGTTGCCGGACATACAAGCACCCTTTCAAAAGAACGCCTTGATATTTTGTGCCAAACTAATGATGGTTTTAAAATTGGTCAAAAAGATTTAGCCTTAAGAGGGCCTGGCGAAATTCTTGGCACGCGCCAAAGCGGTGAAATTGAACTGAAAAGCGCCGATTTAATAAAAGATAAAGAAGTGCTTGAAGAAGTTGTCCAAGATAAAGAAGAATTATTTAAACAAGATCCTATGCTAATACTGCCGGAACACCAGCCTTTTAAAAGAAGACTTCAGGAACTTTACCAAAAATATTGGTCCTTTATAGATTTAGGTTGATATTTTTGCTATACTTAAATTATAAAAGATTTAGTTATTTAATTTTTTAAAAGAGTAAAATTTATGCTTAGAAAAATTTTGGTTGACTATGAAATTGTTTATCAAGGTAAAATTTATAAAGAATATGGCGTTTATTTAGGGGATACCTCTGTCCCTAAAGCTGCAAAAGCTAAAGATTTTACGCCTCAAATTGTATGCTATGCTTTGAAAGTTAACGGTGAAGAGTTAGGCAAAATAGTTAAAGCACATTACTGGGATATTAATAAAGAGAAACTTGAAAAAGCAGGCTTTGTATTTAATAGAATAGACTTAAATTTTTATCCTCCTTTAAATAAAAGTAAATTTTAGAATTTAATATGTTAAGAAAAATTTTATGCGATTTTGAATTTATTTATAAAGGCAAAATTTATAAAGCTTTCAATTTTTATTTAGGTGATACAAACAGACCGCAAGCCGCTAAAACTAAAGATTATACCCCGCAAATTGTTTGTAAATCTTTTAAAATAGGCACAGAAGAACTTGGTAAAATATTAAAAGTTCACTACTGGGATATTGATAAAAATAAACTTGAACGCGCCGGCTTTAAATTTATAAAAATACATATTAAATTTTCTCCGCCGCTAACGCAAGATTAGTAAATTTAAAAAAGGACAAAAAAAATCCGCCTTATTTTTTAAGGCGGATTTTTTAGAACTAAAAGTTATTTAGCTGCTTTTGTGGCTTTGTTAGCAAGTTTAGCCAAGCGGGATTTCTTCCTGCCGGCTGCTTTCCAGTGAATAACACCTTTCTTCGCAGCTTTATCTAAAGCAGAAGATGCTTTTGCTACACTTTTTGTAGATTTTGTAGCAACAACTTCTTTTGCAGCAAGGTGAATAGTCTTCTTTAAACCTTTATTTGCAGAAGTTCTTTTAATTGCTTGGCGTTGTGCTTTTAAAGCACTTGTATGACGTCCTGTTTTTAATTTTGCCATTTTTAATACCTCAATAAATGTGTTAATATATTTTATCTTTTTTGTAAAATTTATGCAAACATTATACAAACAATTTAAAATTGCTATATACATATTATATCAATATTTTGTATCATAAAGGAAACTGGGAGAATTTTAATATGCCAAAAAGAATACTTTTAAAGTTGTCCGGTGAAGCCCTCTGTTCCTCTAATGCCAGAGGTCTTGACCCAAAAGAAATGCGTTCTATTTCCGCCGAAATTAAAGAAGCCCTTAAAACAAAATGCGAGCTCGCAATTGTTATGGGTGGCGGTAATATTTGGAGAGGTGTTAGAGACGGCGGCGGTATTATAAGCCGTGTAAACTCCGATAATATGGGTATGCTCGCAACGGTAATAAATGCTATTGCTTTGCAATCTGCCCTAGAAGATATTGGAGTTCCTACAAGAGTTTTAACTTCCATTAATATGGATAAACTGGCCGAACCTTTTATAAGAAGGCGCGCAATCCGCCATTTGGAAAAAGGCAGAGTTGTAATTTTTGCCGGCGGAACAGGCAGCCCCTTTTTTACAACTGATACCGCAGCAGCACTCAGAGCCGCCGAAATTAAAGCCGATACAATTTTAAAAGCAACTCAAGTTGACGGCGTTTATGACAGCGACCCCAAAATTAATCCTAAAGCAAAATTAATTACCAAAATAAAATATGAAGACGCTATTAAAAAAGGTCTTAAATTTATGGATACCGCAGCCCTTGCTTTATGCTTAGAAAATAAATTTAAACTCTGCGTATTCAATTTACATAAAAAAGGTAATATCAAACTTGCCGCACAAGGCAAAAAAATTGGAACAATAATTTATTAAAATTAAACGAGGTATTTAGAAAATGGAAAGTATTAATGAACTTTTAAACAAAACAAAACAAAATATGGCACAAGTGGCCCAAAAATTAAGTAAAGATTTAGGCACTTTAAGAACAGGCCGCGCAAATCCGCAAATGGTGGAAAATGTCCGCGTGGAATATTACGGCGTGCCGACCCCTTTAAAAAATATGGCCCTTTTAAATGTTGCCGATGCCAAAACTTTGGAAATTCAACCTTATGATGTAAGCGCAATTAAAGAAGTTGAAAAGGCTTTACAACAAGCAGATTTAGGCGTTACCCCAATGAACGACGGCAAAATTATTAGAATCATTTTACCGCCGATGACAGAAGACCGCCGCAAAATGTTAACAAAAACCATTTCCAAAATGAGCGAAGATTATAAAGTTTCCGTCCGCAATGAAAGACGCGATATTTTGGAAAAACTTAAAAAAGCCCAAAAAGCAGGCGAAATTACCGAAGATGATTTAAAGAGATATGAAGTCCAAATCCAAAAAGATACGGACGCAACTATCGGCGAAATTGAAAAAATCGTCTCCGCTAAAGAAAAAGAAATAATGACCATTTAGTCTTATTTTATAAGGGTTTAGTTTGCCAAAAAAAGCGAACTAAACCCTTTTTTAATTTATGAAAATACCAAAGCATATAGCAATTATTATGGACGGAAACGGCCGCTGGGCAAAAGCAAAAGGCTTGCCCCGCACACAAGGCCATAAAGAAGGCGCTGCTTCCGTTGAAATAATCACAAAAGAAGCAAATAAATTAGGTGTTAAATATTTAACCCTTTATGCTTTTTCTACGGAAAACTGGGCGCGCCCTAAAACAGAAATTATTGCTTTAATGAATTTGCTTGAAGAAACTTTAGATAAATTTTTAAATAATCCGGATAAAAATATAAAAATTATCTTTAGTTCAAGCCGCAAAAAACTGCCCGCCAAAATACTAAAAAAAATGGAGCAGGTGGAAAAAGACTCTGCCAAAAATAAGGGCCTAACTTTAAACCTCGCTATTGATTACGGCGCAAGGCAGGAAATTCTTGAAGCCATTTCAAAATTACAAGAAAAAAATTTAAAGCCTACAAAAGCCAATTTTGAAAAATGCCTTTATAATAATATTCCCGATCCGGATTTAATTATAAGAACTTCCGGCGAACAGCGCTTATCTAATTTTCTTTTATGGCAAGCTGCTTATAGCGAATTTTATTTTACCAAAACCCTTTGGCCCGATTTTAGACAAAAAGAACTGCTTGAAGCAATAGAAGATTTTAACAAACGCCAAAGACGCTTTGGCGCTTAGCCTAAACATTTAATTTTTAATTTAATATAATATAAATATATGAACTTTCAAGATATTATCCATACATTAGAAAATTATTGGAAAAAACAAGGCTGCCTTATTGTGCAACCTTATGATTTGGAAAAAGGGGCAGGCACTTTTAACCCTGCAACTTTTTTCGGCTCTCTTACGGAAAAGCCCACAAGCTGCTGCTATGTTGAACCCAGCAGAAGGCCTGCCGATGGCAGATATGGCGATAACCCAAACCGCCTTGGCAAATTTCACCAATTTCAAGTGATTTTAAAACCGGCACCGGCCAATGTCCAAAAACTTTATTTAGATTCTTTAAAAGCGCTTGACCTGGACCCTAAAAAACACGATGTTCGCTGGATTGAAGATGACTGGCAATCCCCCACACTCGGGGCAAGCGGTGTCGGCTGGGAAGTTTGGCTTGACGGTATGGAAATTACACAATTTACCTATTTCCAAATTATGGCCGGCTATACTTTAAAACCTATCACCGCCGAAATTACTTACGGTCTTGAAAGAATTGCCATGTTCAGCCAAAAGAAAGATAATGTCTTTGATGTTATGTGGAACGACACTACAACCTACGGCGAAATGGTAAAAGAAAGCGAAAGGCAATTTTCCCACTACCATTTTGAACAGGCCGATATTGAAAACTTGCGCCGTTATGTAGCCGAAAATGAAGAAGAATGTAAAAAACTTTGTAAACTCGGTCTTTATTTGCCGGCTTATGACTGTGCTATGAAAGTTTCCCATTATTTTAATATTTTAGAAGCGCGCGGCGCAATTTCCGTTTCAGACAGAACAAATATTATAACGAAAATCCGCTCCCTAGCTAAACTTTGCGCGCAAGAATATGTAAAAGCAAACACACCGGAAGAAAAACTATGAACAAAACAGCCCTTTTAGCAATTGAAACAGAACATTTACCGGCACGCTTTTTATTTGGCGCGCTTGAGCAATTAAAAAACAATACGGAAAATATTTTAAAAGAAAATAATTTACAATATTCTGCCGTAAACACTTTTGGCACTTATAGGCGCCTTGTTGTGGAAATTAAAGAGTTAGCCGCCAAAGCTGCCGATATACAAAAAGAAGTCAAAGGCCCGCCTGCCGCTTTACTTAAAGATAAAGAAGGCAACTTTACAAAACAGGCCGAAGGCTTTGCCCAAAAAAACGGCTTAAAAGCACAAGATTTAGTTATAGTTGAAACGCCTAAAGGGCCTTTCCTTTACGCAAAATGCGTAGTAAAAGGGCAGGAAACAAAAAATCTGCTCCCGCAAATTTTTGAAAATATTATAAGAAGTTTGGTCTTCCCCAAAAATATGGTTTGGGAAGATTCCTGCTTACACTTTGCCCGCCCTATAAGAAACATTGTTGCTTTATATGGCGATAAACTTGTTAAATTTGAAATTGCCGGCGTTAAAAGCACAAAGGCAAGTTTGCCTATGCTTTCTTTTGGGGCAAAACCCGTCAAAATAGACAAGCCGGAAGATTATATCCCCGCTTTAAGAAATCTTGAACAACCGATACTTGCCGATATTGAAGAAAGAAAACAAACTTTAATAAAATCTTTAAATTCTATTGCTTCAAAACTTGGCTATCAGGCAGATTTAGATGAAGCTTTGATAAATGAAACTATTTCTTTTACAGAGCATCCTGTTGTTTTAAGCGGTGATATGGATATCAAATTTTTAAAATTGCCAAAAGAACTTATTACAACCGTATTAAAAACACAATTAAGAATGTTCCCTGTTGTTGATAATAAAGGCAATTTACAACCGCATTTTATTGCAGTAAGAGATGGTATCAGCGTAAATCAAGATGAAGTGCGCCACGGTTTTAAAAATGTTATGACAGCGCGCTTAACTGATGCTGTTTTCTTCTTTGAAAACGATATCAAAACCGGACTTGATAAAATGGCCGAAAAACTTGCAACTATTAACTTTATTGACGGCCTTGGCAATATGGCACAGAAAACAAAAAGAGTTGAAGAACTTTCTTTGTTTATCGCTAAAAATCAAGAAAAAGAAACAAAAGAAAATATCCAAAAAGCGGCCAAATATTGCTATGCCGATTTAGCAACTAGCGTTGTTTATGAATTTAGCGAACTTCAAGGTTATATGGGCGGCGTTTACGCACAAAAAGAAAATTTCCCCAAAGATAGCGCAACCGCTATCAGCGAGTTTTATTTACCTTTAAGCGCTTCTTCTGCTTTGCCAAAAACCTTTTGTGGCGCAGTGGTAAGTTTGGCAGGCAAGCTTGATTCTTTAGCTGCTAATTTTGCCGCCGGCCAAGTGCCCAGCGGCAGCCAAGATCCCTTTGCTTTAAGAAGGCAAGCTATGGGCGCCGTTAGAATTATTTTAGATAAAGATATTGCCATACCCTTAAACGAACTTATCAACAAAGCAATAGAACTTTTACCTAAAATTGAAAATTCAAGAACCTCTGAACTTTTTGATTTTATGTGGCAAAGATTTGCCCTTTTACTTGAACAAGAGCAAATCAGCCCTGATGTTATAGAAGCTATTAAACCTTTAAAGAATAAAACTTTAAACCAGCTTGTAATTATCGCAAAAGCACTTAATAATGCCAAAAACAGCCAAGCTTTAATGCAAGCAGCCCAAGCAACAAAAAGAATTTCCAATATTCTCAAAAAAACAGAAGAAAAAACTTTTGGAGAAGTAAAAGAAAATCTTTTCTCTTGCAATCAGGAAAAAGTTTTATATAATACTTTTAAGGACATTACCGGTAAACTATCAGGCAAAAAGTTAGCACAAGAAAAAGATTATAAAGAAGTTTTCAGTCTCTTTTCAACCTTAGCAGGTCCTTTGGAAGACTTCTTTAAAGAAGTTATGGTTAATGTGCCGCAAATTGAAATAAAAAATAATCGCTTATCTTTGCTTTGCGCTATTCAATCTTTGCTTACAGAGCAAATAGCAGATTTAAGTAAATTACAAATTAAATAAGGAGAAATTATGTTAAATAAAAACTTTAAAAAAGGTTTTACTTTAGTAGAAGTATTGGTAGTAGTTTTGATGTTAGGTATTTTAGCCGCTATGGCAACAGTCGGATATTTTACGACTTTGGAAGCCTCCAGAGCAAGAGAAGCTACTAATATTTTACGCCATTGGCAAGCAGCCAGAGCAATTTATTTTGCCGAGAAAGATACCATACCGGATACGGACCCCGCAGCAACCCTGGATAAATTACAAATAGGTGCCAATATAACAAATAATAAATATTTTACTTGCACACCGCAGACCTCCTCTATCCTTTGTAGAAGAAATGAAAATAATGGCTACGCGATAGTAGCAACCGATACAAAACTGTATTGTTGCTGGAACGCAACAAGTGCTGCCAGTGTCTGTAAAAATTTATCTCACGAAACTAATACTACTCAAGTAAACGGCATTCCTTCAGGATATACCTGCTTGGAAATTGTTGAGTAAGATATCTAAATATAGTAAAAGCGCGCTAATTTTATTAAATAGCGCGCTTTTTTATTTGTTGATAAAGAGCCCCCGCCTTATACGAACTGCGCACAAAAGGCCCGGCTAAAACGGCTTTAAAACCGATAGAGTAAGCATAAGCTGCCAGTTCATCATAATAATCTTGGGTCGGATAACTTTGAACTTCAAGATGTTCTTTTGTAGGTGCCAAATATTGCCCAAGAGTTAAAATATCAGTGTCAACTTTGCGTAAATCTTTAAAAACCTCTTTTAACTCTTCTTTAGTTTCACCAAGACCAAGCATTAAGCTGCTTTTAGTCAAAACAGAAGGCGCAATTTCCTTGGCATTTTTTAAGAGATTTAAAGAGCGCGCGTAAGAAGCCCCCACCCGCACTTTTGTATAAAGAGAAGGCACCGTTTCCATATTATGACCAAGCACTTGCGGCCCGGCTTCAAGCACGATTTTAAGGGCCTCTCTATTACCTTGTAAATCGGAAATCAAAGGCTCAAGCAAACAATCCGGGTTTTGTCTTTTTACTTCTTTTAAAACGGCTGCTATATGGCTTGCGCCACCGTCTTTTAAATCATCGCGGGTAGGCATTGTTAAAACTAAATATTTCAAGTTTTTCTGCTTAACAAAAGCGGCTATTTTTTGCGGTTCATTTATATCCGGTGCTTTTGGTTTTATATGTTTTGGAACGGAACAAAAACGGCAAGAGCGCGTACAAATTGAACCGAGTATCATTATCGTTGCTTCACCGCTACAAAAACACTCCCCGCGGTTTGGACATTTTGCCTCTTTACAAACGGTGCAAAAATTATCGTCTAAAGTTTGCCTGAGTAATTGGGCTTTTTGAGTATGAAAAGCAGCTTTTTTCTGTGCTGCCAAATCTTTTAACCATTTTGGAATTTCTCTCATAATAGTATAATTATAGTAAATGCGAAGATTAAAATCACTTTTATTTTATTTATTTTTTATATTTTCGGCACTTTTTGTCCAAGCAAACAGCTTACAAGAAGCGTCAAATTTATATTTTGAAGGCAAACAGCAGGAAGCTCTTAATAAATTTATAGAAATATCAAAAAAGGAAAAGGATAGAGAAGCCTTTTTAAATGCTATTTATATTGCTCTTGAACTGGGGCAAAATAAACTTGCTATTGATACGGCTTCTGCCGCTTTAAAAAACTTTCCGCAAGATCAAACCACCCTTGAATTTGTGGCCCAGGCATATTTAAATGCGGGCTATTATACTAATGCGGAAAATATCTTTTCGCGCCTTACCGGACAAAATAAAATGGACTTTTATTATATCAATCTGGCGCGGGCCCAAATAGGCCTTAATTTACCGGAACTTGCTATCAGAAATCTTAAGTTTGCTGAAAAAATAGGGGATCATTCTTCCCTTGCTAATTTTTTATTAGGAGAACTTTATTATAATAAAAAAAATTATAAAAAGGCCCTTGCCGCATACAAAAAAGTTTTAGATTATGATAATCAATTTATTGAGGCAAAAAAGAAATATGCGGAAATTCTTTTTAAATTAAAAGATTATAAGCCGGCTTATAGAAATTATTTAAGTATAAGAGCCGTAGAACCAAATGATAAATATGTAAATCAAAGGATAGAACAGATAAGGCCCCATCTAAAAAAATCTGACCAAATTGAATTGTGGAAAGAAGAACAGGACCTTACTAATCACTATACCAATGTCCAAAAACCGCTTTCTTTTGAAGGCCCTTTGCCGACTATTCGCGTTGGCCTGGGGGCAAAAATAAGCGGCGCTCCGATTGGTTTAAAAGAAATTCAATTTTCCCCTTCCCATGATTTTAAAGCAATAGATAACCACGGCAAAAATATCGTTAGCGGTAAAGCAAAAACTTGGTGGAAAATAATTGTAGAAAACAATAAAATGTATCTTATCTCACCGGAAAATAAGAAAACTTATACTCCTGTTTCAGTCAGAATTGTCCCCCAAGCACAAGAAGAGGAGGGCCACACCATAATAATAAAAGATTTATTAATAGGGCACGGCACCACTTGGATAAAACGCCAGGATAAGGAATACCGCGGGGAAATAGAATTTATTTTTAATAGAAAATTAAATGGCATTATTCCTGTTAATATAGTTAATATAGAAGAATATGTTTACGGTGTTGTAGCTTCAGAAATGCCTGGCAGATTCCCGCTTGAAGCCTTAAAAACACAAGCTGTTATAGCAAGAACTTACGCCGTTAAAGGGCTAGGCAAACATAAAAAATGGGGCTATGATGTTTGTGATACCCAAAACTGCCAAGTATATGGCGGAGTAAAAAGCGAACAGGAAAAAACAAACAGCGCAACCGATGCTACTTGCGGGCAAATTTTAACCTATCAAGATAAACCTATTGAAGCAGTTTTTTCTTCTAACTGCGGCGGTTATACCCAAAGCAGCAGCGAAGCCGGCTGGTCCAGCCACGCTTATTTAAAACCCGTTTCAGATTATCAAGATTTAAACGAAGATAATTTACAACCCTATCACTTCAAGGAATTACTTGAACATAGCCGCCCTGCTTATAGCAGATTTTTTAAAAATATAAGCCCCTCTACTTTTAGGTGGATTAGAGTTATTGAAGAAAAACAATTACGCGAAGTTATTAAACAAAAAAAAGATATCGGCCAAATAACTGCCATTATCCCGTTAAAAAGGGGACGCTCCGGCTATGTCCACGGAGTTAAAATTATTGGCAAAAAGGGCACCTTAACCTTAACAAAAGAACACGAAATTAAAAAATATCTTGCCACCGGTATGCTTAGAAGCACTTATTTTATTATTCAGCCGATTTATGAAAAAGGCGAAGTAAAATCTTTTATTTTCTTTGGCGGCGGCTGGGGGCACGGCGTTGGTCTTTGCCAAACAGGCAGCGGCGGCCGGGCAGAGGCCGGACAAAATTATAAGGAAATACTAAAACATTATTATACAGATGTAGATATTCAAGATATACGCACAAAAAAACCTGTCTTATAAAAGACAGGTTTTTATATCTTTTTAAAGTTTGTTCTTACTGACCGGTATAAGTATCGCAGTCAGTTCCGCTAATAGCAATTAAATAATACTGATATTCGTAGCTACCTTTTAATCTTAAAGGCTTCCAGCATAAGTTTTTAGTTTCTACCGGGAAACTATTATAGGCAACATTTGCGCCATTGACAATACTGTTATAGCCTTTAACTAAACCGTTATAGTTTGTGCTGGAATCTTTAACCCATTTTACATTTTTAACTTTTAAAGTTTCATCAGCTTTTACTTCATTAGCATTTACTGCGCCTGTGCTTCCAGCGGTAGGAATATTAGTGAGCGTTAATTGACCGCTTGTTTTATTTACAATGAACTTACCTTTTGTATCGGAATTTGAACCGACATTTAACATCCCGACAGTTCCCGCTGAGGCTGAAGAACTGGCTAATAATAAATCTTTATCTGCAGATAAACTCGTGGCAGTCAATTTACCGTTAACTTCTACCGAAGCCCCATCTTTGCCGGCAAAATGCGCCGTATCAACATTAACTACCTGATGGGAAATATAAGGCACCGGGAAATAGGCAACATATCTAACCGTCTGTGAATAAGCACAAACTGACAAGGCAAATAAAAATAAAAAAGATAGAAAATACAACTTATTTGTTTTCATAGTTAAAAACCTCCGATACTTATATTTTATTAATTTATTAAGAAAAATCAAGCCCCTTTTTAAATTTTTTGGTAAATTTTTAGTAAACTATAAGTATGTATAGGCTTTTAATCTTTCTCTTTATTTGTGCTATATTTTTGCTTGGTTGCGGTAAAAATGAGGTAATTTTGCCGGATGGTTCTTCTATACAAATAGAACTTGCCCAAACCCAAGAGGAAACCGAACGCGGCCTTATGTATAGGGAAACCCTAGGCGAAAATGAGGGTATGCTGTTTATTTTTGAACAAGATGATATCCGCCTTTTTTGGATGAAAAACACCCTTATAGATTTAGATATGATATTTATTGACAGCACAGGCAAAATTGTAAATATAGCAGATAGCGTGCCCCACTCTTATATTGACGCACCGGAAGAAGAAATTGCCACAGCCGGCGGTTTTGGCAAATATGTTTTGGAAGTAAACGCTGGTTTTGCTCTCAAGCATAATTTACATCAAGGCGATAAATTAATTATAAATATAAAATGAAAAAAATTATTTTTATTTTAACTTTCCTCATTTTGAATTCTGCTGTTTTTGCTGAAAAGCAGGATATTAATTATGATGCCTTAAATAAAATGGCTTTGAATCATCTTGTAAATCTTATTAATATTGATACGGCCCAACCTAGTCCGAACGAAACCTTAGCCCAGCGTTATATATACAAAAACCTCATAAATAGTAAAATAGACTGGCAAATTTACCGTATGGAAAAACCAAGAGCAAATTTAATTGCCACTTTAAAAGCCTCTACGCCAAACCCTAAGGAACCGCTTATTTTAATTTCCCATTTAGATACTGCCGCTATTGCCGATAATTGGCAAACGCCACCCACTCAAGCTTTAATAAAAGAGAATAAAATTTACGGTCTTGGCGCAACAGATGCCAAAAATTATGCGGCAATCAATTTAACTATTTTAACTTGGTTAAAACAAAATAATATTGCCTTAAACAGGGATATTATTTTCCTTTTTACCGCTGATGAAGAATCCACCGGAGAAAAGGGCATAAAATTTCTTTTTGATAAATACCCTAACAAATTAAAAGCTGCTTATGCTTTAAATGAAGGCGGCGGTTTAATCAAAGGGGAAGAAGGCAAAGATTTATTTTTTATTGAAAGTGCCTCTAAAATGTATATGGATATTCTTATCACTGCTCTTGGGGAAGAAGGCCACAGCGCCACTTCTTCCACGCAGGAAAATGCTATTTATAAATTATCCCAAGCCCTTCAAATTATAGAAAGCCACAAACAAACACCGCAAATTAATGAGTGGACAAAAAACTTTTTTAAACAAATCTATCCCTTACAAGATGATGATGCCAAAACAACTATTGATATGTTGCTTGGAGAAGATAAAAAACTTTCCGCCCAGGCCGCGCAAATTATTATGGAAGATGACTTTTTAAAAACCCAACTCGTAGATACTATTACCCCAAGTGTTTTAACCGGCGGAAGCGAAGCCAACTCCGTTGAAAGTAAAGCAAGTGCCGTTTTAAACTGCCGCCTTTTACCCTGGACTTCGCCCGATAAATTTTTTGAGGATTTAAATAATCTTTTTAAAGAAGAGGAAACTATTATCCTTTCCGTTATTGAAAAGCCGGAAATCCCCTTCCCCCAGCCTCAGGCTGAGGAAGATGATTTCTTAAAATCAATAAAAGCATCTGTGGAAAAAGTTTTACCTGGCACTATTACTTTACAGGCCATGAGCCCCGCTTCCAGCGAAAGTGAAGTTTTAAGACGCCACGGTATAAAAACTTATGGCATAGGACCGCTTATAAACTCAGGCGAAGGCGGGCCTCATCAAAGTAATGAAAATATTTCTTTGGAAGATTTTTACCAGCAATTAAAATTAACGCTTGCTATTGTTTTAGATTTCGCCCAGCAAAAAGAATAATTTTTTAAAAATAGAGGTTTATATGAAAGAAGAAAAAAACAAAACAAAAAAAGTTAAAACAGAAGAAAACACTGCCCTTGCCCCGGTCCAAGAACAAAAAAAATCTTCTGCCGTAAAAAGATTTTTCCGCAAAAAACATTTTTACAAAAGAACGCAAACTAAAGAAGAAAAAGTAGCAAAAGATTTTACCACTATGCTTTCAAAAAGCATAAAAGTTATAATTCCCTGGTTAATAGTTCCAACAATTTTATTTTTAATCGGTGCTTATTTTGTGTTTGATAAAGTGGTTTTTTGCGCGCCGACACCGCTTTGGTTTAAAATTATCTTCGGTATTATAAACTTTGCCTTCTTCTTAACCTTAGGTATCATTTACGGGCTTTTTATGGGCTTTGTGGCGAGTTTAAAAGTATTTTCCGAGCATTTTGGCCTGCTTATCCGCCAAGCCGTAAACAGTTTAAAAGGCTCTATTGAAAATAAAATCAACAGCCTTTCTTTTGAAATGTTTTCCAAAAAAGAACTTTCAAATGTAATACAACAAACTTTCGCTGATTTTAATTATAAAATCAGAAAATATGCCCAAAAAACCGCTCTTGGTTTTGTAGCGATAGGGATATTCAGTTCTATTTTATTTTTCGCCAGGCATTTTATAGTCAGAAGTATAGGTGTTATCAAAAACAAAGCAGATGCTTTTGCTTTAATTTCCGCAAGAACAAGTTTGCTGGTTGCCATAGTTTTAAATTTAACTTTATTTACTAAAATTGTTTTATGGCTTGGCGTGTTTTTAAGTATAGTTATTTTGCTTTTACAGGCCCTTTTTGTGCTATATTAAAATAAAATGAAAAGATACTTATTTTTATTCTTAATTTTTCTTGCTCCTGCGCTTTTTGCCCAAAGCGCAAGATATTTTTATGATAAAGCCTCAAAAGAATCTTCCCCGCAAAAGAAGATTGATTTTTATACAAAAGCCATAGAAAAATCACCGCGCTGGGCGTTGGCCTATCACCAAAGGGCCGATATTTATAAAAAACAAAAACGCTATAAAAAAGCTGTGGAAGATTACACAAAGGCCATCAATTTCAGTTCCAAAGACCCCTTTAAATATTATGCCCGCGCTTTAACTTATATGGAACAGGGCAGTTATTCGCCCGCTATGGAAGATTTAACTAAAGCAATCAGTTTAAAAAATAATTATGAGGATTTCTATTTAAAACGCGCTTTATGTTATATGGAAACAAATAAATATAAACTTGCTTTAAACGATTTAAAGAAAGTTAAAAAAACCGATACCAAATTTTTACAGGCAAAGGCCTATTATGAATTACACGAATATCGCCCCGCCACCAATCTGCTGGAAGAAATTATAGAACAAAAACCGCAAGATACACAGGCCTTATATTATCTCGGTAAAATAAATAATGATATAGAATTTTACGATGAAGCAATAAGTTATTTCAGCAGAATTTTAAATATTGAGCCCAATAATAAGCAAGCCCTTCGCGCCCGCGCAAGCGCTTTTAAAGAAATTGATTTAAACGAAGAAGTTATTAAAGATTACACCGCCTTAATAGAACTTAACCCCGATAGTGCCACTTATAACAGGCGCGGTATTGCTTATGAAAGATTAAAAGATTGGCCCAATGCCATAAAAGATTATGACAAAGCAATAGAATTAAATTCAAAATGGGCTGTGCCATATAATAACAGGGCCTATTGTTATATGAAATTAAAAAGTTTTAAAGAAGCAAAAAAAGATTTAGATACCGCTTTAAAACTTGCGCCAAAAGCGCCCACCACTTTGATAAATACGGCAGGATATTATTGGACTGCCAAAAAAGATAAAAAGAATATGTATAAATATTTACAAAGTGCTTTAAAAAATAATTTTAAAGATTTTGATTCCTTATACGATGATAACCAAAAAGGCTGGCTGTTTAAAAATATCAATGAAAGTTTGGAGTTCCGCTCTTTCAGCGCACCTTATACAAAATAAGTTATTTGCCATAGAAAACTAAAATTTGATATAATTTTATTGTTATAGATGTTTATGCCGAGGTAGCTCAATGGTTGAGCAACGGTTTTGTAAACCGTAGGTTGTGGGTTCAAATCCCATCCTCGGCTTTCTCTTTTGTATTATTTTTTGCTCTTTTTTATTTTTTTAAGACTTCGGATAGCACCGCCCTTCGGGCGTGGTTCCCTACTATATCTCGTCTTAAATAAAATAAAAAAATAGTCGGTTTGCTTTAGCAAACCTTAAAAAATAATACAAAATAAATTTGCTCTGTTTAGCAAGAATTTTAATAATTAAAATTTACACAAAAATACTTGAAAAAATGTTTGCTAAGTGCAGGTAGTTTTAAACTTTGAATCTCGCTTGCTTGCGCCTTCTCTAAACACAAAATACTTACAAAACTATTTGCTCTATTCAATCTAAATCTTTATGAAAAAAGTTCTAATCTTTATATCTTTACTATTGCTTACAATACCATCTTTTGCCGGGAAAAAATCTTATAGCCAAATTGAAAAACTTTACGGCGATAGTATTGTAAGCGTAAATGTATTAAGAAAAGACGGTTCCACTTATAACGGAACAGGTTTTATTTTTGATACAAACGGGCTTGTGGCGACTGCCGGTCATGTGATAAAAGATGCCGCTTTAATAAATTTTACTTTTAAAAACGGCGCTGTTTCTAAAGAGGCAAATTTGCTTGCCGTAAGTTCCGATGAAACTATTGATCTTGCCGTTTTACAAATACCAAATAAAAATTTGCCTCACACAATTTTGGGCGATTCAAGCAGAGTTATAGCCGGGCAAAAAATATGTGTTATAGGTAATCCGCGCCGTCTTCAAAACACTATAACAGACGGTCTTATTTCACAAATTAGGCAAGTTTCGCAGGAAGTTATTTGGTTTCAAATAAGTGCGCCTATCTCGCCAAGTTCAAGCGGAAGTCCCGTTTTTAATAAAAAAGGGCAGGTTATAGCTATTGCCCTATCTTCTCTAAAAGGCGCAGAAAACCAAAATATCAACTTTGCCATACCTGTTAACTATTTATTTGATTTATTAAACGAAAATAATATCCCCTTTACCAGTCAAGATAAATCCAAAGAGAAAAAAGAACTTTCTTTATCTGAAAAAATAGTAAATTATATAAAAAGAGCGTGGGAAATTGTTAAAGAACAATTCAATTTTATCTTTGATTAATAAATTTTTGCACTTCAAATTTGCTAAAACAGAGCAAATTGTTTTGCAAGGATTTTGATTTTAGAGAAGGCTTGCCGAGCGAAGTATATCACGAGGGGTGGCAACCCCCGTATATATAAGCGAGGCTTAACGCACTATAAAATCAAAAGCCGCCGTAAAATTTGCAACTTGTTTAAATTTTTGATACAATATTTAAAATTAATACTAATATTAGGAAGATATACTTATGTCATATAAATGCTCTATTTGCGGGAAAGGTTCTGTTACAGGTAATTCTTACAGCCATTCCCACATGAAAACAAAAAGAACTTTTAAGCCCAACCTTCATAAACAAAAAGTTGTGCTTGAAGGCAAAACTCAAACAGCTTATGTTTGTTCCAAATGTATGAAATCAGGTAAAGTCGTAAAGCCGACAAAATAAGTTAAAGAGTAAAAACTTTTATACCCCTGCTTTTTAGCAGGGGTTTTTTATTTCTTGACTATTCTTTCTGCGAATGCGTGTAGTTTTTACTTTGTAAAAGTAATCTTTTTTGCTACTCTTTAGGCAAAAGCGCAATCTATTTGCCAATTTTGCAAAGCAAAACATAAAGCATATCTCTTACGACGGAAAGTTGAAAAAACTTGCTTTTCAAAAAAAAAAATAAAATGAAATTTGTGAAGGAAATACCACACACCTAGCCTCTCCCCTCTTATTTTTAAGAAGGGAGAGGAATGGGCGGGCAATTAAAATTCGGAGAAAATAAAATGAATAATAAAGCATTTACACTTATAGAATTACTTGTTGTAGTATTAATAATCGGTATTTTAGCGGCCATTGCCGTGCCGCAATACGAAAAAGCAGTTGCAAAATCAAGGTTTACACAGCTTTTAATTGTCTCAAAGGCCTTATATGACGCGCAACAAAGGCATATTATGGCAAAGGGCACAAAAACTACAAATTTAAAAGATCTAGATATAACTATTGAGGGTGGAACTTACGGCACTTGGCTGGAAACAAATGACAAGATTACTTTTGATTGGGGTAAGTGTGGCCTAACAGGAGATAGCATTAGAAGAGCTATTACTTGTAATCTAACCTCTCCTCAAATTAGCTATGCGCGTAATATTACTACTAAAGAAATGTGGTGTTGTAGCACAGATAAAACAGGGCAAGCATTATGTCAAGAAGCAATACCCAATGCGCTAGGTTCTATTGATGATGCTTCCTATTGTGGCGCAGGCGGTAAAACTTACTATATATATTAGTTTACTTTCTATTTCTTAAAACTTACACCCCTGCCAAAAAGCAGGGGTTTTTTATTGCCAAATTTTATAGAATAAAAAAAGATGCAATAAATTTGAAACCTTTTGCGTTGTATAGTTGAGGGCAAGAAAAATGCAAGACGAAATAATTATAAAAGAAATTAAAAACGGAAATAAAGAAATTTTCGGCCAGCTTGTGGAAAAATACCAAGATTCTCTTTTCACTTTTATTTTTTATAGTATCAGAGATGAGGATAGTGCAAAAGATATCTTACAGGAAACTTTTATAAAAGCCCTTAAGGAAATTGATAAATATAAAGAAGAAGGCAAATTTAAGGCGTGGCTTTGGACTATCGCAAGAAATAAAGTTATGGATTTTTACAGAAAATCAAGCAAAATAGTCCCTTTGGAAGAGGAAACTTTAAAGCAGGAAGATGAAACTTCCAAAAAAGCGCTTAGTCAAATTGAACTTAGCCATATAGAAAAAATTATTGAAAATTTGCCCCCGGAGCAAAAGGAAATTATCTTACTTCGCCAATATTTAAGTTTTAAGGAAATTGCTACGGTCTTAGATTGCCCCTTAGGCACGGCCCTTGCCCGCTTAAACAGAGCAATCAAAAGAATACAAAAATCTTTAGGAGAGGAATATGTCGCATAGTAAAATTTTTGAAGAACAAGCCTTGCTTTATGCTTACGGCGAACTTGAAAAATCTAAAGAACCTGCTTTTTTACGCCATTTGGAAACTTGTAAACAATGCCAATCGGTCATTGATACGGCTTCCATAGTAAAAGTATCTTTAGAAGAATTTAAAGCACCGCCTTTAAATATGCGTAAAGTTTTGGGCAAGCCCTGGTGGACGGCTTTTATAGATTTGTTTAAAAAAGTAAAATTATCCCGCCCTGTTTTGATAGGAGCTGCGGCGGCATGCTGTGTGGCTGTTTTGGTAAGTTTTATAGGCCTAAGACAACCCGCGGAAGAAGGTTATATGTATTTTTCTGATTCTCTTTATTCCCAAATCGGTAATGTGGAATCAGATATTGACACCTTGCTTGAAGATATAGATAGTTATTTATAAAAGGAGAAATAGTATGAAAAAAATTATGACGATATCTTTTTCCTTTCTTTTATGTTTATCTGTTATGGCTTTTGCCCAACCGGATAAAAAAGAAATGGAAAAAATGAAAAAAGAACAGCAGGAAATGACCCAACTTGTAGAAAAATATAATAAAGCTACAAGTGATAAAAAGAAAAATGAAATCAAGGCACAGATTCAAGCCAAAGTCGCGGCAAACTATGATAAACATATTGAAAGAATGGAAGAACGCGTAAAAGAATCTCAAGCAAAACTTGATGAAGCCAAAGTCAAACTTGCCCAAAGCAAAACACCGGAATATAAAGCAAAACATATTGACGAAATAACCCAAGATATCCTTTCCGGCAAACATAAACCTATGTTCGGTGTTCCGCCCAATTTCAAAGGTGGCCAAAAAGGTATTAGAGGTCATAAAGGCTTTAAAAAAGGTTGCCCTTTTGCCAAGGGTTTTGATAAAGGCGAAGGTAAAGAATGCCCTTTTATGAAAGACGGCGCCAAAGAACACAAAGGTTGCCCTTGTATGAAAGGTAAAGATAAAGCAGAAAAACCTTGCCCTTGTATGAAAGACAAAAATAAAGAAGGCAAAGGCTGCCCTTGTATGAAAGGCCCTAAAGCCGAAATCTTACCCGTAAAACCGGAAGTAGAAAAAAAATAATTGGACCTTATAGCCAAAAAGCCCTCTTTAAATAAGAGGGCTTTTTATATGGACTACTTTTATCCCCCTATATTTAATATAATATATTTATATGAAAAGAACACTATATCCGATTTTTTATTGTTTAAGTTTTATTACAGTTTTTACCCCCCTTGCCTTTTCGCAAGGAACTAAACTTTCAAATGATAGTTTAACCCCCAAATCATCTATTAATTGGGCCAGAGATAATTATGTTGCCACCTCAGAAGGACAAAAAGACCAAGAAGACCAAACAGATATTGACCCAAACGGACCGTGGATGATTTGCGAAATTAAAGTTGACGGCTTAAAAAATATCCGCAAGAGAACAATTACAAAAAATATTTCTGCCAAAGTGGGCCATTTATACGAAAAAACTTCTATACAAGATGATGCGGCTTCTTTAATGGCGCTGGGCAATTTTGATGATATTGAAATTGATATTTCCGCAAAAGAAGGCTCAAGAGTAAATAAAGACGACGAGGAAGATGCCCAAACCTACCCTTGCCATACAATCACTTTAATTGTTAAGGAAAAACCTATTCTTGAAAAAATACTTTATAATGGCAGAAAGCACCTTTCCAAATCAACCATTACCGGTGCTATGGCCTTAAAAATTAAAGACCCTTATTCCCAAGCCAAGATGGAAGCCGATATCCCCAAAATCGTTGCTGCTTACGCAGAGAGAGGTTATATTAATGCCAAAGTTTCTTATGAAGAACAATTTGACGCCGATAAAAATATCGTTATCATAACTTTAAATATTGACGAGGGAACTAAAACAAAAGTTAAAGAGGTTATTATTGAAGGCGCAGAGAAATTAAACCAAAAGAAATTTTTAAAACAAACAAAAAACCGCGCCGGCAAAGTTTATAAAGAGCAACTTTTGCCCCAAGACCAATATAAAGCAACCTTATATGCCAGAAATGAGGGTTTTTATGATTTCAAAATAACCGATTTTACCCAAGATTTTAATGAAGATAAAAGCGAAGTTGTTTTAAAATATAAAGTTCACGAAGGTGATAATGCCGTCTTCGGTAAAACAACTTTCAGCGGGAATACCCTTTTTACCGAAGAAGAACTTGATAATATGATTTTTTACAAAAAGGGCAAACGCTTTAACCAGCAAAAATTTGACGCCACTATCCGCGATATGCAGGAAAACTACGCAAACAAAGGTTTCTTAAGAGCGCAAATTCAGCCGGTGCGCAAATTAAACGAAGATAACACCCTTGATATTGACTATGAAATTACCGAAAATAATACCGTTTTTATTGACCATATTGATATCACCGGCAATGAATCAACCAAAACTTATATTTTCGCAAGAGAAGTGCCCTTTAAAGAAGGCGATATCTTTAGTTATGAAAAAATACGCCGCGGCCAAAACAAAATTATGAATCTTGGCTTTGTTAATGATGCCCAAATTGATATCACCCCGACAAATGATATTAACAAGGTTGATGTAGGATATAATATCGTTGAAGGCAGGCCCGGTATGTTTACAGCCGGTATTGCTATGTCTTCCTTAGATGGCTTATACGGTGATGTTTCAATTACCCATATGAACCTTTTTGGCAAAGCACAAAGACTTTCTTTACGCGGTTTATTCGGTAAAAGAATTACGGATTATACTTTAAGTTGGTCAACCCCGTGGATTTATGATAAACCGATATCTTTTGGCGTAGATTTGTTTAATACCCGCCGCTACCGCTCTTATATGGGCACTTATTCCGCTTATACCGAAAAGAGAAAAGGCGGCAGAATTAATATAGGCCCAAGATTTAACGACGATATTTATAATTTAGGTTTCTCTTACTCGTTTAAAAATATTAATATTTATGATATTGATTCTGAGTTTGTCGGTGTGGATGACGGCCTTGTGGAAGGCAAAACAAATGTTTCAACCTTAGGCGTAAGTTTTGCTATTGATACAAGGGATAATTATTGGGACCCGACAACAGGTTCAAGAAATTCTATCGGCGTGGAACTTTCCGGCGGGCCGATGTTTGGCGAACTTGATATTTATGAAATTAACTTAAAATCTGCCTACAATAAAACTTTAATTAATATCGGCAAAGATTATCCTATCGTTTTAATGATCGCAAACAGGGCAGGTCTTGTTAAACCTTATGGCAGAACCGATGTGGTGCCGACATACGAAAGAATCTTCCTTGGTGGCGCAGATACCATCAGGGGTTATGATAATACAGGCCAAATCGGTCCTGAAAGAGGCGGCGAAATTTACTATATGGCAAATATTGAGTTAAAATTCCCCCTTGCTAGAGAAGGAAGAAGAACGCTTGCCCAAATTGCCGCTTTCTTTGATATCGGCAACTCTTGGAAGAATTTTGATGATATAAAATTAAAAACAGGCACCGCTTTAGACGAGTTTAAAATGGGTGTTGGCCTTGGTTTAAGGCTTGTTACCCCTACACTGCCTATCAGACTTGACTGGGGATATGGCCTAAATCATAAACCGGGAGAAAAGAGAGGATATATTTACTTCTCAATGGCAAATTTATTTTAATTAAATTATGAGAAATTTTTGCTATATCATATTTTTAATACTTTTCCTGCCTGCTTTTGCGGCAGCGCAGGAAAGTATTGCCACAAAAGCCGTTGAAAACGAGCTTGCCGGCTCAAGCCAAATCCCGCTTGAAAAATATGATACTACCGCAGTTGTGCCTATACCATCAGATAATAATAACCCGCAAAAAGCTTCTGATTTTAGCCCAAAAATTGATACCAATGCCCCGCAAGGCACGCCCGATTTTACAAAACCTTCAAACGCAAATCAGGGCTTTATAGGTTTTAAAGCAAACGGCAACGCTCAAGAAGAAGATGTGATACAAGATTCCCCCGTGGCAATTTATATTGATATGCAGGAAGCCTTTAATAAAAACCCCTGGACTATTGAAGCAAGAAAAAATATGAAACTTGCCTTAGAAAATAAACAAGTGGAATACGCACAACTTACAAAACAAATTGCCAATTTACAAAAGGAACTTGAAAGTTTACAAAATGTTTTCCTCCAAAAAATGCCTTTTTATGAGAAAGCAGATTATGTTTTGCCACAAAAAAATCTTTATCCTTATTTTGAAGAAAATAAAATTAAACCTTTACTTAATAACCTTTGCTTTGCTTCCTGGACTGACTTAAAAAATACTCCTAATAATTTACCTAAAGAAGAGGATGAACTGAAAGAAAAAATTGCCCAAACAAAACAAGAAATTATTGATAAACAGGCCTTTTTACTCAACTTTAAAGCCCGCTCAAGCGAAGAATTTTTAAGCCGTCAAGATTTTGTAATTCAACAGATTTTAAAAGAAATTTACAGTGGCATAGAAGAATATGCCACCATCAGAAATGTCGGTATCGTAGTTGATAAAACCGAACTTATCTACGGCAAACCTTTAGATGTCACACAAGAATTTGTAAAATGGATGAAGAACTATCACAAAAAATATATTAAGAAAAACGGAGAGTTATATGAAAACCTTAAAGCAAATAGCTGAAATGTGTAAGGCCCAACTTAAGGGCGATGAAACTTTTACCCCTTCAGGCGTTTGCGGCCTTGATAAAATTAAAGAAGGCGCAATTGCCTATACCAACCAAACCGAAAGATTTGATAATTTAACAAATTTGCCTTTGGGCGCTTTGATAGTTAATGAAAAGTTAAAAGGCACCACTCTCCCTTTTACAGGAAATATTTTATATGTCAAAAATCCGGAGTGGGCCTTTACCCAAGTTTTAAGAGATATTGAAACCTTAAACAAACAAGCCCCCAAAATAAGTGATAAAGCCGTAATTGACCCTAGTGCCAAAATTGGTAAGGGCGTTTCCATAGGCGCTTATGCCGTTATTGAAGAAGGCGCCGTTATCGGTGATGGAACAATAATTTACCCCAATGTTTATGTGGGAAGAAATGTCCAAATCGGTGCACTTTGTATTTTATACCCTAATGTAGTTGTGCGCGAAAATTGCATTTTAAAAAATAAAGTTATTTTACAACCGGGCGCCGTTATCGGTTCAGATGGTTTTGGTTATGTTTTTGAAAACGGTATGCACAATAAAATTCCGCAAATTGGTAATGTTATTTTAGAAGATGATGTTGAAATCGGCGCAAACACAACAATAGATAGGGCAAAATTAAACAGCACAATTATCGGCGCAAATACCAAAATTGATAACCTTGTTCAAATTGCGCATAATGTGGAAATCGGCAAAGCAACAATACTTGTTTCCCAAGTGGGTATTGCCGGTTCTACTAAAGTCGGCAATGGCGTTATTATGGCAGGGCAAGTAGGAGTCAGCGGTCACTTAAATATCGGCGATCAAGCAGTTCTTGGCCCGCAAGCAGGTATTTTGGGAAATGTTAAACCGGGCGAAAAATTGCTTGGCTCTCCAGCGCGCCCTTACGGCGAATATATGAGAATCTGCGCCATTATGGGTAAACTGCCGGAATTTTACAAAGAACTTCTTGCTTTAAAGAAAAAATTTAAGTTCTTTAAATAAGGATAAATTTATGAAAAGAAAAACTATCAAAAATATTCAAACTTTAAAAGGCGTCGGCATACATACCGGCGAAACTTGCTCTATCATTTTTAAACCGACCAACCAAGGTTATATTTCTTTTATCAGAACTGATATACCAAACGCTGAGCCAATTATTGCTACGGCACAAAATGTTTCTTCTACTTTACGCGGAACTAATATTGCCAATTCCACCGCTGAAGTCCACACCATAGAACATGTTTTAAGCGCAGCCCACGGCCTTGGCCTTACCGATTTAATTATTGAAATGGACGGGCCGGAACCGCCTATTATGGACGGATCTTCCCTGCCTTATGCCAAAGCTATGCTTGAAGGCGAACTTACCGAAATTGACGAAGTAGCTGAAATATTACCTTTAAATAAGGAAATTTCCTTTACCGAAGGAGATATTTCTTACACGGCAAAACCTTGTGAGAACTTTAAAATAACTTTTATTTATGAAAGAAAGGGCCACCCGCTTGTCGCCCATCAAGAATATACTTTTACTTTAACACCGGAAAATTATTTAACGGAAATTGCCCCGGCAAGAACTTTCGGCTTTGAAGAAGAAATTGCCTATCTTCAGGCAAACGGGCTTGCCAAAGGCGGCAATCTTGAAAATTGCGTAGTAATTAAAAAAGACGGATTTAGCGTGCCTTTAAGATTTGATAATGAAATGGTGCGCCATAAAATACTTGATTTACTCGGTGATCTTAAATTAACAGGCAAAGTTTTAGGCCCTATGTATATAACTTGTTATTTCGGCGGGCATAAAACAAATGTTGCTTTTGCCAAAAAATTAATGGAACAAATTTAATATTTTAGGAGATATTTTTATGCAAGAAACAACTATACACCCCAGCGCTATTGTAGACCCCTCTGCCAAACTTGGCAAAAATGTTCAGGTAGGTCCTTACGCCATTATTGGCAAAAATGTGGAAATAGGTGAAGGCACTAAAATCGGTCCTTTTTGCGTTATAGAAAATACCAAAATGGGTAAAAATAATGATTTAATCGGCAGTGCTTTTATCGGCGTAAAACCGCAAGATTTAAGTTATGACGGGCTTGATTCAAGAGTTATTATCGGCGATAATAACCAAATTCGCGAAAATGTAACTGTTCACAGGGCAACAAGTCTTGAAACGCCAACAACTATCGGCAATAATTGTTTGCTTATGGCAAACTCCCATGTGGCGCACGATTGCGTTTTGGGAAATAATATTATTTTAGTTAATAACTGCGGCGTTGCGGGCCATGTTCATATCGCAAACAATGCCATTTTATCCGGTATGTCAGCAGTCCATCAATTTGTTAGAATCGGCAGATTTTCAATGCTTTCCGGTTTAAGCGGGCTTACGCTTGATATGCCCCCCTTCTGCCGCGCCACCGGGCCAAGAGCAAAACTTGTCGGCCTTAATACCGTTGGTTTAAGAAGAGCCGGCTGGACAAGAGAGCAAATCAGCGCAGTCAAAAATGCTTATAAAAAACTTTTCCTTGACGGAACGCACACTATGAAGGAAAATTTGGATATTCTTGAAAAGGAAAATCCCACAGCGGAAGTTAAAGAACTTATTGATTTTTGCCGCAATACAAAACGCGGTATTATGAACGCAAGAATGAAAAAAATTGTCAATAATGAGGAAGAGGATGAATAAACTTGGCCTTATCGCAGGGGAAGGCAAATTCCCGATTTTAATTGCTAAAGAAGCCTTTTCTAAAGGGGTGGAAGTCTTTGTTATCTGCGCAAAAAATAATGCCAGTGAAGAAGATTTTGCCCCTTACGCAAAAAAAACCCTTACTTTAAAACTCGGCCAGCTTGGCAAAGCTTTAAAATTTTTTAAAGAAAACGCCGTCAGCAAAGCCGTTATGGCCGGCCGCGTAGAACACTTTAATATTTTTAATTTAATTCCTGATTTAAGAACAGCAAAAGTGCTTGCTTCTTTGCGGGATATGCGCGCAAAAAGTATTTTGGAAGCCGCTATAAATGAATTTAAAAAAGAAGGTATTGAGTTTCAGTCTTCGGCCTTATTCTTAGATAAGTTTATCCCCCAAAAAAGTGTTTTAACCAAAAGAAAACCAACCGAAGAAGAAGAAAAAAATATTGAACTCGGTGAAAAAATTTCAAAAACTTTAGCTACTCTTGATGTCGGTTTGACAAGTGTTATTTGCGATAAAGCAGTTATTGCCGTTGAGGCTATGGAAGGCACGGATAATTGTATTTTAAGAGCAGGCCAGATTGTTGCCAAAAACCCGGGTAAAAATAAATTTTTAGTCGTGGTTAAAGTCGCGCGCCCTAAACAAGATAACAGGTATGATTTACCGATTATCGGCAAAGGGACAATAAAATCTATGATTGAAGCTAAAGCAAATGTGCTTGCTATTGAGGCGGGCAAAACTATTGTTTTAGATCTTGATGAAGTTTGCGCGCTTGCTGATAAAAATAATATTTCTATCGTCGCCAGATAATTTACTTAGGCAAATATTTTTTAATTTCGCAGGATAAATAAAAACTGCCAACTTGAATAATATTTGCCTTTATTTTTGTTAAATCTTTTACTTCTATAAATTGGCAATCTTTAAAATGTTTTTTTAATTCTTCTTTAGAGCAAGAGTTTTTAAATTTCACAAGACAAACTTTTTTAAAATGGGGTTTTAAAAGTTTTATACAAGTTTTAAAATCCTTTTCGCAAGAAACGCCGTAAACTAAAATATTTTCTTTTTTATAATAAGGGCTTTTTGTGTAAGTATTTAAAAATTCTTTAAGGGCGGCCGGGTTATGCGCGCCGTCTTGAATTAAATAATTTTTGCCGATTTTTTTTATTTCAAAACGCGCTTTAAAATCTTTTAAACTCAGATTTTTTATTTCTTTTTTAAAACCTAAAATACCGGCAGCGCACAAAGCCAAAGCGCAGTTTTGAGCGGCCCTTTCGCCAAGTAAATTTAAAATATATTTTTTATTTTGAAGGGTAAACTCGGTCGTATTTTTAGCAAAATTGAGTTTAATATTATTTATAGCAGGAACAATCAAAGGCGCATTTTTTTTAATACAAGTATCTTCAATAATTTTTAATATTTTTAGCGCCACTTGCCCCAAAACACAAGGCTTTTCTTTTTTAATAATACCTGCTTTTTGCGCGGCAATTTCTTCAAGTGTATTACCCAAAAGTTTTTCGTGGTCTTTATCAACAGAAGTTATTATGCTTAAATCAGCCTTAATAATATTTGTGCTATCCTTAAGCCCGCCGATACCGCACTCAAAAACAGCAAAATCAACTTTTTTTTGTTTAAAATAAACTAGAGCGCTTAAAGTTAAAAGTTCAAAAAATTTTAAAGGTTTTTCCTCGGCAGAAAGCACTTTTTTAAGACACTTACAAAAATCAGCTTGAGAAATTTTTACTCCGTTTACTAAAATTCTTTCCCTTATATCAAAAATATGCGGTGAGGTAAAAAGTCCCACTTTTAGTCCGTTCCTTTTGGCAATTTCGGTAAGTAAAAAAGCCGTTGTTCCCTTGCCGTTTGTGCCTGCAATTAAAGCAGTTTTATAAGCAGTAGGCAAAACGCCAAGTTTCTTTGCCACTTTTTTTAGCGTTGGCAAAGAGCCTTTTTTACCGCCGGAGCTTCTTTCATTTAAAAGTGCGGTAAGTTCTTTAAAAGTCATATTATTCAAAAGGTGCGGGGTTAACTCTTTTAATTTTTGCGCCAAGAGCGGTTAGTTTTTCTTCAATTCTTTCATAACCGCGGTCAATGTGATAAACCCTTTGCACTTCGCTTGTGCCTTTGGCGCAGAGTGCCGCAATAACCAGGGCAGCACCGCCTCTTAAATCAGAGGACATTACAATTGCCGGTGTAAAGTTTTTAACACCAAAAATATGCGCACAGTTATGCTCTAAAGTAATATTTGCGCCCATTCTTATAAGTTCGGCTGCGTGCATAAAGCGGTTTTCAAAAATATCTTCACTAACATCACTTTTGCCGTTTGCAAGGCACATTAAAGTCATCCAAGGGGCTTGCAAGTCCGTCGCAAAACCGGGGAAAGGAGCTGTTTTTATATTAATAGGTTTAATCTTTTTAGTCTTTTTGGAAATTTTAATTTCGCTCTCAGTAGTTTCAATTTTAAAACCGGCCTCGCTAAGATATTCAAGTAAAATTTCATTATGGCTTGGCACGCACTCTTTAATTGTTATAGAGCTGCCTGTAGCTGCTGCCGCTAGAAGATAGGTGCCGGTTTCAATTCTATCTGCAACGATAGTATGATTCATTGAACCTAGTTTTGTTTGGCCTTCTATTACAATGCGGCCCATATTATCTACAGTAATATTTGCACCCATAGAATTTAAAGCAGTTATCAAATCAAAAACTTCAGGTTCTCTGGCGGCATTTTCAATAATAGTTTTGCCGGGGATTAAGGAAGCACACATCATTAAATTTTGCGTCGCGCCGACACTTGGGAAACTCAAAATAATTTTAGCCGGACTTAATTTGCGCGCTTTAATAATGATATTACCCTTATCCATACTAATTTTTGCGCCAAATTTTTCAAAACCTTTCAAGTGGATATCAACAGGGCGAAGACCTATCGCGCAACCACCCGGCAGTGGCACTTCCGTCTTTTTAAATCTTGCAAGTAAGGGCCCAGCCACCCAAAAACTTGCACGCATTTTTTTAACTAAATCATAGGAAACGGAAGTTTTTAATTTTCTTTTTGCTTTAATAATTAAAGTGCCATTATCATTGGAAACTTCTTTACCAAGTTCTTCAAGTATTTTTATTGTGGTGCGGATATCCCTTAATCTAGGCACACGGTTAATAACGCAATCTTCGTCGGTCAAAAGGGTTGCCATCAAAATAGGTAAAGCGGCATTTTTAGAGCCGCTTATTTCAACACTGCCTTTTAATTTTCTTCCGCCTTGAATAATAAATTTATCCATAAATAAAATCTCCTTTTTTATTTTTTACGCACAAAAACAAATCTTTCAATATCGGCAAAATCTTTAACAACTTGGGGTTTTTGCCAAATATCTTCTCTAAAAAATTTTACCACTTTTGGCGCCTGTTCGCACCCAATTTCTAAAGCAAGCAGTCCGTTTTTATTAAGATACTTCGGTGATTCGTCAGCAATTCTTCTGATAATATCAAGGCCGTCTTTACCGCCGTCTAGGGCAAGGTGCGGCTCACAGCGGACTTCGGGCGTAAGTGTTTTAATAATATCACTTTCTATATAAGGCGGGTTAGAAATAATAAAGTCAAAATTTCCTTTAATATTTTCAAATAAATCACTTTTAATAAAATTTATTTTTTTATCAGTCCGTAAATTTTGCGCATTTGCTAAGGCCGTTTCAAGCGCGGCAGAAGAAATATCTATTGCCGTAATTTGCGCTTTTGGACACAAAAAAGCCAAACTAATTGCAATACAGCCGGAACCTGTGCACAAATCTAAAATACTGCTTGGCAAATTGTTTTTGAATTGTTTTATGCTTTCGTTTATAAGTTCTTCGGTTTCAGGGCGCGGAATTAAAACATTAGGGTTTACTTTAAAAACTCTGCCCATAAACTCGGCTTGGCCTATAATATGGGCAAGCGGGCGGCCTTTAAGTTTTTCTTCTAAAATTGTGCGGAAAAGTTTTTCTTGTTTTTCGTCAACGATATTTTGGCTAAACGCGCGCGCGTAAGTTCTTGTTTTATTTAAAACAAAAGCGGCAATAAGTTCGCTATGGGTTTTAGGCTCGTCAATTTTGGCGGCAATTAATTTTTCTGTCCCTTCTTTGATAAGTTGGGCAATAGTCATCATAAAGAGAGATGTTTAAGTTTTTCTTCTACTCTAAGTTTGCGTAAATGTTCCAAAATTTCGTCAATTTGGCCTTCCATAATTTCGGCAATATTGTGGAAGTTTTCATTTAAGCGGTGGTCGGTCACGCGGCTTTGCGGGAAGTTATAAGTTCTGATTTTTTCAGATCTATCGCCTGTGCCCACTTGGCTTTTGCGTGCGTCATAAATTTCTTTATTTCTTTTTTCTTCTTCTATTTGATAGAGTTTTGCTTTAAGCATACGCATAGCCTTTTCGCGGTTAGCGCCTTGGTGGCGTTCTTCGCGGCAACTAACGACTATGCCTGTTGGTTTGTGGATAAGGCGGACAGCGGTTTCAACCTTGTTAACATTTTGCCCGCCGGCCCCACCGCTGCGGCAAGTTTCCATTTCAATATCTGCCGGGTTAATTTGGATATCAATATCTTCGGCTTCGGGCATAATGGCAACGGTAACGGTGGAAGTGTGAACGCGGCCGGAAGTTTCTGTATCGGGCACTCTTTGAACGCGGTGCGTGCCGGCCTCATCTCTAAGCCAGGAATAAGCGCCATCACCTTTAATAAACATACTTGCGTATTTACAGCCTTTTAAACCTGTTGGCGTATATTCCAAAATTTCGGTTTTCCAATTTTTAGAATCGGCAAAGTGCTGGTAAACCCTTAATAACTCAGCGGCAAAAATTGCGCTTTCATCACCGCCGGCGCCGGGTCTAATTTCAAGGTAAATATTTTTGGAATCGTTTGGATCAGGCGGAATAATTAAAATGCGCAACTCTTGGATAAATTGTTCGGGCTTGCCTTCAAGTTCGGCTAAATCAGCGGCGGCAAGTTCGCACATATCTTTATCGCTGCCGTCTTCTAAAATTTCTTTTGCTTCTTTAATTGCTTGCTGGACTTTTTCAAGTTCGGCAATTTTTTCAATAATCGGCTGAAGGAAGGCGTGGCGTTTAGTTTTTTCTTTAAACACTTCCGGTGCGATATTGCCTTGTGCGAGTTCGCGCTCAATATTAGTAAATTCTTCTTTAAATTTGCTTGTATCCATTTCCATATTTATTACCTTGAAAAACAGCAGGCCCTCAAAAATTTAAGTGAGGGCCTGCCGTCAGATTTTTGTTAGCTATTTAGCTTCTTTTTTATCAGCAGTTTTAGTTTCTTTTGCAGCTTTGGTTGTTTTCTTTACGAGATTTTTAACCGGTGCTGTGGAAAGAACTACTTTTTTGCTGGCTGTTCTCTTAGTGCTCTTTTTAAGTTTAACTTCGGTTTTAGGTTTGCGAACCACCATTTGCCCTTTGGTTGCGGCAAATTTCTTATTAAACTTCTCAACGCGGCCTTCGGTATCAAGCATTTTTTGTTTGCCGGTGAAGAACGGGTGGCAAGCTGAGCAGATATCTAATTTAACAGTTTTCATCGTAGAGCGGGTTTTAAATTTTGCACCACAGGCGCAAACGACTTCTACGACTTCGTATTTAGGATGTATTTTTTCTTTCATTTTGTATATACCTCAAAAAAATTAGTTCTTATATATTATACAATATTGTTAGGGTTTTTTACAGTATGTTAATAAGAAATTTAAGTAAATATAAGAAATTAGAATTTATAACTGTAAACTTTGCCCCCCACACCACAAAAATCATCACGATCATAAGGCGTGCTATTAGGGAATTTTTCTTGGCATAAATCTTGTCCGACTTTTTCAGGACTACAACACCATTTACTTTCACTATAAGCATATATTGAATAATCTATTTTTGGGCTGTTTAATGAGCAATCAATACCATTTTTAGGAGAAGAAGCACCACCCGGAATTAGACAATACCCCCAATCAAAATTAATTCTACGGTTATTATTATTAGCCATCTTGCCCCCTTCAATTTTAATATCTAAAGCACTTAAATCCCAACTGGGGCTGCCATTAGCAAGGATATATCTTTCTTGGGCCTCGCATAAAGCTTTTGAAGCAATAAGTAATTGCGTAAACCTAGATTTTGCCACAGCTTTTTGATACTGCGGAACGGCGATTGCCGCTAAAATACCGATAATTAAAACAACGACTAATAACTCTATAAGCGTGAAAGCGCGGTTTTTCATACTTTTACCTCTTTAAATGATTAAATTATAAAAGTAGTTTATCAAAAAAAAAAATAAGCAACTCTTTTTTTCAGACGGAAAAACAATTGCTTTTCCGTATGAGAAATTGACTTGATTTTCAAAAAAAATAAACAAGACTTTTGTCTGGGATCAAACAGATATGAAATTGAATAAAGGCATTTGAAATATTTATTAATTCTTCAATATTGCGGAGGTTTAGTGCTAATTTTTATAAGGACCTTTACCTAATATCATAAAATTGGTAATAATGCTGACTATATTCTCCTGGTATCCACATAATCCCGGTGCCACTCTTTTGACCAAAATTAGCACATATTCTGTTCGCTTTCTCATTATCTACTTGAGCCGCACAACGCTGCGCATCGCTTAATTTAATTTCTGGATTCAAAATACGCTGCATATAAATTACAGATAAATCTTTTTTGCCACAATCAATTAATCCTGAAGCAGCTTCAGAAGCAATACTAATACAACAAAACATATCCTTATTTGACATACAATTATTATAAGTTCCGTTATACGAGGGTTCAAAATCATTTGGTAAGGTAATACTTAAATCACTAAAATTTTTAGTGCCGACACCAGTAGCTAGGTAATATTCATTATAGGCAGTTGCTAAAGAATGAGCCATAGCTTCATATTTTTTAAAATTCGCTTTTTCAACTGCGATTTGATATTGCGGAACGGCGATTGCCGCTAAAATACCGATAATTAAAACAACGACTAATAACTCTATAAGCGTGAAAGCGCGGTTTTTCATACTTTTACCTCTTTAAATGATTAAATTATAAAAGTAGTTTATCAAAAAAAAAAAATAAGCAACTCGTTTTACAAAAGTGTTCTTTTGACTTTTCAAAAAGGACGAGATTCCCGACAAAGACACTCGGGAATGACGAAAAGAACAGAGCAAATTACCTTACGAGAATTTTGGAGTTCAAATATAGCCAAAGCAGAGCAAATCGCCTTACGAGGATTTTTGTGGAAATTTTAAGTCTAACTAAAGCACGATAATTTGCAAGGATTTTTTAGGTGTGGTAAAACCACACCGACCTATTTTTTATTTTATAAGGACGAGATTCCCGACAAAGACACTCGGGAATGACGAATATGACAGAGCAAATTACCTTACGAGGATTTTGAGGCTAGTTTTAATTAGTTTTTCTTTTGTAAAAAAGAAAAACGCTTTTAGAAATGAGGTATACCACGAGGGGACGGCAGTCCCGAGTATCCGAAATTTCTAAAAAATTAAAAATAGCCCAAAAGCCGAAGTTAAGGACGAAAGCAGTCGGCGCAGCGGGCCTCATAATCCTGCGCCCCACCCACATAAATTCTGCTCTTAATATTAACTTTTCTCTGCGTTCTTCTAGCAGGGGCACCGCAACAAACACAACGGGCGGAAAGTTTTAAAACGCTATCTGCAACGGCAAGAAGTTTTGCGGTGCTTTCAAAGGGAACAGCCTGGTAATCCATATCAAGCCCGCAACAAATAACGCGTTTACCGCGGCGGGCAAGTTCTTGGGCAACATTAACAATTTCTTTAGTAAAAAAGTTAACTTCGTCAAGAGCAACAACTTCGGTATCAGGTTTGACTAAGGGCAAAATTTCTTCTGCTTTATCTACGGGGATGCCGTCAAGTTTTTTTAAATCGTGCGTGGCAATACCGCGTCTTGCGTAGCGTTTATCAAGAGTGGAATTAAAAACCTGAACTTTTTGGCCGGCATTAAGGCAAACTTCAACGCGCCTTATAAGTTCGGTGCTTTTGCCGGAAAACATACAACCGCAAACAACTTCAATTCTGCCATAGGGGACTTTTTTCATAATAAAAATATACTCCTAATCTCTTAACATTCTATCGTCGTTCCAGGGATAAGACTGATTTTCTGCCTGTTTGGGGGTTTGGCGTTTATCAACTCCACCGCACATAACATTTATTCTAAAGGAAAAAGATAAATTTTTATTTCTATCCCTAACACCGAGCATTAAAGAAACATCGTGGAAATCTTTATAAACTTTTATATGTTTTGAATAAGCGTGAATAGTGGAATCTTCAATTTCAAAATCTATACCCATATCGGCGCGCCAAGTTATATTGCGCGGGGCAACAGTAAATTGGGTATTAAATAAAAATTTATCTCTATCGGTGCCGTAATTAACAATGCCGAATTTTGCGCTGCTGCCATAAAGATTTTTTAAAACTGCATCAATCACAAAAGCCTGGTTTGCCGTGTGAACATCATATAAATTTTGGACATAAATACTTGAACCTGTTGTTTGCGAAAAATAACCGACTTCGGCAAGCACCGGTTCAACTCTGTATTTTGCTTCCCAACTTTCTTGGCTGTTTTGTAAATTATAACCACTACCGAGTTTAAAATAAAGACTCGGGGTCGGTAAATAATAATTTTGGATATAAACTAAATTTTCTTCTTCCTTTTCGTCAAAGGGGTTTTCGGAAGTCAAAGCGCCGTCTTGCGTGCGCCTTGTGTAGCGGTATCCTATATCAAGCATACCGGTAATTAAATTAGAGCGCAAATTTAATTGCCCACCATAACGGCCGACAAATTTATCTTCGTCATTATTTGTTGGGTCTTTTAAGATGATATCTTGCTTATAAAAAACCCTCGGTGTTAAGGTAAAATTTTTATGTAATTTAAAATCTTTTGCGCTATCCCATTTGGCTTGGAAATACTGAACAAAATCATAATCGCCTTTTTTGGTATTGTTAAAAGATACAGAAAAATTATTAACGATTCCGCCTGTATAAGGCAAAACAAAGGGGTTAAAAATCAAGTCAACTTTAGGCAAAATTTCCTGCGCATTAGAATAGGTTTTATCTTCGGGGTTTAACTCGCGCCTATTAGAATAACTTACCCTTAAAGTATTTGTTTTTGTCTGGCGCACAAAAGAAGCACGCGTCAATTTATCAGGCGAAACGACATAAGGATTTGCCCTAAAAAAGTCATCGTTAAAATCAGCATCGGAAACATTACGCGTTTCCAACTGGCTAAAATAAAGGGCGCCTTTTTTATTTAAACTATCAGAACTATCGTGAACTTGCCACCAATAACCGCCGTCAATGCCCCAGCGTTGCTCGGACTTTTCCCTATCGTAAATTGTATAAGCCTGAATAGAACCGCGGAATTTTTGCGGGTCCAAATAGCCCACATTTAAACCATAACCTATACCTGATTTCGTGTAATAATCTAAATTGGCAGCCGCCCTAAAATTATTTCTTGCGTAAACGGTGGAAGTTAAAAAACCAAAACCCGTATTACCGCTTTGGTCAAAATCTATATAAGTGGTAAAAAGCCTGTTTGTATTTAAAGAACGGTAAAAAACAGGAAAATAAAACACCGGCACTTTGCCAATTTTTAAAACAGCATTATAGGCAATTATTCTATCTTCGGGTATCAAATCGGCCTTGCCGACATATAAAGTATAGTGCGGTTTTTCAATAGCACAACAAGTTAATTCTGCCTTTTTTAAAAGATATTGGCCTTGTTTTGCTTCAATATCTTGGGCATCTAAAACCCTAATAGGCCCGTAATCAGCCGCAAGCCCCTTCATAATAAGTTTGCGCGAGGCAATATCAAAGTGGATATCCTCAACTTCCATAAAACCGCCATCTTGCTCTATGATTGTGGGACCTTGCGTCATTAAAATTTGTTCTTCGGTCAAAACTTGTATTTTATCCGCTTTGATTTTTGATACCTGGCCCTGCGTTTTATTTTGGTCTAAAACAATCTGGACATTACCGTTTAACTCGGCAATGCCTTGCTCTTTATCGTAAATAACTTCATCAGCGGTAAAATAAATAAAATCTTCTTTAGTCGGGCTTGGCAAAGCATTATTTTGCCCGCACAAAAATACGGGCAAAATAAATAAAAGTAAAAAAGAAAACAACCTATTTTTCATCTTGTTTTGACAGGGCATATAAAGCCGCGCCCAAAGCACCTATATCTTTTTGTTTTGAAACTAAAATTTTAATATTTTTAAAAGGTCTTTTAATAACTTGTTTATCAAAAACTTCCTTAATTGCCGGCGTAAAATATTTTGAGCCTTTTGCCACACCGCCGGCAAGAACTATTGCTTGCGGATTAAGCAAAAGCACGGCATCACTTAAGGCTTTTGCTAAAATTGTGCCGAAATTATGCCAAATTTTTAAAGCATTTTTATCGCTGGCACTTGCCGCATCGGAAAGCAGTTTAATTGAAAATTTATTTTCTTTTAATAATTTTGCCAAAATACTTTTTGGCGCAGATTTAGCTGCCTCTAACATTTGTTTTTTAAGCCCGTTTGTGCCGATATAGGCTTCCAAACAGCCTTTATGCCCGCAAGCACATTTAAGGGCTTCTTTAGAATAATCAACTTTAAAATGCCCAAACTCCCCGGCGGAACCGCTAAAACCTTGATATAATTTGCCATCAATAATAAGGCCGCCGCCAACCCCTGTGCCAAGCGTTATAACCATAAGATTCTTATATTTTCTTTTAAATTCATAATCATAAATACCCCAAGCGGCAATGCTGGCGTCATTACAGGCATAGCACTCTAAACCTGTTTTTTCCTTTAATAATTTAGCAATTTCAAAATTGCGCCAAGGAATATTTGGGGCAAAATGTAAAACCCCTTTTGTGCTATCGGTATCCCCGGCAATACCGATACCAATAACAAATTTTTCCCCTTTAAATTCCTTCTGCCAGGTTTTAATTTGGGCGGCAAGTTCCTCTATAAAAGCACTTTTACCAAGTTTAGTATTGGTGGGAATTTTTGTATTTTTTAAAATTTTTTTATCTTGATTAATCGCCGTAAACTTTACAAAAGTTCCGCCGATATCTATACCTATGCTTATCATTTATCCCCCTTTGGATGCGCGTGGTCATAGACCTGTTTTAAATGCTCTAAAGAAACATGGGTATAAACCTGCGTGGCTGATAAACTTTTATGGCCCAGCATTTCCTGTAAACTTTTTAAATCACAACCATTATTTAAAAGATGTGTGGCAAAAGAGTGCCTTAAACTATGCGGTGTTATTTTGTGCGCTAAATTGGCTTTTATGGCACTTTGCTTGACTATTTGGGCAAGGCCTTCCCCGCTTAAACGCGTGCCTTTAGAACCAAGAAATAAGGGCGCATTGTAAGAAGCATCCGGCCTGGTTGCCAAATAATCGCTTATACAACTTAGGGCAATATCGGTAACGGGCACAATTCTTTCCTTTGCGCCTTTACCAAAAACCCTTACTGTTCCTTGTGAAAAATTTATATCGCCAATATTAAGGCCCACTGTTTCGCTTCTTCTTAAGCCGCTTGAATACATAAGTTCTAAAATTGCCTGGTTTCTTAAAGCAAATCTTGAAGTGCTGGGCGCATCCATTAAATCGGTTGCTTCTTTTTGGGTCAAGAATTTTGGCAAAAGTTTTTCCCTTCTTGGCGCATTAAAAAGTTTAAAAGGGTTTGATTCAATAACCCCGCGGTTAGCAAGAAATTTGGCAAAACTTCTAAGCGAACTTATTTTGCGCAGCATCGCTTGGCGCGAAAGGCCTTTATTACTTTCCCACGCCAAATAAGCCCTTATATTTGCCAAAGTAAAATCTTTAATATTGAGCAAATTTTTAAAATTCATATATCCCGCAAATTCGGCCAAATCACTGCTATAAGCACGAATAGTATGTTCTGATAAATTCCTGCTTTTTATATGAATTTTAAAATTTTCTATTTGCCTTAACATTATTTTTTAGATTCGTTATCTTCTTTTATTTTTTGGGCTTCTTCGGGCGTTATTTGCACAATATTTTTACATTTCGGATAACCGCTACATCCCAAAAACTCGCCTTTGGCACTTTTTCTTAAAACCAAAGGTTTACCGCATTTTTCGCACTTTCTGCCGGAATCAATAGGCCCGCTGGAAGCCACTTTATTGCCTTGTTCATCAATAGAATAAGTATTGCGGCATTTTGGATAAGCACTACAAGCCATAAAGCGTCCGCGTTTGCCTGTTCTTATTACCATAGGACTGCCGCACTTTTCGCATTTTTCATTTGTTTGCTCAACAGTAGTATTTGTGCCGCTTAAACTCTTTTTACCCTTACAGGTCGGATAATTGGCGCAAGTTAAAAATTTACCAAAACGGCTTTGGCGCTCAAGCATAGGTCCGCCGCAAAGCGGGCAAGTTTCGCCTTCAACGGCTTTAGGTGCGGGTTTCTTCATATTTTGGGCAGCATTAGCAAGGTCCTTAACAAAACCCTCGTGGAATTTGCTTATAACATTAACCCAGCCTTTAGAACCTTCGGCAATATCATCCAAAGTTTCTTCCACACCTGCCGTATAGGAAAGGTCCATAATATCTTTAAAAAATTCTTTTAACTGCTCTGTTACGGTTATGCCAAGATCAGTTGCAACAAGTTTATTTGTTTTTGGTTGTTTGGCAACATACTTTCTATCCATAATTGTTTTAATGGTAGGCGCATAAGTAGAAGGCCTGCCAATACCGTGTTTTTCCAAAGTCTTAATAAGGCTTGCTTCATTATAGCAAGGCGGCGGTGTTGTTTTGTGTTCTTTGGTTTGGATATCCAAGAGATTTAAAGTATCGCCTTCTTCTAAATTTGGCAGTAAAGCATCTTCTTTATCTTCGCCGGTGTTTTCTTCTTCCGGTTCATCTTGATAAACAGATAAATAACCATTAAACTTTATTGTTCTGCCATTTGCTCTTAAAAGGCATTTATCTGCGCTAACTGCAGAAATATCAATAGTAATGGTATTAAAAACGGCTTCTGCCATTTGGGAAGCAACAAATCTAAGCCAAATAAGTTCATAAAGTTTAAATTGCTCGGGTGTAAGATATTTTTTAATATCTTGCGGTGTTTTATTTACATCTGTTGGGTGAATAGCCTCGTGGGCTTCCTGCGCGCCTTTAACTTTGCTTTTATATACAGGGGCTTTAGCAGGGGCATAGGCCTCGCCATATTTTTCCTTAATAAATTTGCTGGTTTGGGTTTGAAGTTGCGTTGAAACATTAAAAGAGTCCGTTCTCATATAAGTGATAAGACCGGTTATCTGGCCCGCAATTTCAACGCCTTCATATAAACTCTGCGCGACCGACATTGTTTTTTGGGAAGAAAAACCAAGTTTATTATAAGCATCCTGTTGCATAGAACTTGTGATAAAAGGCGGTTTTGGTTTTTGTTTAACTTCCTTTTTCTCTATCTTTTCTACTTTGATAGGCCCTTGCCTTAAAACTGCGTTAAGGGCAGCTAAACTTTCATTAGAATCAAAAATTGTATTTTTAACCTTATAATCTTCGGCAAATAGTTTATAGGTTGTGGTTCTTTCAACATTTTTGCCTTCCCATTTATAAGCACGCGCAAGGAAAGTCGGTTTTTCATTTGGTTTTTCAAGTTTAACTTTTAAAGACCAATAAGGTTGTTCTTTAAAGTTTTCAATTTCTTTTGCGCGTTCGGCAAGCAAGCGGACTGCTACTGATTGCACGCGACCTGCGCTAAGACCGCTGGTAATTTTACGCCACAAAAGCGGAGAAAGTTTATAACCAACAAGTCTATCTAAAACGCGACGCGCCTGTTGGGCGTCAACTAAATTATGGTCAATACCTCTTGCGTGGGCAAAAGAATCTTTAACGGCTGTCGGGGTGATTTCGTGGAAGAAGATTCTTCTTGTATTTTCCGGTTTTAATTTTAAAAGTTCCTGTAAATGCCAGGCGATAGCTTCCCCTTCTCTATCAGGGTCGGTAGCGAGGTAAACTTCGCTAACTTTTTTTAAAGCATCTTTTAAATCCGCAATAATGCGCGGTTTACCGCTAACTACATAAGTAGGAGCAAAATTATTTTTTTCGTCAACGCCTATTTCTTTTGAAGGCAAATCTCTAACATGGCCAAAAGAACTGCGCACAATAAAATTGGGGCCAAGTATTTTACTTATAGTTTTTTGTTTTGTCGGTGATTCCACAATCACCAAGGCTTTACCTGTAATTTTTGCCGCCGTTTTAGCAGCTGTTTTTGTAGAGGTTTTTGAATTTGTTGCCATAGTTTTTATCTTCCTTAATTAAATTTGCTGCGGCTATATTTGCCGTCCGCGCAGATGACTACACCTGCCACTTCTAAACTAAATAAAATCGCGCTTAACTCCGTTATATCTAAATCTGCTTCAAGCGAAAGTTCATCAATATTTTTAGAACCTTCGCCAATTAAATCAACTATTTTTTGTTCCTGCTCAGTTAAAGGCTCGCTTGGGGCCTTACTTTCATTATAGAGTTTTTTTACTTTTAGTCCAAATTTTTTTGTGCTTGGGATAGCATCAATTATATCCTTTGCCGATAGAGCCATACCCGCCCCTTCCTTAATTAATTTATTTGGTCCGCCGGAAGTGGGGCTATCAATCGGACCGGGAACTGCCATAACATCAAGCCCTTGGTCTAAGGCCATTTTAGCTGTTATTAAGGCACCGCTTTTAACTTCGCCTTCAACAACTACAACTAAATCCGAAAGCCCTGCTATAAGGCGGTTTCTTCTTGGGAAATGATGCGCTAAAGGCGGAGCATCAAAAGGCAGTTCGGAAATTATGGCGCCATCATTATCTAAAATTGCTCTTGCTAACTCGCGGTTTTCTGCCGGATAGCAACGCCCGATACCTGTGCCAATTAAAGCCCAAGTGGGACTTTGGTTTTTAACTGCTTGTGCGTGGACCACGCTATCAATACCGCGGGCAAGTCCGCTAACTAAAACAATACCGCTTTGCGCAAGGTCGCCTGCAAGTTGCGTAGCCGCGCGCCTGCCATAAGGCGATATTTTGCGCGTTCCCACCATACCGACAGAGGCTCTCTCACTATCTCCTAAATCACCGCGGACATAAATTAAAAGGGGTGCTTCTTTAATTTCGGCAAGTCTTTGGGGGAAATCTTCTTCCCCGTTAAATAAAATCTTTCCGCCAACTTTTTCTGTTTTTTCTATTTCTTTTTCGGCGTCAAGCATAGCGCAGGATTTTAAAAAAGCCTCTGCGCTTTCAAGAGAAATTTTGCCTTCTTTACTGATACACGCGGCATCTTGTTTTAAAAGTTCGCACGCACTGCCGAAAATTTCTATCATTTGTATAAGCCAATCAGAACGCAAATAACTGAAGGAGTTTACTTTTAAACGGGCAAGTTTTTCTTCAAAGTTCATATATCTCTAACTCCTTTTCTGTCTAAAGGCCTATACTGAAAAACTTCCATAAGATGCTCTTTTTTAATATCTTTAGAGCCTTCTAAATCAGCAATAGTGCGCGCTGTTTTTAAAATTTTATCAAGGCTTCTGGCCGAAAGGCCAAGTTTCTTCATAGCAAGTTCTAAAACTTGCGCTCCGTCTTTAGGTAAAGCGCAAAATTCTTTTATTTGCGCCACACTCATAAAAGCATTTGCCGTTGTAGTTGTTCCTTTAAAACGCTCTTTTTGTATTTTTCTAGCGGCTATAACTTTTTCTCTGATTTGCGCGCTTGTCGGGCCTTGGGCCTTCTTTTCCCAATCGCTAAAATTAACAGGTAAAAGATTAACCGTTAAATCAATTCTATCTAATAGCGGGCCGGAAATTTTTGCTTTATAACGGCTAATTTGAACGGGCGTGCAATTACACACTTTAACATTGTGTCCGTGATAGCCGCAAGGGCAAGGGTTCATAGCGGCAATAAGTGTAAATTTAGCAGGAAAAGTTAAAGTTTCTTTTGCTCTTGCTATTGTCACCTTAAAAGTTTCCAAAGGCTCTCTTAAAACTTCAAGTGAAGTTCTTGAAAACTCGGCAAATTCATCTAAAAATAAAACGCCATTATGGGCAAGGCTAACCTCGCCAGGTCTTGGGTTTTGCCCCCCGCCAACTAAAGCGATATTTGAAATTGTGTGGTGCGGATCTCTAAAAGGTCTTTGGAAATTGCCTTTCCTTTTATTTAAAAGGCCGCAAACAGAATATATTTGTAAAATTTCAAGCATTTCTTCTTTTTCTAGTGGCGGCAAAATTGTTGCAAATCTTTTGGCAAGCATACTTTTGCCTGTTCCCGGCGGCCCCATCATTAAAACATTATGAGCGCCGGCTGCGGCAATTTCAAGTGCCCTTTTGGCAAGAGTTTGGCCTTTAACTTCGCTAAAATCTTCGGTGTAAACTTCTTGTAAAATTTGTGTTTCTTTTGTTTCCGTTTGTTCTTGTTCAAACGGGATTTTCTCTTCAAGCAAATCAACAACTTGTTTTAAATTCTGCGCGCTGAAACAGGCCATAGAAGCATATTTTGATTCTTCTAAATTATCTTTGGCAATAACTGCTTTTGTTTTGCCTTTGCGGCTTAAAGCAATAAGCATAGGCAAAACACCGGAAGAGCCGTGTATTTTACCCGTCAAACCAAGCGCACCGATAAAAACATATTGCTTTAAATTTTCTATTGCCGTGTCAGATAATTGCCCGCTTGCGCCCAAAATACCAAGAGCAATAGGCAAATCAAAATGCGTGCCTGTTTTTTTAATTTCGGCAGGCACTAAATTAATTGTTATTTTTTTTACGGGGGAATCAAAACCGCTGTTTCTTATTGCGGCAAGGACTCTATCTTTTGCTTCTTTTACTTCCTGGTCGGGCAAACCAACCAAAGTTAAAGAAGGCATACCGGCTGCTATATCAACTTCAACATTAACAATATAACCTTCTATTCCTTTTAAACAAGCTGAAGTAAGTGAACAAAGCATATTAAATAAAAACCATTTCTACCGTATCAGGCGTAGTGTTTAGAATAGTAAAATTATTATAATACTTTCTAATAATCTTTGCGGAAAATTCTTCCGAAGTAGCAACATTTGCCTGAACATCAAAAGTAGCATTTGAATTTACATATTTTACCAAGACAAAATCTTCCACTTCTTTTAATTCTCTTAAAATTGATTGTAATTTTTCAAGGCGTTGAATAGTGTTTACATCTTTTATTATAAACTTAAAAGTTTTTGCGCTGTTAATCGCGGTATTAATAGGTTCAACCAATTCTTTAGCCGCCTCAAAACAGGCATTACTTAAAGCTTTTTGATAAGCCATTTTTTCATCGGCGTCAAGCCCGCTTGCGCTTTGGGAGTTTTGGTCAATTAATTTATAATTATTTGTGCCAAGAGCAATAATATTTGCTTTTGCTCTGACGGGTTTGAAGGTTGTTGAAAGTTGGGCAGCACTTTCAATACCATTTGCCGAAGCATCGGCAATAACAGCAAAACGCGCGCCCTCTTTTTTTGCTTTATCTACGATAGAAGTATTATTTTCTATATTATTTTGACTTAAATTACCGCCGTCAATTAAAGTATAGGGCTGTTGTTTAAAAGCTTTATAAATACCTTGTTTACAATATTGGTTTAAAGAAACTTCTTCTTTTTCAAGTTCTCTAGTCGCAATAAAGATATTTGTTTTTTTAACATAAGAAGAATCTTGTAAGGTTTTAATTTTTGTTGCCAAGTTGCTAACTAACACCATTACGCGGGCTTCAAGAATATAAACTTCGCCTCTTTGCTCGCCGTGTTTGATATAGGCTTTTCTTATATAATTATCCGGCTTAGCCAAAATTTCCTCTTGAATATTTTTTGGATATTCCATATTACTGTTAGAAGATAAAAACACATCAACAGCTGTTTTTAAAGCATCCTGTTTAGCGAGGTTAAAGGCTTCCTTTTTCATACCGGAAATATCTTTTGCGTTATAGGCAACTTCCGCCTTGCCGATAACATACTCTCCCTCGCCTTTAGGGCCAAGATTCAGCCTTTGGCAAGCACATATAAGTAAACTTGCAATAATCAAGAAAGATAATTTTTTCATAAAACCTCTTTTATTCTTTATTTAAGGACATCGCCCAAAACTTTAACATAACTGCTGGGTTTTTTGATATCTTCATAAGGAATTATAGCACAGCGAATCATCATAACTTCTAACATGTGAGATAAAATATCGCAGAAGTTATCTCTGATTGCCGGTTGGATAACTCTAGGATCGGGGCCTAAAATAATTGCTGCTTTTAAGTTTTTGCTATCGCAAACATTGGCAATTTTAAAAGCAGAAGCAATAATATGTTCTGTTGAATAAGCAGATTTTAAAGCAAAATTAAAGCCACCCTTTATGCCAAGTTCTTTTGCGCGTTGCATAGTAGCATAAACCATCCATTTAAATTTATCAACACTTTCTTTAGGGAAGAAGAATCCGAAATTACCCCAGTTGGTATTTTCCCCTCGGCGAATTGAAAGCGGGCTTGATAAATCCAAACTTTCAAGCTGGCTTGTAGCATCTTCCCCGCTGATAGCGGTTATATAATTTAATAATTGCTCATAAGAAAGAGGAACACTGCCGCTGTCTTTTATACGCCTTGCCAAAACTTTTATTCTCTTAATATCTTTGGCAATCATACCCAGGGTTAAGTTTTCCCTGCCGAAGAACCCTCTACATTGGGCTTCCGTTAAATCCACTTGGGCATCTAAAATCATTCTCATATAAGCTTTTAAGAAGTGATTAGGCCTTAAAGTTTTTAATTCGTAAATTCTCCCTTGACTAAGTTGGAAATTTGTTAATTCTTCAAACCTAGATAAGCCTTGCGGCGGATATTTTGAAGATATAACGAGTTGTTTTCTCTTAGCGACATAATCATTTAACACTTGGGAAATGAAATCTTTATTTGTTTCATTTACTGCGGTTAAATGGATATCATCAATAATAAGCACTTGCGCAGAATCTAAGAATTCTTTTACCTTATCAATAGTGCCGTTTTCTATCGCTCTTTGAACACCTCTTGAAAAACGAACACCGTTTGTTATAAAAATTTGATCAAGAGGGAATTTTTTAGTAAATTCCGAACCGATAGCATTTAAAAAGTGTGTCTTGCCGCAACCGCTTTCGCCAAAAACGAAGAACGGATTATATAAGGAACCGGGATTATCAACAATAGTCATTGCCGCTGCGTGAGCAAAACGGTTAGAAGACATATCCATACTATCTAAAGTAAAAGAAGGAACTATCGGCATTTCTATCGGCCAATTACTCTTTTTATAAACAGGGATAGAAGTTGTTTGAATTGTATGGTCAAAGCCATCAATTTGTTCTTTTTTTACTTTAGGCGCAGGCATCGGCTTGGCCTTCTGAGAATCCGGGGGAGTTTGCGGCTCAGAAACTTCTTGTTTTTGAGCGGGTTGCTCCTGAACAGGGGCTAACGGGGCCTTAGGTGCTGCTGAAGTATCTTTTTGATTTGAAGCTTTTTTCATTTTTGAAATTTCCTCTTCACTAAGATTAATCTTAGGAATACTATTTTTATTTTCTTTTGTATTTAAATCCTTATTAACAGAATTATCTGCTGTTTTTTCTTCCTTAATTACCGGTATGGAAGAAGCTTTAGGAGAAAGGAGCTCAGCTTCCTGTTTTTTAGGAGTAGCGAGCGCACTTTCTTTAGCAACAATTTTAGCAGCAGGAATAACCGGTATATTTGGAGAAACTTTCTTCTGCTGGGGCTTTACAGCCGGAGCAGCAGGCTGCTGTGCTGCCGGGGTTTTAGGCGTAGCAGGGGCTTTAGGCGCTTGCTTTTGAACAGGTTGCGCCGGGGCAGGTTTTGCCGGAGCCTTAGGCGTAGGAACTGCTTGTTTTTCTTCCGCTGGCGCTTGGGGCTTATTTTCCTGATTAGCCTTTTCTTGTTTTAAATTTTCTTCTAAGATTCTATTTTGAGTTATAGTAATAACTCTGGGTGTAGGCATAGGGGTTGGCTCTTCTATTTTTTCTATTTTAGGTTGCTCGGAAGAGTTTTTATCATCATAAAATTGGCAAATAGTTTCCGCGGCAAAAATATCATCTAAAGGCACTTGTGCTTTTAAATTTTCGCTTTGGTCCTTTTCTATAAGGCTTTTAGAATCTTTAGTATTCAAAGAAACATCTTTGATTTTTTGGGCGCCAAGTTCTTCCGCGGGGAAAGCCGTTCCCTTAACAACAACACCGCGCATAGTTTTAGATTCTTCCTTAGGAGTATTATTCATATTTGTTTTGGAAGTCTTTTCAGCCGGCAAATTGTTTTTAGTAGCCTCCGCTTTAGCAACAAGTTGCTCTATCGGTAAAGGACCGGACGGCTTTTTAATCTCAGTAGCAGCGGGTTTAGGTTCTTCTTTCTTTCTCTTAAAAGAAAAAATCCTTTTAAACATAGCAAATGTCCCTTCCTTCTTATCTGCTTTTTCTTCAATAGATTCTTCTTGTTTTTCCTCAACTACTAAAGGCTCTTCTTGCTTTTGCGGCTGGTTTTGAGGAGCAGAAACATCAACATTGGTATTTTCTAAATGTAAAGAAGCATTGACATTTAAGTTAATTTCTTGTCCGTCGCTTGAAGAAGATAAACTATCCTTAAACGAATTACCATTACCTAAAATATTATCTAAAGGATCTGAATTTTCGGCAACGAAATCAAGCGTGCCGCCGCTGGCTCTAAGCGGAGTTGAACTTAAAGAAACATCTTTCCTGTTTATGGAATTTTTCTGGACTATATCATCTATTTTAACGCGGATTCTTTGTAAAATATCATCGTCGTTAACATTTAGCAGTTCAAAAATATGGGTGAAATTAGGAACCTTAGCATCTATCAAAGAACAAAAAGAAGAAAGCTCCCTCAAAATAATTTGAGAATCATTATCATCTCCCTGTATGCCAAGCGCATAAGCAGAATTTTGCGTCCATTTATTTTCTAAAATTTCCCAATGTTTTATCATATTCACCTACACTATTTTTATCCCTGAACTTGTCCCCAGGCGGCTTGCGCCTGCTTCAATCATTTTTAAAGCATCTTCGCGGGTTCTGATACCGCCGGAAGCTTTAACTTTTACCTTACTGCCTGCGGCCTGGGCCATTAAAGTAACATCATGAGCCGTTGCGCCGCCGTCTGAGAATCCCGTAGAAGTTTTTACAAAATCGGCCCCTACTTCGCCACAAATTTGGCAAACTTTCTTTTTTTCCTCATCAGTAAGATAAGATGTTTCAATAATAACTTTTAATACTTTACCGGCACTTGCTTCTCTGACTGCCTGTATATCCTGTTTGACGATGTCATACTCGCCGGCTTTAAGAGCACCGATATTGATGACCATATCAACTTCACTTGCGCCTTGTTCAATAGCGGTTTTTGCTTCAAAAGCCTTCACTGCTGAAACATTTGCGCCTAAAGGAAAACCTATTACCGTGCACACTTTTACATCACTACCTTTAAGAAGTTTGCTCGCGTATGAAACCCAACACGGATTAACGCACACCGAAGCAAAGTTATATTCCTTTGCTTCCTTACAAAGTTGTTCTATATCTTTGCGCTGTGCGATAGGTTTTAATATTGTATGATCTATATATTTTGTAATATCCATAAACTTATTTATTATAGTTTATAATTCTTACAAATTGCTCCGCTACTAAAGATTGACCGCCTACTAAAACGCCGTCAACATCTTCTTTTGCCATAATAGCATCAACATTTTCTGTTTTAACACTGCCGCCGTATAAAATACGGATTTGATCGGCAAAGTTTTTATCAAATTGCTTTTCTAAAATAGTTCTGATTGCTTTATGGACTTCTTGTGCTTGCTCCGGTGTGGCGGTTTTGCCTGTTCCGATAGCCCAAACCGGTTCATAAGCGATTACTAAATCTTTTAAATCTTGTGCGCTAAAACCTTTAAGGCCGCCTTCAATTTGTTCTTGAATAACGGCTAAAGTTTTGCCTTCTTCTCTTTGGGCTAAAGTTTCCCCTACGCAATAAACAATTCTTAAACCTTGTGCCAAGGCGGCTTTAACTTTTTTATTTAAAATTTCGTTGGTGTCGCCAAATAAACTTCTTCTTTCGCTATGGCCTAAAATTACGCAAGTAGCGCCGGCATCTTTAATTTGGTTCGGTGCAATTTGAGAAGTAAACGCCCCTTTTTCTTCATAAAAACAATCTTGTGCGCTAACAATAACATTGCTGCCTTTTAAAACTTCCGCCACGGCATTTAAACTTGTAAAAACCGGTGCCACCATAATATCGGCATCGTTTTTATTTTGTGCTTCTTTAATTGCTTGAGCAAGTGCCTTAGACTCAGCAATAGTTTTGTGCATCTTCCAATTACCAGCAATAAATGATTTTCTTGCCATATTAAAAACCTCTTTGATATTAAATGTTATTCTTATTATAGAAATTTTAGCTAATTTTCTCAAGCCTTTTTATATTTTTGGGCCAAATAAGCAATACCCAAAAGGGTTAAATTAGGCTCAAAAACATCAAAAATTGCCTGTTTTGTATAGAGATTTGCTATTCCGCCTGTTCCCACAACAAGAACTTTTGATTTTGGGAAAACTTCCGCTTTTAATCTTTTGGTTATTTCCTTTGCGCTGCCAAGTAAAGTAAAATAAAGACCTGCCTGAACTTGCGTTTGCGTTGTCATACCGGCAGCATATTTGGCTTCAATTAAAGGAACTTCGCCAAGTTGCGCCGCACCTTGGGCAAGGGCTTTCATCGTAAGATTTAAACCAGCACTTATTGCCCCGCCAAGATAATAACCCTCTTTACTTACAGCACAAAAAGTATTGGCTGTGCCAAAATCTAAAATAATCAAATTCTTTTTTGGATATAAAAATAAAGCTGCTTCAATATCGGCAATTCTATCGGCCCCTAAATCTGCTATACTGCCTTTTTTTACTTTCAAAATTGTTTTTGTGCTATCCACAATAAAAGGTTCTTTGTTAAATTCTTTTTTACAAAAAGATTTAATCGGCTCAGTTAAAACCGGCACAACACTTGAAATAGCGCAAGAAGTTATTTTTTCTTTCTTTATCTTTTTAAAAGAAAATTGCTCCTTTATATATTTCAAGAAATCACCCAACAAAAACTCTGTTGACGGGTAGCGCATTTCGCTTATCACTTTACCGTTTTTTACAAAACCCATTGTTATATGAGTATTGCCAATATCAAAAACCATTATCATATTATTATTGTAGCACATACAGGCTTAAAAGTGCTACAATAGTTTATTATACACTTAATAAGGAGAAATAAGTATGAAAAAACTATTAGTTCTTTCTTTACTTTTGCCTATGCTTATTGCTTGCGGAACAAAAGTAGAGCGTATGGATGCAGATACCACCAAAGATTTAAGCGGTAAATGGAATGATGTAGATTCCAGAACCACTGCCGAAACTATGATTCAAGAATGTCTTGACGGCAATTGGTATAATAAAGCCCTTAAAGCAAAAGGCGGTAATGAACCTGTTGTTATTGTCGGAACAGTCAAAAATAATTCTATGGAACATATTAACACTTCCACCTTTATTGAAGAAATGCAGCGCGCTTTAATCAATAGCGGTAAAGTAGAGTTTGTTGCTTCTAAAGAAGAACGCGGCGAAGTTCGCGATGAACGCCTTGAACAACAAGAATATTCCAGCGAAGAAACAAGAAAAGAATTCGGACGCGAAGTCGGTGCCGATTATATGCTCAGCGGTGTTTTAGATTCTATCGTTGACCAAGAAGGCAGAAAGTCCGTTATTTATTATCAAATCAATTTGAAATTAATAAATATACAAACCAATCAAATTGTTTGGAACGGACAACAAAAACTTAAAAAATATGTTGCAAAGAATTCTTTGAAATTCTAAAAAATATTTATGCTTATCAGAAGGCCCCGTGTTTTTATTATCTTTTTAACGAGCTTGCTTTGTGCTTGCGCGGGGCCTTCTTTACAATATAAAAAAGATGTTTCAAACTTAATGGCAAACAGCCATTTTGAAAACGCAAGCGCCAAAATAAAAACTAACCAAAAAAAACAATACGGGGATAAAAACGCCGTCTTATATAAACTTGATTTAGCCCTTACAGAACAAGCCGCTTACGATACAAAAACTTCAACAGCAGATTTCTTAGAAGCCCAAAGAATAAATGAGGACCTTATCACAAAAAGTATTACCCGCAATCTCGGTGCCGTAATGGTAAATGATAATACTTTACCTTATAAAATGCCGATGTATGAGCAGGCTTTAACTTATTTTTTTACGGCGATGAACTATCTTAATGAAAATAATTTTGAAGATGCCGCAGTGGAAATGCGTAAAGCCGTTTTCTTTTTAGACAGATACCGGGAAAAAACAAAAAGAACTTATAGTGATGAACCTTTTGTGCAATATTTTGCAAGTATGATTTTTGAAGATATCGGGCAACTTTCCGACGCAAGAATCGCAAGAGCCAATGCTTTAAATGCTTATGAAAAGTTGAAAGGTTATTTTAATGCTTCAGCGCCCAGCAGCACTTTACCGCCTAATTATAAAGATTTAGGCGAACTTGTTTTTATTCATTTTAGCGGCAAAAGCCCGGTAAAAATTTCAAATCAGGTTAGTGTTTCTTGGGACAAACTAGGCTTTATTTTAAACGGTAATAATTCTTTACAAGGAACACCCAAACAAACTATTGATGCCGTATTTACCGGTTTATATGGCAGAACTATTGCTATTTCCTACCCTACTTATATAGATGCCCCTTATAGCGGGCGAACTTCAGCTATTGTGCTGGAAAACGGCAGAATTTTTAAAACACAAACCGTTGCAGATATTGAAAACGCCGCAAAATTAACTTTACAAGAAGAAAGCGGCGCAATCTGGGCAAGAACCGCAACAAGAGTGGCAACTAAATTTATTTTATCTAAACAAGCGCACGATATCGCAAAAAAGAACTCCGATAATAACAACCTTGCTGCTCTTGTTGATATAGCCGCAACTATTTTTAATACCGCAACCGAGCAGGCTGATACCCGCTCCTGGTTTACTTTGCCGGCACAAATAAAAATGGTAAATGTATTTTTGGAGCCGGGAGAATATAATTTAGATTTTTATAATTATGACGGCGCAGGAGTGCCTATTGACACTTACCACTTTGATAATGTAAAACTTAAGAAAGGCCAAAGAACTTATTTGTGGCGTTATAGTTCTAAGTAAATCAGGAGGAATAAAAATGAAAAAACTACTTACTTTGGGTCTTGCCCTGCTTTTTGCCAGTGCTTGCTCAAACAAACATATACTTGTTAAAAATGCGGAAAAATACCCCGCTGATAAGTATATAACAAAAGTTGCTTACGCAAATAAAAAAGACACGGCAAAAGAAAATGCTTTAAAAGATATTAAAACGCTTTATGCCTCTTTACCCAAAGGCGATGCCTACACCGAGGCCCGCAGACAAGCCGTTTTAGATTCAGCAAAAATTGTTGAAACCTGGAAAGATAAAATCAATAAAAGATACTATGCTATGGCCGCTATTGATAGAGAACAGGCAAAAAAAATTACCGAACCTGCCTATACCCAAATTGACGGCAAATTAAAAAATATGGCGGATAAAATTGATAAGGAAACAAACAAATGGCGTGCCGTTCAATATGCTTTTGCTATGGAAGAACTTTTTGATGAACGCAGGGCTTTAGATGCCGAATATGCCCTTGTTTCCCACAATGAAACTGCCTTTCAGGAAAATTCCTTAAATACCTATAAAAACAGTTATGCTAAAGCCTTTGACAATATCAAAATTGTTTATGAATTTGAAGGTTTTGAAGATAAAATTGTTAAGAGCAAAGTTATTGAAGCCCTTAATGATTTAGGTTTTGGCGTAAGCGAAATTCCGCAAGAAAGTGATGTGATTTTACATATGAATATCGCTTTAGACCAATTCCCTTCAAAAACAACCACTTCTCTTTATTGGTGCACAGCTACGGCAAATGTGAACTTGAAGGAAGCTTCCAACGGCAATATTTTTGCCACCCTTAGCGAACCGCAAAAAGTTGGCACATTTAGACAGGAAGAAGCCCAAAGAAGAAGCCAAATTGCCGCCGGCCAAGCCGTTGCCCCTAAAGTGAGAGAAAAATTAATTCAATATATAAATAAAAAATAGGAGAATAAAAAAATGAAAAAATTACTTGTTTTATCTTTACTTGCTGTTTTTATAGCACCTTTTACTTTTGCGCAAAATCAAAGTGAAGAAGAAACTTTATACGCTCTTGGTTATCAGCTTGGTAATAATATCCGTGAGCAATTTGTAATTTCTTCTAATGAAGAATATAAAGCCCTTTCTCAAGGGATGCTTGATTCTTTACTTAAAAGAAATCCAAAAGTTAAATTGGAAGATTACAAACAGGCAATTCAAGAACGCTACGCAGCGGACTCTAAAAAAATTATAAATCAGCGCAAACTTGAGCAAAACCAAGTTTTAGCAAAAATCAAAAAAGAAAAAACCTCAAAAGAACTTTCTAACGGAGCAGTTATCCAAATAACTAAAAAAGGCAAAGGTAAACAACCTAAAGCAACCGATAAAGTAAAAGTTCATTACGAAGGAACTTTGCTTGACGGGACAGTATTTGACAGTTCCGTTAAAAGAAATCAACCGGCAGAATTTGCTTTAAATCAAGTTATCAGCTGCTGGACCCTTGGTTTACAGGAAATGAAAGTCGGTTCAAAAGCAAAACTCTATTGTCCGCCTGCCACCGCTTACGGCGATAGACAAGCCGGCCCGATACCCGCGGGCAGTTTGCTCGTTTTTGATGTTGAACTTTTAGGAATACAAGATTAATTTTATGACGAAATCTGTAAAAGTAAAAATAATTTTAATAACAACTTTTCTAACGATAAGTGCTCTTATTATGACTTATAAATACTTTACAGAGTTTAAGCAAACTCAAATTGACAGAGAAGAACAGGAAGAACAAAAAGTCGCCTGGGATTCGCCGATAAATCAATTTGAGTTTGCCAGTCCCCGGGAAGCTCAAGAACAAGAAGAACAAAAAGAACAGCAAAACAGTTCTATTTCAAAAATTGATTTAAACCAAAAAGCTTTTGTAAAATTTCAGTATAGCACGCAACCTTTTGTAAAGACAACAAACGCAAAAGAACTTGCCCAAAAAATTGCTTATTACGGCAAAGACCCGGCTATACAGAATTTTATAAAAGATATGAAAGCCGCCACCGGACATACGGGCGAACACTTTGACACCTTGCCTTCGGTGGAAGAAATAAAAAAGCAAATGGCCTCTACACAAACGCAAAAAATTTTGCTTCAATATAGTAAAGACCCTGCTTTTAGAAAAGCTGTTCAAAGAATTATGCAAGACCCAGAATTTATGACAGGGTTTATAAATTATATAAATCAACCGGAGCAGAAGACAAGCTCCAAGTGAGGATATTATGTTAGCACCAATACTAGCCGCAATAATTATACTGCTTTTAATCATCTATGCCGCCTATCCGCTTTTGATAAATAGGGATTTTCACGGTTGGGCAAATATTGCTTTAACCGCTTTAATTTTGTTTACGGTTATTGTTACTTTATTTGTCATTTTAGGCCATAAAAAAGGCAATAGAATCCATTTTAAAACAATTCCTGATATGGTTGAAACTGAAAGCCCTAATAAACCGCACAAAAATGAAGGCGCCCGCGAAACAGAAAATTGGCTGGAAGGCAATTACACAAAAGGCCAAAAAGCTACAACTGCCCAACAGGCACAAACAGAACCTGCTAAAACAACAACTAATCCTGAAGAGATGACCGATGAAGAAGCCCTTATGATAATTGCTAAAGAATATGTTGAAGCAGAAGATGCCTTTAAGGCAGCCGGCCATAGTGATTACCAGCAAAAAGCAGCCCAACAAATTATAGATAGGTATGACTTTACTACTGAAGATTGGCAAACCTTCCTTGAAGATGCAGCAAGATATGATTTGTTTAACAAAGTAAAAGACGAAATGAAATAAATAACCATCTATTATATCTGTAAAAAATATCCCCCCGTTTTACGAGGGGATATTTCTTATTTATGCAAAGCAAAATGCAAAGCATATTTGGTAGGACGAAGAATTAAAAAACTTGATTTTCAAAAAAAATAAACAAGCCCTCTTTTGGCTCTTCGTCCTACAAATGCGCGCGGGCTTTTATTTCATAAAAGCAATTTCCCGCGCTACACTTTTTACAAATTTGTTTTATTTCAGCTGTTTTTCCGAATTTTTACCCCTGCTTTGCGGAGGGAAATACACAAGGGGGAAATTCAGGACAGGTAATAAAAAATAAATATAGAGGGGTATAACGAAACAAATATCCTATATTTTTATATTATAAAATTTATATACTGGAAATATCAATATCCCAATAATCATCTAAACTGGCATAACCCTTTTTAGTAGAAATAAAACTACACGATTCTTTTGTCCCGCGGCAATATGTCTTACCATCAGGTGTCATTTGAAAATAATATTTATTATTCCCTATAGGACGCGCATAAGAATAAACAATATCTTTTTCCTTATCTACAACAAAAGAATAATTATAATTTTCGGAATTTAAATTTACATCTAAATCATTTAAATTTTTCGTATAATGTCCATTAACCAAATAAAACACTCTTTGCGCATTAAGTAAAGATTTCATATTTAAAATTGCTTCTACAGCCTGACTCCTTTTAACTGCTTTTTGATACTGCGGAACGGCAATTGCTACTAAGATACCCAGTATTAAAACAACAACTAACAACTCTATTAATGTAAACGCGCGGTTTTTCATAGACTTTCCTCTTTTCCTTTTGTTCATTCGTCATTCCGGAAGGTCTTTGTCCGGAATCTCTACCGCTTTTATTTTTAAAAAAACAGGAAAAGATACTGAGCAAAAACACCTCAGTATGACTTTATTTCATAAAGTCAGTTTATCAAAAAAAAAAAAATAAACAAGCCCTCTTTTGATTCTTCGTCCTACAAATGCGCGCGGGCTTTTACTATGTAAAACCAATCTTACGCGCTACTCTTTTTGCAAAAAAGTGCGCATATTTGTTAATTTTGCAAAGCAAAATGCAAAGCATATCCCGTAGGACGAAGATTTAGAAAAAACAAAAAACTTGCTTTTCAAAAAAAAAAAATAAAATTTGATTAGGTGAAAAAACACCCCATCCCTAACCCTTCCCCTTTTCTTTGAAAAAGGGCAGGGAATAAGCGGACAAGATTCCCGACAAAGACTCTCGGGAATGACAAAGAAAAAGGAGAAAATA
>JAZKYS010000003.1:0-19890 GCA_045612285.1 Elusimicrobiaceae bacterium
GCCCACCATTTAAAAACCTGCTTTGAAAGAAGCGGGTTTTTTAATGGTTTGAAAGCAGGCAAACTGCTTTGCCTGCGTAAGGACGAGAAAGGCGGAGCGTTATGTGAGTTTTTGCAAAGCAAAAGGCGAACATCGCGAGCCCGGCCTTGTAGCATTTTCCGTTAGGAAAATGACGCAAAGGCGAGTCCTTTTCGGCCCCACCATTTTAAAACCCACCATTTTTTGGTGGGTTTTTAAATTTTCCGATTCTCTAAAATACGCATTTATAAAAATAAAAAAGGTCCTTTAGGCAATTACCTAAAGGACCTAAAATCATAAGAAACAATTATTTATTATTTCTTATAAGGATAATATCTACGCGTCTATTTTGTGCACGGCCTTCTTCCGTATCATTTGAAGCAATAGGCGACAAGGCCCCTTCCCCATAGATATGGATTTCATTAGAAAGATTTTGTTTATGAAGTTCCTGTGCAACCGCTCTGGCTCTGTCTAAAGATAATTCTTTGTTATATTCATCCGTTCCGACATTATCGGTATGCCCTTCTACCCAGACAACGGCTTCAGGATGGGCTTGAATATCTTTCATCAAAGCATCCATCTTATTCATATCCGGGCGAATTTCTTTGCTGTTAAAATCAAAGTTTGCAACTTCCGAAATGCTGTGACGGCTGATAACATTATCCTTTTTAACGGGAGATTGCTTAACAGCAATCTCCTCGTTATTAAGATTTTTTTCTTGGGGAGCTGTCTTATGGCAGATAAAGCAACCTGCCATTAAGACTGAACTGATTAAAACTAGAAGTTTTTTCATTTTCAGTTCTCCCTTTTACCAAGCGAAGGCTAAACCAATATTTCCATAACAATTGGCAGATTTATTATTTACACCTGTATCAAGGTTGCCAAAGATGCTCAAATTATTATTGATTGCATAGCTTAAGCCAACTTGACCGCTGAAATAAGTTCTACCAAGTTCAGCACTGATAATTTCCATATCGGTGCTTGGCATAGAAGAAAGGTTCATATGCAATTTGGCGTAATCATCACCGACAAATTGCTTAACAGCAGCAGAACCATACCAAGAAAGTCTGCTAACTTTGCCTTCTAATTGGACACCCAAACGAACTTGAGAATTGAATTGGTCATTACCGAAAACATGTAAATTCAAATCTTCGGCACCAGTTTCAGTAAAGCTGTTTTGGTGGGAATAGTTATTTAACCATCCGACGAAAGGTCTAACGGTTAACCAGTTATATACGGGTATTGAATAAGAGGCTTCTAAATCAAGACCTAAATTCATACCGTCATAAGAACCTTTAGCCGTGCGGTTCATAAAGCGAATTGCGCGTTTGGCATTATAATGTTGGATACCGGCAAACATTGTTCCTTTGAACAACCATTCGCCTGTTCTGTATCCGCCATAAATACCTAAAGTGGTATCGTCAAGATCCATTTTGCTGCCATTATCTTGGCGCAAATCACTCTTGCCGAAACCGCCATAAACGCCGAGCAAGACCTTATCTGAAGAGCGGTCATAACCTGCTAACACGCCGGACATATTGTTTGTAAAGCGGGAGGAATTTGCCTCTTCATATACTTTATCGTATTGATTGTAATATTCCGCCCAAACATTATCGTGGCAATTAGGGCAAGCGCCTTTAGAAGGATTGCGTTTTGCAATTCTGTCATAAACATGAGCTGTTTTAGCATTAAACAAGGTTGCTAAAGCATTATTGGCATATAAGCCACCAGCAACATCGTCTAAAGCACTTTGTAAGGTAGCATCCGGATTAATAAGTTCTACTTCAGCAGGATTTAAACCGGCCAATTTTTCAACTTGCAACAAGGCATTTGTAATATCGCCGTCATAACCGGTAGAGATATTATCAACAGCTTTTGCTGCTTGGCTTTGGTTGTGGGAAAGACCTTCAGCTACTGCAGTAGTTTCATAATCGGTTGCTTTTCTTTTGGCAGTTAACAAAACTTTTGTCGGGTCGCTATAATCTAACTCAACATCGATGCGGCTTGCATCGTAGTCGGTGATAGTTCCGTCATAAGTAAATGTGCCTGCAACATTGCCTGCATTGACAATTTCAAAGGATTCCCATTCAAAGTATCTGCCGTTTTCGTTAGATACTGTTAAATTGGCACCGCTATCAATGGTTGCGTTACCTGTGATAACAAGTAAGTCGCTTGCAGGGGTTTCGTTAATTTCAATTGCGGTTGTGCTGCCGGAAGCAAAGTTAACATCGCCTGTAATAGTCAAAGTATCAATGCTGTTGCCCGGAGCAATTGTGCCGCCTTCGTTAACATTAACATTACCTGTAATATTACCATTACCGCGTAAGGTTGCGCCGTCGTTAACATTTAAAACATCGGCTGTAATTGCGCGGTTAGCAGCAAAGATGCCGCTGTTAATATCAGCTTGGGCGGCTGTAAAGGCATTAGTTTCAACATTTAATAAAGCGCTACCGCTCTTTACAAAGTTGCCAGAAGTGTTAATTTCGTTTAATTCTGCATCGGCGGTATCATTAAATTCAACAGTTGTACCGGCTGCGCCGTTAACTATATTGTTAATATTTAATGTATTACCGATTAAGGTTCCTTCATCTACATAGGTATTGCCTGTGTAGTTATTGGAATCCATTGCAAAAGTCATAACACCATCACCTGTTTTATGGAAATCGGCTGCTTCACCCATAGCAGTGGTAAGTGTTAAGGCGAAATCATTATCAACATTGATATTGTCAGCTGCTGATTGGCCTTTTAAGAGATTATCTAAAGAGGCTTCTGCAAGGACTGTTAATAGACCATCTTCTATACCATTGTTGGCAAACAAGATATCGCTTGAAACAAGGTTATCTTGGTTAGAGATAATCAATTCTCCGCCATTAATTAAAGTGGTACCCGTGTAAGTATTGGTTCCGTTTAAACGGGTAGCACCTGTTATTTCCACATCACCTGTGCCGGAAATATTACTGCTTCCACTTGAATAAGGATAATCAAATACTAAGGTTCCGTCGTTGACGATATTGCCTACGAGGTCAGAAGCGGCAGCATTAATTTGACCGACATTGTAAATAGTATCAGCAGTAATAACTTCGTTGTTAGTCAAATGTCCTTCGTTGTAAACAGAAGATTGGTTAATGGTATCATAATTTACCAAATCACCTGTGATGTTTAGTTCACCGTTACCGCTGATAGTATCTTGGACTGTACCGCCGGTAATATTTAAAATACCGTCGTTAGCAATTGTGCCTGCCAAGTTATCAGCAGTAGAAGTAATTGTGCCACTATTTGTAATAGCAGCGGTAATAACACCGGTATTATCCATAATACCGCTATTATTTACGGTTGTTTGGGTGATAGCGTAATTATTTACCAAATCACCTGTATTGTTCATAACACCGCTACCGGTGATAACATCTTGGACTATACCGCCGGCAATATTTAAAGTGCCGTCGTTAGCAACTGTGCCTGCCAAGTTATCAGCAGTAGAGTTAATTATACCGCTGTTATTTGTAATAGCACCGGAAATAACGGCTTCGTTGTTAACTATACCGCTATCGTTGGTAAAGTCTGCTGTAATATTTGCATTGTTTGTCAATGTGCCAGCAGCATTTGTTACATTGGTTTGAGCGATAGTAGCATTATTAACGACATCGTTAGTAAAGTTTGTATCACCTGCACCGGTGATTGCATTTTCATTGGTGCCAGCGGTGAAGTTGACTGTGCCACTATTATTAATACCCTCAGTAAAAGCAAGTTTACTTGCATCGGAAGTAAGGCTTCCGCTGTTAGTTAAAGATGCTTGGCTGATATTGCCACCGTTATCTACATCACCGATAATTACTAAATCACCGGTTCCGCTGATATCATTAGAATTGATACCATCATTTAAAGTTAACTGTCCACTATTGGTAATACCATTAATAGTAGCTAAATCGCCAGCATCAGCAGTTAAGAAGCCTAAAGTAGCGATATCAATATTATCTTGAACAATAACCTTTCCGGAAGTGTTAACAACATCGCCGGTTATTTTTAAAGTACCTGTAGTGCTATGGATAACATTGTTGTTTGTACCACCTTGTAATTCTAATACACCATTGTTAGAAAGAACATTGGTAGCAGTAATATCAGAGATATCGGAAGCAACTAAAGTTGCACCGAGATCAACATTAATATTGTTTTGATTGATAACACCGGTATTAAATGTTTCACCTTGGAAGGTAAGATTACCTGTACCGGTAATATCGTTAGCATTATCACCTTCTGTGATAATGTAAGCACCATTATTTGTAATATCACCTGAAATAACATTACCTGCGCTTGCAAAAGTGCCGCTAGTGTTATTTGTGATATCACCTGTAATTAAACCATCATTATTAATAAAGTTTCCGCTGTTAACGATATCAGCAACAATGGAACCTTCATCGTTTAAGAAATTGCCGTTATTTGTCAAGGTATCTTGTTCAATATCGGCTTTATTTGTTACATCACCGGTGATGGTCATATCACCAATACCGGTAATAACATTTTTATTTACGCCACCGGTTAAGGTTAAATCAGCATCGTTTTCAATACCACCGGCTACGGTTAAAAGATCAGCATTACTGGTTAAAGCACCGTTGCTGATATAGATATTATCTTGGTTAATTGTGGCATTGTTAACGATATTGCCGCCGGTAATTTCTAAAGTGCCGCTACCACTTATGGCATTGGCATTGGTTGTGCCGCCGTTCCAAGTTAACAAGGCTTCGTTAACGATATTTGCACTAACTTTATCACTTGCGGTTGTTAAATGACCGTATTCGGTGGTAATGTTGATTGTGCTGCCTTCAATTGTGCTATTGTTTGTTGTTTCGCCTAAAATATTAATAACGCCGGTGCCTTTAACTCTACCGGTGTTGGTAATATCAGCGTCAACAAGTTGTAAAATTCCGCGGTTTTCAACTACGGAAGTAATATCAGTTACAGTTCCTAAATTGCCGTTAATATCAACTTGGATATTGTTGGCAATATTTCCACCGTTTTCAACTGTGCCGGAAATATAGGTTGTGCCTGTGCCGGTAATATCATTGGTATTAACACCACCGGTAAAATGTAAAGCACCATTGTTTACAATGCTGTTATTAGAAATAGCAAGCAAATCTGCATTGGTATTAAAAACACCGGTGCTATTATTGGTTAAACTAGTTAATATAATATGGCCGGCATTTTCAAAAGTGCCGTTGTTTGTTAAAGTATTTTGAGTAATAATACCATTGTTTGAAGAAACCCCTGTTCCTGTTGTAATAGAACCTGTGCCTTCAATAGTATTGGTATTTGTAAGATTTGCTGTAACGGTGCCGTTATTGGTAAAAATACCGCTGTTGCTTACATTGTTTTGTGTAATATTGCCGGTATTTGTTAAATAACCTGTAATATCCACACGGCCGTTGCCTACAATAGTATTAGCAGTTGAACCTGCTGTATAGTGAATAATACCGTCATTAGTGATAAGATTTGAAGCAACAACATCATTAGCGTTTGTCGTCAAAACATAACCGGATGCGACATTAACATTTGCTTGGGAAATTGTGCCTTGATTATCCAAATCACCATTGATATTGGTATCACCGGTGCCACTAACTGCGACATATAAAACACCGTTTCCATTTAAGTTTAACTGACCGTTGTTTGCCACATCGTCGCCTAAATTATCCGGATCAGAGTTTAAAGTAGAACCGAGATTATTATTTGCTTTAGCCATCAATGAACCATTATTATTAAAAGTTGAGTTATTGATGACGGAAACTAAATTCTGAGAGATTGAACCGTTATTAACGGAATCGCCCGTTAAATAAATATTACCGTTTCCGGTAATATTGCTGTTGTTGGTAATTTTTTGGCTAATAGAACCACTATTATTAGTAGTGCCGTTCAAGGTAAGTTCACCATCGCCGGTTATTGCCCCACTATTATTAAAGGCATTATTAGTCGCAATAGAAGAATTGTTAGTTAAAGTTGTAGAAGAACCAACATTAACAGTTTTTTGTTCTATGGTATTATTATTTGTAATAGAAGAGCCTGACAAATTTAAAACACCATTTGTCCCGTATATAGAACCGCTAGATAAGTAAGAACCGGAATAGTTTAAGGTTCCGCTATTAGCAATACTACCATAAATAGTATTCCCTAAGTTAAATGTAACGCCGCTACCCACAGAAATTAAGGTATCTTGCGCGCCATTTTGAGTTAGACTATAGCCTGTAACATATCTTCCGTTGTTGTTGACATAGAGTGTCCCGCTTGAAGACGAGGCGGTCAACGGAGTTGTTACATTGTAAGTATCGGCATAATTTGCAACATAGTATTGCAAGTCGGACCAATTACTTACATTGGTAGTTGCAAATACAAGCCCGCTTTGCTGACAAAGCAATGCAACCACCAGCGCTACTGAAAGTGTTTTTTTCAGTATTTTCGCTAGAAACATATACTTCCTCCTTTTATAATATTTAAATACGATATATTTTATCATAATGAGAGGGACATAACAACCTTAAATTTAAAAGTGTTATTTTCTCCAATAAAATTAAAATTTTATACTAATAAGCCAAAAGGTAAACTACATCTGTTTTTACATTTATCAGGGGGGGATTTCCTACTTTATATTTTCTTTCTTTATTTTAAGGGCTTTTTTGTAAAAATCTTCAAGTTTAGGGGTAAGATAGTCAATAGACCATTTTGCGCCCCACTCGCGGGCCTCTTTACTCTTTTGCGCGCGCAAAGTTTCATCAGAGAGTAAATCTATAACTCTTGCGGCAAATTCTTCTGTATCATTTTGGACCATAAAACCGCCCTTATCGCCTTTCATAACATCAAGGGTGCCCATTTCGCCAATGGCTACAACCGGCAAGCCCGCGCGCATGGCTTCAATGGTAACAAGCCCCTGTGTTTCGGTGCAACTTGGGAAAACAAAAACATCCGCCAGGTGGTAAAAATAAGAAAGAATATCTCTATCCCTATACCCTGCAAAGCAAATTGAAGAAGCGTATTTATGTTTTTTTGCCTTTGCTTTAAGATTATCAAGTTCCGGCCCGCCGCCGATAAAAAATAAAGCGGTATTTTCAAACTTTTCTTTTACTTTTGAAAAAACATCAAAAAGCATATATAAATTTTTTTCTTTAACAACACGCCCGACATAAAGCAAAATCTTTTTATTTTTCAAAACAGGAAATTCCTTATAAATATCTTCTTTAAAAGAAGCAAAGGCCTTATCCTCAACTTTACAAATGGAATCATCAATACCCGTCGGCAGAATTTCTATAGGGCGGTTTATTCCGTAGGATTGTAAAAGTTTAAACATCCTATCCGTGGGGGAAATAACCACCTGCGCGCGTTTTGCGTAAAAGCAAATAATCTCTTTACCTATTTTTTTTGCCAAGCAGGCAGGTAGCAGCGGCGCATAGTTTTTAATATAACTTTCCCACATAGTATGAGTTGTAAAAATTGTAGCAATATTTCTTTTTTTAGCGTATCTTTGGCCCATAAGGCCGAGTGAAAACTCCGAATTGATATGTATTACTTCCGGTTTAAATTTATCCATTTCCTGTGCGACGAATTTAAAATATTTTGTTCTTATATAGCGGTCTTCTTTTGAAAAGATAGCGTTTACTGAAGGAACCCTCGTAATAGAAAAACCTTTAACTTCTGTATTTTCTGTTAGGATTTCTTTTTGTTTGTCATAGGCCGGGCAAACAACACAAACTTTATTACCCCTTTTGGCAAGAGCCTGGCCAAAACACTTTACGGAAACACCCACCCCGTTCACTCTTGGGAAATAGGCATCAGTAAACATTGCTATTTTCATATACGATATTTTAACATTATTACCAAGAATTTCGCAAGCAAGATAATTATTTTATTTTACCGATACATTAAAGGAAGAAACGCCGTATCTGTCTAAATCATCCAGCACTGCTAATTTATGTTTGCCCGGCTCGGCCGAAATAAAGCAAGGCTCTTTTGGCTTGCTTGAGCAAACAAAAGAATCATCAAGAAACCAATATAAACTTTCCGCATCCGCCCCGGCAGCAGCGCGAAGGGCAATATTTTCGCCGTTAGAGTAATAAGTTATATCCGGTTTTGGTGTTAAAATTTCCGGCTTATTATCTTTTTTGGTATCTTTTATTTCACAGCCTTCTTCGTAGGCGGGGGGTTTTAAGTGATAAATTTTTGCCTGGTTAAAAAGGGCTTCCAAGTCTGAAGGCCAAAACTCATAAATACGGGTATAGGTTTTGCCTTCTTCTTCAAAACAGGCGCGAAGCCCGGTTTTTTTATTTATCAAAACAGGTCTAAAAATATTAGAAATTGTTATAGGGGATTTACCCAAAATAAAATAATCTTCGGTTAAACTCGGGCAATATTTATTGGGAAGTCCGCCGTCTATGGCGCAAAAAGTAGTTTTTACCACATTTTTTGTGGGGTAAAGGGGCGGTTTAAAATCTTCTTTACTTTCTCGGACTATAACTTCAATAAGATTTGTAAACAACTCGCCTGCGCCAACACGGCCAAAAATATTATTATTGCTTTTGCCGTCAAAATTGCCAACCCACACCCCTAAAACATAATCGCCAAAATTGCCTATCGCCCAGGCATCTTTAAAAGCAAAAGAAGTGCCTGTTTTCCAGGCAACTTTTACTTGCTCACCTTGATAATTATAAATCTTTTTATAGTTAAACAAAGGATTATAAGTGAGCATATCAAACAAAACAAAACTTGCCTCTTCGGTAAGAATTTTGCCTTCTTCTTTAATTGGCTCATTTTTTAAAAAACTTACATTTTTAAGGGTTCCGCCATTACTGATTGCGCTATAAAGTTTAGCAAGCTCAAGTAAAGAAATATTTACACTGCCTATAACCGCGCTTATGCCGTAATGTTCCGCCGGGCGCAAATTTCTAACGCCTGCTTTTTTTAAGAGATTAATATAATTGTCTAAACCAACTTGGACGCCTAGTTCCATTGCCGGAATATTGCGGCTGTTAATCAAAGCATATTTTGCCAAAACCGGCCCCAAGAATTGATTATCGGAGTTTTCCGGCGCGTAAATACCGAAATAACGCGGAGTATCTTTCATTAAGGTTAAAGGATGTATAAGCCCTTTATCTAAAGCAAGCCCATATACAAAGGGTTTTAAAGTAGAGCCGGACATCCTTTGCGCTGCAAAGCCGTTTACTTGCCCTAAAATTGCTTTATCAAAAAAATTGACCGAACCTAAAGCCGCTTCAACTTTCATAGTTTTTGTATTAACCAAAAGCACGGCAGCATTACTTAAATTAAGCGAAGCTTTTTTATTTATAAAAGTCTTTGTCGTATTTTCAATTTTTTCTTGTATAGCAGGATCTATGGAAGTAAAAATTTCCGTTTCATATACGGAAGGATTTAAAAAATCAACTATATGCGGTATATAAAAAGGCAAATCAGCCGGACTATAAATTGCTGTTTTTATATTTAAAAAAGTTTCCTGGTCTTTATCTTGCGGGTATTTTTTTAACCAATTTTCAAATAATTTTTGGCGCACGCTTGCCATTTTTTTATAACCTGTCTGCGTGCTTGGTTTTCTTATATTAGGGTTTTGCGGAATAACGGCTAAGGTTAAAACTTCGCTTAAAACAAGATCCTGAACTCTCTTGTGAAAATAAATCAAAGAGGCAGCCCCCACGCCTTCAATATTATAACCATAAGGCGCTATGTTTAAATAAGCCTCTAAAATTTCTTCTTTTGAATAAAATATTTCCAGGTAAAAAGCATATAAAATTTGTTTAATTTTACCGCTCAAGATTTTGGTATCTAAGTTATACAAAATTCTTGCCGTCTGCATTGTTATGGTGGAAGCGCCAATTCTGCGGCTTTTCTTTAAATAAGTTTCCGCAAAAGCCCGGCCGATAGATACAAAATTTACGCCAAAATGCCTGTAAAAATATTTATCTTCGTATAAAATAACAGCCTGTTGCATTTCTTTAGGTATTTCTTTTAGGGGGATAAACAAGCGGTATTTATCGTCGTAAGAAGTGGTAAAACGGGCAAGCGTATTATCTTTAAAAAAGAAAGATTTTGAAAAGGTATAATTTTTAAGTAAACTCTGACGGCTATATTTAATACATAAAAAACCAACTAAAAATACACATACTATCATTATTACGATAGTATGTGTATTAAAGATATTATATTTCTTAGCGTTTTTGGACAATTAATTTGCCTTCGCCAGAACTTGCGCCGATAGCATTATTATACATTGCCTGCGCTGTTATAGCCGGCACGACAAAATCGCCGGCATTAGCCACTTTAACTTTATAGGTTAAAGTAGTAGTCTGGGGCCCGAAATCACCAAAGATAATAATTCTGTCTTCTTTAGGTTCGGCAAAAGTATAAGAACCTTCTAAAGAATCTCTTATAAACATAAACGGGCTTGTAAACATATCCACAATAGCAACATTTGTTAATGTTTTACCCGTCAGAGATTTAATTTTTATTACAACCGTTAAATCTTCGCCGGCTTTTACTTCTTTAACAACTTCGCCTTTTTCGTTTTGAAGTTCTTTATAAACTTCAAGCCCTCTTGAATATTTTGTTAAAGGTTTGCTATTATAACCGCTTTGCTGGATAAACCAGAAATTCCCCAGCGGAGCAACTTTACCGGTAGAAACCTCAAACTCTTTACACTCAGCAGGGAAAGTGCTTACCTTAGCAACAATGCCTGGTTTTACCTCTAAAGTTTTGCCCTGGCAGGAAACTGTAAAAACGGCCTCTTCTGCCTTAAAATTTTTAGCATATTCAGATATCGCAAGCATAGCATAACTTGCTGCTATTGTATTATAATTATTCATCGCAATATCTTGAATCATTGCTTTTAAAAGTTCTTTTTCCTTTTTATCGTTTAATTTTTCAGGGAAATATTTAGCAATTAAGTAAAGATATTTCGCATTTCTTGTCAAAGCGGAATCATAGTCATTAAAATAGCCGGAATTATCTTTCTTTTGTATATCATAAGTTTTTATTAAACTTTGGGCTTTGCTCTTATCTTGCAACATTTGATAAGTAGCGGCAAGATAAGTTGCTTCTATATTCTTTTTATAGGAAGGCATTTTAGCCTCTAAATATTTCTCAAGAGAAGATAAATAAGAACCAAGACTTTCGCCATCGCGCGCAAGCAAATAGTGGCCGTAAACCATTAATTTGGCCTGATAATCTCTGTAAGGCGTGCGGGAAACATAATTTTTAATTCTGGCCAAGGCCTTATTTAGCATAGGTCTTTGGATTTTATAGTCCAATTCTTCTGCCGTTAAAAGCATATCAACAACATACATTGTCAATTCATCATCGCCAAAACCATTATCCCAAAGCATAAAAGAACCGTCTGTATTTTGTCTTGCCATTAATTTATCAAGCAAGGTATTTAATTCTTCTTGAATTGCCTGTTTTTCTGCTTTTCCTTTGCCGGTGCTATAAGCAAGGCGGGGGAAAACCTGGCTTGTTAACTGTTCGGTGCAGCCATAAGGATAATGTTTTAAGAAAGTCTCAAGAGATAAGAATAAAGCCAAAGGATTTTGGGAAAGGCCCAACTCTTTACTTGCCTTATAAGTATATAACTCTCTACCAGTGAAATTTTTAATAACAAATTTCTTATCTAAAGTATTGCCCATATCAACACTAACCTGATAAGGACTTGCCGGGCGGACACTTAAAGTATAAGAAGTTTTATAAGTTTCATTTAAGTTTTTAGGTTTTACGCTGAAAGTTATTTCCTTATTACCAAAATCAGCAAGAGCCTTAACCTTAAAATAAATTGTTTTTTCGCTATTTTTAGCAATAGAAACTTCCTGTTTATCAGAACCGATAATTTCAAGTCCTTCAGGCGTGCTGATTTGGGCCGTAAAATCACCCTGGGCAAGTTTTTCCTTTTGATTTGCGATTCTTAAACCAACCTCAAATTCATCACCCGGGGCAGTAAAGCGCGGGGCTGAAGCATTTAAAATAATCGGTGCTTTTACCTGAACCGTATTAGAATTTGTGCCAACTCTGCCTTCATTTACCGCAACAGCCATAACCCTAATACTGCCGTTAAAATAATCCGGCACTTTATAAGTATAAGTTTTAGCCGTGCTATCAGCTTGTAAAATTTTAGACCAGAAGGCAACCGGGGCCAGGCGTTTACGCTTAAATTCGCTGGCAAACATCAAATCAAGGGCGCTATCTATACCGGTATCACCGCCGGTAGATAAGTTTTGTTTTATTCTAGCAAAATCCGGCAATAATAAATCAAAAGTCTGATAAGTATAAACTCCCAAACTCTTTTTTCGCAAGAAATAACCTAAAGGATTTGGCGTCTTATATCTTGCCACTTGCAAAATACCTTCGCTGGAACCAAACACAATTATTTTTGCCGGGGCAGAAGTTTTATATTGTATCTTTAAATCTTGGCCCGGTTGGATAAGCTGCGGAGTTTTTAAGTCTATATTTAAAACTCTGTTTTCCGATTCTATTTTGACATATTTAACAGCATAACTATACGGGGAAACAAATATTTCAGAAGAGGCCATACTTCTTACAAAAGAAATATTAATATAAGCCCCGCCTTCCAAATTATTTGGAATTTTTATTTTTTGAATGGTGCTGTTTGTATCAGTCTTAAACCATTTTGAAGCATAAACTTTATCTTTTTCTAAAGTAATAAGGCCAATACCTTCATAAGGGGTAATTAAATCAATAGTTATTTCTTCACCCTGTTTAAAAGTATCTTTGTTTAAATACATAACAAGTTCTGCTTCTTTTTCCAAATTAAAACTTGTATTAGTTTTGCCTGCAACAAAAAACTCAATCTTGCTTAAAGATTCGCCGTTTTTATCGTATAAAACAAGAGCATATTTGCCCGGTTTATCCGTAGGCAAATTAAAATTGGTGCCTTGCTTACTTACACTGAAAGCCTGCTTGCTTATTTCTTTTTCCTGTAAAACAGACTGATAGCGGTAATAATCATCATATTGTTTTGTCAATACGGAAATATAATTTTGCTCTTTTAAAACTAAAGTGAGCCCGCTTAAATCAATTTTATCAAGATTATTGTTTAAGGCAATAAAGTTTATTTGGGCCTGCTCGTCTTTATTTAAAAAGCCCAAATTATTATTTGTCTTATATCCTATAAGATATTCTAAGGGGGAAACTAAGGCCGAATTATAATCTAAAACCGATTTAGAACTTTCCTGTTCAAAGGCCTCTGCGGTAAATCTCATGGTATAAGTTCCTTTTGAATATTTGTTTAAATCAATATCAAAAGTTGCTTTACCTAAAGTATCTGTATTTTGCGGAGTTAAAGAGATAGTTTGCTCAGAAAGTTCCAAAATATCTTTTGAAAGGGTATCCGCAAATTTATACTCGCTGAAATCTTTAAAGTCAAAGCCTTTGGGGGTAAGTTTTGCTGTTGCTTTTACTTCATTACCTTGGGCGGGTGCGCCGTAAAGATTATCAACGGAAACAGTAATTTTTAACGGTTCTTTAGTTAAAAACCAGCCTTTTGGTTTTTTATTTTCTATTAAAGAAGATACTTTTAATTTATCTTCTTCAAATTCTTCCACCTTAAAAGAAGTGCTGTTTAAAAATTTCAAATATCTATCCGCATCATCGCTAAAAGTATAAATATCTATTTGATAAGAACCCCTTGTTGAGCCTTCTTTTAGTTGATAGTCAAACTCAAGCAAACCTTCTTTAGTCAAAGAAACTTCTTTGTCAAATATTTTATTGCCTCTGGGGTCTTCAATTTTAATTTTAAGGGGTAAACCTGCCGTCGTGGTCCAATTTCTGTTTTTGGCAATTAAAGCGAAATTAACTCTTTCACCCGGTAAATAAAGGCCCCTGTCTGTCCAAAGGGAAACTTCCAAATCATTGCGGCCGTTTTCACCTTCCACATCAAAGCGGGAATAACTAACCTGTCTGTCGCTTCTGTTATAAGGAATATAACTGAAATCATTTTCCGTTTTAATAATAAAAGCAACCGGTCTTTTTTCGTTTATATAATCTGATAAATTAGGTATAAGAGCAAATCCCTCTTCATTTGTATAAAGGGTTTTAATAATTGTGCCGTTTATGGCCAAAACTTCAACTTTAGCACTAGCTAAAGGTTGTTCCTTTGCCATAGAAACAGCATATAATTTAGAAGTATTATCTGCCTGCTCTTTATAAATTATGCCAATATCGCTGATAAGTATTAAGCGTCTGTCTCCGGCGTTATAATCCGAGGGGTCTTTAATATCCACAATAAATAACCCTTTGCCCTGTTTGATATATTTGGCCAAATCTATGGAAGAATAATTCGGTGTTTTATAATTAGAATTAAGGGTAATTTTCTCTGTAAATTTCTCGCTGATATTATCTTCGTCAAAACTATAACCTCTGAACTCAGGGTTTTTCATATCGTTATAAGTTTGTGAAATAAGGTGATTTATTTGGCTTGGCATAATACGCGCCAAAGTAATATCAAATTTATCAACACCCAAACTGTATATATTTAAGGTTTTACTTCCGCTTAAAGGGATAATAGAACCCTCACCCATAAAAGAAAGTTCTTTAGGATAACTTGGCACCCTAACGGTGGAAGTTTGCTCCTGCGACATTTTAAAACCGCTTTGCGATACTATCACCGGGCTCACTTTAACATAGATATTATACAGATCTTGCGGGTCCTCAAAATCAAATTTAAAAGAGTGTAGTTTGCTTTCTTCTTCACTAGGCATTTGTTCTAAATTTAATTTCTTTGCCGTATTTAAAAGTTTAGGGGTAATTTTATCTCCTTTTTTTACCAAATAGGCTTCCACTTTATTTTCTAATTGTTTTAAAGCAACTTCATCGGAAAATTCAAGAACAAGCAGCTGGTGGGGGATATTATTATTATCCTTTTCAACTATTGTAGAAACATTATTAATTTTAAAATATTTACTTTCCGAAGGAATATTTAAAGTATATTTTTCCTTCTGGGGATATTTAATTTCCAAAGCGGAAACTTGCTCTTTTGGCAAAATGGCGACATTTTCATACTTAACAAAAGCATATCTTTTAAATTGGTCAAAAGTTATTTGCGGTTTAACTTTTTTGCCATTTAAGGTCAAATTAACATTAGAAATAAACTTGTTTTCATCCAAAGGATAAGTGGCAAGTAAAGTGGCCAAAATATCGAATTTCTTTTGTGTAGTTAAATCTTTATTTATAGAAAAATCTTGTAAGGAAACTTGATTTTTAGAAGTAGAAAACTGAACTTTTGTCTTTTCTATATTTACTTCCGGCGCAATTAATTCTTTTTTAATGGAAACAGTATATTTTTGCTCCGGCAGCCAATCTTTCTGAGGGGTAAAAATAAGATTTGTTCCGCCTTTAGCGTGCCAAGTGCCCCTTATTTCAGGCGAGATTGTTATAAAAGAAGAAACATCTTTATCCTGATATTCAAAAGCAATAAACTCTTTACCGCGTTTTTCGCCGTAATACCAGTGGGAATTATTATTGGAATCTTGCGTATCGCTATCGGCATAAATATTCAATTTGGGAACAGCCCCCAAAGTTGTTTTTGAATTATCATCTATATTTATTTCTCTTGTCCGTAAATCTTCTGCCTTAAGGTAAATAGGGGCCAGTGCGTTTGCGCTTAAATTGATTTCCTGCTGTTTAGAAGCCTTATCTATAATAACTCCTAAAATTATACCGATGAGCACAAAAATAGTGCTGCCTATAATAATTCTTTTTTTTGTCAATAAATTTTTCATAAAAAGTTTCTCCCAATACCATATATTATAATAAATTTTGCCCTTTTTTTAATAAATGGGAAAACGGGGCAAAAGCGTGGGGTTTTTATTTCAAAAAAGGCTTAATTTTTGGCCTTAAAGTTTGTATAATAAAAAATATAAGGATATGGGAGGTTGTATGGAAGAACAAAATGATAGGGTTGTAATTGCTTCTTTTTTTGAAAGAATTGTCGCTTTTATAATTGATATTTTCTTTTTAAATTTAATTTTATTTTTACCCGCCTTTATTGCCGTTAAAATCAATTTAATAACTTCTGAAAACAGCTTAAAAATTTTTAACTATTTTGCTTATGCTTTAATGTTTTTGTATTTTGTTATTTTTAATAAAACGGGCAAAACCATAGGTAAAATGTTGGTAGGTATAGCAGTTATAAATAAAGATGAAGAAAACTCTTTAACCCTAAAGCAAAGTATCCTTAGAACTCTGGGCTATATTCTTGAACTTTTTACTTTAGGGGGTGGTTTACTGCTTGGCCTGGTTAATAAAAAGCACAAAACTTTACACGATTTTATGGGCTCAAGTATCGTTATAAGAACCCGCAAAAAAAGCCAAGCGGAAGAAATTGCTTTTACCGTTGTTGGAACTGTCGTTATTGTTTCCTTCCTTTTATTCTTATATTATATGTTCTTTAAAGCGCCCTCACCTTTTGACAGCAAAAAAATTGCCCTGGCAAAAGAACAGCTTGAAAACCTTGCCTATCTTGAAGAGATACATAAACAAAACTTCGGTTATTATACCGATGATTTAAGGCGCCTTTCTTTAATCAGCGGTGATGGGGTGCAGTTAAACCGCGATTTACAAAGAGCTTTTAAAAGAAATCACTTTTTCAAAATCGGTTTAAATAAAGATAAAACCTCTTATAGAATTGAAGGCCACGCCAAAGATTCAAAAGAAACTTTAGTCTTTAAAGAAAAACTATGAAACGCCTGGAACAAGAATATAAATGGCAAGTGCCTTCTAAATCTTTTTTTAAAGTTTTTAGAAAAGCCTTTAGCCAAGGGACTGATGTGTCAAATATCGTCAGATATTCTATCACAGATAGGTATTTTGACGATAAATCTTGCGCTTTAAGCCGCGCGCAAAGTGCTTTGCGCTTGCGCAAATCAAATAAACAATATGAGCTAACCCTAAAAACAAAAGGCAAAAGCAAAGCCGGGCTTGCTTCAAGAAGTGAGTTAACTTTAAAAATTTCCGCTAAAACCGCACAAAACGCTTTAAAGGAATTTAAAACTCTTGCTTTAGAAAATATTAAAGAAATTAAAAATTTACACCCGCTTTTTATAATAAAAAATAAAAGGCAAGCTTTTGATATTAAAACAAAAACTTTCAGCGCGCAGGCTGTTTTTGATGATTGTAATGTTTGCACTACTAAAAAAACTATTAAACTTTACGAAATTGAACTTGAATTTTTTGAAGGTTCTTTTGCTGATTTCAAAAAATTCTGCCAAAAAATTTCTAAAGAAACAAAAGTTGAACCTTGCGGTATTTCAAAAGTGGCAACGGCTGTGGCAAATCTATGATAAGTATTATCTATGCCTTAATTTTGGGGTTTCTTGTGCCGGGCTCGGCCCAAGTTTTTAACGGGCAATATTTAAAAGGGGGGCTTTTTATAGCATTTTTTTTACTTGGAAAAAGCGCAATTTTACCCTTACTTATCAGAGTTATCAAATTTGAAGAAAAACAAAAACTTTTAAAATTTATTTATGATTTTAATATAGTTTATGTTGCTTTTATACTTGTAGCGATTATTGACGGCTTTATAGGAGCATTTAAGACGGAGCATAGTTTAAAAATAACCTTAATTTCCCTTGTGCTTGCTTTTTGTGTGATAACGGCTTCAAAACAGTTAAAAAACAAATTTATTGTTTTTGCCTTAAGCGGCAGAGATGATATTTTTGATTATCTTTACCCGCCCATAAAAAAATAACTAAATTTTTGCTATAATTTAATTAACAAGATTACCAAGGAGGGTATAAAAAATGGCTTATAAAGTTAATCCTGAAATTTGCGTAAACTGCAGCGCTTGCGAAAGTGCTTGCCCCGTTGGCGCAATTAGCGAAAAAGACGGAAAAAGAAATATTGATGCAACCAAATGCGTAGGTTGTGGCTCTTGCGCAGGCACCTGCCCTGTAAGTGCTATCAGCCAAGACTAATTAGTTTTGAAAGAAACATAAACCCCTGCTTTTATCGGCAGGGGTTTTTTATATATTCTTCCTTTTTTGACTTTTCTTCCTACAAAATACTCTTTGGCTTTTAGTCTCAAATGTATCTGAACCCAAACACAAAACTTGATTTTCAAAAAAAAAAAAATACAATTTGATTAGGTGTAATAATACCCCATCCCTAGCCCTTCCCCTTTTCTTTGAAAAAGGGCAGGAAATAAGCGGACGAGGATTCCCGCTTGCCCGTGCGGCGAGCACCGGGAATGACGATTTTATTATTACTTGTCATGCTGAGGTGTTTTTGCTCAGCATAATTTCTGTAAAAATGGAGAAAAAATATGTTTAACAATAAAGGTTTTACTTTAATTGAATTACTAGTAGTTGTTCTAGTTATCGGCATTTTAGCTGCCATCGCCGTTCCACAATACAGTTTATCTACTGCTAAAAGTAGATTTTATAGAGCAAAAGAAACTGTTAATGAATTAAAAAAAGCTTCCCGTTTTTATTACTTACAAAATGGAGTTTATCCTACAAAAATGAGTCAGCTTGATTTTACGCACAAATTTAAAGACTCTTGTTGTTTTACCACTCCGGATTATACTTGTTCTATTACAAATAGTGGCAATGAAATATCCTGTAAAACACATGGAAACCAAGATATTATGTTATATCTGGTAAATGTAAAAACAAATAAAGCCATTTGCCGGGCTTATTCAAAAGACACTTCCGATATATATAATAGAATTTGTCAGCAAGATACCGGCAAAAGTGCCCCTGATAAAAATTGTGGTTCTTTTTGCCAATATACTTACCCTGATAAAATATAAATTTATCTACCCTAAAAAAGTGGAAATTTCTTCTATTTTTTTGCGGATAATTTTTGGGCGAGGGGCGTTTTCATCCTCCGCGTAGCCAAGCGCAATTAAATTATGCACTTCAAAATTATTTTTTAATTTTAAAAATTCCGCTGCCTTTTTGGAATCAAACCAACCCACCCAGCAAGTGCCAAGGCCAAGTTCGGTTGCTTTTAAAACAAAATGTTCGCCTGCTATGGCTTGATCGGTTAGATAAAAGGGCTTGCCTGTTATTCTTTGCCCGGCTTTAACAGCAGTGTTTGCGCCTTTATCAACGCAAACAGCCACTAAAACAGGTGCATTTTTGAAGAATTTACAGGGCCTGTAAAGTTTGGTAAAAACGGTATCGGCAAATTCATCTTTTACATCATTTTGTAAAATATAAAAATGTGTCGGCTGACTATTACAGGCACTTGGCGCAAGACGGGCAGCTTCAAGGCAAGCAAGAATATCTTCTTTTTTTACTGCTTTACCAGCAAATTTTCTAACGGAATATCTGTTTTTTATAATTTCATCTAAGGTCATAAAACGCCCCCTATTTTAAACTTACTTTTAGTATAGCAAATATTTTAAAGAGTGAGGGGGAAATTACTTTAGTTAATTAAAATAATAACAAGACCATCCGTCTCGCAAATCTTCTCCATAACAGTCTGATTTTGTTACGGGTAAAGATTCACATAATTCTTTATTATTCTTTGTTTGACATAACATTCTTTTAACATGAAAATAATAGTTAAAAGATACTTTAAGTTTAGAATTATATATCCAAACTTGAGGATCTTCGCGATTAAAACCTGCCCCATAAGTCCAATCTGTAAGTGATGGGAAATTTACATCTAAATTAGATAATTTATTAGTATATTGTCCATTTGCAAGATAATAGGCCTCTTCTGCATCTACAAAAGTTCGCAAAACTGTAAGAGCTTTCATAGTATTACTTTTTGCAACTGCTTTTTGATACTGCGGAACGGCAATTGCGGCAAGTATGCCGATAATTAAAACAACGACTAATAACTCAAGTCGGAGGCCAAGCGGTCTTAGGAAGACAA
>JAZKYS010000004.1:0-12009 GCA_045612285.1 Elusimicrobiaceae bacterium
AAATGCTCTGTTTTTCATTTTTCTTTCTCCTTTCCATCCTTACGTCATCCCCGAGTGTCTTTATCGGGGATCTCGTCCGCTTATTCCCTGCCCTTTTTCAAAGAAAAGGGGAAGGGTTAGGGATGGGGTGTTTTTCAACACAAAAAAATTTTATCAAAAAAAAAAAAATACGCAAGCTTTTCTTTAGACTCGTTGTCCTACAAAAATATTCTGGCTTTTATTCCATAAAAGCAATTTTGTTTGCTACTTTTTTTACAAAATATGTTCTTATAAAAGGTGGAGATTCCCGACAAAAGCACTCGGGAATGACGATTTTAAGAGCACATAGTTTTTACAAAGATTTTTTAGGCAATTTTAATTTTTCAAAATAATTTAGAAACAGAGCAAATGCTTTTGCAAGGATTTTGCGTTCAAATATTGCACAAACAGAGCACATAGTTTTTACAAAGATTTTTTAGGGAAAAATAATTTAGAAACAGAGAATATTGCTTTTGCAAGGATTTTGCGTTTAGAGCAGGCTTGCCGAGCGAAGTATATCACGAGGGGGTGGCAACCCCGTATATATGAGCGAGGCATAACGCACTATAAACGCAAAAGCCGCAGATAAAAAATGCCCCACTCTTTTGAGTAGGGCATTTTTTACTTTCAAAAGCAAGTATTAGTAGCGACCGGCGGAGCCTAAAACCTTTTCATTTTTAGATTTATACATCTCAATAAGGTCTGCTCTGGCGGGGCCTAAATATTTGCGCGGGTCAAATTCTGCCGGTTTTTCCGCAAAGACTTTGCGGATTGCTGCAGTCATAACCAAGCGGCCGTCGGAGTCAACATTAATTTTGCAAACTGCGCTCTTGGCGGCTTTTCTTAATTGTTCTTCCGGCACGCCGACAGCGTTTTCAAGTTTACCACCATATTTATTAATGGTAGCAACGGCTTTTTGGTCTACGCTGGAAGCACCGTGTAAAACAATAGGGAAACCGGGCAAGCGTGTTTCAACTTCGGCTAAAATATCAAAGCGAAGGGGGGGAACACTTTCGCCGGGTTTAACTTTAAATTTATAAGCGCCGTGGCTTGTACCGATAGAAATTGCTAAAGAATCAACACCTGTTCTTTTTACAAAATCTTCTACTTGGGCGGGATCGGTATAAGTATGTTTTTCGGCGGAAACTTCATCTTCAATACCGGCCAAAACGCCAAGTTCGCCTTCTACGGTCACATCAAATTTGTGTGCATATTCAACAACTTTTTTTGTTAAAGCAATATTTTCTTCGTAAGGTAAAGCAGAACCGTCAATCATTACGGAAGAAAAACCTGAATCAATACAATCTTTGCAAAGTTCAAAACTATCACCGTGATCTAAGTGAAGCGCAACAGGCACAGGGTCGCCTGCTTTTTTCATCATTTCAATTGCGCCTCTGCCCATCCATCTAAGCAAAGTTGCATCGGCATAATTTCTTGCGCCTTTTGAAACTTGCAAAATAACCGGGGAGCGGGATTCTCTACAAGCAGTGATAATTGCTTGTAATTGCTCCATATTATTAAAATTGTATGCCGGCACTGCATAACCTTCTTCCATGGCTTTCTTAAACATTTCTCTTGTGTTAACAAAGCCGAGTTCTTTATAAGATACTGACATTTAAAAACCCTCCTATATTAATATAGTTTTATTGTAGCACTTTTTTAAAGACTTTGCGCAAATTCTCTTAAAGTGATACAATATAAATATATTTTATTTAGGAGAAAGTCTCATGTCCAAAAAACTTACCGCAATGGACGGCAACACAGCAGTATCACATGTCGCCCATGCAACAAACGAAGTAATAGCTATTTATCCTATTACCCCATCCTCAACAATGGGCGAAATTTGCGATGCCAAATCCGCCAAAGGGGAAAAGAATATTTGGGGCAATGTCCCTGTTGTTAGCGAACTTCAATCTGAAGGCGGTGCCTCTGGTGCTGTTCACGGCGCACTCGCAGCCGGTGCTTTAACAACCACCTTTACCGCTTCCCAAGGTTTACTTTTGATGATTCCGAATATGTTTAAAATCGCCGGCGAACTTACACCGACGGTTTTTCATGTTTCAGCAAGAGCTATTGCAACACACGCTTTATCAATCTTCGGTGATCACAGCGATATTATGGCTGTTCGCCAAACCGGTTGGGCTATGCTTGGCAGCGCCAACGCACAAGAAGCAATGGACTTTGCTTTAATTGCCCAAGCAGCAACTTTAGAAGCAAGAGTTCCTTTCGTTCACTTCTTTGACGGTTTTAGAACTTCCCACGAACTTAATATGGTTGATGTTTTGCCTTATGAAGTTATGAAAGAAATGATTGACGATAATTTAGTTGCCAAACACCGCCAAAACGCCATGAACCCGGAAAACCCGACAGTTCGCGGAACAGCCCAAAATCCTGATGTATATTTCCAAGGCAGAGAAGCCGTTAACAAATATTATGAAGCTACCCCTGCTATCGTTAAAAAATATATGGCTAAATTTGAAAAACTTACCGGCAGACATTATGATTTATTTGAATATGTCGGCGCAAAAGATGCTGAAAAAGTTATCGTTATTATGGCTTCCGGCGCTGATGTAGCACAAAACGCAGTTGAATATATGAAAGGCGAAAAAGTGGGTGTATTAAAAGTTAAACTCTTTAGACCTTTCAGCGCACAAGACTTCATCAATGCTTTCCCTGCCACAACCAAAAAAGTTGCCGTCTTAGATAGAACAAAAGAACCCGGTTCACTGGGCGAACCTTTGTTTCAGGATGTTTGCGCAGCTTTCTTAACAAACGAAGCAAAAGCCAAATTTAAAACAACACCTTTAATTATCGGCGGCAGATATGGTATCGGTTCAAAAGAATTTACACCCGCTATGGTAAAAGCCGTTTTTGATAATTTAGATGCAAAACAACCTATCACCAGCTTTATCGTAGGTATTGAAGATGACTTGGGCGGCAAATCTTTAAAAACTCCGACCAATTTTGATACCGATACAAACGATACTTATAATGCTATGTTTTACGGTTTAGGTTCTGACGGAACCGTCGGTGCAAACAAAAACACAATGAAAATCATCAGCGCCAAAACCGATAACTTGGCACAAGGTTATTTCGTTTACGACTCTAAAAAAGCAGGTTCAATGACAACCTCTCACATTAGATTCGGTAAAAAATATATTAGATCTCCTTATCTTATTGAAAAGGCCGATTTTATTGCTTGCCACTTATTCTCTTTCCTTGAAAGATATGATATTTTGGGTAAAGCAAAAGAAGGTGCAACCTTCCTTTTAAACGCACCTTACTCAAAAGATGAAGTTTGGGATAAATTACCCGCTGAAGTTCAAAAACAAATCATTGATAAAAAATTAAAATTCTATGCTATTGATGCTTCCCACATTGCTTTAAAGAGCGGTATGGGTTCAAGAACCAATACAATTATGCAAACAGCTTTCTTCGGTATTTCCGGCGTAATGGATAAAGATGCAGCAATTGATGCTATTAAAGAAGCAGCAAAGAAAACCTATATGAAAAAAGGTGAAGAAGTGGTTAAGAAAAACTATGCCGCTATTGATGCTGCTTTAGCAGGTTTAAATGAAATTAAATATCCTAGCAAAGTTACATCTACAACTCATGTTCAATCACCTGTTCCGGCTGATGCACCTGAGTTTGTTAAAGATGTTCTCGGTAAAATGATTTCTTATCAAGGTGATACTTTGCCAACCTCTAAAATGCCGGTTGGCGGTGTCTTCCCGACAGGAACAACCAAATACGAAAAACGCAATATCGCAATTCAATGCCCGTCATGGGATCCTGAAACTTGTATTCAATGCGGTATCTGCTCACTTGTTTGCCCGCACGCTGCTATCCGCATTAAAGCATATAATGAAAGCGAACTTGCAAACGCTCCTAAAACTTTCAAATCCGCCCCTGGTAAAGCAGATTTAGCAGGTCTTAGATTTACAACCCAAGTGGCAGTTGAAGACTGCACCGGTTGCGCTGCCTGCGTAATTAACTGCCCGGCCAAAAATAAAAATAACCCGGAAAAGAAAGCCATCAATATGGTTGAACAACTCCCGTTAAGAAAAGATGAAAGAGATAACTTCAATTTCTTCCTTAACATTAAACAAGCAGATGTTAAAACCAAAAAAGAAAGCGTTAAAGGTTCTCAATTACAAACACCTTTGTTTGAGTTCTCCGGCGCTTGCGCAGGTTGCGGTGAAACACCTTATGTAAAACTCTTAACACAATTACACGGCGATCACTTAGCAATTGCAAACGCAACAGGTTGTTCTTCAATTTACGGCGGAAACTTACCGACAACTCCTTATACAAAAAGAGAAGACGGTAAAGGTCCCGCATGGGCTAACTCCTTATTTGAAGATAACGCAGAATTCGGTCTTGGTATTCGCTTAGCATACGACCAACTTTACAGCGATGCCGCTGCCCAATTAAACACAATTAAAGCAACTTTGAACAATGATACTTTGGTAAACGAAATCTTGACTGCTTCCCAAAAAACCACAGCCGAAATTGACGCCCAAAGAGCAAGAGTAGCGAAACTTAAATCTTTAACTAAAGACGAAAGAATGCTTGCCTTGGCAGATTATTTAGTTAAAAAATCTGTTTGGATACTCGGTGGCGACGGCTGGGCCTATGATATCGGTTACGGCGGTTTAGACCACGTTTTAGCAAGCGGTAAAAACATTAAGATTATGGTAATGGATACCGAAGTTTACACCAACACCGGCGGTCAAATGTCTAAAGCAACACCTATGGGTGCAGTTGCCTTATTTGCCGCAGCAGGTAAATCAATGCCTAAAAAAGATTTAGGTATGATTGCTATGACTTATGGCAATATTTATGTAGCACAAGTCTGCTTAGGTGCAAATATGAACCAAGCAGTTCAAGCACTCGCCGAAGCTGAGGCCTATGACGGACCTGCTTTGGTTGTTTGCTACTCACATTGTATTGCACACGGTATTGATATGAGTAAAGGTCTTTTGGAAGCCAAAAAAGCAGTTCAAAGCGGCAGATGGATACTCTATCGCTACAACCCTGCTTTAAAAGCACAAGGGCTTAATCCATTAAAGATTGACTCGGGCGAACCTATCATCAGCCTTAAAGACTTTATGTCCGGTGAAAACCGCTTTAAAGCTTTAATGAAAAACAACCCCGAAAGAGCCGAGCAATTATTAAAAATTGCAGAAGCCGAATATGCTTATAAACGCAATCTTTACAAACAACTTGCCGCCTTACCCGGTGCCAAAGTTGAAGCAAAAAAAGAAGAAGTTAAAGCATAAACGCTAAATAATTTTAGCACAGAAACCGCCCTGTTTTTTAAAGAACAGGGCGGTTTTATTTTTGTTTTTTTTCCTCAAATATTGTAGAATAATATAAGTAATTTACACGCGGGCGTGGTTCAATGGTAGAACGGAAGCTTCCCAAGCTTTAGACGAGGGTTCGATTCCCTTCGCCCGCTGATTAAATTTATAACTAAAGGGGCCAAATATGCAAGAAAGTGATTTAGACAATACCAGAAGTTCAAAGGAAATGTGGTTGTTTTTAATTTTCTTAGATATTGCCGCGTTATGCGTTTTTGCCTATTTTATTTATAATTCTTTTGGGGGGGAAATACAAAAAAAAGTTTCCGCCCTTACCGCTGCAAATAAACCTACCAAAACTTTTGTGGAAGAAGTAATAGTAGAAACACCTAAACTTCCCACAACTAAGATAGAAGAAAAAAAGGTTCCTTCTCCTGCACCTAAAAAAGAAGAAGTTAAAGAAACAGCAAAAGAAGCCCCTAAAGCAGAAACAAAAACAGAAGTAAAACCGGAAACAAAGACCGAACCTGTTAAAGCAGAAAAAGAAACACCTAAAGCAGAAGTTAAGACGGAAACTGCACCAAAAACTACAACAGCTCCAGCTACTGCTAAAACACCTGCTACAACAGAGAAAAAGCAAAGCGTTTTTGTCAGCGGTGTAGGTAAAACAAGAAAGGTTACCTTTAAATATTATGGTGACGCCAAAAAGGTATCAATAGTCAGCGGTTTTACCAACAGACAACCAAAAGCCTTAACTAAAAAAGACGGCGTGTGGGAAACATCTTTAATCTTATACCCCGGCGATTATAAATATATGTACCTTGTAAACAATGTGGAAACTTTAGACCCCAATGCTCCTTCTGAAAATGGCCGTTCCGTCTTAAAAGTTAGATAAGATTTTAGATTTACGAAATAAAACACCCTGTTCTTTTATTTTAAGAGCAGGGTGTTTTTTGATATAATTGTTTTATACTTATTTTAGTAAAGGAGTGTTTTATGAAAAAGATATCTGTATTTTTATTTTTGATATTTTTGAGTAATTTTGCTTTTGCTAATGCAGGCGTGCCTTTGTGGGGATTTACAACTTCGGTTTTATTATGTCTATCTTCAATACTTGCTATGGAGATATCTCCTATTATTACTTTGCTATTTTTTATAATAGTAGTTTTGATTGAAACATGTGTCATAAAAATTATTTTAAAAAACATAAAATTTTTACGGGCATTTACTATTACCTGTTGGGTTAATTTCATATCTACAATTGTAGGCATTATATTGTTATTTTTACCTTTACCTTTCATAAACAAGTGTGGTGAAAGTTGCTTTTGGGGAGGGCCTTGGGCGTTTTGGGGGTTATTTTCTTGGATTTTTTACAATGTATTATGTTTTTATTTATCTTACTTAATTGAATATAAAGTGGCTCAAAAAAGATTATTAAATGACTATGATTTGAAAAAAATAAAAAAATCTTTTCTTTGGGCTAATATAATCTCTTACTCTTTTACATTTTTACTATTCGTACTATTTATATTATATTTAGTAGCTATAGCACGTGGATGGATCTAAACTATTAAAAAATAAGAATTGAAATGATAAATTGATTTAATCATACAACATATTTGCTAGCCACAAAAAACCCCGTTTTTAAAAAAGAACGGGGTTTTTTAAATTGCCTTTAGGCACAGTATTTTTAATTCAAATTCTACCCAAGCAGAGCATACAAATATGCGAAGATTTTGGAGATAGTTTTAATTTTTAAAAACTGAGGTATACCTAGAGCGGGTGGCAACCCCGCGTATCCGAAATTTTTTAAAAATTAAAAATAGCCCAAAAGCTGACGCACAAAAAACCCCGTCTTTTTGACGGGGTTTTTAAATAGTTTTTAAGGCACAGTATTTTTGAGAAAATTTTAATTAGTTTTTCCTTCGGGAAAACGCTTTTTCAAACGAGGTATACCGCGAGGGGATGGCAATCCCGAGTATCCGAAATTTGAAAAAAATTAAAATTTACCAAAAAGACGAAGCCTCTATTTTAGTTCGGATGTGCAGTTAGGACATCTAGTAGCCTTAATATTAATTGCACTCTTGCAGAAAGGACATTCCTTTGTGGTAACCGGTTTGGGGGCTTCTTTGCGTTTAAGTTTGTTAATTGCTTTAATCAAAATAAATACAGCAAAAGCAGTAATAACAAAACTAATTAAATTATTTAAGAAAGCACCGATATGTAAAACAACTGCACCGGCTTGTTGGGCAACTTCTAAAGAAGCATAAGGCCCAGGTTGTGTGGCGGAATCTTTAAGCACCCAGAAAAGTCCGCTAAAGTTAACTTTAGCAAGAAGCAAACTTATAGGGGGCATTAAAACATCTTTAACCAGCGAATTAACCACACCGCTAAAAGCAGCACCGATAATGATACCGACTGCCATGTCAATCATATTGCCTTTTACGGCAAATTCTTTGAATTCTTTAATCCAACTTTTAATCATTTTATCTCCTTATTTCTTTTTGCTTTTCTTTATTTTACCAATTTTTTTATCTTTTGTTTCTTTTTTATCTTTTCCGAAAACAACTTTTACTACTTCGTCCATGTGAGTAACAGGTATCAGGTTCAATTCCTTTCTGATTTGGGCGGGAATTTCCGATACATCTTTCTCGTTAGTCTTGGGGTAAAGAATTGTTTTGATATTTTCTCTGTAAGCGGCAAGGAATTTTTCCTTTATACCGCCGACAGGCAAAACGCGCCCTGTGATTGTTATTTCGCCCGTCATGGCAATACCTTTTTTGACGGGGGTATTTTCAATCAAACTGATTAAGGCAGTTGTGATAGCAGTTCCGGCCGATGGGCCATCCTTGGGTACAGCACCTTCGGGGAAGTGGATATGAATATCCTGCTTATCAAAATTAAACTTTTTGCCATAACCGCGGCTTCGGGCATAAGTTAAAGCAGCTTGAACGCTTTCCTTCATAACACCGCCAAGTTGGCCTGTCAAAATAAGTTTGCCTTTGCCTGCAAATTTGGTAGCTTCAATAGCCAAGGTTTCACCGCCGACGCTTGTCCAAGCAAGACCTGTTGAAATACCAATACCGTTTTCTTCAGCGGCAAAATTGCTGTATCTTGGCACACCGAGAAAATCGGAAAGGTTTTCTTTAGTAACTCTAACCGGTTTCTTTTTCTCCAAGAATTTTCTTGCGGCTTTGCGGGCTATTGTTCCGATAGAGCGTTCAAAATTACGCACGCCGGCTTCTCTAACATAATCGCGAATAATTAACTCTAAAGCATCTTCGTCAATTTTTAAATTGCCGTCTTTTAAGCCGTGCTCTTTCATTTGGCGGGGCATTAAATACTTTTGTGCGATAGAGATTTTTTCGTAATTTGTATAGCCGGAAAACTCTATAATTTCAAGCCTGTCCCTAAGTGTTACAGGTATGCTTGATAAAGAGTTTGCCGTCGTAATAAATAAAACTTTTGAGACATCAAAAGGAACATCTAAATAATGGTCCACAAAATCTTTATTTTGCTCGGGGTCTAAAAGTTCAAGCATAGCAGCAGCAGGGTCGCCGCGCCAATCGGAGCCCATTTTATCAATTTCATCAAGCAAGAAAACAGGATTATTTGTTTTAACTTTGCTGATACCTTGAATAATGCGCCCAGGTATAGAACCGATATAAGTTCTGCGGTGGCCTCTGATTTCGCTTTCATCCCTAACACCGCCAAGAGACATTCTTATAAACTTTCTGCCGATAGCGCGCGCAATAGATTTTGCAATAGAGGTTTTACCTGTTCCCGGGGGCCCAACAAAGCACAAAACCGGCCCTCTTAAACTTTTGGTAAGTTGGCGCACTGCAAGATACTCCAAAATTCTTTCTTTAACTTTTTCAAGGCCGTAGTGGTCCTCGTCCAAGATTTCTTTTGCTTTTTCAATATCTAAAACATCCGTTGTGGAAATGTCCCACGGCATATTAACAAGCCAATCAAGGAAAGTTCTTGAAACGGTTGATTCCGGCGAAAAGGGTGCCATTTTGGCAAGGCGCTCAATTTCTTTTGTGGCAACTTCCGCTGCCTGCTTTGGCAAATTATTCTTTTTGACTTTGGCGCGGAGTTCGTCTAAATCTTTTTGGAAATCATCTTTCTGGCGCAGTTCTTTTTGAATTGCCTTCATTTGCTCGTTAAGATAATATTCCTTCTGAGATTTTTCAATTTGACTGCGGACTTTGGAGTGAATTTTTTCTTCAAGGGTAATAATTTCCACTTCGCTGGCAAGTAATTTTAAAAGTTTTTCAAGGCGTTTTTTAACATTAACGCTTTCCAAAATATCTTGCCTGTTTTGCGTTTTTACGATGATGTTTGAAGCAATAGTATCTGCAAGTTTTGAAGGGTCTTCAATTTGTCTTAAGAAGGAAACACCTTCAATAGCAATGCGTTTTGTTACCATTGCATATTCTTCAAAAGCGTCAAGGGTTTGGCGCATAAGGGCCTGAACTTCGGCATCTTTTACAACTTCTTCTTTAGGGTAGGAAACTTGACCAAACCAGCATTTTGCAAGCGGGTTATATTCGAGTCTTTCTATCGCAGCGCGGCTGATACCTTGCAAAAATACTTTCATACTGCCATCTGGCATTTTTAAAGATTGCGTAATTTGCGCAAGCACGCCGAATTTAAATAAATCATCTTCTTTCGGGTCTTCCACCTCGGCCTGTTTTTGAGAAAGGGCAATAATATATTTGCCCGGCGCGCCAAGCGCCACTTCAACAGCCATTACAGATTTTGGCCTGTTAACAGAGATAGGTAAAGACATACCCGGGAACATAACCACATCGCGTATCGTTATAACGGGTAAGCGCGGTGGAAAGTTCTGCTGTGTTTCATTAATTTCTTCTGACATAAACAAGACCCCCTAGGGTAAATTTCACTAAATATTATACTCAATTTTAGCAAACAAAGCAAGTATTTGCTAATTTTAAAGAATACAAATAATTTACAAACAATCTTTACATATTTTGCTATAATTTTTTATATTTCAGATTTAACTTTTATAGGAGTTTTTATGAAAAGCATAACAATACTTTTATCAGTCTTTTTACTTGTGAATCTTGTAGGGTGTAATAAAACTGAAGGAAACAATATAAATAAAACAACAATTAATACCCAAAATATTACTCAAAACGATAAAAAAATAAACAAAGAAGAAGCAACCGCACAACTAATCAAAGCGGCGCAAACAGGCAATTTGGAACTTGCCAAACAAGCCATAGCAAACGGGGCAGATATAAATGTTAAAAACTATAATGATGCCTCTTGTGCTTGCACCCCAATTACTTATGCTGCAACTTACGGGCATACAGATATTGTGGAAACTCTTATAAATGCCGGTGCGAACCCAAATTCAGAAGAATATTCTTGGTCTGCACTTACCGGAAGTTTGGCACACCAACATTTTGATATTGCGAAAAGACTTATCAAAGCAGGCGCAAATGTTAATAGTGTTGATGAAGAAGGGGTAACCCCTTTAATGTCTGCTGTTTATCAAGGCAATATTGAAATTGTGAAAGATTTAATCAATGCCGGCGCAAATGTAAATGCTAAAGACGAATATGGAAACACAGCATTGAATATCGCTCAAAAAAATAATAATACCGAAATGGTGGAACTTTTGAAATCTTACGGCGCAAAAGAATAATTTTTTAATAAAGATGTTATTTAAAAACCCCTTCTAATAAAAGAGGGGGTTTTTGTTTTTAAATTTTAGCAAACAAAGCAAGTATTTGCTAATTTTAAAGGGATAAATATTTTTTAATTTTATAACAGGCGATTATCCTTATTATTCGTCGTAAAAACAAAAAACTTGATTTTCAAAAAAAAAAAAATAAAATTGAAATCGTAAAGTCTAATAAATAAGGAGAAAATAAAATGAAATCAAATAAAGGTTTTACCTTGATTGAGTTGTTAGTCGTTGTTTTAATTATCGGTATTTTGGCCGCAATTGCCGTGCCTCAATATCAAAAAGCTGTTTTAAAATCACGCGTTTCGGAGGCTGTTTTGATGGTTAAAGCTATGGCAGAAGCTCAAGAAAGATTTTATTTAGCAACAGGCGATCATACAAACAATTTAGATGAATTAGACATCAATATACCAGAAAGCAGATATTATTCCGTAGAAAATAAAGATTCTAATAAACATTATTTTAAATGTGAAGGCAAAACTCAATGTAATGCCAAGGCTGATAGTTTTAATTTACCTATTATAGAAACTAAACTTTTACACACAAATGAACACGGTGGTAAAGTCTGGTGCATAGCTTTAGGCCCGTTAGGAGAAATAGGAGGAAGAAGCGCCTTAGCATTAGACCTTTGCAAAAGTATGGGAAAAGAAGATCCAGATGCTTGGATACCAGGTTATTATTTCATTATAAATTAAACTTCTAATAATTAAAAATAAAACAAATATTTTTGCAAGAGTTTTGCGGTCCAATTTCGCTAAACATAGCATATATTTTTGCAAGGATTTTGGAGATAGTTTTAATTAGTTTTTTCTTTTTTCTAAAGAAAAAACGCTTTTAGAAATGAGGTATACCTAGAGCGGCCGGGAGGCCCGCGTATCCGAAATTTCTAAAAAATTAAAAATAGCCCAAAAGCCGCCGCAAAAAAATTAGCGGGAGAGTTGCCACTCTATATATTTAGTCGCAAAATGT
>JAZKYS010000005.1:0-24458 GCA_045612285.1 Elusimicrobiaceae bacterium
GAATTTTTATATCCAAGCCACCAACTCGTAAAAAAACAAGTTTAATAGGAAAAGGCTTTGTTTTTTTACTCGGACATGGCTGGCTTGTTGGAACATAAAAATATTCCAATTTTGTAAACGCTCCATAAAGCAAAAAATAAGCAAACGGGGAGATAAAAGACAAAACAAAAAAACAAAACTCCATATCGCCGCAACCAACAAAACGGGAGATAGAAAGGCATAAACTACTTTTTCCTTCTTATTTTTTTGTTTTTTATCACCTTAGCAGAGCTCTTGCTTATTTTTTTTTTTTTTGATAAACTACTTTTGTTAAGTTTAATCAAAAAGAGGTAAAAAAGAATGAAAAACCGCGCATTTACGCTTATAGAGTTATTAGTCGTTGTTTTAATTATAGGTATTTGCTGCTATTGCCGTTCCGCAGTATCAAAAAGCAGTAGCTAAATCGCGCGCTGCAGAAGCCTTAAGTGTTATCAAATCTTTAAGACCTGCAATTGATGAATATATGCTTGCTAATGGGAAATTACCCAAGAATTTCAATGATTTGTCTATATCACCTACGGGAACGCTTTCACAATATTCTGTTCAGAATGATATGATTATTGGAAAATATTATAATTTCGTTTTAGTAAATTGTCGTTTAGATGTCGGTCCTATCAATAGGGATGGCTCTGAGCCTGCTTTTTTATATGAAGCTTGCGATGATGTAAACTCTCCAACTTTTAAAACAGGAAATATTTATTGTTACTATTTAACAGATAATACCAGAGCTACTGAAAGAGATGAAATCTGCCAACAATTAACAAGCTATCCTATGGAACAATATTCTACTAAAGGCAGATGCTATAAGATGTAAGAAAATTTTACATTTTTTCTATACCCCTATACTATTTTTGTATAATGAATATATATATTATATGGGGGATTTATGCCATTAGCAGAATTAAACCAAATAGTAGAAAAAGTTAGAAAAGCACAAAAAGAATATAGCACATTTAGTCAAAATAAAGTTAATAAAATCTTTCAAGCAGCAGCAATTGCTGCTTCCCGCGCAAGAATTGAACTTGCCAAATTTGCTGTTGAAGAAACCGGCATGGGCGTAATGGAAGATAAAGTTATCAAACACCACTTTGCTTCAGAATATATTTACAATAATTATAAAGATACTAAAACCTGTGGCGTAATAAGTGAAGATGACTCCTTTGGTTATGCCCAAGTGGCAGAACCTATTGGCCTTATCGCCGGTATTGTGCCAACAACAAACCCAACATCTACTGCTATTTTTAAATCGCTTCTTGCTTTAAAAACAAGAAACGGCATAATTTTCTCTCCCCATCCAAGAGCAAAAAAATCTACTATTATGGCAGCAAAAATTGTGCTTGATGCCGCTGTAAAAGCAGGCGCACCTGAAAATATTATCAGCTGGATAGAAAACCCCACAACCGAGCTCAGCGATGCCCTTATGAAGCACCCCGGTATTAATTTAATTTTAGCAACCGGCGGGCCCGGTATGGTCCACGCGGCTTATAGTTCGGGCAAACCGGCAATCGGTGTTGGCGCGGGCAATACGCCTGTTGTAATAGATGAAACTGCCGATATAAAAATGGCAGTAAGTTCTGTTATTATGAGTAAGACTTTTGATAATGGCGTTATCTGCGCAAGCGAGCAGGCAGTTGTAATTTGCGAGCAAGTTTACAATGAAGTTTTAGAAGAATTTAAACTGCGCGGTTGCTATATCGTTGATGATAAAGAAAAACCGGCCCTTGCCAAAACAATTATGCCTGATGGCGTGCGCTTAAACTCCGCAATAGTCGGGCAAAGTGCTTTTAAAATTGCCACTATGGCCGGCTTAAATGTTCCGCAAGATACAAAAATTTTAATTGCGGAGTGCGAAAAAATCGGTGGGGATGAAGTGTTTTCGCACGAAAAACTTTCCCCGATACTTGCCTGCTACAAAGCAAAAGATTTTAAACAAGCAGTAAAAACGGCTGAAGCCTTAGTTGAGCTTGGCGGTGCCGGACATACTTCCGTTTTATATACCGAAGAAACAAATAAAGAAAATATTGAATATTTTGAAAAGTATATGCATACAGGCCGCGTTTTAATTAATATGCCATCTTCCCAAGGTGCAATAGGTGATGTTTACAATTTTAAACTTGCACCTTCGCTAACGCTTGGTTGCGGTTCTTGGGGCGGAAACTCCGTAAGTGAAAATATCGGTGTTAAACATTTATTAAATATCAAAGCCGTTGCTCAAAGACGCGAAAATATGCTTTGGTATCGTGTCCCGCCGAAAATTTATTTTAAACGCGGTGCTTTGGAAATAGGTATCAGCGAACTTAAAGATAGAAAACGCGCCTTAATCATAACCGATAAAAATATGGAAACTTGCGGCTATGTTAAAACAGTAGGCGATATGCTTGAAAAGTTCAATATTTCTTTTGAAGTTTTCAGCGGAGTTCTTCCTGACCCGAATATCGCAACAATTAATGCTGCTTTAAAAATGACGGAAAGTTTTAAACCCGATTTGTTTATCGGTCTTGGCGGCGGTTCACCTATGGACGCAGCCAAAATGATTTGGCTTATGTCCGAAAATCCGCACCTTTCCTTTGAAGATATTGCCGCCAGATTTATGGATATTAGAAAGCGTATTTACAGCATACCCGAAGAAGGCAAAAAAGCCCTTTTGGTTGCCATACCCACAACTTCCGGCACAGGTTCAGAGGTAACGCCTTTTACCATTATTACTGACGAGCGCACCGATACAAAATACGCTATAACCGATTATGCAATCACGCCTGATATGGCAATAGTTGACCCTGATTTTGTTATGAATATGCCCAAAAAACTTGCCGCATATTCCGGGCTTGATGTTATGGTCCACGCAATAGAATCTTACACTTCAATAATGTCAACAAACTTTACCGAAGGCCAGGCGCTTGAGGCTTTAAGACTAATTTTTAAATATCTTAAAGAATCTTATGATAAAGGCGCCCAGGCACCTTTGGCTAGAGAAAAAATGCACTATGCCGCAACTATTGCCGGTATGGCTTTTGCAAATGCGTTTTTGGGTTTATGCCACTCAATGGCACATAAACTTGGCGGTATGTTCCATGTTCCACATGGTTTAGCAAATGCGCTTTTGATTAGTTATATCATTGAATTTAACGCAACTGATAAACCGACAAAGCAAGGTCTTTTCCCGCAATATAAATATCCTTTTGTTAAAGGGCGCTATGCTAAAATTGCACAATTTTTACACTTTGGCGACGGGCTTGATAAAGACGGCAGAGTGGCAGCTTTAGTTCAAGCGGTTGAAAAACTTAAAGAGCAACTTGATATACCAAAATCTATTAAAGAATATGGTATTGATGAAAAAGAATTTTTTGCCAAACTTGATGAGATGAGTGAACTTGCCTTTGATGATCAATGTACCGGCGGTAATGCCCGCTATCCTTTGGTAAGCGAAATCAAAGAAATTTTCACCAAAGCCTATTACGGCGAAAAACCGAAATCTCTTTTATGAACATTGTTTTAATCAATCCGGAAATTCCTTTTAATACCGGCAATATCGGCAGAACTTGCGTTGCTACAAACAGCGTTTTGCATCTTGTCGGCAAGTTAGGTTTTAAACTGGAAGAAAAGGAAATCAGAAGAAGCGGACTTGATTATTGGCCCAAACTAAAGTATAAAAGACATATGTGTTTTGAAGATTTTTTAGCAACTGTTAAAGATCCTTCACGCTTATTCTTTTTTTCCACAAAGGCAACAAAAAATCTTTGGGATATAAAATTTAAAGAAGATGACTATTTGATTTTCGGCAGTGAATCTTGCGGACTGCCAAAAGAACTTTACAAAATTTATAAAGACCAACTTTATAAAATTGAACAACCCGGCGAAGTCCGCTCTTTAAATTTATCTACTTCAGCCGCAATTTGTTTATATGAGGCCTTGCGCCAAACTTTACATAAATGAAAGCACGCAATATTTTTATAATACTTGCTTTAATAAACCTGCTTAATTATATTGATAGGCAGGTTTTATATGCCGTTTTTCCTTTAATCAAACAAGATTTAATTTTATCTGATAAACAACTTGGTTTTTTAGCAAGTGCTTTTATGCTTGTTTATATGTTTAGCGCGCCTATTTTAGGTTATATTGCCGATAGAACACCCCGCCAAAAAATTATAGCCTTTGGCGCTTTTTTGTGGAGTATTGCAACAAGTTTTTGTGCCTGCGCAAGAAATTATTTTGCGCTTGTTTTTGCGCGCTCTTTAGTTGGTGTGGGGGAATCTGGCTTTACAAGTGTTTGCCCTTCTTTTATTGCCGAAAGATTTAGCCCGCAAGTCCGCGCGCGCGTGCTTGCTTTATTTACTTTAGGCCTGCCGCTTGGCAGCGCGCTTGGCTATCTTTTAGGTGGTGTTTTAGGCAAAAGTTTTGGTTGGCGTCTTGCGTTTTTTATTCTTGGTTTACCGGGTATAATTTTGGCTTTTATTGTTTTCTTCGGTATTAAAGATACCCCTAAAAAAGCAGAAGAAAAACCGCCTTTTAAAAATTATCTTAAATTACTTAAAAATAAAAAATTTGTTTTTGTTTGTTTGGCGCAGGCAATGGGAACTTTTACTTTGGGTGCCCTTGCTGCCTGGGGCCCAAGTTTCTTAAACAGATATTTTAATTATGATACAGCAGCAAGCGGCACAATTTTTGGCGCTTTAATAATTGTAGCCGGTGCGTTTGGCACTTTGCTTGGCGGTTTTATTGGTGATAGGTGGCAAAAAAAGACGGAAAACGGCTATTTTTACACAACAACTTTAAGTTATTTAATTGCTTTTCCCTTCGGTCTTTTGGCCTTTTTAATGACGAGCAAAATTTTATTTTTCACTTTTTTAATTATCAGCATAATGTTTGTTTTTATGCAAAACGGCCCTTTAAATGCAAGTGTAGTTAACTTAACAAATTTAAAAGAACGCTCTATGGCTTTTGCATTAAATGTTTTTATTATTCACGCGCTTGGCGATGCTATGTCGCCTTATCTTGTGGGTTTTGTTTCGGATAGTTTTACTTTAAAAATAGCGGTTATAGCAAGTCTATTTTTTGTTTTGCCCGCAAGTTTATTTGCCTTTTTGGCAAGCAAAGTTAAATAAAAATATGGTATAAATATTTTGTTAAGATTTTTTTAGGAGGGGAAATTATGTCAAAAAAATTAGTTGCTTATTTTTCTGCCAGCGGTATTACCGAAAAAGTGGCAAAACAAATTGCTGATCTAGCAAAAGCAGATATTTACGAAATTAAACCAAAAGTGCCTTACAGTGAAGCAGACCTTAATTGGATGGATAAATCAAGCCGCAGTTCTATGGAAATGAAGAATCTTTCCTTTAGACCTGAAATTGAAGATAATAATATAGATATTTCCGCTTACGATACAATTTATCTTGGCTTTCCTATTTGGTGGTATATTGCACCGACAATAGTTAATACTTTTTTGGAAAAGCACGATTTCAGCGGTAAAAAGATTGTTTTATTTGCCACATCAGGCGGCAGCGGTCTTGGCAAAACAGCCCAGCATTTAAAGCCTAGTGTCGCTAAAGATACCACAATTATTGAAGGTAAAATTTTAAACACCGCAAGCTTGTCTGATATACAAAATTGGCTTAATTCTGTTAAATAAATTATACTGAAATAAAAACTACCGAAGTCTCTTTTTTAAAACTTCGGTAGTTTTTTACTTACTTTATTTTTTGTTTTTTAATATTCCTAGCGTTGATGTTTTATCTTTTGTTTTAGAAATTGCATTATTGTTGGAAACCTTCTTTTTTTCTTCAGCTTTAGCAAGTATAGGATTTTTTGTGTTGCTTATATTTTTTGTTAATATATTTCCTTTTGTTTCCTTGTTTGCCGGTTCATGTTTTTCCTGCTTTACCTGCGCTTTTTTATTAAACTCATTTGATAATTTACTGATTATTGAGTTCTTACTAGTTGTATTTTTTACAATAGCCGGTGTCTGCGTAGAATTAGGCGCAGGTGCCGGTTGCGGTTGTTGCGGAGCGGGCGCGGGTGCAGGAGCAGGTGTCGGTTTTGGTTGTGGTGCAGGTGTCGGCTTCGGCGTAGGATTAGGCGTAGGTGCAGGATTCGGCGCGGGTGCAGGGGCCGGTGCAGGTGTCGGTTTAGGCTTGGGCGCAGGTTTCGGTTCGGGTTTGGGTTTTGGTGCCGGCTTAGGTGCCGGTTTAGGGTTAACATGATGAGGCGGCGGAGGGTTTTTCCCATGGCTATTTCTACTTACATATATAGGTTGAGTGGAAATATATTCCGTATAATATATTTCTGTAGAAGGAGTGCTGCAACGGCTAACATTAGAAATATCATATATAGTGTTATCCGTATTTACCACTACCACCACTTCTTCTTGTCCTTGTGTATATTGGCAAGGTTTTATAAATGAGTAGGCAACACTTTCATCTTGTAAAGTATATTGGGAAGTTGGAACGCCGTATTTAACAACAAGTTCATCAAAATTTTGGCCTCTCCAATTAAATGCTTGTTGCTCAAAAGTGGCACACGCCGTAAGGCTGATAATACCTAAAAATAAAAAGGAAAGTTTTTTCATAAATTTGCCTCCTGTTATCTAAATAACGCACAAAGCAGGCAAATTATTGCATTTTTAAAAAAATCTTTTTTGAAAAAATAAAAACTGCCGAAACATTTTACAGTTTTGTCTCGGCAGTTTTTATAAGTTAAGAGCTAAATTTAAAATATTTTCTCAATTAATTTTTCTAAAGGATCTTCGGGTTGTGCATATTTATCTTTTGTTTTATTTAGTTCTTCCAATTCCATTTTTAATTTAGAACGGCGATTTTCCCAATCTTTTAAGTTTTCTTTTGCTTGTTCTAATTCTTTTTTTGCATTTTCAACTTGTAATCTGTGTTGTTCTAGATCTTCATTATCTCTGTTTATCATATTTGTTATTGTTGAATCTTGTTTGATACCATGAGATTTCAAAATATCCGTGTATTTTTTATGTTTTTCTTCGTAATGCTTTTTCCATTGAGCATAATTTTCTTCTGTTGCTTTTAAATTATTTTCTGCAGAATTAACAGCTAATTCGTAGCTATGGTCATAATTCAGTTCAAAAAGTTCATGTTCAACTTTATAAATGCGGTCTTGTGTTTGCTCTAGAATTTCTTGTTCTCTTTTAGCATCTTTTTCTTTTAGATAATTAACTTGTGGATCAACATATTCTTTATATTGCTTATCTTGTTGGGCAGAAGGACAACTGCTTATTTTAGATACACTAGTGATAATATTATTGCTATCAACTGCTACCATCGCTTCTTCTTGGCCTTGGGTATATTGACAAGGTTTTATAAAGGAATAAGCGATATTTCCATTTTGTAATGTGTGTTGTGAAGTAGGCACACCATATTGGGTAATAAAATCATCAAAATTTTGGCCTCTCCAATCAAATTTTTGTTGTTGAAAAGAGGTGCATGCTGTAAGAATAGTAATGCCTAAAAATAAAAAAATATGTTTTTTCATAAAAATATCCTTTTTAATAAATATATTTTCATTGTATCAAATTAAAAAGGAATTCAAAAATGGTAAGGAATTCAAAAGTGATGCGGTAGGGAATTCGCCGTTCCAGTAAAAATCCTGACGGATTTTTCTTCCAGGCCGGCCCTCGTGATGCTCGCCTTTCGCTTCGCTCAAACTCGCATAACACTCCGGGCTTCGAATCCCGACGTAATGCCAAGCAGTTGGCATTACTCCATCCATAAAAAAATTAAACCGCCAAATTAAGCAAAACAGAGCAAATTATTTTGTAACGATTTTGAGCAAAGTTTGAAGCCGATTGCGACTGAGAGTATACTGTGAAAGGCCGGAGGCCGAAGTATCCGAAGGAGCAGAGGCAAAAAAATTTGCCAAAATCGGATACAAAATTTTACGGAGAGGGAGGGAATTCGCCCTGCATAAATTTCCTGACGGAAATTTTGCTCGGGCCTGCCCTCGCGATGTTCGCCTTTGCCTAAAGGCAAAACTCACATAACGCTCCGGGCTTCGAATCCCTACGCAACGGCAAGCAGTTGCCGTTGCTGCCAGCTCGTAAAAATTAAAAAGCACCCAAAAGGGTGCTTTTAAATTTTACGGAGAGGGAGGGATTCGAACCCTCGATACCCTTTTGGAGTATACAGTCTTTCCAGGACTGCGCCTTCAACCACTCGGCCACCTCTCCTAACAAAAGGATAAAATTATTATATCAAATTTAAAGTTGCTACTCAACAAATAAAATATTTAAGTAAAAAAATACTGGACTTTAATATAAAAATTCTATAATATAAAAAGTAGAGCAGTCTTTGCTCTTTTGGGAGGGGTTATGAATATTACGGAAATTAATCAAAGAGTCCAGCAGGAAGGATTCTTTCTTCAAGATTTAAAAAGGGAAATTTCAAAAGTTATCGTAGGTCAGCAAGATTTAATTGAAAAAATGTTAATCGGTTTAATTGCCGATGGTCATATCTTAATTGAAGGTGTCCCCGGGCTTGCTAAAACTATGGCAGTTAAAACCTTGGCGCAGGCCTTACAGGCAAGTTTTGCCCGCATACAATTTACGCCTGATTTATTGCCGGCGGATATTACCGGCACTTTGATTTTCAATCCGAAGGAAGGCACCTTCTCACCTAGGCAGGGGCCTATCTTTGCGAATTTAGTTTTGGCTGATGAAATAAACCGCTCACCTGCTAAAGTTCAAAGTGCTTTGCTTGAAGCTATGCAGGAGCGCCAGGTAACTATCGGCGATACGACTTATCAATTACCAAAACCTTTTATGGTTCTTGCCACCCAAAACCCTGTTGAGCAAGAAGGAACCTACCCCTTACCCGAAGCCCAGGTTGATAGATTTATGCTGAAACTTGAGGTAAGTTATCCTTCTAAAGAAGAAGAAAAACTTATTCTTGAAAGGATGTCCATGGCTACAAAACCGCAAGTGGAAAGCAAAATTACAACGGATGCTGTTTTGCGCGCACGCCAAGTGGCAGATAATATTTATGTGGATGAAAAAGTTAAAAACTATATTGTTGATTTAGTTTTTGCGACCAGAAATCCTAAAGAATATAAACTTGATAATCTTGCCCCGTATATTTTATATGGCGCAAGCCCGAGAGCTTCAATTTATTTAACCCAGGCGGCAAAAGCCCTTGCCTTTATTCAAGGCCGTGGCTACGTGACACCGGAAGATATTAAGGAAATAGGCCCGGATGTTTTGCGCCACCGTATCTTGCGCACTTATGAAGCCGAAGCAGAAAATATTACCCCCCAAGAGATTATTACAAAAATCTTTGCGACAGTAGAAGTTCCTTAATAAATAATAGAAGCAGGGGGCTTTATGCAAACTTCCGATATTTTAAAGCGCGTTCGCCAAATTGAATTTAAAACAGGCAAATTGGTTCGGGAAACTTTTGCCGGGCAATACCTTAGTGTATTTAAAGGCCAGGGTATAGAGTTTGCCGAAGTTCGCCAATATATTGCCGGCGATGATATACGCTCTATTGACTGGAATGTTTCGGCAAGAACCGGCAATACCTATGTTAAAAAATTTAATGAAGAAAGAGAGTTAAGCGTTATTATCGCCTGTGATGTTTCCGCTTCGCAATATTTCGGTTCTAAAGGCAGTTTAAAGGTTGAAGCCGCTATTGAACTTGCTTCCGTTTTTGCTTTTTCTGCTATAAAAAATAGTGATAAAGTGGGACTTCTTTTGTTTAGTGATAAAGTGGAACTTTATATCCCGCCGCGCAAAGGCAAAAGGCATGTTTTAAGAATTATAAGGGAACTTTTGGCTTTTGAACCGCGTAGCAAAAAAACTAATATTTCTCTTGCTTTAAGCACTTTGCTTAGATTAATTAAAAGGCAAGGTATTTTGCTTTTTATTTCTGATTTCTTAGACGAAAATTACGAAAGGCCTTTTAAACTTGCCGCGCGTAAATTTGATTTGATACCTGTTATTATTGAAGACCCTTTAGAGTTTAATTTCCCAAAACTTCCGGCCTTAATTCAGATTGAAGATGCGGAAAGCGGCGTTGGCGGCTTTTTAACCCCCAGAACTATTAAACAAATTTCCCAAGAAAGAAAAGAAGTTTTGGCTAGGGCCTTAAATCTTTTTAAATTAAGCGGTGTTGACTATATAAATATTGATGCTTCTAAAAACACTTTAGACCCTGTTATAAAATTTTTTAAGCAGCGTTCAAGGAAGTTAGGCGTATGAGAAAATTATTATCTTTTTTATTTTTAATTTGTTCCGTTTTTACTCTTGCCCAAGATATTTCTTCTGTAAATGAAGAAGATAAAGAAGAACTTAAAAACGAAATTGCAACTTTTGCTTCTTATCAAGAAGTAAAAACCCCGCTTTCTTTTGCCAAACCTTTTAATATAACCATTGATTTACAAAAACCTGCCACTTTAGAACCAAACGAGCAGGAAGATTTTGAAATTCTTAGGGTAAATACCGATAAACCGGATCAAATAATTATAAATGTGATGCCGTTTAATTTAGGTATATCTACCTTTACGGCAACCTTAATTGATGAAAGCGGTATGGCTTTTGATATGCCGCCTTTACCGCTTGAAATTAAACCGACAAAGACTAAATATGATGCCGAGTATCTGCTTGATATAAGAGGGCCAAAAACTTATTCCTATTTGTTTATATTTTTGCTTTTATTATTATTTATTATACTAGGCATAATTTACTTTATATATCGTATATCAAAGCGCAAAAAAGAAGAAAAAAATTTAAAAATAAATAATCCCTATTTAGATGAAACAAAAACTCCCGAGGAAGTTGCCCTTAGCCAAATTGATAGTTTACTTTTAAAAGATTTATGGGAAAGTAAACAATATAAACTCTTTTATATTTATATGACAGATATTTTAAGAGATTACTTAACCGCCCGCTTTAAATTTGAAGCGCACAAGTTTACAACAAGAGATTTGCTTAAATATCTTAAAAGAAATAAAGATTTTAAAGCGGATTTAATCAGCCCGCTTGAAGTGTTTTTAAAATCTTCGGATTTTGTTAAATTTGCTAAAGCAGTGCCGACAGACGAACAAAGAGATAAAAACATTACGGACCTTCGTTTGGTTATTAAAGGCAATGCCAAAGTCATAGAAACGCAAAATAAGCAGGAGGTAAACAAGAAATGAATTTCGCAAATCCTTTTTTCTTATATTTGCTGATACCTCTTTTTATTGTTTGTATTTTTGGGGCTTTTTTAAAGATTAAATGGACAGCAAAAATAAAATATCCTTTAGCTAAACAAATAGACCATAAGGCTTCTTTATTTTTTCTTATAGCCAGTTGGTTGCCTTATTTATTAACTACCCTTGCTTTGATTTTAATAATTATTGCCCTTGCGCGTCCGCAAAAACAAGGGCCGGCAGCAATACCTCCTACTAAAGGTATAGATATTATGATGACGATAGATACTTCCGGCTCAATGAACGCTTTAGATTTTAGCCCAAATCGTATGGAAGCGGCAAAACAAACGGCTTTAGATTTTATAGGCAAGCGTTCAAGCGATAGAATCGGGGTTGTTGTCTTTGCTGATAATGCGATGTTGCAATGTCCTTTAACTTTAGATTATTTCGCCATAGAAAAATATATTGAACTTATCCATATAGGTATGCTTAAAAGCCCCGGGGGGACTGCTATTGGCGATGCTATTGCTGTTTCCACTTTACATTTAAAAGACAGCCCCACAAAAAGCAAAATTATAGTGCTTGTAACCGACGGGGAATCTAATACCGGCACGCTTGACCCTGTTTCTGCTGCTAAAGCAGCAAAGGGATACGGCATAAAAATTTATACTATTGCAATTTCCGGGGAAGGCCTTATTCCTCAAATTGTTCAAACTGCTTTTGGTGTTCAAAATGTAAATGTTCAAGCCGATCCTTTAGGCGAAGGTCTTTTAAAAGAAATAGCAGATCTTACAGGCGGGCAATTTTTCCGGGCGCGTAATAATTTTGAACTTGAAAATATTTATAAAACTATTGATCAGCTTGAAAAGACAGAATTTGATAAAAGATTACAAGTTAATTTTGAAGATGCTTACCAATCCTTATTAATTTGGGCCTTAATATTGCTTTTGACAGCTTTTATCTTACAGAAATTTGTTTTTATAGAGGTGCCGTAAATGGAATTGTTTGCTAATTTTAAAGTTTTTATATATTTATTAATTACCGCACTTATAATTATTTTTGTTTTAATTTTTGCCGGTAAACGCAAAAATAAAATAATTAATTTGCTTTGGTCCGTATCAAATTATAAACGCTTAACTTCGCCCAGTATAACAACAAGAAGAAGATTAAAAACTCTTTTCTTTTTGCTTGGATTGTTATTTTTATTTATTGCGCTTGCCGGCCCGCAATGGGGCAGGGAAAAAATAGAAGCTACCGCTTCTTATTCTCAAGCAGTAATAGCCTTTGATGTTTCAAATTCTATGCTCGCGCAAGATTTTAAACCGAACCGTCTTGAAAGCGCAAAAATTATGATTAATATGGTATTAAGTCAGAGTTTCCAACAGCGTTTTGGCTTAATTGCTTTTACTTCGCTTGCCTATTTACAATGCCCTGTGACAACGGATACTACGGCACTTAAAAGTTTGACTAATTCTTTTTCTACAAAATCTGTTCCTGTCCAAGGCACTTCTTTATCTGCGGCTTTGGAACTTACGGCAACTATGCTTAGCCCGTATAGCGGTAAAAAGGCCGTTGTCTTAATAACCGATGGGGAAGATCACTTCCCTCAAGATATTCAGCACGCAGTTTCTATTGCCCGGGATAATCAAATAAGGGTTATTGCTGTTGGCGTGGGCAATCCGGAAGGGGAATTGATACCTATTCAGGGCCCCAAAGGCAAAGAATATAAAAAAGATAAAAACGGCAATCTCGTTTTGACAAAATTAAATGAACAAACCTTAAAGGAAATTGCTTCACAAACAGGCGGGGTATATATCCGTTATACAAACGAGCAAAAAACAGCGAGTGATATTTTAGACCAACTTGAACAACTTGATAAGACAACGGATCAAAAATTGAAACTTTATAAATATAAAAACCGTTATCAGATTGCTTTAGTTTTGGCGCTAATATTTTTAATAACATCTATACTTATTACTTCAAGAAAGGTAGAATTTAAAAAGAAGGGGAAAAATGAATAAATATATTTTTTTAATATTCTTATTTTGCCCGCTTTTAGTAAACGGCGGTGCCCAGTCCGATTTAAAACTTGGTGATAAAGCCTATGCCCAAAAAAAATATGGCACGGCTTATGAGTATTACCAAAAAGCAGCAGCCGCCGGCAAAGAACAAGGTGTTTATAACAGCGGCGCGGCTTTATATCGCTTAGAAGATTATTCCGGCGCCAGCGAACAATATTTAAAAGCAGCCCAAGAATATGGGAAAGAGGATTCTAAAAGTGCCTCTAAAGCAGCCCAAGATTCCTATTATAATTTGGCCAATGCCCAGTATAAAAATAATCAGACCAAAGATGCTCTTTTGAGCCTTAAAAAAGCAATTTTACTTGACGGAAAGGATGAAGCTGCTATTCATAATATGCAATTTATGATACAACAACACCGCAATAATAAGCAAGATCAGCAAAATAAAGAAGGTAGTAAAAATACTTCTAAAGATAATAAGGATAACAGTAAAGACCAAAGTGAGCAAGGCAGTAAGAACCCTAATAATCAAAATCAAGATAATCAGGACAAAAACGGCCAAGGCCAAGATAAGCAAGACCAAAATGACCAAGATAAAGACAGCCAAAATCAAAACAGTCAAGGCCAGGATAAAGAAAAAGATAAATTAAAACAACAAGCCGAAGATATTTTAAAAATGCTTGGAGATGGCGAAAAAAAGAATAATACTCCGCCGCCTTTACAGGGCCAAACAGGCAATAATCAAAATTCATCAATACAAGTGGAGAAAGATTGGTAATGTTTTTTAGAAAAATTTTTTTGTGGTTTATTTTTACTATATTGGGTATTAATGCCTTTGCCCAAGCGCAGGTTTATGCTTATGTGGATAAATCTTATGTTGAAGTAAAGGATGAAATAAATTTAGTAATAAATATTGTCAGTAATTCCTCAAACATTAAAACACCGATAATGCCTTCTTTGCCAAACTTTAATATTTATGCTTCCGGGCAAATGCGTAATACTACTATGTTAAACGGCAAAATTACCGTTAAGATGCAATATAATTATATACTATCACCCAGATTTGCCGGCAAAAGCACAATTGGTTCTTTTGCCGTAGATGTTGACGGAACAATTTATAAAACAGATCCAATAGAAATAGAAGTTTACCGGGATGACCAAAATAAGCCTTCCAATTCTTCTGCCGCAAATCAAAATTTGACTTATGTTGGTTCTAAAGCATATAAAAATAAAGTAAAGACGGCGCAAAATAATACTATGAACGGCGGCGGGGCCCAGCCTTCTTCCCAAGCGGGCAATAAGGATTTAAAACAATATCCGGATTTCTTTTTAACTGCCAGAGTAGATAAAAAAGAAGCCTATATCAATGAACAGATAAATTTAAAAATAAGATTTTACAGCAGCAAAAATACTATCGGTAATCCTGTTTATGACAGGCCTAAAATGGAAGGCTTTATCTTTGAAGATATAAAAAGTAATGAAGGTTATGAAGTTTTGGGTTCAAACCGGTATTATTATTATGAATTTGATGTTGCCTTGTTTGGCATTTTGCCCGGGGAAGCAACAATCGGTTCTGCTTCTGTAAAATATGTTCCTTCTGAGGGCATTTTAGATGGCATTAACAGCTTTTTTAACTCTCTTTCCAGTCCGCAAACGGTTAAAAGTAAACCTATATCCGTTCATATTAAACCTTTACCCAAACAGGGGAGTCAACAAGATTTTTCAGGGGCAGTGGGCAGTAATTTTAATATAACTTCACAGGTGGATAAAGCCGAAGTCCGCGTGGGCGAAACAATAATTTTGACTACTAAAATTTCCGGTATAGGCAATATGCGCTCAATAGGCGCTCTTCCTTCTTTAGATTTAGGGCCCTCTTTTAGAGTTTTTGATTCTACCTCTTCTTCAAGCACAAAAATACAATCAGGCTTAGTTGGGGGCACGACGGAGTTTCAAACAATTATTGTTCCCAGGGCTTCGGGAGATTTTACTATTCCGGCAACAACTTTACAATATTTTAACCCAAAAACAAATTCTTATGAAACTATCCAAAGTAAACCTATTAGTTTAAAAGTTTTACCGGCTGATGAAAACAGTTTAGAAGCGAACCCTTCAGTTCAAGATTTTTCACAGGCGGATATAAAAGGCGGTAAAATAGAAAAATTTTCAAGGGATATTTATTATCTTAAAAAAGAGGAAACTTCTTTATTAAGTAAAATCTTAACTTCAGTTAAAGAATTTGGAAAATATAATTATCTTTTATTTATTGTTTTAGCGCTCACTCTTTTAATTAACTTTATAAGTAAAGGAGAATTTGAGTTCTTATCCAACCAAAAGGCTTATTTAAGAGCAAAAAAACAAATTGCCAAAGCAAAAAATATTAATGATATTGCGCCTGCTTTACAAAATTATTTAAGTGCTAAACAAGGCAAATCTTTAGGAGTAATTACCGTTGCCCAAAGTGCCAAAAACCTTAAACTCAGCACGGCTACAAGCACCTTATTAAATGCTTTCTGGCAAGAACTTGAAATGCTTAAATATGCGCCAAGTGATACCCTTAAAAACGATATTGCTTTAAAACAAAGAATCCAAAAAGCACTTAATTTGCTTAAACAAATTGAAAAGGAGGCAAAATAATTATGAATAATATTGTTAAGAAATTTGTATTATTTATTAGTTTAGCGGTTTTTGCTCCTTGCCTTTTTGCCCAAGAAGAAGCCCGGCAGGCTTATGACCGTGGAGATTATTTAGAAGCGGCCAAAATTTATAATGAGCAAATCAAAAAAACCGAAAAACCAAGCGCTACTTTGTATTATAATTTTGCTAATAGTTGTTATAAACTTGGTTTAACTCCCCGTGCTTTGGCAAATTATTATAAGGCTTGGCGTTTAAATCCGCGAGATGAAGACATCCGCCATAATCTTATTTTTGTTATGGCACAAAACGGGCAGGTGCTTATCCCCACAGATGTGCCGGAAGTTGCTTTTAATTTGTTTTTCTATTTATCTATAATAGAACTAGAGGGCCTTTTATGGCTACTCGGTTGGCTTTTTGTTATAATTCTAATTTTTGTTTTAATAACAGATAACAAAAAACTAAAAAAAATACTTATTTGTTTATTTATTTGTATAATTTTAGTAGCTGTTTGGTATTTATTTAGAAGGCCTATTGATACCAAACCTTTAGCCGTAGTTAAAAAAACACAGGCGGAAGTCCGCAGCGGCCCGGGGGAAAATTTCCCCGTAAATTTAAGTATTCCGCGCAGTCATATTGTTCAGGTTAAAGACAGAAAAGATAATTGGACACAAATTTTAATCCCTTCCGAAAAAACACAAGGTTGGGTTCTTAAAGATTCTTTAGAGGAGATATAAAATATGTTTACAAAACAAGAAACACAGGAATTAATACAAGTTTTAACTTATGTTGGTGATAATCTCGGCCCCCAAATTGAAACCCTTGCCAAGAAAACTATTGAGTGTTTTAATAAAGGCGGCAAAGTTATTTTAATGGGTAATGGCGGCAGCGCCGGGGATGCCCAGCATATCGCGGCAGAGTTCGTTGGCAGATATAAAAAAGAAAGAAAATCTTACCCGGCTCTTGCTTTAAATACAAACACTTCATCTTTAACGGCTATCGGCAATGATTATGGCTATGAGGTTTCCTTTTCGCGCCAGGTGGAAGGTTTTGCTAAGGAAGGCGATATTGTTATCGGTATTTCTACTTCCGGCAACAGCACAAATGTTTATAAAGCGCTTGAACTTGCCAAGCAAAAAGGTTGCTACACAGCAGCCTTTTTGGGTAAAGATGGTGGCACTATAAAAAATATTGCTGATTTATCTATAATTGTCCGCTCTAACAATACCCCGCGCATACAAGAATGTCATATTTTTATCGGCCACACGCTTTGCGAACTTGTTGATAAGGAGTTAAAATAAAATGAAAATTGCTCTTGGCTGCGATCACGCCGGTTTTGCTATTAAAGATTTAGTTAAAAAAACTATTGAGGAAGCAGGCGCGCAAGTTTTAGATTTTGGCACTTTTTCTGCGGATAGTGTTGACTACCCAGATTTTGCCGCCAAAGTTGCTACTGCGGTTTCTTTAGGCCAGGCGGATAAAGGCATTTTAATTTGTGGCAGCGGTATCGGTGTTTGTATTACGGCAAATAAATTTAAAGGTGTGCGCGCTTCTATTGCGCACGATGAATATAGCGCAGAGCAAGGTGTTTTACACGATAATATGAATATTTTGTGCCTTGGCGCGCGCGTTGTTAAGGCCGAAATTGTGCCTACTTTAGTTAAAGCCTTTTTGGGCGCAAAGTTCCAGGAAAATGAAGAGCGCCACGCTCGCAGATGTAATAAAGTTCTTTCCATTGAAAATAAAAATTTTAAATAAAAGTTTTATTGTTTAAACTTTAATAAAAAGGCCTATATAAAAATAGGCCTTTTTGCTCTTGTTTTTTATTGTTTTATGGTTTATAATATAAATAGCAATAGTTTGGTTAAGGAGTAATATTATGAAAAAAGTAATGATATCATTTTTAGCAGTTTTTGTTGTCGGCAGTTTTTCTTTTGCTGAAGTATCAGATTCTTCTGCAACTGATGAGGTAAAAGCTCAACTTACAAAAGAACTTAATAGCGCCTACCAACAACAAAAAGGGAAAGTTTCAACCCATAAAGATCTTAAGTATCCTTTGCTTCAAAGATCTTGTGCAGATATTTATATTGGAGAAGAGTTTAAAAAGAATCCTAATTGGAAAATTACAAGAATTAAAGATAATGGTATGGTTAATGGGCAACATTCCTATACTATTATTTCTCCTTCCGGCTGGAAAACTCTTAGATGCGAAGATGATAAATATTTAAATGCTTTTATTGAACTAAATAAAAATCCTAAAGACTATAAAACTTACTTGGCTTTTTTAAAAGCCAGTCGCGATATGAGGCACGATGCTATTGTTTATACTGTTTCTCTTGCTGGCCATAATCCGGAATCAATTGAAATGTTCACTAGTGGCTGTCTAAAAGTTAAATTAAATGTATATCCGAATTGTTCCTATACTATAAGGCATTTAAATGTTAAGGATAAAGCAAAAGAAAAAACTTATTTAGCTTATCCGTATTCCTATTTGAAGGAATATAGAAATTTTCGTAGATATAGTGAAGTGTTTGCTTCTGCTGCTGTCTATATGTTTCCTGAAGTTCATAAGGATGGCAAAAATTATGTTCTTTTTGATGCTCTTTTTGGACGAAGATATGATGAACTTTTCTTCACAAATATCAAATTTGATCCGGAAGACGGATATGAAAATTTACATAAAAATGTAGAAAAAAATAAAAAAGTAGTGCCTGCTTCTGCCTTTAAAACACTTAAAACATTTAATCTAAATGATTATATAGCGGCTTCCAGCGGTGTTAAATGTGAAGAAAAAATACCTGATAAAATTTATAAGTATATTGCTATGACCGAGAATGGTAAATTTTAGGTCTAATATAAAATTAAAAGATAGCCGCAATCTATTTTAGATTGTGGCTATTTTTTACATAAAATTTACAACTCTTTTAATATCGGAACAATTTGGCTAAAAACGTGGCCGCGATGGCTGATTTTATTTTTTTCTTCCGTCGTCAAAGTGGCCATTGTCTTGCCAAGTGTTTTAACTTCAAAAATAGGACGAGATGCTGAGCAAAAACATCTCAGCATGACGATTAATAATAATCAAATTGTCATTTCAAAGAGTTTTTGTTTGGAATCTCTACTTTTTCCCTCTTATTTTTTACCGTCTTGACATCGCGCTTGCTTATTTTTTTTTTTTTGATAAACTACTTTTATAAGTTTAATCAAAAAAGAGGTATTTGTATGAAAAATCAAGCGTTCACGCTAATAGAATTATTAGTCGTTGTTTTAATAATTGGTATTTTGGCGGCTATTGCTGTGCCTTATTATTATGAATCAGTAGAAAAATCTACTATGCAAGAAGCAATAATAAATCTTAAAGCTATAGCACAAGCAAATGATGTTTTTTTCTTACAAAATGGCAGATATGCTGATATGTATGAATTAAATAAACTTGATGTTTCTATCCCTGGCGAAATAACCGGAGGAACATATAATAATAGAAGACAAACAAAATATTTTGTTTATTCTCCTAACGGGGCAGGATCAGAATTCAAAGCTCTTGCTCAAAGACTTCCTTTTGCCAGCACATATTATATTGCAATACAGCAGCAGAATGATCAATTAGTTTGTAACAGTTCATATGGCGGAGCTACTGCTATTCAAACAAAACTTTGCGATCAAATAAATAGAGACGGGCATTTATAAACTTTCAAGTATCGGAATAATCTGTCTAAAAGCGTGGCCACGGTGGCTGATTTTATTTTTTTCTTCCGTCGTTAAAGTTGCCATTGTTTTGCCAAGTTCTTTAACTTCAAAAATAGGACGAGATGCTGAGCAAAAACATCTCAGCATGACGATTAAAAATAAAATCGTCATTCCCGAAAGTTTTTGTCGGGAATCTCTACCTTTTCCCTCTTATTTTTTACCGTCTTAACATCGCGCTTGCTTATTTTTTTTTTTTGATAAACTACTTTTATAAGTTTAATCAAAAAAGAGGTCTTTTTATGAAAAACCAAGCGTTCACGCTTATAGAGTTATTAGTCGTTGTGTTAATTATAGGTATCTTGGCTGCTATTGCTGTGCCTTATTATTATGAATCAGTAGAAAAATCTACTATGCAAGAAGCGATAATAAATCTTAAAGCTATAGCACAAGCAAATGATGTTTTTTTCTTACAAAATGGCAGATATGCAAATGCCTATGAAATGGATAAACTTGATATTTCTATACCGGGCGAAAAGCAATCGGAACCTAATTGGGTTAAAAACAGAATAAAAACTAAAGATTTTATATACGCTCCGGATTGTATTAACAATCAACAATATTGTGGCCTTAAGGCCTCAGCACAGCGTTTACCTCTTGAGGAAAAATATCATTTATATATTTCTTCAAAAAACATTTTAAAATGTAATATAAAAAGTCAAGCAAACAATATTCAAACAAAACTTTGCGATCAAATAAATAGAGACGGGCATTTATAAACTTTCAAGTATCGGAATAATCTGTCTAAAAGCGTTTCCGCGATGGCTGATTTTATTTTTTTCTTCCGTCGTTAAAGTTGCCATTGTTTTGCCAAGTTCTTTAACTTCAAAAATAGGATCATAACCAAAACCTTGCGTGCCAAAATAATCTTGCGTAATATAACCCTCAACAGCGCCTTCTTTAATAATAATTTCGCCATTTGGTAAAGCAAGTGCGCAAATTGTTTTAAAGCGTGCGGTTCTTTTTTCTTTCGGTAAGCCTTCAAGTTCTTTTAAAAGTTTTATATTATTGGCCTCGTAATCAGCTTTGTCTTTAAAAGCGTAGCGTGCGCTAAAAACACCGGGCGCGCCGTTAAGAGCGTCCACCATTAAGCCGGTATCATCGGCAAGTGTAGGTAGTCCTGTTTGTGAGAGTCCGCTTTTTGCTTTTATTATGGCATTTTCTTTAAGAGTTAAAGCCGTTTCTTCCGGCTGTATAAGAGAAGGAAAATCTAAAAAAGTAAAATATTCAAACTTTTCGCTTTTATTATTTTCAGTAGGTAAAATCTTCAATAATTCTATCTTTTTGTGTTTGTTGGCAGTGGCAATAAAAATTTTCATTTTTCTTTTTTTAAAACAACTCCGTTTTTAGGACAAAGTTTATTTAAAGTGCAGGTTTGACATTCGGGCTTTCTTGCATCGCAAGGCCCTCTGCCGTGCCAAATAAGAGCGTGGCTTATCCAATGCCAATATTTTTTATCAAGCATTTTCATTAAATCTTGCTCTATTTTTAAAGGTTCTGTATTTTTTGTTAAACCAAGGCGGAAGGAAAGGCGCTTAACATGGGTATCAACTACAATACCTTCATCTATGCCGTAAAAATCGCCAAGAACAACATTTGCCGTTTTGCGGGCAACACCGCGCAAAGTTAGAAGTTCTGCCATAGTTTTTGGCACTTGGCCTTTAAAATCGCTCACAAGTTTTTTAGAAGTTTCTAAAATACTTTTTGCTTTTGCGTGATAAAAACCCGTTGATTTAATAATTGCTTCAATATCTTTAATATCGGACGCGGCCATTTTTTTGGGGGTTGGATATTTTTTAAATAAAACAGGGGTAACTTTGTTTACGCGTTCATCCGTGCATTGCGCTGATAAAATAACCGCTACCAAAAGTTGATAGGCGCTGTTATTATAGATAAGCGCCGTCTTAGTTTTGGGATATAATTTTTTTAACTCTTTTAAAAGTTCAGGCAATTTTTCTTTTTTTAAAAGCATATTTTACACCTAATATAATAAATAAAATTAAAAGATTAATTAAAATTATTACTGCCCCGCTTGGCAAGTTAAGTAAGAAAGAAAAATAAATACCAAGTATAATACTTGCCGAGGAAAATAAGCAGGAATATAAAAGTGTTTGCTTAAAAGATTTTGCAATTTGCAGTGCCGCACTCGGCGGAACAATTATCAAAGCCGATACCAGCATTATACCAACCGCCTTTAAAGCAATAACGATACAAGCGGCGCTAAAAACAATTAAAAAGGTATTAATTTTATCGGTATTAATGCCGGCTGTTTTGGCAAAATTTTCGTCAAAAGTCATTGCTACAAGTTCATTATAATAATAAAAAATCAAAGCCCCGCTCATTAAGGCAAGTATGGCGGCAAGCAAAATTTCCGCCTTAGAAATTGTTAAAATACTGCCAAACAAAAAGCCCATCAAATCAACATTAAAACCGCCCGCCACAGCAGCAATAATTAAACCTAGCGCAATACCAAGCGCGCTGATAATACCAAGCGCGCTATCGGCGTAAATCTTTTCGTTTTTAGTTAACTTTATTATGCCAAGCGCACTTAAAATAACCACCGGTAAAGCAACTAATAAAGGGCTTGTTTTTGTTAAAAAACCGATTGCCACACCGCTTAAAGCCACATGGCTTAAACTATCGCCCATCAAACTGAGTCTTTTTAAAACAAGAAAAGTGCCTATTAGCGAGGTAAAAATTGCAATTAACAAACCGCCTGCCAAAGCTTGCCAAATAAAAGAATAAGAGAAAAGTTCAAAAGGGCTCATTTTGCCTCCTTACGGGCGTGGTGGTGTTCATGCGTTGGGAAAGGGCAGGAATCTTCCGAGTGTAAATGGTCCATAATATGCTGGGTATAAGAACCAAAATAATCGGCAACAGCCTGAGAAGAGCAAAAATCTTCTTTACTGCCACTAAAAATAAGTTCTTTATCAAGCACCATAAAAGCAGTTGCGTATTTGCCAATTTCGGCAATATCGTGGGTGATAAGTAAAATTGTTGTTTTTTGTTCTTTATTTAATTTTAAAAGCAGTTCAAAAAAACTTTCGCGTGAAGTGCTGTCTAAAGCAGTTGTCGGCTCGTCTAAGATAATAAGTTTTGGCTTGTTTATCAAAGTTCTTGCCAGTAAAACGCGCTGCTGTTGCCCGCCTGAAAGTTCGCTAAAAAGTTTATTTCTATATTGAAAGCAATTTGTGGTGCGCATCATTTTAAGCGCAGATTTTATATCTTCTTTACTAAAAATTTTTAATGATTTTTTTGTGCTTAAAAGCCCCATTTTAACAACTTCAAAAGCTGTTAAAGGCATAAGGCGCGGCGGGGTAATTTTTTGTTCAAGATACCCCAGTTCTTTAAAATATTCTTTTTGCCAAAAATTTAATTTACCGCTTTGTAAAGGTAAAAGCCCGAGCAAAAGTTTAATTAAAGTTGTTTTGCCGCTGCCGTTTGGCCCGATAAGAGCAGTCCACGAACCTTCTTCTAAATTAAAAGAAATTTTGTGTAAAACCTGCTGTCCGCGGTAAGCGTGCGAAATATTTTTTGCTTCTATTAAATTCATTTTTTATTTACACTCAAGCCCCTTTGTTAAATTTGCCAAGTTTTTGGACATAAAATCTTGATAAGTAATTTGTGCGTCAAATTCTTCTTTTGTTATATGTTCAATAGTGTAAAGCATTAAAATTTGTGCCCCTGTTTGCTCGGCAATTAAAGTTGCCATTTCCGGGGAAAGGGCTTCTTCCGTAAAAATATATTTGATATTATTTTCTTTTATTTGTTTAATCATTTCCAAAATATCTTTTGGGCTTGGTTCTTGGGACTCTGAAGAATTTATAAGAGGTTTAAAATTAAGGTTATAATTTTTTGCGATTGCCCCAAAAGCTAAGTGGCCTATATGGTAAATATTTTTATTCTTACAATTTTTTAAACCATCGGCATAAGCCTGTTTCAGTTCAATTATATCTGTATTAAATTTTTCAAAATTTTTATTTACTTCTTGTTTTAAAGAGGGATATTTTATCTGAATATTTTTACTGGCCAAAAGTGCCATTGAAATAGTTTTATCAAAGTCCATCCAAATATGTAAATCATCGTAGGTAGCAAGATCTTTGGCTAGGGCAATAGCAGTTTTTTGGCCTAACTCGCTTGCCCAAGGCTCTAAAGTTTTATCTATATAAAAAAACAAAGGAGCATTTTTTACTTTTAAAATATCTTTTGGTAAAGGCTCAAAGGAGTGTGGTTCAACGCCGGGCGGCATAAGCATAGAAACATCGGCCTTATCTTTAACAAGATTTTTAACTAAAGTATAAGGAACATAACTTGAAGTTAAAATTTGCGGCTTTTTTTGTTCATTTGAAATAGGCGCCTTTTGCTCTTTTGAGCAAGCACAAAAGGCAAAAGCAACTGCCGTTAAAGAAACAACGGCAGTTGCCTTAAATAAATTTAATGCGCCTTTTGCTTTCATTAGATAATACCTAATTTTTTACCGCATTTTACAAAAGCATTAACTGCTTTTTGTAAGTTTTCTTGGGTGTGGTCGCTTGTTACAATAGTTCTGATTCTTGCTTTGCCTTTTGGCACTGTGGGGAAAACTATTGCAAGCGCAAAAACGCCTTCTTCAAAAAGCATTTTACTTAGTTCTTTGGCTTTTTTCTCATCGCCGACCATCACAGGTGTTATTGGCGTTTGAGATTTGCCTGTATCAAAACCTGCTTTTTTAAGTTCTTCTTTAAAGAAGTTTGTATTATCCCAAAGTCTTTTTAAGCGTTCGGGTTCATTATAAATTATGTCTAAACCGGCAATACAGCTTGCAATAACTGCAGGCGGGTGCGAGCTGGAAAATAAAAACGGACGCGCAACGCTTTGTAAGTATTGTTTTAATTCAAAAGA
>JAZKYS010000006.1:0-30610 GCA_045612285.1 Elusimicrobiaceae bacterium
CTTTTGTTTATTCGTCATTCCCGAGTGTCTTTGTCGGGAATCTGGACCGATTTTATTTTTTAAAAATAGGAAGAGATACTGAGCAAAAACACCTCAGTATGACTTTATTTCATAAAGTCAGTTTATCAAAAAAAAAAAATACGCAAGCGCGCTGTTAAATAACGATAGAAAATAGAAAAATTTTTACATTTAAATTCTACGAGCAGAGCAAATCTTTTGGAGCCAAATTTGCTACACAGAGCAAATATTTTGCGAGGATTTTGCGTTTTGAATTCGCTAAACAAAGCAAATATTTTTGCGAGGATTTTTTAGGCGCGGGCAACCGCGCCGACCTATTTTTTATTTTCTTTAAGACAAGGTATAGTAGGGACCGCGCCCGAAGGGCGCTGCTATCCGAAGTCTTAAAAAAATAAAAAAGAGGAAAAAAGCCGACGCAAAAAACTAGAGAGTTATTGTGTCGCCGTCGTATGGCGCAAAACTCTTTTCAAAATATTTACCGGCTTCAAGCAAAGCCAAATCGCGCTTTTCAAAAGTATCATAAACATCAGCTTTAAAATGTATTAAAGCAAGCAATTTCGCTTTTGCTTCTTTGGCAATTAAGGCAGCGGCTTTTGGGTTAAGGTGGTTAAAATCGGGGTCTTGGCCGGGCAAGTAAGAACACTCACAAATAAATAAATCGCTATCTTTGGCAAGATTTAAAATATTTTCGCAAAGCCCGCTGTCAAGCCCGTAAGAAACAATTTTATCTTCGGCAAAAATTTTATAACCAAAAGTTTTTACCGCGTGGGCAAGTTCAAAATACTCAACTTTAAAAGGTAATTTATTTTTTATTTTTTCAATTTCCACCACATCAAAACCAAGGGCTTTAGCCGTCGGCATAAAAGGCAGTTGCATAAATTTAGCCAAATCTTCTTTTTGTTTTTCTCCCACAACAATAATTGTTAAATTTTTATTTTTTAGTAAAGGCAACATCTGTAAAGCACAAATATGATCTAAATGCAAATGAGTCAAAAGTAAAAAAATCGGTTTATCTTCGCGCAAAAGATTGGGCACTTTATAAAAACCGCTGCCGGCATCTAAAATAATATAGCAATCTTTTGTATTTAATAAGACGCAACTTGTTGCGCCTGTATGAGTATCAAACCAGCCATTTGTGCCAAGAAAAGTTATCTCCATTTTATTACCTCTTTGAAATATCTTCTTTTTTTTTATACTATATATTATAGCTTGTTTTAAAGCAAGGAGATTTTATGGCTACAAAAATAGTAACGGCAAACAATGCCCCAAAAGCTATTGGGCCTTACTCGCAAGCAGTTAAAAACGGAAGTTGGATTTTTATTTCCGGCTGTTTGCCAGCGGACCCGGTAACGGGGGAAATTGCCGGCGGCGATATCAGAACTCAAACACAAAGAGTTTTACAAAATATGCAAGAAATTTTAAAAGCCGCAAAAACAGATTTTAAACATGTCGTAAAAACAACAGTATTTTTAACTAACCTTTCAGATTTTGCAGATATGAATGATGTTTATTCAAAATTCTTTCAAGATCCTTTTCCGGCGAGAAGCACCGTTCAGGTTGCGGCTTTGCCAAAAGGTGCTCTAGTAGAAATTGAAGCAATAGCGAGGAAATAAAAAATGGCAATAGACTTAAAAGAAAACAAAGTTGTAAACTCGCGTTCAACAGGGGTTCTACTTCCTTTAAGCGCAATGCGCTCAGCTACCGATTGGGGCTGCGGCGACTTAGATTCTTTGAAATCTTGGCTTGTATTTTTTAGCAAACAAGGTTTAAAAGTTCTACAAATTTTACCGATAAACGAAACGGCACCAAATGAAAACTGCCCTTATAGCGCCCTTAGCACTTATGCTATTGACCCGGTTTATTTGAGTATTAACAATATTCCCGAATATCAACAGTGCGAAAAAGCAAAAGAAGTTGTAAGAGAACTTAAAGCTGATATTGAAGATTGGCGCAAAAGCAAAACAACAAAATTTAAACAAATTAAAGCCGCCAAATACCGCGTTTTGTGGGAAGCTTATCTTTATTTCTTACAAGAAGAAAAATTAAAAAATACACCGCGTTATAAAGATTTCTTAGAATTTAACAAACATAAATTTTCCTGGCTTGTGCCTTATTCTATTTTCCGCTCGGCAAAAGATATTGGCAGCTGGAATTCTTGGCTTGAGTGGCAGGATGATTTAAAAAATCCGGATATTAAATTCCTAAAAACATTTACAAAAGATAACTACCAAAAAATAATGTTCTATGTATATATCCAATGGTTATTAGACGAACAAATGAAAGAGGCAAAAAAAGTTGCTAGAGAAAATAATATCTTGCTTTGCGGTGATATTCCTTTCGGCGTTAACTTTGAAAGTGCCGATGTTTGGGGAAATCAAAAAAGATATTTGCTTGACGCAGAAATCGGTGCCCCGCAAGATCAATTTAGCCAAGGCGGCCAAAAATGGGGTTTGCCGGCTTATAATTGGCAAGATATCGCAGAAAATAAATTTAATTTCTGGCGCAATAAAATAGCCAGAGCATGCGAAATTTATGATATCTTCCGCCTAGATCACATGGTCGGTTTCTTTAGAACTTGGGTTTTTGAAAAGGGCCAAGATAAAGGACACTTTGATATTGAAAATGAAGACGAACAAAAGAAAAGAGGTTTTGACTTCTTACAATCAGTTTTTGAAACCGCAATAGATAAATTGCCCATAGCCGAAGATCTTGGCGTGATACCCGATTATATGCGCCAAATGTTAAAAGATCTTTCTATGCCGGGCTATAAAGTTTTACGCTGGGAAAAGGATAATGAAGTTTTTAGAGAACCGCGCAACTATCCAAAAGCCTCCGTTGCAACGACCGGCACCCACGATACAGAAACTTTAAGAGAGTGGTGGGAAGAAATGCCCTCCTGGCAAAGAGCAAACTTCTGGGAAATGGTAAGCACCCAAAAAACCGATGGCTTTGTTGATTGGTCTAAAGAAGTTCACAAAGGTATTTTAAAAAGAACTTTAGGCAGCGGTTCCTGCTTGGTTATTTTGCCCTTCCAAGATATTCTTGGCGAAAAAGGCAGAATTAATACGCCCGGCACCGTTAATGACGAAAATTGGACTTATAGGGCACCTTTTGAGCCGGAACAAATAACTCCGGAATATCAAGAAAGTTTTGATATGCTTAAAGAGTTAATTACGGAAACAGAAAGGGCTTGAATTGGTTTAAAAAGTTTTAAAAAATAAAAAATTAAAACTTTTCTAAATCAATGTTTTTGATTTGAGGTTCGGTAAAAAATTTTTGCCGAACCTCTTTTGCTTTAGGATTTTTCTTTAAAAGGCAGCAAATTTTGATAACTGCGGTAAACTTAAAAACATAAGGGTTGCGTTTAGCGTATCTTAAGCGTTCGGCGTGGTCAAAACAATAATCTTGAACAAGAGAAGTTCTTTCTTCGTCAGATAAAATAAAATATTCTTCCTGATTAAAAAAATAAATATTGCGCTTGAAAGCGGCAATTAAACTTTTTGGCGCAACTTCCAAAGTCTGCGCAAGGTCGCTATCGGTTATTACTTTTTGGTTTCTGAATATTCTAACTTTCATTTTTTCTTAGGTAAACAATTATTTATTTGTGCTAAAGTTTCCCTTAAATTATAAGGTTTATCTATAAAATAATCAGCGCCTGCTTGCTGCACGCGTTCTTTGCTTTCATAATCGGTTAAAGTGGACATTACTATTACAGGCGTTTTAAAAATTGCGCTATCTGTTTTGATTGCTTTACAAATTTCAAAACCGCTTACATGGGGCAACATTAAGTCAAGCAAAACAGCATCAGGTTTATTTTTTTTAACAGCCATTAAACCATCTCTGCCGTCATTTATCCAAATAACTTCGTGGCCGTTTATTTCCAAAGCACCTTTAAGCGCAAGCGCTAAATTCTTTGAATCTTCTATCAAAACAAGTTTTGCCATTACTTTGCCGCCTTACTTATATAATCACTGGTTTTTGTTTTGCTTGGTCCTATTGGTTCTGATAATTTTAAACCCCAATAAACAAAAACACTTATAATACCTGGGATAATATAATAAACAAAGCGGTAAATCAAAGCCGCCATCAAAGCGCTATCCCAATCAATACCCATTTGGGAAAAGACACTTGTCATAGCAAGTTCCATTGCGCCAAGCCCACCCGGTAAAAACGGTATCAAAGTTGTTACCATACCGATAGCAAACCCTGCCAGCAAAACACCGATTTGTATTTTTATACCGATAGCCAAAAAAGCTAAGTAAAGAATTAAAATAGTAAAAATCCAATCACCGCAAATATAAAGCGTGGCTAAAGTCAATTTAGATTTATTTTTATGTATTGTCTTTAAACCATTATCAAGTTGCGTTGCAAAAGCGGAAAAATTATTTTTAGGTATCAAAGCGCCGAAAAGTTTATAAATTATCTTATTTATCCATAAGAAAGTTTTACGCATGGCCTTATATCTAAAACTGTTATTAAATATAAAAGCCGTTATTAAAGCGCCTATTACAGCTATTGCCACAACGACCATAAAATTGCGTATCATCTGCTCCGGACTTGCATTATGATTTAAAACTAAAAGCAAAGTGCCAAGCAAAATTATCACTATCAAAATAAAATACAAAAGCACGCTTATAATAATGCTTGCCATTACACTGATACCTAAAGGCACTTTGCGTTTGCCAAGCAAATGCGCCCTTAAAGCAAAACCGCTTGCCCCCATGGAAGATACCAAATAATTAACCGTTGTTGAAACAAACGCAATACTTATGGCAGCACCTAAATTGATTTTTCTGCCGAGCAATTTTAAAGTTTCCCACAAGGAAAGCCCCATAAAAACATAAATCGTTGCCGAGGCAAGACAAGCAAGCAAAAGATACCAAGAATTAGCATCATGCCATATTTTAAAAAAGTTATCCTTTGCGCTCCAAACAAGCCACGCAATAATGGAAACCGATATTAAACAACTTAAAATAATAAGAAAAACTTTATTTTTAATTAACTTCATACTTTATAAATTATATAATTTTAATATGGAATATTTAACAATAATCGGTGCAAAGACACATAATTTAAAAAATGTAGATGTAAAAATACCGCGTGGCAAGATGGTTGTTATAACGGGACTTTCGGGCTCTGGCAAAAGTTCTCTTGCTTTTGATACTATTTATGCAGAAGGGCAAAGAAGATATGTTGAAAGTATGTCCGCTTATGCAAGGCAATTTTTGGACCTTATGCAAAAGCCGGATGTAGAGTTAATTGAAGGCCTTTCGCCTGCTATTTGTATAGAGCAAAGAACCCCTTCAAGAAACCCGCGTTCCACCGTTGCCACCACTACCGAAATTTACGACCATTTAAGGCTTCTCTTTGCCCGTATAGGTAAACGCTTTTGCCCGATTTGCGGCCGCCCGGTTGAAAAGTGGAGTTTGCCCGAAATTTTAAAAGATATTCTAAAAAAGTTTGACCAAAAACAAGTTTTCATTACTGCGCCTTTAGTTCAGGCAAAAAAAGGTTCTTATGAAGAACTTTTTAACCGCCTTATAAAAGACGGATTCTTTAAAGTTTATGTAAACGGCAAAATTTATCCCTTACAGGAAACGCCAAAACTTGAACGCTACAAAAAACACACTATTGACCTTGTTATTGACGAAATTTTTGTTGAAGAAGCAGAAAAAGAACGCATAACCGAATCTTTAGAACTTGCTATGAAATATTCCAAAGGACTTGTTAAAGTTCTCTCGCAGGAAAAGGAATATTTTTACAGTCTTGAAAATGCCTGCCCGCATTGCGCTATCGGTTTTGAAAAAATGGAGCCGCGCCTATTTTCCTTTAATGCGCCGCAAGGCGCCTGCCCCGATTGTAATGGTCTTGGCATAAAAATTGAAATAGCCGAAGACCTTGTTGTGCCCGATAAAACTTTATCTGTTAACGAAGGCGCACTTGCCCCTTGGCAAACACCTATAACCAGCAAAACACACCGCTGGCAAAATTCCTGGGCAAGTTATTATTATGATATTTTAAAAATCGTCTGTGACGAAGCCAAAATTCCAATGAATAAACCTTGGAACAAACTTACAAAAGAGCAACAAAATATTTTGCTTTACGGCTCTGACGAAATTTTTTATCAAGCGGCTTGGGCAAATAATCCAACCGCATTTGAAGGGGTTATCGGCAATTTAAAACGCAGATACCAAGAAAGCGAAAGCGATTTTGTTAAAGAAGAAATTTACAATAAATATATGCGCGAAAATGTCTGCCCCACCTGTAAAGGGCAAAGACTTAAAGCCGAAGCCCTAAGCGTTTATATAAACGGCAAAAATATCACGCAAATAACTTCTATGCAGGTAAAAGATGCCGTAGATTTCTTTAATAATTTAAAATTAAACGCAACAGAACAAATTATCGCAAAACAAATTTTAAAAGAAATTAAAGCAAGACTCGGCTTTTTAAATAGTGTCGGTTTAAATTATCTTACGCTTGATAGAAAATCGCAAACCCTTTCCGGCGGGGAAGCACAAAGAATACACCTTGCCACGCAAATAGGCAGCGGTTTAACAGGCGTTTTATATGTATTAGACGAGCCGACAATCGGCCTACACAGCCGCGATAATACACGCTTACTTGAAACCCTTAAAGCCTTGCGTGATTTAGGAAACACTTTAATTATTGTAGAGCACGATAAAGATACAATTTTATCTGCCGACCATCTTATAGAAATGGGCCCGGTTGCCGGGCTTGGCGGCGGTTATGTAGTAGCCCAGGGCACTCTTAAAGAATTTTTGAAAAATAAAAAATCAATTACCGCTGCTTATTTAAACGGCGATAAAAAGATTTTACCCAACATAAAACCGCTAAAACCAACAAAACGCTGGCTTGAAATTGTGGGCGCACAGCAATTTAATTTAAAAAATATCAATGTAAAAATACCGCTTGGTCTTTTTGTTTGTATAACGGGTGTTTCCGGTTCCGGCAAATCAACTTTAGTGCATAATATCTTACAAAGAGCGCTTGCTAAAAAACTGAACGGCGCAAAAGAAGAACCCGGCAAACATAAAGCAATTAAGGGTATGGAAAATATTGATAAAGTTATTTTAATTGACCAAGACCCTATTGGCAAAACACCGCGTTCTAACCCTGTTACCTATACAGGCGCGTGGACTCATATAAGAGAACTTTTTGCCCAAATGCCGGAAGCCAAAAGAAGAGGTTATAAGGCAGGCAGATTTTCCTTTAATGTCAAAGGCGGTCGTTGCGAAAAATGTCAGGGTGATGGTATTTTAAAAATACAAATGCAGTTTTTGCCTGATATTTATGTTCAGTGCGAGGAGTGCCGCGGCAAACGCTTTAACGACGATACTTTAAGCGTTAAATTTAAAGGTAAAAACATTGCTGAAGTGCTTGAAATGAGCGTTGATGAAGCCCTTGAATTTTTTGAAAATATACCCAAAATCAAAAATATTTTACAGACTTTGCACGATGTCGGCCTTGGTTATATTAAACTAGGTCAAAGTTCAACAACCCTTTCCGGCGGGGAAGCACAAAGGGTTAAACTTGCTGATGAACTTTCCCGCAAGGCAACAGGTAAAACGCTTTATATCTTAGACGAGCCGACAACCGGCCTACACTTTGCCGATATTGATAAACTTTTACAGGTTATGCACCGCCTTAGCCAAAAAGGCAACAGCGTTTTGGTTATTGAACACAACCTTGATATTATTAAAACGGCAGATTGGATAATTGACCTAGGACCTGAAGGCGGAGATAAGGGCGGGCAAATTGTCGCGCAAGGTAATATTTTTGATATTATCAAAGAGCCCAAAAGCTACACCGGCCAATACCTTAAAAAAGAACTTTTATAAAATTTGGCACAATTATATGTTAAAATAAAAAATAGAGGTGAAACCATGAAAAAGTTATTATTTATTGTATCTTTTATATTTATTATTTGTGCTTGCACAAAATCACAGCCGGAAGCAACACCTAAAGAACTGCCCCAAGAAATTGAATCTTCCTGCAAAATCGGCAATTATGATTGCTGGGATATCATTCAAGATATTAAACGGCTATCAAATTCCGAGGAAGAAGCATCTTCCGCTTTAGAAAAAAAAGGCTTGTCAATTATAAGAACAGCTATATATGGGGATGGCGGTTCGCTAGGTTATACACTTTCTAATGGCGTAAGTGTTTTTATAAATAATGGCAACGGAACCCGTGGCTATGCAACCATTACAGACCCTAATAGCCAAAAAAAGATTACTTATGATAATGAAGGCAAAATAATAAATAATATTTTTACAGAATCTTCTTGCAAAATGGGCAAATATGATTGCTGGGATATTATCAAAGATATTAAAAACGAAACACATATAACTTCTGTCCCCGACCGCGAAGAAAAACATGGAACTGCTCGTATTCGCCGTCCTGCCAGAGAAAAAGCCTTTAATTCCGCTTTAGAAAAAAAAGGCTTATCAATTATTGAATATTATCATATCAAAGACTTTTACAAAAGCTATATTCTCTCTAATGGAATAGAAATTTTTATGTCTGATGACACATCCAGCCAAACTAGAGTAAAACAAGGTTATACCATCATTAGAGAGCCTGTCAGCTACAAAAAGATTATTTATAATAACAAAGGCAATATTACAAACACAAAAAATGTAATAACAGAGTCTTCTTGTAAAATCGGCGCTTATGATTGCTGGGATATCATTAAGGATATTAAACAATTATCTAACTCTAATCAAGAAGCAACTTCCGCTTTAGAAAAAAAAGGAATATTAATTGCGGAAATCGGTGAGGGGGATTACGATTTATTTTATACTCTCTCTAATGGTGTAGATATTATAGTGCCACATAAATGCCAAAGAACGGACTCCTGTGGCCATATCACTATTACTGATAGGATGATTCCAATAGCGATTACTTATGACAATGAAGGCAATATAGTAAAACAAAAAAAGCCAAATAATGTTTTTAGCGAATCTTCCTGTAAAGTCGACGAGTATGATTGCTGGGATATCATACAAGATATTCAAAAGGAATCTAAGAAATCTGCATCCAAAGAAAAAGCCACTAATCCCGCCCTTGAAAAGAAAGGCTTATCAATATCGCGCTATAGAAAGTTTGACGATGGCGGTTCAGAAGGTTATTTACTATCTAATCAAGTAGTAGTTTTTGTGGACCATAAAACATCCAGTAAAACACAAGGATACATTACTATTGTAGAGCCTGACAACGACACGGAAATTACTTATGACCCTAATGGCAATATAGTAAAGTATGTCGAACAAAATGTATCTGGGGATATACGACTAGTAAGTATTTTTAGAACTTATGTAAAGTATTTATAAGAGGTAAAATTATGAAAAAATTATTATTTATTGTATCCTTTATATTTCTTATTTGTGCTTGCACAAAAAAACAACCGGAATTTACACAACCGCAAATTTCTCAAGGAATAATCAAGCAGGAATCTTCTTGTAAAATCGGTGAATATGACTGCTGGGAAATTATTCAAGATTTTAAAAAAGACACTTTATTTGCTGCTGATTCAGGCATAACTTATAATCCATCTTTAACGAAAAAAAGATTACCACTTATAAAATATGAGAACAATGGTGGTAAATCTATAAGTTGTCAACTATCCTATCAAATAAGTATTTTTATAGATTATGATAATTGCCACGACACATACGGATATGCTACTATTTCAGATTCTATTAACAAAATAAAGTTTATTTACGACCCAGAAGGCAATATTGTAGGCGTTGAAGAAAACGTCAAATAGCTCAACACCTTAAAAAAGAACTGCTGTAAAATTTTAACAATAATGAGGCCAAACACCTTGGGATTATACCCGGGGTGTTTTGTTTTTATTTTCCTTTTAAGTGTTAAAAAACGCAATTCTCCGTCGTAAAAATAAAAAACTTGATTTTCAAAAAAAAAAAAATAAAATTGAATTGTGAAAGAAATACCCCACTCCTAACCTCTCCCCTCTTATTTTTTAAGAAGGGAGAGGAATAGAGCGAAAAATTTAAATTTCGGAGAAAATAAAATGAAAAATAAAGCATTTACACTTATTGAATTGTTAGTTGTCGTTTTAATTATCGGTATTTTGGCCGCTATTGCCGTTCCGCAATACCAAAAAGCAGTCAAAAAATCACGCGCTATTGAAGCGGTGATGAATCTTAAAGCTATTTTTAAAGCACAAGAAGTTTACCACTTGGCTAATAACACTTACACTAATAATTTGGATGCTATAGATATAAAAATAGATTCTAGTAATTATAATTATGCTTGTGGTTCTTCTTCTAATCATCTTCTATGCCAGGCTTACCCTAAATATACAAACAAATATATATTTGATTTAACTAAAGGATTTCCCCTGCTTTGTATTGGAGCTCAAGAAGATTGTGGTTTTATATCTACTACAAAATATCAAAATAATAATACCTATTGGATTGTTGACCTTTAAACTCTAAATAATGAAAAATTATTTATCTTTGGTATACCCTTCGTAGTAGTAAGATTGTTCTATACCTTTAAAAATAACTTCGCGGTCTTCGGTTTTATCAGTTAAATTGGGCTCTAAAAGGGCGCGCAGTTCCAGGTCATTAACGGGGCTTCTTTCCATTGCTTGAAGGTATAAATCTTTATCAACCTGTTGCCAATTTACAACTTTGCCTAAATTCTTTTTTAAAATAAGGTCAAGCCAAATACGCGTGGCACGGCCATTACCTTCCATAAAAGGATGGGCGATATTAATTTCCACATATTTTGCGATAATTTGCTCAAAATTACTTTCCGGCATAGTATCAATAGCTTTTAGAACATCTTTTAGATATAGACTATTTGCAAAGCGAAAACCGCCCTTTGAAATATTTTTATCTCTAACTTGCCCGACAAAAGAGTATAAATCTTTAAATAAATAAGCGTGAATTTGACACAACCCTTTAAAAGTGCCTATTTCCATTTTTTTAATATCGCCGGACTGGTATAAACGGCGGGCATTTTGCAAACTTGCCGCGTCTATTTCATTTCTTTCCATATTTTTATTATATCATAAAAAATCTTAGTAAAAAGTATTTTCTGTTTTAACTTTTTATTTTTATTTTTAACAACTAAAAAACGCAATTCTCCGTCGGGAAATGCGGGGCTTGATTTTCAAAAAAAAAAAAAAATAAAATTTGAATATGTGAAGAAAAACAAAAAGGAGTAGATTCCGGACAAAAACCTTCCGGAATGACGATTTTATTATTCTTCGTCATGCTGAGGTGTTTTTGCTCAGCATCTATTCCTATAAAAATGGAGAAAATGAAATGAAATCAAATAAAGGTTTTACTTTAATTGAATTACTTGTCGTAGTTCTAATTATCGGTATTTTGGCGGCTATTGCTGTTCCGCAATACCAAAAAGCCGTCAAAAAAAGCCGTGCTACAGAAGCCATTATGAATCTAAAATCTATTATGCAAGCCCAAGAAATTTATTATTTAGCAAACGACACTTATACAACCAATTTAAATAATCTTGATATAAAACTAGGTTCTGATAATTATATTTATACTTGTTTTAATGGTTCAACCATATTTTGTTATGCTAGGCCACGTTTTACAGAACAATATTATTTTGATCTGACTAAAGGTTACCCGTTATTATGCCGAGGAACAAAAGAAGACTGCAGTTTTATAGCAAGCACAACACTAGGCAACCCAAAAGATAATTATTGGATTGTTGACCTATAACCCTTAAATAAAAAGCCCAAACAGAGCACGAGGTTTTTGCAAGGATTTTGAGGCTAGTTTTAATTAGTTTTTTCTTTAGAAAAAACGATTTTAGAAATGAGGTATACCGCGAGGGGGTGGCAATCCCGAGTATCCGAAATTTCTAAAAAATTAAAAATAGCCCAAAAGCCGCCGCAAAAACTTGCTTTAGAGGGCATAAATTTAATACAATAAGTTATGGGTTTTCCTATAATAATTTCGGCACCATCAGGCTGTGGCAAAACAACTATCGTTGCCGAATTGTTAAAACAAAATAAAGATATAAAACGCGTTATCACCGCCACAACACGCGCTCCGCGTAAAGGCGAAAGGGATGGCCGCGATTATCTTTTTTGGTCTTTAAAAAAGTTTCAAAACGCCATTAAACAAAATAAAATGGTGGAGTGGGCACAAGTAATAACAAATTATTACGGCGTGCCAAAAAGTTCTTTTGATACCTTGCTTAAAAAAGGTTTTTGCCCGATACTGGTTATTGATGTTCAAGGCGCAAAAACAATAAAAAAACTTTACAAGCAAAGTGTATCAATTTTTATTGCACCGCCAAGTTTAAAAGAACTTAAAAAAAGAATTTTAAACAGAAACGACGGCACCCAAGATATTGAAGTGCGTTTAAAGACCTCTGTAAAGGAAATGAAACAAATTAAACATTACGATTATCTCGTAATAAACGATATTTTTGAAACAGCTTTAAAACAATGCTCGGCAATTATTACGGCAGAAAAGCTAAAAGTAAACAGGAGAAAATAAAAAATGGCAACACAAGATAATGATTTTGAAAGCAAACTCGTTGATTATAGTGGCGATAAATATAGCATAGTCGTTCTTGCTTCTATGTGGACAAAAGTTCTCAAAAGAAAACAAGAATATAAAAACCTCGCAGATGCCGCTATCATCAAAATCGCTCTTGATGATATCTTAAGCGGTAAAGTGTCAAGAGAACAAGTTATCACAGGTTCAAGCCAAGCCCGCGCCCAGCAAAGAAAGGAAGAAGAAGAAGCCAGAAAAGAAGCTGAACGCAAAGCAAAAGAACCGCTTAAATTATAATGAGTAGGGAACTTGAAAACCTTGCTAAAGATTTAAGGAAATTCCTCGCTAGCGCAGACGAGGAAGATTTTATATTAAAAGCAGCTCCAAAACCAAAAAGGGCTGCTTTTGTTTCTGTAAAAACTGCTAAGGCAGAAGTTGCCGCCGCCTCAAAACCGGCAAGCACAAAAACAAAAAATGCCCCTTTAACAAAAGAACAGGAACTTGCCGACCTTGCCGAAAAAATTTGTAATTGTAAAAATTGCCCGCTTGGTTTAACACGCATTAAAGCCGTTCCCGGTGAGGGTAATATAAACGCAAGAATTATGTTTATCGGCGAAGGCCCGGGTTATGATGAAGACCGCCAAGGCCGCCCGTTTGTGGGCCGTGCCGGGCAACTTTTAGATAAAATTATTGCCGCTATGGGTTTTAAAAGGGAAGAAGTTTTTATTGCCAATATGGTCAAATGCCACCCTATGATTGACCCGACAAATCCTGATAAACACGGCAATGACCGCCCGCCACAGATGGATGAAATTGCCCGTTGCCGCAAATTTGTGGAAAAGCAAATCGTTCTTGTTAACCCCGATTATGTCGTTGCGCTCGGCGGGGTCGCCGCAAAAAGTTTAATTAACGAGCACTCCCCGCTTTCAGCCCTGCGCGGTAAATTATTTGATTTAAAATTAGATTACTATACTCCTGAAAAAAATATCAAAATACTTGCAACCTATCACCCGGCCGCCCTGCTTAGAAACCCCGGCTGGAAAAAAGATGCCTGGCAAAACCTTAAAGTTTTGCTTGCTGATATGGGGGCAAAATTCCCCTCTGCTAAACCCGCAAAAGAGGACTAAAAATGAATGTTGCCGTATCGCTGCCAATATCTTTAAATAAAGATTTTGATTATGCTTTGCCCCCAAATTTAGAGGCTAAAGCAGTGTTCGGCGCACGCATAAAAGTGCCTTTTGGCAAAAGCGTTCAAGAGGGTTTTATAACAAGATTAAATACCGCGCCCAAATTACCCAAAAATATTAAATTAAAAGAAGTTATAGAATTTGTTAATACTCAAATTTATTATGGCCCGGAATTAAAAGAACTTGCCGCTTTTATTGTGGAAAATTACGCAAACACGCTCGGCCAAACTTTAAATGTGCTCTTGCCCGCAATGATAAATGATAAACTGCTTGCCAAATATACAACCGAAAAAAATTTCAATTTACCGCTTTTTTATGAGCCGGGCCCAAAAACAAAAGACCAAATAAAAGCCATAAAAACGGCTGAAGAAAACCCCTTTACTTTGTTTTGGGGGCCGGCCTTCAGTGGTAAAACACAGGCGGCTTTAAGTTTGGCGCATAAAACTTTAAGTGCTGGCAAGCAAGTGCTTTTACTTGTGCCGGATATTATAACAAGTGCGGAACTGATTAAAAATGTAGAAGAAAAATTCGGCAAACAAAACATCTGCCTTTGGCATAGCAAAGTGCCGCTTAGCCAGCGCAAGCAAAGTGTAGCAGATATTTTAAACGGCAAGCCTTGCCTTATTATCGGCACGCGCTCGGCCTGCCTTTTGCCGTTTAAAAATCTTGCTTTAAGTATTGTTTATAAAGAGGAAGACAAAGGCTTTAAGCAGGAAGATTCCGCCCCTTATTACCACGCAAGAGAGGTCCTTTTAAAAAGAGCAGAGATAACAAAAAGTAAAGTAATTTTGCTTTCTTCAACACCCAGTCTTGAAACTTTACACAAACTTGAAAATAAGCAAATTGCAGATTATCACTTTAAAGAACCTCTGCCACAATTTAACAATACTTTAACGCTTTTACATATCCAAAATAAAGGCCAAAAATCAAAATTTTTAGGCGAGCAACTTATAGAAGAAATACAAAAAAATTATCTTGCCGGCAAACAAACTTTGCTTATTATGAACCGCCTTGGTTATAGCGGGGCTGTTAGTTGCCTAAATTGTAAAACGCTTTTAAAATGTCCAAAATGCGGCGCACTTTTGACTATGCAAAACGGCAAAGACGGCGAATTTTTGCTTTGCCCTAAATGTAAAAACAAAGAATCTTTGGACCAAAAATGTCCAAAGTGTAAAAATGAAATTTTTAGACCTGTCGGCGCAGGAACGCAAGCCGTTCAAAAAGATTTGGAAAGGCTTTTTCCCTCGGCAAGAATTTTGCGCCTGGACTCACAAACTTTAAAAACTAAAACGGACCAGGGCTTTTTTGTTCAGGAAGCACTCTATACAAAACAGGCCGATATCGTGCTTGGCACCACGCTTTTATTAAATACCGCCCTTAATGCCGAAAATATTACCCTTGGCGCAATTTTAGACGGTGACAGCCAACTCTCTTCCCCAGATTTTAGGGCAAATGAGCATTTTGCGCAAATTCTTTTTAACTTTATGGGGCGCCTTAAAAGAAACCCAAATTCTAAATTATTTATTCAGTTAAGAGGTAAGGAACTTTTTGATTTCTCTATTCTAAAAGGTAATGACTATGAGCGTTTTGCCAAACAAGAACTTGAGTTTAGAAAAGAGTTCTTTTACCCCCCCTACACTAAACTAATAAAACTTTTAATTATCGCTAAAACAAAAAAGGACTTAGATACTTACACCAAAATTATAAAAGATTCTATTGACACGGCTTATAGTGCTTTTATACAAGTTCAAGGCCCTATGCGCTGCGGCCGCCAGCAAGATAATTCTTTTGAGCAATACCTTTTACTCAAAACAAAAGACGAAGCCATGCTAAAAGGTTTTTTGAAAACTTTAAACGATAATAAAACTTTCAAAAAAATCACTTTAAAAATAGTGGCGGACCCTTATAATTTTATGTAGCGCTTCTCTAGCGAAGCGGTGCTTTTTTTGTTAGAATATATAAAAGGAGATTTTTTGTATGCAACCTATTGATATTATCACAAGAGGCATTGTTGACCTTGTAAGTAAAGAAGAATTAGAAAAAAAACTAGCCAGCGGCAAAAAATTGCGCGTTAAACTGGGTGCTGACCCGACAAGCGCAGATTTACACTTGGGCCACAGCGTTGTTTTAACTAAACTACGCGCTTTTCAAGATTTAGGCCACACCGCAGTTTTGGTTATAGGCGATTTTACGGCCGGCGTAGGTGATCCTTCCGGCAGAGATACCACCAGGCCCGTTTTACCTAGAGAAACAATTTTAAAAAATGCCAAAACTTATACCGACCAGGCCTTTAAAATTTTAGATCCGCAAAAAACCGAAGTTTGCTTTAACAGCACCTGGCTTGATAAGTTTATTACTACAAAAGAAATCCTTGGCACGCTTGGCAGGGTAACCGTTTCCCAAGTTTTGGAAAGAGATGACTTTAAAAAACGTATGAAAGCCGGCAACCCTATCAGCTTGCTTGAAATTTTATATAGTCTTTTCCAAGGGCAAGACAGTGTTGCCCTTAAAGCTGATGTTGAACTTGGCGGAACAGACCAAATTTTTAACTTGCTAGTAGGCAGACAATTACAAAAAAATAATGGCCAAGAACCGCAAATTGCCATTACTTTACCTTTACTTGTTGGCACGGACGGCGTAAAAAAGATGTCAAAATCTTACGGCAACTATATCGGCTTAAACGATGCCCCGCAAGATATGTTTGGCAAAGTTATGTCTATTTCTGATGAGTTAATGATTCAATACTATGAACTTTTAACTCTTGAAAATCTTGAAGAAGTGCGCAAAAAACACCCTATGCAAGCAAAAAAAGATTTGGCTTGTATTTTGGTAGAACGCTTCCATAGTAAAGAAGCTGCCCAAAAAGCCCTTGAGAATTTTGAACAAGTCTTTTCCAAAAAAGAACTGCCGCAAGATATGCCGGAAGTTAAAACGGAAGAAGGCCTTACTTACAGCGCAGTTTTGATAAATGCCCACATTGTAAAAAGCAAAAACGAAGCAAGGCGCTTAATTGACCAAGGCGCTTTGAAACTTGACGGCAACAAAATCACTCAAGATGGCCTTGCCCAAAAAGGCGTTTTACAAGCCGGTAAAAGACATTTTATTAAACTTGTTTAATTAACAATGAAAGTAAAAATACTAATAGCGATTATTCTTTTATTACTTATTGCTTTACCTTTTGGCATATACCGTCATTATTTTTCCAAAGGGGATTTTGTGCGTATAGAAATACCCCAAGGGGCAAATGCCGGGCAAATTGCTTCTATCTTAAAGGAAAATCAAGTTATTACAAGTCCGCTTTGGTTTAAAATATGCACAAAAATATCGGGCTCAGCCCAGCTTCTTAGAAGCGGAACTTTTTTGCTTAACCATAATATGTCTTCCGAAGAAGTTATTTGGCGTTTGACAAATGACCCGGGTGTAGAACTTATAAAAATAGTGATACCGGAAGGTTGGCGTATTGAAGAAATTGCCCGCGAACTTAAAAAACGCGAAATTATAGATAATGAAGAACTTTTTATACAAATTGCCAAAGAAAAAGATTTAGAAGGAAAACTTTTCCCTTCCACCTATTTGTTTGGCAAAAACACCCCTATTTCTCTTGTGATAAAAATGATGCAAGAGGAATACAATAAAAATATTTTACCTATTATTCAAGCAATCAGATCTGATTTTGATGAAAACCAAATTTTGACTTTAGCCTCTATCGTTGAAAGGGAAGCGACCTATGATGACGAACGCCCTAAAATTGCGGCCGTTTATATAAACCGCTACAAAATAGGCAAACGCCTTGAAGCAGACCCGACAGTTCAATACGCTCTTGGCTATATTCCCGAAGAAAACCGCTTTTGGAAAGGGCGCCTTCTTTATAGAGATTTAAAATTAGATAATCCTTATAACACTTACCGCTATAACGGACTCCCGCCGGGCCCTATTGCAAACCCGGGGCTTAATTCCATTAAAGCAGTTTTAAATCCGGAAGAAGATTTTACTGCGCTTTATTTTGTGGCTGATAATACGGGCAGACATATTTTCTCGGAAACTTACGACCAACATATAAACAATATTAAAACTATTCGTTCTAAATAATTATCTATATTTCACTTTTTCTAAATAAGGCAAATGTTTTGCGTTTAGATTAGGCTAAACCCAGCATAATATTTTGCGAGGATTTTGGAGGTAGTTTTAATTAGTTTTTTCTTTAAAAAAGAAAAAATGATTTTAGAAATGAGGTATACCTAGAGCGGACGGCAGTCCCGCGTATCCGAAATTTCTAAAAAATTAAAAATAGCCCAAAAGCCGAAGCAAAAATCATTTTATTGCCAGGCGTTCAACTTGAGTTGCGCACAAATCCGCCGCTTCAAGCGGATCCGGAATCGGAGAAATCCTTAAATTATCTTGAATAGAACCAAGCAATTTAGGATCGCCAAGTAAAGAACAAAGGGCTTTTTCAAGATTAGCTGATAAATCTTTATTGTCTTCAACTAAAAGAGCGCAACCATTATCTTCCAAGATTTTGGCATTAAAATATTGGTGATTATCTGCCGCCGTAGGTAGAGGAACTAAAATAGAAGGTTTTTGTAAGGAAACAATTTCCGCAATGGAACTGGCCCCGCTTCTTGAAATAATTACTTGGGAAGTCCTCATCAAAGCATAAATATCATAGGCATAGTCTATAAGTTCTACTTGCGGTGAATCTTTATAAATTTCTTTAAGCATTTCATAATCTCTTCTTCCGCTAACATGAAAGAAATTTATGCGCTTAGTTTTTTTAATTATTCTTAAAACCATTTCGCTTGCCGCCAAATTCAAGTGTCTTGCTCCTTGACTTCCGCCAAAGATTAAAATATTTATTGCAAAATCACTTGTAAGTTCCCAATAGCCTTCTTCTGCTTGTCTTGAATCTTGGGCAAACTCTTTTCTTATAGGGGTGCCAACTAAAACAGAATTTTTTATCGGCTCTTCAAGCGGAAGGCCAAGCATTACCTTATCAACAAATAACTTACTTATTTTATTGGCAAAACCAAGTCTTGAATTAGAATCATGAATAGCAGTTTTAATACCCATAAAATGGGCACATAAAATCAAAGGAAAAGAAATATAACCGCCCATACCCACACAAACAAGCGGTTTATAACTTTTAATAAGTTCCCTTATATAAGAACAACTTTTTATAAATTTTGTAATAAAGGAAACCCATTTAAACGGATTTATTGAACGGGGCATAGCAGAAAAATCTATTTCGTGGTAAAAGATTTCATTATCTTTAAGAATTTTGGCAGCGCTTTCATTACCTTTTTTAATTATAAAAATAACATCATGGCCCCTTTCTATCAATTTCGCTCCAAGAGCATACCCCGGATAGAAATGCCCGCCTGTTCCGCCTGCTGCAATCATATATACTTTTTCCATACTATTTTATCCCTGAGGAAATTTCTTTTTTATTTTCCTGTCCTGCAATATTCATCAAAATTCCCATCATTGCTAAAGTAATAATCACCGAAGAACCACCATAAGAAAAAAACGGTAAAGGAATACCCTTCGTCGGGAAAGCACCGCTTGCCACCCCCATATTTATTATTGCCTGAAAAAATAAACAAAGTGTAATCCCACTGGCTAAATAAGAATTAAATTTATTCTCCGATTTTCTTGCGATAGTTAAACCTCTAATTAAAAGTCCTATAAATAATCCTACCAAAATAAAAGCTCCTATCATACCCACTTCTTCACAAAATATAGCAAAAATAAAGTCTGTATGGGCAGCGGGCAAAAATTCAAGTTTCAACTCACTTGCGCCAAGCCCTTTGCCAAACCAACCGCCGGAACCTATGGCATATAAAGAGTGGGATAATTGATAACCTACGGACCCGATTTCTCTTTCCGGTGAAAGAAAGGTCAAAATTCTTTTTATTCTGTAAGGATGGCGGAAGCACTCCACAACAATAAAAGGAATTGTTATTGAAATAACCCCCAAAATATATCTTATCTTAGTACCGGCAATAAAAAACAACATCGCACACACACTAAATAATAGCGCCGGAATACCAAGGTCTTTACCCGAAGCAATTAAAACTATTGTAATAAAAGCAAAAGCACAAGGTATTCTTAAACTTTTCCAACTATTTGCGTCATATTGTTTCTTACTAAAGAAATATGAGAGAAAAATTATTAAAGCAAGTTTAGCAAACTCGGAAGGTTGCACATTTATCGGGCCGATATGTATCCATCTGTGAACATGGGCCCCTTCCGCCGTAAACAAAGCCCAAATCAAAAGCCCCCAACTGATAAATAAAATAATGTTTGGTTTTATCAATTTTTGTAAACGCGAGTAATGACGAGCTAAAATCCACATTGCTATAAGGCCGATAATATCAAAAAATACCTGTTTTTTAAAGTAAGAAATCGTATCAAAAGCACTGGCGGAATAAGTAAAAACTAAACCCAAAACTATTAAAATAACAGTCAAGATAAGCAGACTTTTATCCATTTTATAAGTCTGTTTTCTTACAAATTTCTTTTTAGGTTTAGAAGGCCCTTTTTCAAGAAAAATATTCGCCATTTTCTTTTTTCTTTATTTTATTTTTAAAGAGGCAAGCGCAATTAACATAAGCACTATACCTACTATCCAAAAGCGGACAATTACTTTTGGCTCTGCTACGCCCTTAAGTTCAAAATGGTGGTGTAAGGGCGCCATTTTAAATAATCTTTTGCCTTTTGTTGCTCTAAAATATCCCATTTGCATAATCACAGAAAGCGTTTCCATAACAAATAAACCGCCGACGATAGGCAAAACAAGTTCCTGCTTAACACAAATTGCCGCTGTGGCAAGAACGCCGCCTAAAAATAAAGAACTTGTATCGCCCATAAAAACCTGCGCGGGATAAGCGTTATACCACAAGAAACCTAAACAAGCTCCAACCAAAGCACCCATAAAAATTGCAATTTCCCCTGAGCCGGGAACATAAATTATTCTTAAATAATCAGCAAAACCTATATTGCCCGCTAGATAAGCAAAAACGGCATAAGCGCAAGCACAAAACACCATACTGCCGGCAGCAAGCCCGTCAAGCCCGTCAGTCAAATTTGTTGCGTTGGAAGAACCTATAATCATAAGCATAGCAAAGGCAAAATAAAAAGCACCAAGATTAATAATCATTTTACTGCTTAAATAAGGAATACTCAAAGAAGTTCCGTAAGCCGCACTTGGCGGATAAGCACCCAAATAAGCAACCACAACAAAAGCCGTTATAAGTTGAAAAACCAGTTTAAGCCAAGAAGGCGCGCCGGCGGGGTTTTTCTTAACTAATTTCATATAATCATCAAGCATACCGATAAAAGAAAGCATTACAGAAACAAAAATTAAAAGCCAAATAAAGCGGTTATCAAGACGCGCCCAAAGCAAAACAGAGCTTAGCAAACTAATAATAATTATTATACCGCCCATCGTAGGTGTGCCGCTTTTTGAAAGGTGGCTTTTAGGGCCACATTCTCTTTCCACTTGGGAAATTTTATAACTCTTTAATTTTTTTATTATAGCAGGACCGATTAAAAAAGCAATAAGTAAAGAAGTTAAAACCGCCGCTCCGGCCCTAAAGGTAATATAACTGAAAATATTAAGTAAAGAAAGATTATCAGTAAAAGAACTTAAATAGTAAAGCATTTTTATATCTCCTCAAAAATACTCTTAAAATTTAAAGCATTTGATGCTTTAATAAGCACAACAGAAATATTTTTTAAATCTTTTCTCAACGGCTCAATAATATCTTTTGTTTCTATAGCATATTTTACCATTACGGAGGGCTCTTTTTCCAGAATTTTACAGGCTTCCTTCATCAAAGGCCCAACCAAAAAAACTTTTTTAATCTTTAAATCAAGTATTTGCCTTGCTAAATCCTGATGATATTTCACTGCCTGCTCGCCGAGTTCGCGCATATCGCCCAGAACAACTGCTTTTTCTCCTTTTTCAAGGGCTAAAATATCTAAAGCATTTTTCATAGAAAAAGGATTAGCATTATAACAATCTAAAATAAATTTAACGCCGTGTTTTGTTTTTTCTTCCAAGCGTAAAGCCATAGGCTTATAATTTACCAGCGCAAGCAAAACTTCCTGCGGGGTTAAACCAAGCGAAATTGCCGCTAAAGCAGCAGCTGCGGCATTTAATTTATTATGTCTTTGTAAAGTCAAATTACTTTGATATATTTTGCCCTCATATTTAAAAGTAAAAACCTCTTTTTCCAAAATTTGTAAATCTGCTCCTTTGCTAAAACCATAACTCAAAGATTTTTTATTATAAGTTTGTTTTAATTGTTTTAAGTAGTCATCATCTAAATTATAAACTAAAGTTCCGTCTTTTTGTATATATTTTAGAATTTCTGTTTTAGTTTCAAAAACCCCTTGTAAAGTTTTAAAAAATTCAAGGTGGGCCGGCGCAATATTTGTTAACACGGCAACATTAGGCAAAGCAAGGCTGGCAATTTCATCAATATCGCCTTTGTGCGAAGCACCAAGTTCAAAAACGCCGTATTTATCTTCGGGCATAATTTCAAGCAAACTCAAAGGCACACCAATTTGATTATTTAAATTGCCTAAACTGGCGCGCGTTTGGCCTTTATAAGATAAAAGGGCCAGCAGCATTTGTTTTGTGGTGCTTTTGCCGTTAGAGCCGGTTATGGAAGCCACTTCAATTTTATTTTGCTGTCTATGATATTTTGCCAAAGCTTGAAGTGCTTTTAAAGTATCTTTAACAACTAAACAGGCAGGCGCTTCTTTAACAAAAGTATGACTTACAATCAAATTTGCACCTTGCTCAAGGGCTTGTTTAACAAAAGTATGTCCGTCAAAATTTTGGCCTTTTAAAACCCAAAAAGCCATATCCTTTTCAACTTTACGGCTATCGGTAGTTAATGTCTTTAAAACACCTTTACCGGTGATTTCGCCGCCGGTAATTTTGGCAAGTAACTTATAATCAATATTTAAATTCATAAATCTTCTCCGTCTGGTTGAATACCTTTCATCGTAAGCAAATAACTAACAATTTCAGAAAATATTTTAGCAGAAGTTGAACCGAATAAGGCTTTTTCCGGCTCGTCTAAGATAACTAAAATTGTCCACTCCGGTTCTGAAGCCGGCGCAAAACCGCAGAAAGAGGCAATATGGGCAGATTTTTCATATTTACCGCTCGCATTAAATTTTTCCGTAGTGCCTGTTTTACCGGCGATTCTATAACCTTTAACTTTAGCCGGCTTGCCTGTGCCTTTATTTACGACATTTTCAAGCCATTTACTAACTTGGGCAGCAGTTTCCTTTTTTACAACGCGCCTAATAGCATTAGGCTTGGCAATTTGCTCTACACGCCCGTCAGGATAAGTTATTTTATCTATCAAATGGGCTTGCATCAAAGTTCCGCCGTTTGCAAAAACGCTATAAGCACTAACAAGTTGCACCGGGCTTACAGATACCGTATATCCATAACCTGCTTTTGCGGTATCTATCGGTTTCCAAGTTGAATATTCGCGCAATATACCGGCCGATTCACCCAGAAAACCAACATTTGTTTTTACCCCAAAACCAAATTTTTTAAAATAAGAATATAAACTTTTTGCCCCTAACTCCAAAGTTATTTTACCCGCACCGATATTTGAAGAAACTTCCAAAATTTCGCTTACGGTAAGCCAGGGTTTTTCCTGGTGGTCTTTAATAATTATTCCGTTAACGTTCCATTTATTATTTTCCATAGAAAATATATTGTTTGGCTGAATAGTGCCGGCATCTAAAGCAGAAGCCGCACCGATAGTTTTAAAAGTTGAACCCGGCTCATAAGTAAATTGGAAAGGCAAAGCGTGCCCGTCAACAGAAGGATAAGAAGCCGCTGCCAAAATATAACCTGTTTTTGCTTCCTGAACTATGGCAATAGCATTTTTAACTTTATATTTTTGGCCGTATTTTTTCAAAATACTTTCCACTTGATATTGGGCCAGGCTGTCAATAGTCAGGTAAATATCCGCGATAGAAAGTTCCCGCTCTAAACTTTTATCATAAATTATACCGCCCCAGCGCGAGCGTTTTACTTTTTGGCTTGGTGCTTCTTGCGAAAGTTCTTTATCAAACATTAATTCTAACCCGGAAAGCCCGCGGTTTTTTGAATTTGTTGCCCCTATCATATCTTTGGCGATATCTTCGTAAGGATAAAGGCGGGTATATTCTCTTTCAAGTTCCACTCCGGTTATTTTTTGGGAATTTAAAACTTCTTCTAACTTTTCATAATCTATGGGGGAAACTTTCTTTTTTACATAAAAGAAATTCTTTTTTTCTCGCCAAAGTTTATTTAATTTATCTTTCGGCACCTCAAGAGTTTGGGTTAAGGCTTTAAAAAGAGCTTCTTTGTTATTAACATTTTTTTTGCTTACGGCAACGGCATAAGTTCTTAAAGATTTAGCAAGGACAACGCCGTTTCTATCCAAAATCTGACCGCGCAAAGTATCCGCTTTTGTTTGGGTATAAACTCTTTTTTGTGCCTTGGCAGAAAATTCTTTATGCTGAATTGTTTGGATAAAAAATAATCTTATAAAAATAATTAAAGAAAAGCCAAGCGCAATTATTCCGCAAAGTTGTATTCTTTGTTTAGTGTTCATTTTTTACCTCTAAAACAATTACTTTACTTGGTTCGGTAAAAACTAAACCTTGCGCCAGGGCTTTATCTATTACAACTTGCGGCCCTGTATAAATACCGACTTGATAAGAAATATATTGATTGCGGGCTTCTTTAAAGGCGATATCTTCCATTAAAACGGCAATACGCTGGCCGCTTTTCTCCTTTTGTATGCGAATAGTAGAAAGAATAAAGAAAAGTAAACCTAATGCCAAAATTAATGATAAAAGTTTTTTCATTTCAATCTCTCAATTACTCTTAATTTTGCGCTTCTTGCCCTTGAGTTTTGCTGAATTTCCTGCCAAGAGGGCTCTATAACTTTTTTATTAACTAAACGCCAAGAATCTTTATCCTGGCACAAATCTTTTAAGGCTGTTTTAATGATTCTATCTTCCAAAGAGTGAAAAGTTAAAAACGCCGCTCTGCCGGATGGCAAAAGGATTTTCTCCAGCAGTTTTGGCGCAATTTTAACGGCCCCTAACTCATCATTAACCGCTATTCTTAAAGCCTGAAAAACTCTTGTAGCAGGATGCGTTTTAGAAGTTCTGGGGCAAACACTTTCAATAATTTTAGCAAGTTGCCAAGTCGTTTCTATTGTATTTTCTCTTGCCGCAAGAACTATTGCCCGCGCTATTTTAGAGGCAAATTTTTCCTCGCCGTAATCAACTAAAATCTTTTCAATTTTATCTGCCGGCCAGGTATTAACTATCTCTCTAGCCGTCAAAGCTTGCTTTGTATCAAAGCGCATATCAAGCGGGCCTTGATTATTAAAACTAAATCCGCGCGAAGCATCATCAAGCTGATAAGAACTCAAGCCAAAATCAAACAAAGCGCCGTTTACCCCTTTTATATTTTTTTCTTGTAAAACACGCGCACACTCAACATAACTTAAATTAAAAGTTTCTAGCCTTGAATCTGCAACATTTTCCTTTGCCATTAAAATAGCTTTCTCATCTTTATCAAAACCAAAAACCTTTGCGTTTTTGCCCAGAGAGGAAAGCAAAATTTTTGTATGCCCGCCAAGCCCAAGTGTCCCGTCAATATAAAGGCCTTCTTTATCAGTTATTAATAAATCCTTTATCGTCTGGGCAAGTATGGGGATATGTTGCCATTTAGCCATAAATTAAATTTCCCCCTTTTTATCATGAGCATAAGAAAGCCAAGCATATTCTAGAGAAGAAACTTTATTAAAAGGCATACCATAAGCCCTGTATAAAGAGCGGCCTATTGGGTTGCCGTCTTTTAAATTCTTACAAAATTGGAAAAATTCATCCCGCGTTTTAGAAGAAAGCAAATAAGCAACCACACTATAAGCCTGGGCATACCACAGCGTAACATCTTCTTTTGAATAATTGTTTAAATCTTCCACATTGGTAAATTCATTAAAAGCAATATAATTACCCTGCGCAAATTTATTTAAATAGGGAATAAGCCACTTTTTATCTTTTGCTTCTTGATTTTGAGTTTGAACATATACGGCAAAGCCCTCACTAAGCCAAAGGGGCGCCTGCGCAGGCAAAAAATAGCCATCAAAATATATATGGGTAAGTTCGTGGGTAAAATTAGTCCTAAAATGTGAATTTTCCAAAATAAAAATACTTTGCGCATTAACATCTGTTGAGGCAACAGACCAAGACGGCCTTTGCGTATACTCGCTATAACTTTCTTTAGTTCTAAACAGCATTAAAAAAATCCTTTTAAAATCTGACACAATAGAAAAAGGCACTATATCCAACACGAAATTACCGTGAATATGCGCAAGTAAATCTTTTAAATTCTGTGATATTTCGCGCCCTTCTCTATAAACTAAATAATTATTTGTTAAAGCCGAAAAAAACCCGCTTGGCGGTGCCATCCAAGTTTGTTTATTTACGATAGTAAATTTTTTCGGCATTTTTACTTGGGTTTCCTGAAAATACGGCACCTGATTTTGGGCAAATTCTTCCCCTTCGCTGTCTTTAAAAATATCTTGCGCAATTTCTTCTTCTTTTGGCAAATCCTGAGGCGCCTTATCAGAAGGGGCATTTTCTTCCATAAAAATTAAAACGCCCAAAGTAATAAGCAAAACTATCGCTAGAATATTTATCCTTTTTGTAATATCCATTTACATCTTCCTAAAAACCGCTATTTTGCGCATTTTTTCATCGCAAGGTAAAAAATATTTCTTTTCAAATTGTAAACAAACTTCTGCTTTTTGCTGAACTTCACTGCTTGCCAAACTTTCCGGCCCCTGATAAGCAAGAAAATATCCGCCGTTTTTTAAATTTTTGGAGCAAAGAGGCAAAATATCGTCAATCTTACCCATTGCTCTTTCAGTCGTAATATCAAAAATTTTATCAATATCCTTTTGGCCTGCCTTGATATTTAAAACTTCCACATTTTTTAAACCTAGTTTCAAACAAACCCAATTTAAAAACAAACAGCGTTTGTTTAAACTTTCCACTAAAGTTATTTTTGCTTTAGGTAGCATAATAGCAATAACAAGCCCGATATAGCCGGCCCCGCTGCCAAAATCCGCTATATTTGAAGCGGTTTTATCAAGTTGTTTTATCAAACTAACCGCATTGATAGCGTCTAAGATGTGTCTATCCCAAATTTCCTGTTTAGTTTGGACACTTGTTAAATTTAAGTCTTCTTTTTTTTGCCAAAGCAAATCTGTATAAGCAGATAAATTTTGTTCTTGCTTAACGGATAATTTCAAATCTAAAGTTTTTAAATAAGATTCTTGTTTATCCATTTTTTGCCTTCCTGAATTTTGCAATACTTAAAGCAATAAGTTGTAAATCAGCAGGGGTAATGCCCGGTATTCTTGAAGCCTGACCGAGCGTTGCCGGTTTTATTTTGGCAAGTTTTTGGCTGCTTTCAATTAAAATACCTTTAACTTTACTTGCATCAAAACCGGGCGGAATAACAATTTTATCGGCGTCAGCAAGGGCTTTTGCGTCTTTAATATTTCTATCTAAATACCCTTGGTATTTCTTTTGTATTTTAGCACTTATTTGCGCTTTTTCATAGTCCCAGGGACCTAAATCTTCCTCAGTTATAGAAGTTTCCCCTTTGGTTGCCATTTCACGGACGGCAGTTTGATAATTATTAAAATATTTTTCGTTCTCTTTTTCAAATAAGCCGTATTTAAAGGCATATTTGCTTAAGCGTAAATCGGCATTATCCTGGCGCAGCATTATGCGGTATTCCGCGCGGGAAGTAAACATTCTGTAAGGCTCATTTACGCCTTTGGTAACTAAATCATCAATAAGAACGCCGATATAGGCCTCATCACGCCTTAAAACAAAGGGTTCTGCCCCGCGTGCTTTTAGGGCGGCGTTTATACCGGCCATTATTCCTTGTCCGCCGGCTTCTTCATAACCGGTAGTGCCGTTAATTTGACCGGCAAAAAATAAACCGCTTATTGTTTTAACTTCAAGCCAAGCATTTAGGCAAGTTGGGTCAGCATAGTCATATTCTATGGCATAACCGGGGCGCACAATTTGTGCGTTTTCAAGCCCGGGGACTGATTTTAAAAGTTTATACTGCACATATTCGGGCAAACTTGTGGAAAAACCCTGTATATAATATTCGCTTGTATAAAGACCTTCCGGCTCTAAAAATAAGGGATGGTGTTTATTTTGCGGAAATTTTACCGCTTTATCTTCTATTGATGGGCAATAACGCGGGCCAATAGAGTGAATATTACCGCTATACAAAGCAGATTCTTTTAAATGGGTTTGTAAAATTTCCGCTGTTTCATCAGTTGTGCGGCCGATATAGCATTGTAGAAAATCTTTTTTAACGGGTTTATTAAATAAGGACATTGGCGTATAAGGAAAATCCGAGGGTTGCGGAGTAAACTTTGAAAAATCAATAGTGTTTCCGTTAATACGCATAGGTGTGCCGGTTTTCATACGGCCGATCGTTATGCCTAAATCTCTAAGGCTATCACTTAACAAAGAACTTGGCATATCATTATATCTACCGCCTGAAAGCATAACCTTGCCGATATGAACTTTACCCTTCATAAAAGTTCCTGGCGTAATAACTAAAGTTTTTGTTTTATATCTTGTCCCGCGCGCCGTATCAAGCGAGCAGATTTTGCCCCCTTCCACATTTACGCGCATGGCTTCATCTTGAATAAGGTGTAAATTTCTAGCATTTTCAAGATATTTTTTATAGGTAAACTGATAAAGTTTTTTATCGCATTGTGCGCGGGGCGACCAAACGGCTTCGCCTTTGCCTGTATTTAGCATGTGGTAGTGAACGGCACTTTCATCGGTAATTTTACCCATAGCGCCGCCAAGCGCGTCAATTTCTTTTACAATTTGGCCTTTTGCTATACCGCCGATAGAGGGATTGCAGGACATTTGGGCAATAGTATCTAAATTTTGTGTTATCAGTAAAGTTTTTGCGCCCATTTTGGCACTAGCCAAAGCGGCTTCGCACCCGGCATGGCCTGCGCCCACAACTATAACATCAAAAATTTCACTATATTCAAACATTTTCTTTTACCTTCTTATTTACCTACACAAAATTTAGAAAATATAATATCTAAAACATCTTCCGGCGTAAAAATGCCGATTAGCTCTTTTAAACTCTCTAAAGCCCATCTTAAATGCGCCGCCATTAAATCAAGTTCAGCTGATTTTTCAAGTGCAAAATTTAACTCTTCACTTGCCTTTTTAAGCGCTTGATAATGCAAGGCAGAAGTTATAATAACTTCGTCTTGGTTTAAATCAGCTAGCCCGATAGTTTTTATAATTTCCTTTTTTAAATCTTTTAAGCCCTGCCCTGTTTTACAGGAAATTGCGTTTTTCTTTTCTTCGCCTTTAAATAAATCTGCTTTATTATAAACTTCAATTATTTTTTTACCTGTTTCTTTTATTTGAGTTAAAAGTTTATCTTCAAGTTCGGTTTTTTCAAGGGCGTGAACAAAAATTATTATATCTGCCTGCTCGGCAGCTTTGCGGCTTCTTTTCATACCTTCAATTTCAGCCGCGTCTAAGGCGTGTTCTCTAATACCTGCGGTATCAGTTAAAATCAAATTAAATCCGTCAATAGAAATTTCTGCTTCAAGAGTATCGCGCGTTGTTCCGCTTTGGTCGCTAACTATTGCTCTGTCAAAGCCAAGTAGCGCATTTAAAAGACTGCTCTTACCGCTGTTTGGCACGCCGATAATTGCGGTTTTTATACCCTCTTTAACGAATTTACCGTTAGAAAAAGTGTCCGTTAATTTTGTTATATGTTTTTGCGCTTTACTTAAAATCTGTTCTATATAATCTTTTTTAAGGTCCGGCATTTCGCCGTCGGTATCATCAAGGCGCACTTCCACTTGGGCAAGAAGGTCCATTAAATCATCTTTAATTTCTTTTAACTCACCTGAAAGTTTACCGTCAAGCGTATTCATAGCGGCTTTGTGGGCGGCTTTATTTTTGCTTGCAATAATATCGGCCACGCCTTGCGCTTGGGCAAGGTCCATTTTGCCGTTAAGATAGGCCCTCATAGTAAACTCGCCCGCACGCGCTTGGCGCGCACCGAGTTTAAAACAATTTTGTAAAACGCGCGTTTTAATATAAGGGCTTGCGTGGAGCGAAAGTTCCACAATATCCTGGCCTGTATAACTGTTTGGGGCTTTAAAATAAAGGGCAAGCGCTTTATCAAGAACTGCGCCTTCGTCGTAAATATTAACTAAAGTTGCTTTTCTTGGCTCAAAAGTTTGCTTGCGGGTTAAAGTCTTTAAGATTTCTAAAGATTTTTCCCCGCTTAAGCGCAAAACAGCCACAGCTCCGCTGGCCGAAGATGTTGCAAAAGCCGCAATAGTCTCATTTAATAGCATATATATATTTTACCATTTAATGAAAGGGGAAAATATCTCTATTTTTTATAATAATTTGCTATACTAATTTTGTAGGCATAAATGCTTATATAAAAAATTTAATCTGTTTTTGGAACCATATTAAAGAATATGGTGAGCTTTTAGGAAACTAAAGGCACAAATCTCGTCTAAAAACAGTCGTTTAGAGTCTGTTGAAACGGAACTTATAATCCCGTTTTGCCAGGCTTAATGTTTGTTGCTTTTTTAAGCACAAACTACGGCTGTTATCATTTAGGTTACGAGATTTGGCTTAAATATATCAGCCGTTTTTCATTTACGGCAACTTTTATGTTTATAGTTCGTTGCAAGCTCAGTCGGATACTTCGGCCTGCCGGCCTTTCACAGTATACTCTTCCTCGCT
>JAZKYS010000007.1:0-30041 GCA_045612285.1 Elusimicrobiaceae bacterium
GCTGTTTAAAAAATGTCTTACAGAAATTAAATAAAAATGTAGTATGAGGAGCATAAATAAGATGAACAATAAAAGATTCGCGCTGGTAAAGATCTTTGTAGGGGTTTTTGTTTTGAGTTTTTTATCTGCCACTATTAACGCAGATAATCCGGTTTCACCAAATTGGAACATAAATGATATAGGGACCCAAATTCGTTCTTTAACAACAAACTATTCCGGCACAGCGGCCGTTATCGGCGGCGCCTCAATATTGGGTAATGCTTCAAGTAATTCTATAATTATCAATGGCTTAAATGTCAGCACGGAAAATGACCCCACTGCCGCTTATGATAACGGAACAGATATAATAGCAGGCGGTGCGGCTTATAATCACCAGGCCAATTCAAATAATGTTCAAATACTTAACGGTTCAACAATTCAAGGCAGATCTATTTTCGGTGGTGCGGCTTTTTTAAGATATCCTGAAAATCGTTTTGATAATGCTTCTGCAAGTAGTAATAATATTTTAATTAAAGATTCAACAGTCCTTCCCTCTTCTCTTTATACGGGTGGTCTTGTTTTTGGTTCTTATGTCCAATATGGTAATGGAAAGGGTAATGATAATACTATCACGATAGATAATTCCTCTATTACAGGCAGTGTTTTTGGTTCTTATGTCGTGCCGACATTCCTTCCTATTGACTATGATGACGATGGCTCTTTAGTGCCGCAAATTAATACAGAAGGTAATAATAATACCGTAAATATTATTAATGGTTCCAGTGTCAGTGGTATGGTTGTTGGCAACTGGGGTCCCGGCGGGGAAGTTAAGGGCAATACGGTTGTGGTGGATAATTCGTATGTTAATATGGTGGGCGGTGCTATAAACGAAATCGCCTACTTTACAGAAGATACTACTACGTCAGAGTCTCTTTTTGAAAATAACTCAGTCAAAATTCTTAACGGTTCCAATGTCAATTTGGTTAATGTTATTGAAGTATTTTCCGCTAATGCCAATAAGAATAGTTTAGAAATTGATAGTTCTACCGTCGGCAATGGCTATTTGCGCACAGTTCTTGTTGAGTTGGGGGTAATTCTTCATGAAAGTGGAGACCCTACACCGATAAATGCTGATATATCCTCAAACTCCTTATCTATAAATAATATGCCAACAGCTTCTTTATATGAACTTGGCGCCGGTTTAAACTTGGCCGGTAAATCAGATGACAATAAAACAACTTTATCTAACTTATCAAATTTAACAATTGATCGTTCTAATTTTAGTTTTGGTGTTTTACAGCTTTCCAGATTAAGCCCTTTAAATGTAATTAGTGTTCCTAATCTCAGTAATGTTGTAGTTTCCACTAATAATTTTAATGATGATTATGGTTTTATTTACGGTGGTGTTTCCTTAGAATATACCGCACAAATGAATAATTTAGACGACGGAGAAGCCGGCCATCATCCACAAGGCGGTGTTTTGCCCCCGGGTGCCGATGTCGTTCCTGATGTCAATATCGTTGCTGATGTGGAAGATGACGGCGGTTCAGCTAATAATAATACAGTTAGCATAAAAGACAGCACCGTTAATGCCAATATTATCGGCGGTTTTGCGGGCCAAATCCAAGCAGTAGATTATACAAATTGGAGCGGCGATTCCAGCGGAACTACAAAACAAAAGACTTTTAAAGTAGGCAGAAGAATCCACCATGAAACTTATAGTTGCGATGCGGATGGTGCTAACTGTGTTTTAACAAGTTCAGAAGTTGAAGATGAAGATGTTGAATATGATTCCAAACCTTTTACCGCAAATAATAACACGGTTATTTTGGATAATGTCAATTTAGACGGCGTTGTTTACGGTGGTTATGTCATCGGGGCAGATTTAAAACTTGATGATATTTCCACAGCCAATAACAAAGTTATTATCCGTGGTGCCACAACCCTTTCTGATGATAGTGTTATATATGGCGGAAACGCCTTCTTGGATAGAAGCACAAACAAATTAATCTTTGACCATGTTGCAGGTGCGGGCGGCACTTATATTACTTATAATAATATAAACCAATTTAAAAACTTTAATAAAGTTTGGGGCGTTAATGCCGATTTAGATACCCGTATCAACTTTAATATGAACAATGTTGAAGCCTTAGTTTCTGTTGATACTTCTAATCAACAGGAAGGTTCTGCTACTATTATTAAAACACAAACAACCTCTGATTTAAGCGATGTAGAACAAAATGGTGTTATATCAGATATTACAGATAACTCAATTGAACTTGCCCAGGCAAAGAATGGTGCTTATTCCTATACCTTAGTCGGAACAAAAGAAGATGCAACGACAATTGGTTGGCTTTTAACTTCAGTCAAAGACCACCAAAATGTTGAAATATACGGACAAGTTCCTTTAGTAGGTTTAGCCTTAGCAGCAGAAGGCCCTGATATGTTAAGTAAGGCTTTAGGAGAAGCCTGGCAAAGCAATCTTGAAGTTGGCACTTTCTTTGATGCGGCTTATCACCATACCCGCTATCATACCGGCAGTGGATTTGATTTAGATTCCGGTATATTACAAGCAGGTTTCTGGAAGAAACTTAGCGAAGAAACCCTTGCCGGTTTATTTGTCAAATATTCTTTTGGTAATTATGAAACTTTCCCTATCAAAGCAACCGGTAATGCTAATGCTTATGGCGGCGGTTTAATGATTTCTCGCAAATATAGCCAAACAGGCCGTTTTGAAGCAAATGTGGAAGTCGGCTATTTGGATATGGAATTTAAGTCCAATCAGTTAAATTCTGTTTTTGATACAAAAGGTATGTATTACGGGGCTTTATTTGGTGTAGTTGAAGATGTAGCACCAAATTGCTTTGCGTTTGTAAATTTACAATTCTTACGCAAAGGTAAAGATTCTATGACAGATAATTTAAACCAAAGTATTAATTATGAGGCTATGCAAAGTCTTGCTTTAAGAGCCGGCGGAGAAGCCAGCTTCCCCACTTTAGCCTTTGCGGAAATTGTCCCTTCTTTAGGTTTATCCGCCTTGTATGAATTTGACGGAAAATCTAAATTGGATGTTGCCGGCATGGGCAATGATGAAGCTTCTATGAAAGGTTTAAGCGGCCGTGGAGAAATCGCCTTCACCTATGATAGCGAAAATGGGCCCTTCCCGTTGATTTCCAAGTTTACAATCTTTGGTTTAGCAGGTAAACGCAGCGGCTTTGGCGGAGAACTTAATTTCGCCTTTAAATTCTAAACTTAATTGTTTAAAAATATCCGCTTTGGCTAGTTAGCTGAAGCGGATATTTTTTTACTTTGGCTTTTTTGCTTCCTTTATATTTAATATAATTTATATATGAGAAGTTTTACTTTTTTTATTTTTTTATTTCTAATAAACTCTTCGGTGTGTTTAGCTGCTTTACCAAAATTTCTTGGCGGTAGCGGGCTTGGTATAAACGCCCAAAAGGCTAATCTTGAAAATAATTATTATCCTACTTATTGGGAAAATCTTATGAGGGAGCAATCTACTCTTAATTTACAACAAGGCTTTTACGACTTAGCAAAACACAATTATAAAGCAGCCGAGCAAACTTTTGCCAAAGCAACTATCAAAGACCCAAGCAAACCTTATCCGCATATATTTTTGGGCATTTCTCTTTATTGGCAAGGCAAACTTGAAGAAGCTATGGCCGAATATCGCGCCGCTTTGGATATAGACCCCGAAAATGCCCAAGCCCATCAATTAATGGGTATTGCTTACGCCTGGAAGGGGGAAGTTAAACCCGCTTTAGAACACTTCCAAGCGGCTTATAAAAAGGAACCAAACCGCCCAGATGTAAATATGAATCTTGGTTCAACTTACGGCGCCTTAAATGATTATGAAAACTCTTTATTTCACTTTCGCCGCGCAGTTGAACTGGAACCAAGGCATCCTTTATATGTCTATCAGTTAGGTTCGCTTTATGAATTTTTAGGCCGGGATGAACTTGCTAAAGAATCTTTTAAAAAAGCAATAAAACTTTATCCCCATTATGAAGAGGCTATTTTAGCTTTAGCCGTTTTATCCGAAAAACTCGGCGAAGTTGCCCGCGCAAAAGGTTATTATTCTAAAGCCCTTTCTTTAAAACCCGGGGATAGTATCGCCCGCCTTCGCCTTGTTAATTTGCTTTTAAAACAAGGCAAAACAGAAGAGGCTATGTCCATTATTGAAAGGGCTTTTTTAATTGCGCCCAGTTCAAACGAAGGGCTTGCTTTATCTATTTCTTACGGCGGGCAAAATTCTTTAGTCGGGGGGGCAAATAAAGCGCAAAATAATCAAGAGCAAGAGGCTTTAGAAAGCCAACTTGCCGGCTTTAAAAAGCGCCTTTCAAAAATTTCTGCCGAAGAAGAGATTGATATAGAAGTTCAAATCCAAATATTGCCGAGAACTTTTAATCCTGTTGTAAAAAATACAAATAGTGAAGGTTTAAAACCCTCTAAATTTGATGAAAAATACGAACAGACTTTAGCAAGTACTTTTAGCCGTTCTTTTACCCTTGCGCCTGCCACCCAAGACGGCAGAAAAGAACAACTTGACAAACTTTTTGACGGACTAAATAATATTTTAAAGGAAAATTCAAAAGAAAATGAAGTTAAAATGTTTTTACAGGCTTCTGCTTTAAAACAAGAGGCACCGGGTTCAAGCGCACAAAATGCTTCTTATGGACAAGCGCAAAATTCTATCGGTGCGAAAGCAACTTATAATCCTTATAATGTGGGCAATGATATGGGTCTTTGGGTTGTTGGCAAAACTTGGCTTAAATATATTGAAGAAGTGCAAAATGATATTGAAGAAAAAACTTTAAAAGAACCGACATTTCAAAATTATATTCTTTCCGGTTTTATGTATTTAACGCTTGGGCAGGGCTCTAAGGCTTTAAGCAGTTTTACAAAGGCAAATAAATTAGTAAAAGATAATCCAGAGTTAGAAGAAATTTGTATGCTCGGTATAGGCACTTCTTATGTTGTTTTAGGGCGTGAAGAGGAAGCAAAAAATATTTACCAGCAAGTTTTACAGATAAATAAAAATAATAAAATTGCCCAAAATAATCTTGAAATTTTAATGACGGAGGAATAAAATTTTTATGGAAAAATACGGCCAACATTTTTTAGTTAATCAAGGTATTATTGATAAAATTACCGACGCAGTTATTGATAATCAAAGAGGTTCTTTAATTGAAATCGGCCCCGGCAAAGGTGCTTTAACTTTAAATCTTTTAAATAAAGGTATAAACGATTTGACCCTTGTGGAAATTGACCCGAAAATGAGTGAATTTTTAAAACAAAATTTGCCTGCTTGGGCTAGTTATAAATTAATTGAAAAAGATTTTTTAACTTTAACCCAAGAGGATTTACCGTCTGGCGAAAAAACTTTTATCAGCAATTTGCCTTATATTGATGCGGCACAAATTTTGCTTAAAGTTTTAGATTTGACCGGTTTTGCTTGCGCTGTTTTTATGTTTCAGCGCGAGCAGGCGCGCAAATTTTTTGCCCAAGCGGAAACAAAACTTTACGGTCCTTTATCTATTATGGTTCAGGCGCGCGCAAATGTTCAAAGTGTGTGCCGCGTTAGCCCAGGCAGTTTTAATCCGCCGCCTAAGGTTGATAGCGAAGTTGTTTTAATTAAACCTAAAGAAAAAACTTTTTTTGTTAACTTGGAACACAAGAAAAATTTTGACGAACTTGTTAAATGCGCTTTTATTTACCGAAGAAAAACCATCTTAAATGCTTTGTGCGAAGCCTATAAAAAAAATAAAGATGATTTAATAAAAATTTTAGGCAAAAGCGGGATAAAAGTTTCCGCCCGGGCAGAAGAACTTTCGCCACGACAATATGCTGATTTGGCCCAAAATTTAAAAGGCTTTATTTTTTAAATTCTTATCTAAATTTTTGGCAATATAATCTAAAGTTTTTGTAAGTTTTATAAATTCTTTTGTTCCTTTTGTATCAATAAACGGGAAGCACGCAATTCTTAAAGAATTTTCGCTTATACTTGAAAACTTTTTTATTCCGTCGCGCAAATTTATTTTTTTTGTTTGGGCAAGGGCTTTGTTTACAAGAGTATCTTTTATTTTATCATCAGTAATTTTTAAAGTTAAAGTTTCGGGCGAGCGGAACTCAGGCTTATCTACCATCGGGGTTAGCCAATTTGATTTTTTGGCATAATCAATCAAAACTCTTGCGTGCGCTTTAGTTAAGGCTTCCATCTTTTTTAACCCGCCGTGTTTAAGCATATATTTTGCGCCTTCGTTTAACATCCAAATATTTATTGTAGAAGGAGTGTTCAAAGTTTGATATAAGGGCGCAAAACGCAAAGCATTATTAAGATTTAAAAAGAATGGAATTTTTTTTGTTTCCTGCATATCTTGGGCGCGCTTTATGGCTTTTTTATTCATAATCAAAACGCAAGTTCCGCCGCCTGCGCCAAAGCCTTTTTGCGTGCTAAAAAGCATAATATCAAAATAAGGTTTAACCTGATTCATACCCGCCCAGGAAGTTGCGTCCCAAGCAACCAAAGTATCTTTGCTTTTTTTCGTATAGATATCTTTTAAAATACGCTCCGGCAGACGGATTCCGTGGGAAGTTTCGTTCAAAGTAAGCAAAATTAAAGAAGATTTAAAATCAAGTTCCTTATAATTTTCTTTTTTATAATCAAAAGCAACAAAAGTTTTTTTAATGCCGTCTAAAAAGTTAGTATCTTTTGTCCAGCGTTTTGAAAAAGAGCCAAACACAAGTCCGCTGATACTTTTATTTGTCAAAGTCCACACAACAGCGTCCATTGCAGCCGTTGCGCCGCCGGGGAAAAATAAAATTGTGTAATCATCACTCAAGTTAAAAAGTTTTTTTATATTTAAAGTTGTTTCCCTGTATAATCCTTTTTGGGCAAGTTTTGGATTGCGGTGGCTCCTTTCAAAAAAAGTTTTTACAAGGGGTGTATTTTCCACGCTTTTTAAGGCTTGGCTCGGTCCACAGGTAAAAGTGCTGTTTGGTAAAATGTTCTTTGGTATTTTCATAATAACTCCGAAGGTAATATATGTTCCTTTTTATTAAAAGGTTTTAAATAATCAAGTCCTAACTCTTTTATTATTTTATCTAAATCTTGAGTGTTTTGGCAAAAAGCATCTTGCGGGGAAAAACCTATAAGTTCACTTGAAAAAGCCTTTATATTAAAATTCTGTGCTATCTTTTTACACTCGTTAAAAACAAATAAAACAGGTGCTTTTTTATAATCTTCTATGTTTATTGAAACTTGGCACAAATCATATTCTTTTATAAACCAAGCCGTTGTTTTTATAGGAGGTATTTTGGCGCGCAAAGTTTTGGCAATTTGTTTTGTAATTTCTAAATCTTTTGTGTTTAAATTGATATTATAAGCAATCAAAAAATCACGCGCGCCAAAACAAAAAGCACCGGTTTTTTTAACTTGCTCATTAAATTCTTTAGGGCCAAAATCAGGCGGAAGATTTTTTAATTTCTCTTCTAAACTTTCATATTGGCCTTTTCTAATAAAGGCTAAACTTTTTCTTTCTTGCGTGCTTGCGGCCTCACCATATAAATAAGATGGCACGCCAAGTTTTCCGGCATATTCTGCTGTTTGTTTGGCAAGTAAAATAGAGTCTTGAATAGCGGCGTTTTTCATTGGTATAAACGGGCAAACATCAAGCGCTCCGACTCTAAAATGTTTTCCTTTTTGCTTACTCATATCAATTAAATCGGCGGCAATTTCAACGCAAGCAAAAGCGGCTTTTAAAATTTCTTCTTTATTTCCAACCAAAGTAAAAACGCTTCTGTTTACATCTTGTCCGCTTTCTTTGCCAAGCAAAATTATATTTGCTTTATTTGTTATATACTCAGCAATAGCATTTATTTTTTTAAAATTTTTGCCTTCAGAAAAATTTGGCACGCACTCAATTAAAGTCATAATAATACCCCGTATTTAATTATAGCATTTGACAAGCCTTAAATTTATGATATAATTTATTTAGGAACTAAAAAGTTCCAAATGTCTTTTAAGTAAGACTTAAGTTAATAAAAGGAAGTAGAAATAATCATGGCAAACGGAAAAGTGAAATGGTTTAATGATCAAAAAGGGTTCGGTTTTATCGCACCCGAAGATGGCTCTAAAGAGCTTTTCGTTCACTATCAAGACATTCAAGGCGACGGCTTTAAAACCTTAGCAGAAGGTCAAGAAGTAAGCTACGAAGTCGTAGAAACCGAAAAAGGTCTTAAAGCAGTAAAGGTCACCAAGAAATAAAACCTTTTTATGCTATTAACCTGTGTGCAAATTCGTTTGCGCACAGGTTTTTTTGTGATTAAATATATATAAAATGAAAAACCCTTTAAAAATTACTACTAAAGATGAGCAAGGCTCCATAAAATTACTTTTAAAAATAGCCTTGCCTTTAATTATAACAACCTCTTCTCAAAGTATAATGCAGTTTGTGGATAGGATGTTTCTTGCCTGGTATTCCCCGGATGCTCTAGCTGCTTGTTTGCCTGCCGGCTTAATATCTTTTGCAATAATATCTTTTTTTGTGGGCACTTGCGGTTATACAAGTGTATTTGTGGCAACTTACTACGGGCAAAAACGCTATGCCAGTTTAAGCATCGCTTTGTGGCAAGGGGTAATTTTGGGGGTAATTTCCGGTTTGATTATTTTGGCTTTAACTCCGATTGGTTCCCATATAATAATGGCTTCTGGGCACGATAGCGCAGTAAAAATTTTGGAAAGTCAGTATTTTACTATTCTTTGTGCTTTTGGCGGTTCTGCGGTTATAAACAATGCTCTTGCCAGCTTTTTTACGGGGCAAGGTAAAACGGCAATAACAATGGTTGTAAATTTAGTGGGAAATGTCGTAAATATCGTTTTAAATTATGGCCTTATTTTTGGCAAGTGGGGTTTGCCGGAAATGGGAATAAGGGGCGCCGCTTGGGCAACAGTTATTGGCGGTTTTTGTGTAATGGCGCTATTTTTAATAATAATTTTCAGCCCTAAAATAAATAAGAAATTTAAAATTGTTCGCTTATGTGGTTTTAATAAAGATGCCTTTTTGCGCCTTATCAAATATGGAATACCAAACGGATTTGGCTTTTTTATGGATATTTTTTCTTTTTCCGTTTTTGCCTTTTTTACCGGCAATATTGATAAAATATCGCTTGCGGCAAGCAATATTGTTTTGACTTTACAGATGATTTCTTTTTTACCGTTGGTGGGGCTTGCTATTTCCGGCCAGATTTTGATGGGCCAATATGTCGGCAAAAAGCAACATCAATATGGCATTAAAAGTGCTTATAATGCTTTAAAACTTGGGGCAATTTATTTAACTTTAATAGTTTCTTCCTTCTTACTTTGTAGTGATTTTTGGTTTAACCTTTTTGCCGGTGCCGATGCCGGGCCGCAAATGGCAGAGATTATAAAACAGGCAAGGCCTTTACTTTATATGCTTTGTATTTTTGTGTGGGGGGATTTATTCTTCCTTTGTTTTGGCGATGCTATCAGAGGCGCAGGGGATACTAAATTTCACATGAAAGCGATGATATTTTGTTCTATTCTTTTAGTAATTGGCAGTTATGTTATTGTTGATGTTTTAAATTTAGGAATAAGAGTGGCTTGGGGTTGGATAGTGTTTTATGCCTGGATATCCGGGCTTATTATGCTGTGGCGTTTCTTGAGTGAGCGTTGGCGTAATATAGACATAACAAAGTAATTTTATATAATAAAAGTATGGGAAAATTTTTAAAAGTTTTAGTAAGCGTATTTTTGTTTTGTTTACTAAGTCAAGGGGTTTGGGCACTTGTTTTTACGGCAAAAGATGAGGCCTTTACTATTGATTTGCCGTCTTCTTGGGAAAAGGTAGAAAGCCCGGATTACCTTTCCTTAAGAAATAAATCCGGCGCGACGATGCGCTTTGTTATGATAAGTGATTGCTTTGATAGGCAATGCTTAGAAAAAATTGTTGACAAAGAAATTAAAGATCTTACCAAAAGAAATTTTCAAATTATAAAGAACGAATATACCGGTGATATCATTAGGGAAACGGAATTTTCCACCGGGGATCCTTTGCTTTCTTTTGATTTTAAAAAGCAAGATATGCTTTTTACGGCGGGTTATTTTCTCTCTGGTGGTAAGGCCTATAATGTCGGTATAAGAGGCGTGCCCGATACAGAGGCCTATTATTTACTTTCTTTTATATCGCCGCTTCCTAAACAGGAAACAGAAGAACTTACCGCTGTTTATGAGGAAGATGTTCTTACCTCTCAAGCAACTAAACTTGAAGCTGTTGAACAAATTGATTTACTTGAAGGCAAAACAGATTCTAAAACAGAAGAGAAATCTAAAATACAAAAGACCAAACAACAAATTGCAAAAGTTTCGTCTCATAAAATAAAGGATACTCCGAAGTTAAAATTGTTAAAGACAATATTAAAAATTGTAATTTGTATAGGGCTATTTTATATTTTAGTTTTTCTTGTTTCTTTAATTTATAGAATATTTGTTAAAAATAAGGAAATTGTGCAAAATACTAATCCCAATTCTCCTTATCCTATTCAAGGTAAAAGGCTTTATGGTTCGCCTGATTTATTTTTACGCTTACACGATAATTTAGGCAATCACTATATTGCCACATGTACGCGCTGGGGCAGCTTATTTGCCTTCTGCGGTTTGCTTGCGACGATATTTTTTAGTTTAATAAGACTTGTTTGTGCAATTATCACTTTACAAAATACGCATCCGTCTTTGATTGTAAATACTTTATATTCCGTATCTTATTTATTTAGTGCTTGCGGGCTTATATTTTTTGTTTTTGGTATTATTTCAAATGTTTTATTTCCCTATAAATATCAACTTTATGACAGCAAAGGAACTTTACTATTTAAATGCGTTCAAAAAGGGTTATCTATTTTTTCTGAAAAATATTTTATTACTACTAAAGACGGCCATATTATAGGTAAACTTGTAAGAAGAAATTTTATGCCGCTTAGAACCTGGAAAATCTTTGATATTGATAAAGAAATTGCCGAAATTAAAGAAAGAAGTATTTTAAGGGCTTTACTCAGGCTTATTTTGGGGCATATGCTTGGTATTTTGAGGGCAGATTATATAATTAAAGCGCAAATGGATAGTTCCGGTGAGATAAAAAGTGCTGTAAAACTTGCCACAATCTATAATGTTTCTTTAGATAAACCGCAAGCCCTATCTTCAAATATTATGCTAGTGTTTAGTGCTGTTTTATTCTTGCGGGATAGAGATAAGATTTTCCCTTGGGTAAATTAAGTTTTTATATTGTTTAAAAAAGCTTAAAATAGTAGAATATAAAGGGTAAGCCGAGATAGCTCAGTTGGTAGAGCAGCCGCTTCGTAAGCGGCAGGTCGTGGGTTCGACCCCCATTCTCGGCTCTTTTTATTTTAAACAATTATGACGGACACTATAAAAAAACAAGATTTTTTTAATAAACTTTTACTCTATTGGTTTGGTATTTTTTCTATTTTAATACCTTTGGCTTTTTGTTTTTATACTTATGACTCCGCCCAAATTAAAATAACCCTTTTTTACACTTGTTCCTGCGGGGCTTTTTTTATTTGGTTAAGTTCTTTAATCTACCGGGGGGAGAGTTTTTTAACAAAAAAGAATTTTTATACTTTTTTACCTATTCTTGTATATGCTTTTTATATTTTTATTTCTTATTTCTTTAAACCTTATAAACTTGTCCGCTTGGATAGTTTCGCCAGAGAAATCTTTTGTTTATGTTTGTTTTTGGTGGTAGTTTTTTCTTTTACCCGGGAAGATTTTAAAAAGATTTTAAACTATTGTTTTATTGGCGCTTGGTTTGTTTTTGGATATGGCTTACTTCAGTTATTTAAGTTAGATTTTTTAATTTGGGAAAATTTCTTTGCGGGCAGGGTTTTTTCTACCTTGGCAAATCCAAATTTGCTTGGCAGTTATGCTGTTTTTATGGCGGTTTTAATTTTCTTTTCTTATTTAATTGAGCGTAAAAAGAGTTTAATATTTTTATTTATTTTGGCGATGGTAAATTTAATTGCTTCCCAGAGTAAAGGGGCATTTTTGGCTTTTGCTTTATGCGTGCTTTTAGGCAGTATTTGTTTTATTTATTTCTTTACGGATAATTATAAACAAAACAGAAATAAAATAATAGCTGTTAGTTTAATTTTATGTATTTTTTCTGCCGGAGCAATTTTTTATTTCGGAAGTAAAAGGTTTGAATCTTTTTCCTTTAGGCTTTCTACTTGGCGGGCAACTTTTGATATGATAAAAGCAAGTCCTTTAACGGGAACGGGGATAGGTTCTTTTGAAATTATTTACCCGGCTTATAAAAGAGCGGAAATTTTTTATATTGAAAACGCGCATAATATCGCAAGCCAACACGCGGAAAATTTTTATCTTGAGCAATTATCTTGTTTGGGGCTTTTGGGTTTTGGTTTATTTTTATGGGTTTTGTGGTATATTTCAAAACAAGTAATAGGTAAGATAAAAGAATTTTCCAAAGAAGAGCGGCAAAAAGCCTTTTTGCTGGCCGGTTTTTCTTTAGCTTCTCTGATGATATATATACATAATTTAGTTGATGTAAGTATTTATTTTGTATCTACGACTTTTTTTCTGATTTTATTTAATGGGGCAATTTTTAATTTAGCTTTTGGTCCGTTTGAGAAAAAAAGCACTCCTTTGAAAAAAGAAAATAGAGCGATTTTTAAAATAGTTTTTATTTTATCTGTTTTAATTCTGGGTGTAATTTTCTTTTATATACAAAAAAATTTTTGGGTAGATTTTTTTATTCCCAACAATAACACTTTACAACAAATTTTTTATTCTGTAAGTTTTATAGCTATTTCTGTTGGCCTTTTAGTATTGTTTATTATTATAATGTTTAAAACAAAAAAAACTGCGGTTTGTTTCTATCTTATTTTGAGTGCCGGTTTTTACTTCTTATTTTGGTGTCAATTTATTAGTAATGTTAACTTCGCAAGAGCAACGGGGCTTGCGCAAAGAGGCTATTTTGAAGCGCTTAAATTTTATACAAAAGCAATAAAACAAAATCCTACGATATACCATAGCTGGAATTTTAGGGGCCAAATGCTTTTGAGAAGATTTTCTTTAATTGAAAAAAGAGATATTGACGCCGGAGACAAACAAGAAGTAAGCAATGATTTTAAGCGCGCTTTAAGAGATTTTAATAAGGCTAAATCTCTTGCTCCAAATGCGGCACTCTTAAATTATAATTTTGGCACCCTTTACCTGCAATATGCTAATAATACAGTTAATTTTAACGAGAGAGAAAAGTTTTATTCTTTAGCAGAAAAAGAGTTCAAATATGCTTTGCTTTTAGATCCCGTTTACGACAATACTTATTTTCAACTTGCCAATATAGAACTTGCCCGCGGCAGTAAAGCAAAAGCAATTTTTTGGCTTGAAGAATATTTTAAAGGACCAAAAGAAGTTAAAAGTCAAGAATATTTACAAACTCATAAAGAAAATAAAAAGGCTCTTGCGGCTCTTAAACAAATAGAGGGAATTTTAAAATGACAAAAACGACAAATATTTTATTAAAGATTTTTATTTTTTGTTTTCTTTTTGTAAGCCAGCTGATATTTTTTACTGATTTTTCAAGAGATCCGTTTGCCATACAAAGGGTTGTTTCGGTAATTGCTATCGGCGGGGCTTTAACTATTCTTTTGTGGCAGTTTAAAGGCACAAAAAATGCCGGTTTTTATTTTTCAAAAGCAGATATTGCTTTATCGGCTTTTGTAGTTATTGCTCTTGTTTCTTTAATAATAAATTGTTTTTGTTCTCCCAATAATCTGGCCTTGTTAAATAATTTTTTAAGAAAAGATTTTACCCTTATTACAGGTATTTTAGGCGGGTATTTTTTGGCCCGGCTGTTATGCCAAAAGAGCGATTTTTTTGATACGGAAAAAAACACCGCAAATTATAAATATGGCTTTTTATTTCTTTTGTGGGAATTACTGTGGATTCCTTTTAATTATTTTAAAATGCCGGGTCTGTTTGATATTTACGGGCTTTTAATGTGGGGGGCAGCTTTTTATTTAGGTCTAAAGATTTTAAAACAAATTACCCTAAAAAATATTTTGGATATTTTGCTTATTACGGCTACTTTAGCAAGTGCTTATGCCCTTTGTCAGGGTTTTGGTTATGACTTATTTAATAAGAGTGATTTTTCAAAAGATTTGGCTTTGATAACCAGTTCTACTTTCGGAAATCCAAATTTACTTTCTTCCTTTTTATTAATGGCTTTGCCTTTTAGTATTATCTTTTATTTATCTTCCCAAGATAAAGGGGAAAAGGTTTATTATTTTATTATTAATTTAATTTGTTTAACTTCCCTTATTATATCCCAGGCCCGTTCTTCTTGGATAGGGGCAGTTTTTGTCTTAGCTGTCTTAATGGCTTCAAATCCGTTTAGAAATTTGTTAATGAAAAATAAAACAAAAATTGCTTTACTACTGGTCGGGATTTTTTGTATCTTTTTACTTTATCCTCATAAAACAGATTCTATTAACAAAATAGCAGATATAAAATATTCTGCCAAGCAAGGCTTATTTTCTAATCCCCAAAATTTAACTTTAGCCGCAGAGGAACAGGCCCTTAATGCCTCTTATCACCAAAGGTTAATGGCGTGGAGTTGCGGAATAAATGATATAAAAAAGAGGCCTTTTCTTGGTTGGGGGTGGGGTGCTTGGCAATTAAGATACGCTATATGCCAAGGGGAACTTTTTAATAAATATCCGGCTTTGGTTTCTTTAAAGGTTCAGTCTAATTCCGCCCATAATATATTTGTAGAAACTCTTACCCAAAGCGGTTTTTTGGGCTTAATAACTTATTTAATATTTCTTGTTTTAGTATGTTCAGTTTGTATCAGATATTATCATACTCAAAAAGATATAAGTAAAAAATTTTTAGTGTTAGCCGCTGGTGGTGCCTGTGTGGGCTTTTTAACAGATAATATGCTAAATATTTCTTTTCAGATACAGGTTATCTGCGCGGTGTTTTATTTCTTTACGGGGATAATAGTTTCTTTACACGATAAAAATGTAAAAATAAAAATATCAAAATCCGCATTAACTTTGTTTGCTGTTTTAGGGGCGTTTACCTTTTTATATTTTAGTTTTATTCAGACGAAAATATTGCTCGCTTCCCATTATAGTTTGGAAGGTTATTTTGCGACTAAAGCAAAAAACTATGAGCAGGCAAGAAAAATGTTTGATAAGTCAATTAGCTTGTTTGCCGAAAATCCGGAAACCCACTTTATTTATATAAAAGTTTTAGAGATATTAAAAGATTATTCTAGGATGTATGTAATCTCTTTAGAAACTTTAAATTATTTCCCGGAATATTATGAGTTTTATAATATCTACGGCAATTTGGAAGCAAGATTTAACAGACCCAGTGAAGCCCTCTCAAATCTTAAAATAAGTCTTTCTCTAAATCCTTATTTTAAGGAATCCTTTAACTTGGTTTTATATTTGTTTATACAATTTAAAGAACTAAGAACTTTAGAAAATGCCCATTATATAGAAGGGTTAAAGATTCCGCTTGCCTTTAGAAATGCTTTCAGTTCGCTGCTTTGGCAAATTTATTTTGAACAAGAAGATTATGAGAAAGCAAGAAGTATTCTTTTAGAAGAACTTGCCCGTAATAAATTTGATAAAAATATACAAAACAAACTTGCTTTAACAAATGAAAAATTGAACCTAAAAGAAGATTTTATTTTACAGGAGGCCCAATCTCTGACGGAATTAAGAAATAAAATTATTAAGGCAAAAGAGATTAAACCCTCTTTACTCAAAACTATAAAAGAGGCTGCTTCAGAAGGGGATTTTGAAGCTCAAATGTTGCTGGCACAAGCCTATTTTAGACAAAAAGATTTTCAAAATTGCCGTCAGATTCTTGGCAATTTATATAAAAATAATTCGGGTAATTTATCTTTAAATTTTGCTTTTGCTTCTTTAGAAGAAGCCGCAGGAAACAAAGAAGAAGCAAAAAAATATTTGCAAGCGGTGCTTGTTCAAGATAAAGAAAATGCCCTTGCGCTTAGACGATTAAAAGCCTTAAATTAGAAAAAAGGCCTTTACAAACACTTATAAATTAATATAATAGAAATATATGGTATAATTTTAATATATAGAATTATTAAAACGAGGGAACAATGATGAATAATAAAAGAAGTTTTATAAAATTTTTATCAGCGTTTTTTGTTATTTTTGGTTTTGTCGTTATGGCTTTTGGCGCTAAAGCCTTAACGGCACAGGAGAAATTGGAAAAGGGGCAAAGCCTTTATGAAGCAGGCAAGTATGACCTGGCTATGGATAATTTCTTAGATGTTTTTGTGGAAGGTAATATTGAACAAATAAATGTTGCTAATGAATATGTAAATATGATTCATTTTAAAAGGGGCGGTGTAAGCACCCCCACCCGCGTTATTTACGACGAACAATTAGAGGCCCAAAAAGAATATTACAAGCAGGAAGCAAAGGAAATTCAAAAAGAAATTAATGAAGAATATTCCGCAGCTAAAAATTATACTCAAGAACAAGTGAATTTAGCCAAAGAGCAAGTTAATACAACCCAAGAACAAGCAAAAGCGGCCGTAGCTCAAACAGAAGCCGATTTGGCTGCTCTTCAGAAACAGGAAAAAGCAAAACTTAATCAGGAAAAAGAACAGCTTGATGCCGAACTTCAAAAAACACAAGAAAATTTAGCAAATTATAATGAACGCCTTGAAGCTGCTGTTAGCGAGCCTTCCGTCCAACCGGTAGTAGAAACGGCTGAAAGTGCTTACTTTATTACCGCCCAAGATAAGCAAGGTTCTGAGGAAATAGTTACCCAAGAAGATAAATATAATTCCAATCAAAAAGAAAGCCTTATCGCAGCGGATACCGCTTCTATGCAAGAAGATTTGGCAGCTAAATTGAATAAAAGGGAAGGGGTTAATGTTTATTATCGCAACGGCAAAATTGATGCCATTGATATAGATTCCGATGTTATCTTTTTGGATGATAATATAACCTTTAGTAAAGAAGGTAAAGAAGTTTTAGAAGATGTTTATGCCTTAATGCTTCTTTCTGAAGAACCTACCTTTGTTTTATTGCCGCCCGGTTCTTATACAGATGAGGTTAATTTACAAGGGGTTCGCCAAACTGTTGCTTTAAATTCCTATTTAGTTAATATGGGCTTATCTCCTGCCAAAGTAAACTTTAATATGGGCTTAGTTAATGAACAACCGCCTGCTAAATTTAGCAATTTGGAAGGCGTTTCCATAGTTTTTGATTACGATAACAAACCTAACCTTTATAATAAAGTTAGTGATAGCAATTCTTACCCAGTCTTAAGTTTAGGTATGTATCCGGATAAAATTACCCCGGCTTTAAATGAAGGTATGGTAATAGATTTTTCTGTTATAGAAACTTCCGCACCTATACAAGATTGGAAATTACAAATAATTCAACACGCTTCCGACGGAAAATATTATATAGTAAGGCAAGTTTCCGGCACGGGTAGTGTTTATACTCAGATTTTTTGGAACGGCAAAAAACAATTCTTTGGACCTATCTTACCGGCCGGCAAATATACTTTAATGTTAAGAGCCACCGATAAAAAAGGCAGGGAAAAGATTGTCCGCCGCAAAGTGGAACTTCTTGCTGAAGTTAAACAAGAAGAACCGGTAATATCAAAGGAAGCTAAAGCAAGTGTCGGTAATTTAGATTATACAACACCGCGCTTATGGAAAAAGCCGGCTAAAACTTTAAAAAAGAAATCAGCTTTAGAAGATTCTTATGAAGAAAGGGAAATAAGTATCAGAACTTCTGTTAATACGGATGAGGCCTCAAGAGCAACAACAGAAACTACAACAAGAACAACTACAACCACTATGACTACTTCGTCCACATCAAATGCGGTTGTTAGTCAAGGGGCAATCTCCTCTCAAACAGATTTTGATGATGAGGGTTTAGAAGATCTCTTATAAAAATATATAGGGTGTTTATGGAATATAGTTTAAAAGCAAGAGTAGAAAAAATTTTGGGTATAGAAAGACCTATATATAAAAATTGTATAGGTATATATATCTCTTTAACTGATATATATGTTGCCCAGATTATGGAAAAATCCGGTGGGATAGAGGTTGATTCCTTAGTCAAACTCGCTTTAAAAGATATTAGAACTGATATTTTGCGTCCTGCGGATTTAAATGAAGGGTTCTTTGCCAATCCAAAACAATGGCTTGAGCCTATAAAAAAGATTATAGACAGTAAAGATTGGCATACAAAAGATGTTGTTGTATCTTTGGCACCTAACTTTAGCGTTCATCGCCATTTTGTTATGCCGGATACTCCAAGACGCTTTTGGAAAACAGCTGTTCCTTTACAAGCAAGAAAGTATATTCACTATCCTTTTGAAAGAGCAGTTTATGATTTTTCTATAAGAACTTTTGATGCTGAATTAACAAAAACTAAACAATTAGAAGTTGTTTTCTCTTTAACTTCTAAATTAATAGTTGCCGCCTTAGAAACAGGTATGAAAACCATTGGTTTAAATCTTGTTTCTATTGAAACAGCGCCTTTATCTGTGATGAGACTTTTTAATCAAACAGATAAAGAGGCCCAAAAGAATGTCGGCCAAATTTATGCTAATTTTTCTTCTTACGAGGGGCAATTTTTATTTGCCATAGATAATACCCCTGTTTTAATGCGTGAAGTGGAAGTTAACCCATCTATGGGGACACGCAATCGTTTGGAAGTTAATAATTGTATAGATTTTATTTCTAAACAGATAGAAAAAAATGTTTTTGAAGATATTGTTGTTATTTCTCAAACCTCTCAGATGGACTGGGCACCTTTGCTTGAAATGGAAACAAAAAAGAATGTTCGCAAATGGAATATAGAAGATATCTTCGGTTTTAAAGTTAGCGGTTTTGCGGAAATTGCCGCTATGGGTGCTTGTTTAAAATTCATAAATACCAATATCCCTGATATTGATATGATAAAGAAGCATCGCTCTTCAAGAGAAGAAATTAAAGGAACCTTCTCCTTGTGGAAAATAACTTTACTTATTTTGGCACTTTTGATATTGTGGGGAGTGTATGTCCTATTCTCTTCTATGACTACTTATGTTTCTTTCCAAAGAAAGAACATAACAAATGAAGACGGAATAGAAGAATTTAAGGATTTATCTGCAGCGCAAATTAATGATAGGGTGGCAACGATGAAGGAGAACACTAAAGATTTAACGGCTTTAATTGTTCAGCCTAAATATACAGCTAAACTATCTACCTTGCCTGATTTAATGCCGGATGAAATGTATCTTAAAGATCTTCAGATATCCTATCCTATGGCAAGTAAAGCAGGTTATGGAAAGAAATATATGATTATTTCAGGTATCATACATTCTTTGGAAGGTAAACAAGTGGAATTAATTGAAAGCAGTAAATTCAATACGAAAATTTCAAAAGTATCTTCAATGTCTGATTTGTGTAATGATACTAAGATGGAATATTCTTCAGATGAGAAAGGCAATATATTAGGAACAGGCTTTTCTTTAAGGTGTGAAAGGGAATAAAAGATTATGAAATTTGCTGACAAATTAAAAGAAGACTTAAGTAATATTAAAGTTCTTATCTTGGATAGGAATTGGAAGTTGTTTTTACGACCTGTTTTGGTGATTTTGGCCGTTTTCCTTTTAGTAGGATATTTGAACCGCAATTACCAAGATAAAGTTTCTATTATACAAAGGAAAATAGAAGCCCAACAGGCAGAAGCGGCTAACGAAAAAGACTATAAGTTTAGCAAATCTAAATATCAAAGTTTGCTTGCCCAGTTGCCGCCTTCCTCTCAAAAAAATGAGTGGATCCTTTTGCAACTTGATGCCATAGCCAACAAATTACAGCTTAAAGACGCTGTTAGATCTACAAAAGGTCAAAATACGCCGTATGGTATATTTGAAATTTCAACCGCAGTAGTTACGGGCGATATGACTTATAACCAAATTGGCCGTTTAGTAGAAGCAATAGAAAATAACCCGCAATTTTTAAGAATAAATAATCTGTCCCTTAACAGACAGGAAAGCGATTTGGGTAAAATTTCAGTAAGATTAGAAGTTTATACAGCATTTTTGGAAGAACATAAAGTTGTTTCAAAAACTGCGGGGAGAAACTAATGAAAAAGTTTATTTGTTTATTTACATTTTTAAGTTTTGTTTTTCTTCCGGCTTTTTGCTTAGCGCAAGAAGAATCTAAAGCAGAAGATGCTTCTAAAGCAGCAAACCAGGAAGTTTCCCAAGAAGGGGAAGAACAAAAAGAAGAAGTAAGAGTAAAATTTGCTCCCGCAAACAGAAGAGACCCTTTCTTATCAAGGGATGAAGTTGCTATAATAGAAAGAAAACGCAGAGCGGATATGGATAAGCGTGAAAGAGAGAGAAAAGCAAAAGAAGACGCAATAATTGCCGCCAAAAAAGCTGAAGAGGAAAGAGCAAAAAAAGAGGCTTACTTAAGAGAAAATCCGCATTTAGCCGTTATGAGCAAAATAAAAATACAAGGCTTAATGGGTGATGAAGCCCAAATCAACAATGATTTTAAAGCCGTTGGAGATAAAGTTTTTGGTGCTACAATCACAAAAATTACAGGTTCCAAAGTGTATTTTAGATATAAAGGTAAAGACTTTTCAATGTCTATGCCTAAACCAAAAGATTGATTTTGTTGTATAAAATTGTGAAGTATTTAGAAGGAAAGAATTAAGGAGGAAGTAATGAATAAAAAAATAGCGCTGTTTGTGGCTTATGTATTTGTTTTCGGGCAGGTTCTTGCCCCTGTTGCGGCAAACGCACAAGACAATACATCTGACGCAAAAGTAGTAGTATCTAACGATTTGCAGGCTCAAAAAGCCAACAAATCAAGCCAAGAAACATCTTTATATCAAGGGGCAGATGATAACGAGGCCTTAAATAGAAGAGTTTCCGTAAATGTTAATAATATGCCTATTGGCACTTTCTTAACAAGTATTGCAAGGCAGAGCAAGATTAACTTTATTATGGATGATGATAAATATTCCGATAAAAAAGTTACAGCATCTTTAAAAGATGTTACTGCTAGAGAAGCCTTAGATACTATTTTAAGAGTGCAGGGGTTAACATATCAAAGAGTCGGTAAAAGTGATAACTATGTTATTTCCAGAAGATCCGATGAATTACCGGATTTAGTAACAAAAGTTTTCACCTTAAATTATGTTTCTTTACAACCGCAATCTACTTTGAGCAATGATATTAAAAATATTATGCCTGCGGACTCTACTTCTACGGCTTTAGGCAGTGGCTCAAGTTCTTCTTCTTCAACCACAAATATTTTTGATTCCGGCTCTGGCAGCGGAACAGGCTTTACGCTTGGTTCCGGCGGTAATAATGGCCAGGGGGGCGCTTCCGGTTCTAATGACGGATCTGCAATTTTAGATGTTATTAAAAGCGTTCTTTCACCGCAAGGCAGAATTGCCGTTGATGCAAGAACAAATAAATTAATTGTTTCTGATGTGCCGGAAGTTTTTCCGCAAATTGAAGCAATTTTATCAGAACTTGATGTTAAAGCACCTCAGATTTTAATTGAAGCTCAAATTGTTGAAGTTTCAAAATCAAGCGGTTTTGATGTCGGTTTTAATTGGAATGTTACAGGAACCTTTACAGCAGGCAAAACAGATGTTCCTTGGACTTGGTTAAAGAAAGATACCTCAGGTAATTTCTTAAGATGGTTCGGTGCTAACGGTAAAGAAGCAGAAGGAAGCGGTTGGTCTCTTGACTTCTCCAGTTTATCTGTGGTTTTCTCTGCTTTAATGTCTAACGGCGAAGCAAGAAGTTTAGGTAAACCTAAAGTTATCACTATGAACAACAACCCGGCAATTATTACTTCTGCTAGAGAAGCAGCTGTAAGCAATGTTACAAAAAGCACCAACAGCGGTAATGATACCAGTTATAGCGGTGTAGAAAGAAAAACCGTCGGTCTTAAATTAACTGTTGTGCCTCAAGTCAACAAAGAAGGGTATGTAACCTTAAATGTTGCTCCTTCTTACTCTGATCTTGTCCCTTCAGAAACAATTTCAAAGGATCAAGAATCTTATGATACTGTTACCCGTGCTGTTTCAACAGTAGTAAGAGTAAAAAGCGGTCAAACAGTTGTTCTTGGTGGTTTACTCCAATCTAGCGAAAAAGAAACTGTTACAAGAGTTCCTTTACTCGGTCAAATACCGGTGCTTGGATGGTTATTCTCTAGCAAACAAAAAAGTAAATCAACAACAGATCTTGTTATTTTCTTAACACCTACGGTGCTTTCAGAATAACATAATAATATAAATATAGGGGAAAAAGAAGGTAAATAATATGCCAAAAACACTTGTAGAAATTTTAACTGAACAGGGAAAGCTCACACAGGAAAACTTGCAAAAGGCGGAGTTGCATTCCAAACAAAATGATTCTTCTTTAATAGAATCTTTGTTAGCCTTGGGTTTTGTTAAAGAAGAAGATCTAGCAATTGCTTCCTCTAAACAATTATCCGTTCCCTATGCAAGTTTTGAAAATGGCATATTAAATTCTGAGAAAGATCAGAATTTAGGTGATATTATTGACGAAAAATTCGCAAGGGAAAATTCAGTATTGCCTTTGTTTATGGAAGAAGATTCCCTTGCTATTGCAACAACTGATCCTTCCAATGTCCTCTTGCTTGACAATTTAAAAATGATGACAGGGCTGGAAATCCAGCCCTTCGTCGCCCCGAAATCGCAATTACTTGCGGCTTTGGATAGATTTTATTCTAAAAAAGACCAGTTATCTGATGTCGTTGCTGAAAAGATTGAAGAAGTAAGCGGTGCGATGGAAAGTGATGCCGATTTGGATAATATCGGCTCTGCAACAGATAAACTGGACTTGGATAAAGAAGGTGTTGTCGGTGCGGGCAGCCACTATGTCCGTATGGTTAACGCCATACTCCGTCAGGCAATGTCTGAAAGGGTGTCTGATATTCACCTGGAACTGTTTGATGAAAGGGTTTCCTTGCGTTTCAGAATTGACGGTTCTTTGTATGAAAGAACACCGCCACCGAGGGAAGCTGTTTCGGCGATTATTTCCCGTATTAAAATTTTGTCAAGGCTTGATATCGCTGAAAAGCGTTTGCCTCAGGACGGAAGTTTTGCCGTAAAATTCCACAACAGAACTATTGAGCTCCGTGTGTCAGTATGTCCTACGGTGTTCGGCGAAAAACTCGTTCTTCGTATTTTGGATAAAGGAACCGGCGAATTAAATATTGATAAACTCGGTTTTGAACCAAGACAAAAAAAGGACTTTTTGGAGGCTTGCGCTATGCCTCACGGTCTTATTTTCTTAACAGGTCCTACCGGTTCCGGTAAAACAACAACTTTAAATGCTGTTTTAACTACAATTAAAACACCGGAATTAAACTATATGACCCTTGAGGACCCGGTAGAATACAAACTTGCCGGTATATCCCAAGTTCAAGTTAAACCTCAAATTGGTTTGACTTTCGCGGCCGGTTTAAGATCTTTCTTGCGTCAAGACCCGGATGTTATCTTGGTCGGTGAAGTCCGCGACTCTGAAACAGCGGAAAGTTGCCTTAAAGCTGCTATGACAGGCCACTTGGTGCTTTCTACCTTACACACTAACGAAGCGATTGGTGCTATTCCCCGTATGATTGATATGGGTGTAGAACCTTTCCTTTTGGCCAGCTCTCTTGCCTTAGTGGCGGCCCAGCGTCTTGTTCGTGTTTTATGTCCGCATTGTAAAGTTCCTTATATACCTTTCCAAAGGGAATTGGACTTAATTTCTAAGGAAGCAATGCTCCCGGAAAGTGATAAACAGACTTGGACTTTCTTTAAACCTGTCGGTTGCCCTAAGTGTAATAATATCGGCTATATAGGCAGAAAGGCTATTTACGAAGTGTTCAAAATTAATGATGCAACAAGAAATACTATCTATAAAACAAAAGATTTGATAGAACTAAGAAAGGCTGCCACTTCCGGCGGGGCTTGGAATTTAAGAGCAAGTGCCTGGCGTAAAGCTGTTAGAGGTATTACCTCCATAGAAGAAGTTATGGCTGTCACAATGTCAGAGGAGTAAAACTATGCCAAGATTTCAATATACTGCTAGAGATTTAGAAGGTAGAATTAAAAAAGATTATATAGAAGCTCCTAATAAAAATCAGGCTATTGATCTTTTACAAGCAAAAGGCGTAATGGTTATAGATGTTGCCGTGGCAACAGTTTCAAAAACCGGTTTTTTTAGTAATAAAATAGCTGTGGGCAGTGTTAAACCGGCGGGCCATGTTTTAGCCTTCTTTGCGGAACAATTATCAACCCTTATTGCCGGCGGCGTGCCTTTAGTTAGAGCTATTAAACTTTTGGGTGATTTCTCTTCTGATAAATATTTAGGCCCGGTGCTGGTATCTGTGGCGCGTGATGTTGCAGCCGGTAATACTTTAAGTTCCTCTTTAGCAAAATACCCAAAAGTGTTTGACTATACTTGGGTTTCTATGGTTCAAGCCGGTGAAGTTAGCGGTCAGCTACCTGAATCTTTGATGCAAATTGCCAATTATGTTAAATCAAGTGAAGCCTTAAAAAATAAAATTATTACGGCTATTACTTACCCTGGTGTATTGTTTGTGATGGCTATGGGTGTGTTAACTTACTTCGTTTGGGGTATCGTTCCTACCTTTGCCCAAATATTTGCGGATTTTAATATTGAATTACCGACTTTGACTTTAACAATCGTGGCTATTTCAACAGGGATGAGAAGCCACGCAATTTTAATAATTGCCGCTTTAATATGTTTAGTCGTTGCCTTTTTACTTGCGATTAGAACTCCCACCGGTAAAAGGCTTTGGCATAAGTTCCATTTGACTGTGCCTATATTTGGTAACTTTATATCTAATATTTATTATGAAAGAATTTTGTCTACTATGGCAACCTTGTTAAACAGCGGTGTAAGTATTATCAATGTCTTGACGGTTATGGAAGATGTGTTCGCCGGGAATGTATTGATACAAAATGCCATAGTTCAAGCCAAAAAAGATGTTGCCGGCGGTAAAAGTATTTCAGAATCTTTCAGAAGAACAAATATGTTCCCCGGCTTGATGACGGAAATGATGATGATGGGTGAAGAATCTGGCCGTTTGCCTCATATTTTACAAACTTTGTCTAAATTCTATACGGAACAAATTAACCAATTTATTGCGCGTTTCTCAGCATTAATTGACCCAATTTTGATTGTTGGTATCGGTGCTATTATTGCTGTTATCGTGCTTTCAATCTTTATGCCGATATTCAAGATGTCAGAAATCGGTAGTAATATGTAAGGAGTATTTTATGAATAAAAAAGGTTTTACCTTAATGGAATTATTAGTCGTAATATTAATTATATGTATAATTGTGTATATGGCTAGTGTTTCTTTTTCTAACTCTAGAGTAGTCCGGGCAAATGAACACGCTAGAGCGATGTTTGCCGAACTTACAAATGCGGCCAGATTGTATAATGAACTCTACCCGGATAAGAAAGTATATGGTTCTTTCGGGCAAAGTAGCTTCCCCTCAGATTGCCCCGATTGTCAAAATCCTTGTATCCTTTTTGAGGGTTTTTCCGGAAATGCCGAAATGCAAAGCAATATGGCTTCCTTCATTTTAAAACCTGCTTTGTGGGGGCTTAGCAGTTTAAGCCAATGTAATGCTAATTTAACCTTCAAAGAGTATAAATTTATTTTATGTAATCCCAGCCTTGAAGCAGGGGCAACTCAGCCTGATACCAGATGTCGCGATTCTAATGATGGCGGTAAACCTAAATTTGCTATTATGATAACACCGTCAAGCGTTACTAATCCCAAATATAGCGGTAAATATGCTTGGATAACCGGCGGCTATCAAATGGGCAACAATTATCTGTAAGGAGATTTTATTTATGAATAAAAAAGCGTTTACTTTGATGGAACTTATGGTTGTTGTTTTGATTATAGCAATACTTGCTTCTATTGCTTTGCCTTTATATAATTCCGCAGTGGATAATCAAAATAACCAAAGGGCAAAAGCTATACTACAAGCAATCAACGGCGGTATGGAGCGTTGGTCTAGGGAATACCCCGGGCGTATAGTTCCAAATGATGCTGTTGTATTTATTTCCACTCCGCCTGTTGGCACTACTTGCGAGTATAATGGCCAAAATCTTGATGCTTTGAAGTTTATGCAACAAATGATTGTTTGCGGATATATTCCCGCTTACAATTATGGTTCCGATTCTCATACTGACGGAGATGGCGCCATAGATTATAGATTCAGACTTCAGGAACCTTCAAATCCCGCAGTTTATGGCTATGGCTTTGTTGCAATGGAGCCTAAACCTAATGCCAAAGTGGGCGATAAATTTTGTAGACTTAATAATAATGTTTGCACTTATAAAGCCGGTTTTGAAAAGGACGGCTCCGTAACAGATGTTAATGGAAATTAAGGAGTTTTGCTATGAATAATAAAAAAGGTTTTACTTTGATTGAAATAATGGCAGTCGTAATTATAATTGGCATTTTGGCTGCTCTTTCAATTCCAAACTTGATAGGTTATGCGAGAGATTCCCGCAATGATAGGGCAAAAACTGCTTTATATAATATTGCCCAAGGGTATAAAAGTTTTAGAAATGATTTTGCTTGGGTTAGCGTATCTCCGCTTGGGCCTTTGGCAAAACAAAATTTAACGGAAGGGGTGTCAACCCAATCTTGTAATATAAATAATTTTACAGGAACAAATCCCACGGCAGGCTTTGCCACTTTAATACAATGTTCCTATATTGATAATATTGACTATGATAAATTAAGATATAAATTTTATTTAGGTAATGGAAATGGGGCCTGCTCCGCTTGTGGTAGCGCCACTCCTACAACAGATTTAGCTTGTATGGTTGGCAATGATAGCGGCCCTTATGTTTCAACATATTGTGCTTATATTGATAGCAATAATATGCTTCACGAAACAGCAATTTAATAAAGGAGATTTGTTATGTCAAAACAAATTAATAAAAAAGGTTTTACTTTGGCAGAAGCTTTAATTGCTATGATGTTAGTGGCAGTTATGGCAGCGGGTATTATTACGGCTCTTATGGCAACAAAAAGATCAATTGTTGAACCAAGCAACAGAGAAGAAATGATGCTTGCTATTGAAAAGGCTTCAACTATATTACAAAGCGACCAAGCTATTTGTAATATTTCCGCAAGTGATAAATTGGCCCTTACTCCTAACTGTAATTTGGATTCCCCTAATGCTTCGGATTGCCATAACATTAATTGTTTATTGCCAAGATCTTGTGCCACTACCGGTGATTATTTTGTATATACTATTTCTAATGTGGGGAACGATACCGAACAAAAATTTATTAATTTTAAAATTAAATGTGCTGGAGAAACTATATGAGAAACAATAAAGGTTTTACTTTGATGGAACTTGTTGCCGCAATTTTTATTGGCGGTATGGTAACGGCCGCTCTTGTATTAGTGTGGAAAACTGCTTCCACTCAAACAAGTCAGGGGCAAAGACAAACTATTATGCGTAACCAAGTTTCTAACTTCCAACGCCAATTATATAAAGATTTTTATAGCGCAGATATGATTACCTTTCCTAATGCGACAAATAGTTCCGGCACAAATATTCTTTTGGCCGGTCTTAAGAAGGCAAAACGCGTGAGCAATAGCCAATTTGAAGTTTTGAATCTTGCTCCGCAAGGGCCTACAAGTTATTTCGTTTATTGTTTAGATACCGATAACGGCGCTACGGTAATAAAAAGATATGCGACAAATCTTAAGCGTTCTGATTTTTCCTCAAGTAGTTATTTAGCTAATATGAGCGCTTATGGCGAACAGCTTTTGAATACTTGCCGAAGCAACGGAACTATTCTTTTATCCAATTTCAATTTAACAAATGCTACTTTAAGCACTACGGGCAGTGATCCGTATAACGGACAATATACTTTGAGAGGCAATGTAAGCAGAACCTTTAGAGATGTCCAAAATACCACGCCAATATATATTGAAATAGATGAAACTATGATGAGCCAAGGAGGCATATAAAATGAAAAAATTTAATTTAAAAGGTTCAGCCTTAGTCCAAGTGCTTGTTTTAAGTGCTTTGATTTCAACAATAGTTGTAGTGTTATTAAAATTTTCCATTACAAGAACTTCCAATATGGTGCAAACAAAATATATTGTCGGTTCAAAACTTGCTGTGCAAGGTTGTATGACAAAACTTAATAACGAAGAAGTAAGCCGCGTAGAAACAAGCCGCCTTTCCTATTTTGAGGAAAACACAGTCTTCCATTGTTCTTACGGAAATTATGATATTGAAATTACCCGCGGTAATTATACAAATAATAACAATCAAGATCACTCATCCGGCATAGTTAGGCCGCTTAATTTTAAAGTTACTTTTTCTAATTCAAATGGCGGAACGGATGATTAATTAAGTATTTTGTTTTTAAGGGGATAATTTTTTATCCCCTTTTTTTATTTAAAAATCTAGAGGGGGGTATAATGAAAAAATTTTTATTTATAGCAATATCTTTTTGCTTAGCTATTTCTTTTGCTTTCGCTCAACAGCCCTTACAGCAGAATAATTTAATTAATAAAATAAATCAAGAACAAAGAAAAGAAGAACTTGCCGTAAAAGAAGCAACTATCGCTAGAGAAGAAGCTTCCCAAGAACAAAGTGCTATGAAAAACGGCTTATCTCCCCTGTTAAAAACAGCAGAAAATAAAAAAAATTCTTCAACAGAACCCGCTGCCCCTGCTGCTCAAGAACAAAAAAATATTGAAAGTGAAAAACAAGAATTAAAAACAGAACAAAAAAAAGTAAATAAAGAAAACCCGGACCCGCAAGGGGTTGATTGGATAGCTCTTTCCAAAGGTAAATTAAATGTAAAAATGCAAAGGCGCTCAAAAGGTGTTTCCACGCCTAATCTTTCTATGAAATTTAACAGCGTTTACCAATCTTTATTTAGGAATATTCCCTGGCTTATGGGCGGAAGCGCAAAAGTTTATGTTTATCAAAACAGAAAGAATTTTCTTGACCATGAACCTGTGGCAAGCGATTGGAGCGGTGCCTTTTTCTCTCCTGAAAATAACAGAATTGTTATGTATGATGAACCGGATAATAATAAAAAAATGCTGAGTCAATTTCAACACGAATTAACCCATTTATTTTTAGAAAATTATTACTCGCCCCAAGGTTCCGGTAAACCCGAACCGCCGGTATGGCTAAACGAAGGCCTTGCCGTTAATATGGAAGATATTACAAATAAGGCAAGTGGCGATGTTTGGGCAAATGATTTGATTGTTATGAATATGATACCCGCCAAAAAAAGCCCGGGTGCTTCTTTAAGAGCGCCAAGACCTGTTTCTAATGCTGATGTTCAATTTATAAAATTTACCGATTTTGTTAAAAATGATTCTTATGATATGGCCGTTGCCGCAGGTAAAGTTCAAGATTGGTATATGCAGGCTTATGCAATGGTGCGTTTTTTATTTAAGCCCTATAATAATCAATATCCCGAAAAGCGCATACAGTTTGAATATTTCACAAAACTTTTAAATACTTATCAAAATAAGAAAACGGAAAAAGGCCGTCTTATGAAAGATGAACAGGGCCGTCAAATAAAAGCGCGCCTTTCCGTTGCGGCTGCTCTTAGAAAAGCCTATGGCTTTAATACTATTGATGATTTTGAGCTGAAATTTTGGCAATGGCTTTATCAGTATCAAAAAGAGCAAAGAGAAAAACTAAATAATTAGTTTTTGCTTCAGCTTTGGCGTTTATATTGCGTTGCTCGTTGCTCACATATACGGGGCTGCCGCCCGCTCGGGATATGCTTCGCTCCTCGCGCCTTATCTAAACGCAAAATCTTCGCAAAAACAATATGCTCTGTTTAGCTAATTGAAATTTCCAAAATCCTCGCAAAAAACTCGTGTTATATTCGTTATTCCGTAGAATCT
>JAZKYS010000008.1:0-21988 GCA_045612285.1 Elusimicrobiaceae bacterium
TAAAGATAAAAATGTTAAAAATAAAGTAGAATTTTTACTTAAAGAAGAAAATATACAAAAAATAAAAGAAGAATCTTTAGCCAAAAAAATAAAAGATAAAGCAAAGGATATGAAATAAAATGTTCGCCCGTCTTTTTAAACTTTTTATACTGGTAATAATAACCCCGCTTTTTATAACGGGAGTGTTTTTATTCTATTATCAAAATCACAGTAAGACGGAAATTTTGGAAAATTATAAAAATTTAACTGCGCTTGCAAGTGATTTCTTTAAACAAAATATAGAAGATTCTTACCAAAAATTAGAATATTTAGCCCGGTTGAATACAGCAAAACAAAAAAACTTTCTTGAAGAAGTAAAAAATACTATCTATTTAAATCCGCAGTTTTCTTTTATTGCTTTACTTGACGAAAAAGGTAAAAATATAATTAGTGTTAATAGCGAAGAAAAAGATTTTTCGGTAGATTTATCTAATTACTCCGATTTAAAAAATATAACAGAGGCCCAAGTGGCCTTAAGTCCGCTTGAAGCGCAGGGGGAGGGGGATATTTCTGTTTTATATCCCCGCTACGACGGGAAATATATTTTTGCTTTAATAAATATTAAAGATTTTATGAAGAAAATTGAAAGCAAATATTTTGGTAAAAGCGGTGCTTTTTATTTTATTAATCAAGAAGGGGAGATAATTTCTTTTTATTCCCGTCTTTTACCGGATATTGAACCTGCGGAAATAAAAGCCCTTTTTAAAGATTCTTTTTTAATTAAAAATGCCGTTTCAAGAGATAATACAATCTTCGTTGGTGCTTGGCAAAAAACTATACTTCCGCAGACCAATATTGCTTTGCTTCAATATAAAAAGGAAGCTTTTTGGAATATAAATCTTATAACTTGGTTAATTGCCTTTTTCATTTTGGCAACGACGACCCTTTCCTATTTTGCGGCTTTACTTTTTTCGCAAGAAGTAAGCAAGCCGGTGGAAGATCTTACCAAAGCGGCAAAAAAAATTGCCTCTAATGATTTTGATATTGATTTATCTACCGAAGATACCTGGGGGGAGTTTGAAATTTTAACTAATACTTTTAAGGAAATGGCTTTAAAATTAAAAAAATACCAAACCCTTCAACTGGATAAAATTTTAGACGAGAAAAAGAAATTGGACCTGCTTGTTTCTTTAATGCGCGATGGCCTTATAATGTGCTCTTTAAAGGGAACAAAACTTTTTGCTAATGAAACAGCCGAATATATTTTGCGCAGCGGTGCTTTATCAAAAGAAAATCAAAAAGAACAAATAAAAACAATTTTAGAATTAAAACAAAATACTATTTTTAGTGTTATTCGCGACGAAAAAGAATTTTATTTTGAAATTATTAAAGATACTTTTAAACCGATTAAAGCCCAAGCCGTAAACATTATTTTATTTAGGGATATCACTTATGAACACCAAATAAATCAAATGAAGGAAAGTGTTTTTAATGCCATAGCCCACGATTTAAGGGCTCCGCTTTTAGGTTTACAAGGGTATATGATGTTGCTTGAAAATACTTCTTTAACAAAAGAACAAAAAGAAATGCTTGATAATATGGAAAAATCAAGCCAAACTTTAACCTCCCTTATAGAGAATATTTTAGATATTTCCAAACTTGAAAAGGGGCTTCTTAAACTAAATAAAACAATTTTTAATCTTGAGAAATGCGCAACGCAAGTAATTAAAGAACTTAGCGCCGTTGCGCAAAATAAAAATATTAAAATAGAAAATCTTATTTCGCCTGCTATAAAAATCAAAGGCGATGAACAACTTTTAAAAAGAGTTTTCAGTAATTTAATATCCAATGCTTTAAAGTTTACCGAAAAAGGCAAAATTGTAATTTCTTATAATAAAGGCAAAGTTTGTGTTAAAGATAGCGGGTGTGGCATTGTTGCTACGGATTTGCCAAAAATATTTGATAAATATAATAAAGGAAATTCTAAAGAAAAGGGCTATGGCCTGGGGCTTAATATTTCCCGCCATATAATTGAAGCCCACGGGGGCAAAATTGAAGCCCAAAATAATAAGGAAGGCGGGGCCTCGTTTTTCTTTAGTGTAGAGGAGGTTTTATGAGTATATTTTGGCGTTTAGTTTTGGCGCATTTAATGGCGGATTTCCTTTTCCATTTTAATTTTATTTACAAATTAAAAAATACTAAAATTTTTGCCGGATATCTTGTCCACGGATTAGTGTTTTTTTGGGCGGCGGTTCTTTGTTGCCAGGAGTTTTTATTTATCCCCTGGATTAATTTTGGAGAATTTACTTTAAACGGGGTTCAAAGTATTTTGATTTTAGCTGTTTTACATACTTTACTTGATAAAATAAATCCCAGTGAAACCCGCTCTTTTGAAGGGTATAATTTGTTTTTATTTTTGCTTTGGCAAGCAATGGAAATTATGCTTTTGTTTATTTTTGCGCCGTTTATTTCTATACCGGGGCAAAGTTTTATCGTAGGGGATAAATTAATTTTTATTTTTATAGGCATTTTAATCAGCACTTATTTCTTTATGGTTTCAATACATTTTTTAAAAAGGGATATTAACCAAAGCGCCTACCCTATTTTTGACGAGCGTTTTGTAAGCACTTTATATCGTTTATCTTTATATTTGTTTTTCCTTATCCCTGGTTTTTGGGGTTATTTGCTTGGCTTTATTTGGGCTTTTTTAGTCGTGATTTTAAAGAAGCCCCTTGTAGTAGATACCTGCCCCTATCGTCTTTACGGCGGCACGGCTATTACAATAATCCTTGCGCTTATTATGCGCTTTTTTATATATCACTTATGAACACTTTAATAGATGAGGCCTGCTTTGTGTGCCTTGATACGGAAACAACAGGTTTAACCCCTGACTCTGGCGGCAGAATTTGCGAGGTTGCTATGCTTGCTTCTAAAGCACAAAAAAGAGTGGCAAGTTATAGCACAATTATAAATCCGCAAGTTCGTATTATGCCGGAAGTTATTGCCATACACGGCATAACAAATGAAATGGCCGCAAATAAGCCGGTATTTAAAGAAATTGCTCCCAAAATAAGAGAAATGTTAGAAGGCAATGTTTTAATTTGTCATAATGCCGATTTTGATACAAAATTTTTGCGCCATGAGTTTCAAATTATTGGCGAAAATATGCCAAATTGCACAATTTTAGATACTTTAAAATTTGCCCGCTTACACGGCAATTTTAAGCGAAACCGCTTAGGCCTAATTGCCCAGGAACTGGGTATTTCAAGCCAAGGCTGGCACAGGGCAATGGCCGATACTATTATGGCGGAAAAAATATTTTATCATTTTCTTTTCAAATTTAAAGATATGGGCGCAAAAACTATAGAAGATTTATTTAACTTACAAAATAGGAGATGTTTATGAAGAAAGTTATTTTAATAATTCGCGACGGATGGGGGGAAAGAAAAGACAGTTCTTATAATGCTGTTGCCAAAGCCAAAACGCCAAATATTGACGGCTTTATGGCAAAATACCCGCATGCTTTAATTGAGGCTTCCGGCACGCAAGTAGGTTTGCCTGAAGGTTATATGGGTTCCTCTGAAGTGGGCCATTTAAATATGGGGGCCGGCAGAATTGTTGTTCAAGAGTTAAAAAGATTAAAAGATGCTTTTGAGGACGGTTCAATTTACGATGCTCCTGCCTTTAAAGCAGCTATTGATAATTGCTTAGCAAACAATAGTGCTTTACATCTTATGGGACTTGTTCAAGATGAAGGTGTCCACGCACATCAAGACCACCTTTACGCAATTTTAAAATATGCCGCACAAAAAGGTATAAAAACAGTTTATATACACTTCTTTGCCGACGGGCGCGATACTCCGCCGACAAGTTCCCTTGGTTATTTAAAAATGCTTGAAGATAAAATGGCGGAATATAAAACCGGTCAAGTGGCAACGCTTATGGGCCGCTATTATGCTATGGATAGAAATGAAACCTGGCAACTTACCAGTGATGCTTATGATTTAATTGTTGATGCTAAAGGCCACCACGCCGCCACTGCAGAAGAAGCCATTAAATATGCCTATGATAATCTTAAAACTCCCGACGGCAATAAAATGGTTGATGAATATATACCGCCTATGGTTATAGGCGATTATAAAGGCGTTAAAGACGGCGATAGCATAATATTCTTTAACTTCCGCCAAGATAGGGCAATTCAACTTACCCGCGCTTTTGTGGAAGATGATTTTGCCGGCAAAAGAAATCGCCGTCCAAAAATTGTTTATTGCGGCTTAACAAAATATTATGACAGTTTTAAGTTTAATGCTCTTTCACCTATGAGTGAAGGCGGCGGAATGAATAATTTACTTGGCGAAGTCATTTCCGCTTCGGGCTTAAAACAACTTAGAATTGCCGAAACACAAAAATTTAAACATGTTACATCTTTCTTTAACGGCAAGGCTATCAAACCTTATGAAGGGGAAGATAGAATTGAAATTAAAGGAACTTTTGACCCCGCAACTTATGCCGACCATCCGGAAATGGATGCTTACCCTGTTGCCAAACGCGCAATAGAAGAAATTAATAAAGATAAATATTCTTTAATTGTTCTTAATTTTGCTAACTGCGATATGGTTGGCCATACCGGCAATTTTAATTCTGCCGTAAAGGCCGTTGAAGTGGTTGACGATTGCACCGGCCAAGTTGCCCGCGCCGCTTTAGAAAAGGGCTATACCGTCTTAATCACCGCCGATCACGGTAATGCCGAAGAAATGTGGGATGCCAAAATAAATATGCCAAAAACTGCCCATACAACAAACTTAGTTGAATTTATTTATGTCGGCGCAGATGCTGATAAAATTGCCTTAAAAGAAGGTGGCAAACTTAGCGATATTGCACCGACAATCTTACAAATACTCGGTATAGCAATACCCAAAGAAATGACTGCTCAGAGTTTGTTAAAATAGTTCTTGCTCTATTTGGGCTTAATTTTAAAAGGAACTATCTTTTTTTGATAGTTCCTTTTTTTCTGGGTCTTTTGGCCTATTGCTTATAGGTCTAAAGAAATTGTATTTATAGGTCTAAATACTCTTGTTTTATCTTATGGATAATTATAAACTTATACTATAAGAACACAAAAAGGAGAAAAGGGTTATGAAAAAAATATTAACAGTTTTTACGGCACTTGTAGTTGTGTTTGGTGTTGCAAGCCAAGTAGCTGCAAAAGATGTAAGTGTGCTTAATTCAGAAGATATGCAAAGACAAACAGCGCAACTTGTGGCTGTGCTTAAACAAGAAGTTTCAGCAGAAAGTTCTAAGTACGAAAATGATTATAAAGCCTTCTTATCAATATTTAGCCAAAAAACTTATAATGAAGTCATTACCGATGCTAAATATTTCTTGTCTAAGAGTGATAAACTTGTTTTTTATGATGGCAAAAAATATAACAGAGTAGCTTTACTCCACGCTGCTTTACATAATTTGGTATCAAGAAAACATATAGCTCCCAATGATAAAGAATTTACTTTAGTGCATAAAGTTTCTGTTATGCCGGTAATATATGATATCGCAAAAAGAGTCGGTTTAAATCCTGCAGATGAAAATGCTTTACTTAATTTTGCTACAGAAGTTGCTTCAAGCTGCGCTTTTGGGACTAGATCTTATTTTGCAGAAATATTCCCGGGTTTAGCTACTCCTGCCCAAAGACAAGAAGCGCGTGAAGGTAGAGATAGAGAATTAAAACAAACAATCAGTGTAGCAAGTGCTATAGCTGTTCTTCCTTTAGTTAGCAAAACAGACGATCAAAAAAAGCAAAGTGCAGAAGCTATCTATAAGGCAACAAAGGAGCTTATGTCTATTGGAAAAGCTTCAGCAAGATATGGCATAATTATTTGGAAAGTAAGTTATGAGGCTTTAGAAAGATTACAAGCAAAAGATATCTTAGCAAAGGTAAATAGATTGGAAAAAACATATTATAGAATTCTTCATCCGCAAGACACAATTGAATTTGAGGAAGAAAGAGAGGCATTAAAATACGCGCCGGAAGTTTTATATACAATAAAAACAATAAGACCTGCAAAGGCCCCCGGTGAGATGATAAAAAAGACTAAAGACTAATATTTAATAAAAAGTCCAGCAATCAAATCTTTAAAACCCCTCTATTTTAGAGGGGTTTTTTACGCTTAAATTTTTATGGGTCTAAAGGCCTATTTTTATCTAGGTCTAAAGAAAATATTTTTATAGGCCTTAAGGCTCTTGAGAGTTTTTATGATATTACATAAAATTTTTATTAAGAGGTAAAATATATGAAACAAAAAATATCTATATCAGTAGCATTAATAATTCTCTTTAATTTATCAGTCGGTGTGTTTGCCCAAAGTGTGCCAAATTTTAAAACCGGTAATGGTAATTATCCTCTACAATTCACTCAAGCCAAAACAGCAACCCAACCTCTTGTTTTAGCAGCCGAAGAACAAAGAAGAGAACAAGAAATTGTTTCTTCTATCGGTTTAAATCCCACAGAATACAGAAAGGCAATAGAACAATATGCCAAAAAGAATAAAATAGATATAAATGATATAGATATATCCGCCTCTTACAAAACCTATTCAAAGGAAATTATTAAGTATAACAATGATTACAAAGCCTTAATTAAAGTTTTTGAAGGCAAAACTTATAATGATGTTTTAACAGATGCCAACTCCTTCTTAGGTAAAAAAGAAGAAATAGTCAAATATAATGGCAAAGAATATAATAAAGTTGCTTTGTTCCACGCGGCTTTACACAATTTAGCAACCAGAACAAAAACCGGTTATTTATATAATGGCACTTGGATTTTTAAAACAGGACAAGAGGCTGAATTTGGTGTAAAAGAAAAAGTTGCCGTAATGGATTTTATGTATAAAGTAATCAGCAATGACGGCTACTATCCCAAAGATGAAGAAGTTTTATATAAAATAGCAAAAGAAGTTGTATCAAACGGAAAACCTTATTTCAAATCCACAGAACAGCATAAAGATGAAACCCACGATGCTAAAGGCGTTGTTTCTGCCATATCTCTTTTAACCGCTTTAAGTAATACTAGCGCAAGAAAACAAGAAAGCGCACAAGTAATTTATGATTTATCCAAAAATATAATGAGAAAAGAATTAGGCGCAATGGGCATACTTAGCGGTTCAGAAGCCTTACTTGCCTTAAATACAGAGGATAGTTTAAATAAACTTTATACTTTGCTTGCCGATGATTTATACAGAGGTTGGGGAACAGAACTTGCCTTATATTTCGTTGAAACATTTTCCGTAGAAGAATTACAACAAAGACTTGCCGGTTTTGCAAGCGAAGTAAATAATGGTCTTGGCCAATATTATAATGCCATAGCAAGAAGATATGTTTATGTTGACCCGGATAAAAACAGTTATGACCAAAAACGCCTGGCTGAAAAAAGAGATGAAACCTTGGCAACTTATTCAAAGGTAATTTATACAGATATTTTTGAACAAATCGGTAAAGAAATAGGCAAAAGAACAAAAGACCCTAAAGTTGCCAAACTTGCTTCAAGACTTGCTACTAAATACTATACCGAGTTAAACGATGCTAAACAAGGCAAAGCAAATACTATTATAGGGCAAAGAGCCGATAGTCCGCTTAAAAGAGAAACCAAAATCCACGCATCTTTAATTGTTGGTATCTTGGCTACGGCAAAAGTATCAAACGAAAACTTAACAAAAGCCGCAAAAGTTATTTACAACGGCAACTGGTGGGATATTAACGAAATAACCCAAAGAGATAAAAATAATATTGCCGCAACCTATCTTAAATTAGCAAAGAAACCTTTTAATCAAAGAAAACAAGATATGTATGCCCTTACTATCAGAACAAAAAATGTAGCCAAATTTTTAGATGTTTACGCCCAATCTTTAATGCTTGGCAAAATGATTATATCAATGCCCGCAATGCTTAGCAAAATAAGTAATTGGGCAAGAAATGCTTTCAAATGGGTTAAAATGAAACCCGTTACCGCCACAAATACAGCCGTTGCCGTTAGACCGGTAGAGGCAAAACCTGCAACAGCAAAACCTGCTGCTGCTCAACCTGCCGAAGTCAAGCCTGTGGAAGTAAAGCCGATAGAAATTAAACCTATTGAAGTAAAACCTATACAATTACCCAGAACACCGGCCCCGATAGAACCTGTCAAATTGCCCTCAGTGGCGGAGCCTGTTAAAGTGCCGGCTGCCCAAGTTTCACAAGTAGCGCCAAAAATTTCTGCAAAGGAAATGGCAACAATTACCCAAAATGTAAAATGGGATATTCTTAGTAAATATTATCAAAGACCTGCCGCCATGATGATTGGGCCTTTTATTGATTTGCCTTTTGGTCTTAGCGGTATCGGCAAAAATATAACATTCTTACTTACAAACAGACATTTCTTAAGTAAAGCAAAAATAGAAAAAGTCAAAGCAATAGTGGAAGAAGCCGCCTTAAGCGTAGTTGAAGATATCAATAACGGCAAAATAATTACCCAATCTGAAGCAACAAATCTTGTAAAAGAAAGAGCCTTGGCTAAAATACAAGCCTCTGATGAATTTACAGCAAAGGATGTAGAAGATTTAACCGGCAAAAAACAAGTGGAAATTGTTCCGGTTAAGCAAACTTTACAGAGGGTTCTTTTGACAAAATATTATCAAAGGCCGTCAAATATGGTATTAAATAAATTGCTTAGTCCTATGATGGGAAACCCTATCTTATTTAAGGCCTTAAATAATATTCAATCCGGCAAAATTTATAAAGTGATTGAAGAAGCGGCAGCAGAAATTACGCAAGAAGTGTCCGCCGGTAAAATAGCCGAAGGCGATATAGAAGCTGCCCTTAGAGAAAGAACTTTTGCCAAAATCCAAGCATCTTCTGAATTTACCGCTGAAGAAAAAGCAGCTTTAACCGGTAAAGCAGAAGTATCTAATACAAACAGTTCTGCTCTTGCTCCCCAAGGGGAAATAGAACTAAACCCAAGCGAAGCGGATTTTTATGCTCCCGAACAAAATATTATCGCACCGACAGAGCCGAGCACTCAAGTAGCTCAAGGTAAAGTTCCCGCCAATGTCAAAGCGGAAGTTGTTGTCAAACAAAAAGCAAAAAAACATTTTAAGCAATACAAAAGAGCATATAGCGAAGCTAGAGTTCAAGAGGCGTATGAAAATATAAATGAAGCGATAAAATATGATGGTAAAAACGCAGCCTACTATCACGAACGTGCTATGCTTGAATATTATAATTTAGATAATCCCGCAGCCGCAATTGAAGATATGAAAACCGCTGCCAAACTTAACCCCGGTAATAGAAGATATAAAGTTGTTTTAGATAGATGGAATGCAGAAATACCCGGAGAAGTTAAAAGGTATATGGACCTTTATAAAAAAGCTAAAGCAGAAGGAAATAATCAACTTGCTTCGGAATACTTAAATAAAGCCCTAGCTTTAGACCGCGACGCTGCTACCAGTTACTATAATGGTATTGAACCTCATCTCAAAGTTTCGGAAGTAGATCCAAATATCCAAAAAACTACAAATAAAGTTCAAAAGGATATTTTAGGACAATATGGGAAAAAGCCGCTCTTAATGGCGGCTTTTCCCGTTAATTTTTTTGGCGTGAGCGAAAGAATAATGGCTTTTTTAACAAACAGCCCTTATCTTAGCGCAACAAAACAAGCAAAAGTAAAAGTTATGATAGCATACGCCTCGGCAGAAGTGGCGGGGGAAATTGTGACAGGTAAAATACCTGAAAGCGAGATGGAAGCCGCCGTCAAAGAAAGAGCTATTGAAAAGATACTCAAATCACGCTCTTTAACGGTTCAAGAAAAATTTGATATAACAACTTCAGAGGTTTCCAATCTTTCCACACAGGAAAAACTTGCAAACTATATAGAGAATATAAAAAAAGCAGAAGATTTAAGAGATTCACGCCTTGCCTTAAAATATTTACAAGAAGCAATTAAACTAGACCCAAATAATGTTTATTTATACAACCGTTCTTATCACGCCCATTATTCTTTAGGTCAATATGAAAAAGCAATGCAAGATTTAGATAAACTAAAAGAGTTAGAACCTTCAAATCCTTCCCATTATGCAAATAGTTTTTACTTAAATTATGAACACTTACATAATTTTGACCAGGCTTGGAAAGATATAAGTGAAGCAATTAAAATAAACCCGACCAATTCTTACTATTATCGCTTAAGAGGAATGCTTGCAGAAAGGTGTAGTAACCTTGAACAAGCTATGAGAGATATGAAAATGGCTCTTAAATATAATCCTAATGATGATTTTTGTTTACATACTCTAGAAAATTGTATAGCTAGATTCTCTCGTTTAAAAGCCATCAAATATAACAAAATGACTGCAGTTGATGGCGAATTTGGCAAAATAGAAAAAATTCTTGACGAATATAACAAAGGTCTTACCTATTGGAGTAAGGACAGAGCGGAAAATTCCTACAAACAAGCCTTACGCGCAGAAGAACAAGGTAATATAGATAAAGCCTTACAGGAAATTCATTACGCTATATCAGAAAATCCTTATGTGGCAAAGTATCAGGAATTATCTTATCAGTTAAATTATAGCACTAATCCACAACAAGCATTAGAAAATATAAGTGATGCCATAGAACTTGACCCGATTAATGCCAAATATTATGCCAAGCGTGCCGAAATAGAGTGGTATAAGTTTGAAGATTTTGAGTCCGCCATAGCAGATATGAAAACAGCTGCCAGGTATGACTCCGGGTATCAAAAAGGGCTAGAATCTTTCCAAAATATGTATAAGAAAAGAATAGTAAATGAAATAAAAAATGATATTCTTGGTCAGTATAATCAAACACCGCTGATGATGGCATTTTTCCCGAGTCTTTCTAGGAGATTAACTGCTATCTTAACAAATAGACCTTATTTAAGTCTTAAGAAAAAAGCATTAGTAAATGCAATAGTAGATGAGGCCGCAGCCGAAGTTTTTATGGCAAATATTCCCTCAGAGCAGGCCGCAAGCGCTATTAAAGAAAAAACTTTTAATAAAATAAAAGAATCTAATGACTTTACGCCGACTGAAAAAGAAACTTTAACTTCTTATATATCCCCGCAAGATTACCCCGGGAGAAGAGTCTTTAAATCAAAACAAAATATTTCAGAGGACCTTATCCTCAAGCAAGAAAGCAAAGCACAACTTGCCCAAACCAAAAAACAAAAAGCTTTGGAAAAACAGCAAGAGCAAGCAAGACAACAAGTCCAGGAACTTGCCTTGGAATCTAAACTTGAAAATATCCAAAATAAACTTCAAATAAAAGCAGAACAAGAGTTAGCTGCCCAAAAAAAAGAATATAGTAAACTTTCGTTTAAACAACAACTTGAAAATTTGGATAAGGCCTCTAAAAAAGCGCAAGAGGGCGATGCTGTATACAAAAAATATATAGCAGGCAAAGTGGCCAAATTTTCTAAAACAACTTGTAAATCAAGTTTAAGCCGCTATGACGAAGCAATAGCTTTAAATCCAAATAATAGCAATTATTATATCAGCAGGGCAAAAATAAAAATAGAATTAGGCGATTATCAGGGTGCTATGGAAGATGTTTTTAAAGCGGCTATTTTAAATAAAAATATCAAAATAACAGAATTATCAAAAATGATAAGATACTCGCAAGCTGTTAGTGCGGAAAATATTGAACAAGCCCGAAAATTTGCCAAAGAAGCAGAGGCTTTTTACCAAAAATATATAACTAAAAAGCCATCAAAATCAACCTTACTTGCAAGTTTTAATCGTTATAATGAAGCCCTAAATCTTGACCCTATGAATAAAGATTATTATTTAGGGCGCGCAAAAGTCCGTTTGGAATTAGGCTATTATCAGGGGGCTTTAGAAGATTTAAACCGAGTTGCTAATTTAGATAAAATTAACAGAGATATTGCCAAATCTTCTTTAGCTAAAACGCAAGAGATTTCTGAAGCAGAACCGACTGAATTAAAACAACAAACATACGAAGCAGTGCGCAAAGCGCAAAAAGAAGCAATCAGAGCAGATATTGCCGCGCAAGAAGCCGAAGACCTTAAATTTGAAGAAGAAGTTGCTAAAAAGGTTGAAATCAAACAAACAAAAATAAATAAATATCAAAGGATTATTGCTTTAGCAACCGAGCAAGACAACTGGGCAAAAGTAGCAAGATATTACACCAAAGTAATTAACCTTGACGGTAGCGCAACAAATTATTATAGACGCGCCGAGGCTTATGTTAAAAAAGGCCAGCTTGATTTAGCAAGGGAAGATTATAAAAAAGCCCTTGAACTTGACCCAAGAAGTGTTTTAAAAGATTCCCATATCTTTGACGGTATAAAAGTTGACTTAAAAATGGAAAGAGCCCGCCAATATATTAAAAATGCCAGGAATTTTATGAATATGGGCGATAATTTAAAGGCCATTGATGAAATAGAGATGGCTTTAAGAAATAATCCTGCTAATAAAGCCTATCAGACTTTACTTGAAGAAGCAAAAGAGGCCGCCACAGCAGAAGAATATCACGCCAGAGCCTTAGAAAATATCAAACTTCACAAATATGAAGATGTTTTGGCCGATTATAATATGGCTGTTGCTAAAGCAAGTGATAGAACTCTAAAAGCACAATATTTATTTGAACAGGCAAGATTTCTTAGATATAGACCGACTTTGACAAAATTTTATGTTAAAGGTATTTGGGGCGCAGTTTCTTATTCTAGGTATTATAGAACAGTAAGAGTAAAATATAATGAAGCGGTAGAGGCCGCCCCCACGCCGGAGATTAAAGCCCAATACTTGCTTGACCGCGCCGAATTTAAACGATACAGCAAAGATTTTGAAGGTTCCCAAGCAGATATTGAAGAAGCCCTAAGATTAGATCCTAATTGCCAAATAAAGGCAACTTCTTTACAGCAAAAAGAAACTGCCTTAGCAATTAAACAAGCAAGAAATAAAGTCAGAAACGATATTTTAGGTAAGTATGAACAAACACCGCTTATGGCCTCTTTTGTTCATATGTTTTTGCCTGTTAATGTTTTTAAGGATGTTGGCAAATATCTTAGTTGTTTCTTAACAAACAGACCTTATTTAAGTTCCGCTAAGATAGCCAAAGTGGAAGCCCTTTTAGATGAAGCTGCTGCCGAACTTTCCGCAGAAGGAATAGAAACTTATGATATAGAAGCCGCTATGAAAGAAAGAGTTATTGAAAAAATAAATAATTCTTCTGATTTTAGCGCAAAAGAAAAAGAACAATTAACAAGTTCTTATAAAAATGCCGGAAAAAATGAAAAAGAGGTATCAGTGAATAATGTCTTTTATTTTGATGGCACTGTTTTAACATCTATAAGTTCAGAAGTAAGACCTGTAATTCCATCTAATATCACGCCGGAAGTTATTGCCAAACAAAAAGCAGTTAAAAGTTATAAGAAGTTTAAAAAAGAAACTTTGAAAGGCAATGTCCAAGGTGCCTTTGATGCTATTGATGAAGCAATCAGATATTATGGCAAAAATGGTGATTATTATTACGAGCGTGCTATGATAGAAATGTATGATTTTAAAAATCAAACTGCTGCCATAGAAGATATGAAACAAGCTTGTAGATATAGCCCTTATAACAAGAGATATAGGCTCTTTTTAGATAGTTGGACCGAGGAAGAATTAAAAACAAAAAAACAAAAATTGCCAGCAAAAATTAAAGCGCGTAAGGCTAGAGCTGACGAAGCGCGTGAAGCCCAAAGAATTGCTGCTGAAAACGAAAGAATAAAAGCAGAAAATGCGAGATTAAGAGAAGAAGCAAAAAAAGCCAAACTTGCCAAACAAAGAGAGGAAATCTATAAAGCAAGAATGCAAGGGGAGGCTTACCTCAAAGCAGAAGAAGAGCACGCAATAAGAAAAAAGAATCAGGAAATCTATGAAAGAGCCAAAGCAAAAGAAGAACAAATTGCCAGTTATCAAGAGATTTTAGAAGGCAAAATTGAAGCCGGCGATTATGAAGGCGCTATACCCTATTATACGGAAGTTCTCAATCTTGAAGAAAGTGCCGCCACTTATTATCAACGCGCTAAGGCTTATTTAAAAACCGGACAAAATGATTTAGCAAAAGCCGATTATAAAAAAGGTGTTGAACTTGACCCAAAAAATGAATTAAGGGAAGAGGCTATCTTTGATGGTATAAAAGAGGAATTAAAATTGGAAAGAGGGGATAAGTATAGCCAAAAAGCCCAATTTTTTATGGATATGGGGGATAATTTCCAAGCTATTGATGAGTTAGAAATGGCCTTAAGAAATAACCCCAAAAATGCGGAATATAAAGCCTTGCTTAAAAAAGCAAAAGAATCCATAACCGCTGAGGAATATTACGCCAAAGCCTTAGAGTATAAACAACACGGTAAAAACCAAAATACTTATGAATATTTTGAGCTGGCTATCGGCAAAGCCGAAGACCCGGCATTAAAAGCACAATATTTGTATGAAGAAGCAAGATTCCTTCAATATGCCAAAGGAACAGGTAAAAAAATGACTATTAAAGCAGACGGAAGATATATTACCTATCAACAGGCCGCTTTGAGGAGTTATGACCGCGCAATTAAAGCTGCCCCAACGCCGGAAATGAAAGCCCAATATTTATTAGAACGCGCAAAACTTAAGCGTATAAATAAAGATTTTGAAGGCGCAAAAGCAGATATTGAAAAAGCAAAAAAATTAGACCCTAATTTAAAATAAGACATTAAAAAAATCCCCAAGAATTTTAAATTTCTTGGGGATTTTCTTTTAAATTGTTTCCGTTTGCGTTGCTTGCGGGGTTAAAGCAATTTCAGTTTCAATTTGTGTTTGTTCCGTTTGCTTTTGGGTAAGAGAGTTTGTTTGCTCGGGCGCAGCTTCCTGTGATTGTTCGGGCTTTTGCTCGGTAGTTTGTGCCTGTTGTTCTTGCCCCGGTATCGGTTGTTCTTGGGGTTGTTCTTCTGCTACTGAAGGCTCAAGGGAAATATTTTCTTCTTTTACAATAGGATAATTTTGTTCTATATAACTTACAACTGCCAAATAATCTTTTTGTGCTTTTATAAAATCTTTTTGGTCTTGCGGATTTTTGGTAATATTTATTAATTGTTGTTCATAGTTTAATTTTGTTTTTTGGTAGTATTGCCTTAAAAAAGCAAAGTAAACTTCTTCAAGATTTTGGCTTTGCGATAAGACGATAAAATTATCTTCCTTTTCCAAATCAAGCGAGGTTTGAACTTTGATTATACCGACAAAATCCTTTTCCTGTAAAATTTGTTTGGGCGCAAAAATATTACCTACTAAAAGGCCGCTTATGAAAATAACAATTACAATAAATAAACGCCAGACAAATTTTCCCATAATTAAAGTATAGCAAATTAAAAATATATAATATAAATTATGGAGAGAATTAAACAAACGCGTAAACTCACTTTAATATGTCTTATCGGCAATTTTGTGCTGACGGTATTAAAACTTATTGCCGGTTTTATCGGACACAGTGCTGCTATGGTGGCCGATGGCGTGCACTCGCTTTCTGATATTTTAACAGATATTATTTTGCTTTTCGGTGTGCAACTGGCAAGCAAGCCGGCAGATAAAGAACATCCTTATGGGCACGGGCGTATTGAAACTTTATGCGCTTTATTTATTTCACTCTTTTTACTTTTTGTAGCTGGTTCAATTTTTTATGCTTCTTTTAAGGCAATTTCAAGCGTGCTTAAAGGGGAAGTTTTGGAAAAACCGGGTTTAATTGCCTTAATTATGGCTTTTATTTCTTTAGTGATTAAGGAAATTATGTATCAGTATTCCGTCAAAGTCGGGCGCAAGATAAATAGTTTAGCGGTTATCGCAAATGCCTGGCACCACAGAAGTGATGCGTTTTCTTCGCTTGCGGCTTTTATCGGTATCGGCGGGGCAATTTTGCTTGGCGGCAAGTGGACAATTCTTGACCCTTTAGTCGGTATAATGATCAGTATAGTAATTGTTATAATTGCTGTTAAAATGAGCAAAAGTTCCGTTGATGAAATAATAGACAGAGGCTTGCCGGAAGAAGACATACAAAGAATTAAAAAAATTGCTTTAAGTATTGACGGTATTAAAAACCCGCACGCAATTAAAACCCGCCGCAGCAGTTATAGGGTTTTTATTGATTTACATATTGATATTGCAAAGGAAACTTCTTTTGTTGAAGCCCACAATAAAACTTCTCAGCTTGAAAAGGAACTAAAAAAAGTTTACGGCATTTCCTCTGTAATTATCGTTCACGCGGAACCTATTTAAAAAATTATTTTTTGCGTTTTTTATTAAAATTTTTCTTTCCGTAAAATTTATTTTTATTTGATATTTTTTTAGGAGTTTCTTTTTTTATTTTTGCCGGCTTGCCGACATAAACTTTCTTGAAAGGCAAAACATTATTTGTTTGCGGTATTTCCTGTTTTGGCAAACTTTCGCTTGGCAAAACTTTAGGTTCGGGCTTTGCCTTTTTTGTTAAAGTTTTATTTTTGGGTTCTTCTTTTTTTATTTGTTTAATTTGTTTTTTTACAGGCTCAATATTTTTATTTTGTTTAAAACTTTCTTTTAAATCAAAACTTTTTTGTTCTTGTTCTTTATTTGTGTTAAGAAAAGTTTTTATTTCCTTCCAAAGCGCTTTATCTGCTTTTGAAAGCAAAGTTATGGCTTTGCCTTTTTTATTAAAACGGCCCGTTCTGCCGATTCTGTGTATATATTCTTGTGCGTGTAAAGGCAGTTCATAATTTATAACTAAAGAAATATCATCAATATCAAGGCCACGCGCCGCTAAGTCGGTAGCGCATAAAATATTGAAATCGCCCTGTTTAAAATCTTTTAAAGTTTTATCGCGCTGTTTTTGTTTTAAAGCACCGTTTATAAAACGCACCAGCATATCTTTTTTGCGCAAAAAATTACAAACTTCGCGCGTGCTTGCGTGTGTGGCGCAAAAAATTAAAACTTTTTCTTTTACCTCTTTTAAAATTTTTTCAAGAGCAACTAATTTATAAGAACCGGTTGTATCAATAATTTCCTGCTTGATTAAAGTGGGCACTTCATTACCTTTGCTGATAGAAATTATTTTTGGCTCAATTAAATATTGCGAGGCAAGTTTTATTACGCGTTTATTAAATGTAGCAGAAAGCATAAAACTTTGTTTTTCCTTCGGTAATTTATTTAAAATGTTTTCTATCTGCTCAAAAAAACCAAGTTCAAGCATTCTATCGGTTTCATCCCAAACGACATATTTTATTTTTTCCAAGGGAAAAGTTTTTCTTGAAATATGGTCATTAATTCTGCCCGGTGTGCCGCTTATAAAACGCGGGTTTTGTTTTAAACGGCGCAGTTGTGCTTGCATCATTTTTCCGCCGGTTAAAAGGGCCGGCTTAATATTAAAATCTTTACTAAGGGAAATGAAAACCTGGCTTATTTGCTGGGCAAGTTCGCGCGTTGGACTTACAACTAAAGCGCAAGAATCTTCTTCTTTACTTAGCATTTCAATAAGGGGTATTAAGTAGGCTGCAGTTTTACCGCTGCCTGTTTTTGCGCAGGCAATAATATCACTTCCATCTAAGAAAGGTTCTATTGCCTGTTCTTGAACTTCCGTCGGATTTATAAAGCCTTGCTCGTTTAAGTTAAGAACAAGTTTTTTTGATAAACCAAAATTACTAAAGGTCTTTTTCATAATTATATTATACTAATCTGCTTTATAATGTGCTATCCTATAAGTATGAAGAAATTTTATTTATTATTTATTTTTAGTTTATTAAGTGTTGTTTGTTTTGCCCAAAAAGATTTATTTGATTTAAAAAGTGCGCAGTCTAGTGTTTATGCCAAATATATAGGCGGGAAAGAAATTTTAAATAAAAATTCCGCTTGGCGTTTAAATGTGGCAAGTGTGGTAAAATTATTTACAACGGCTGCTGCTTTAGATGCTTTGGGACCGGAGCATACTTTTTCAACAGAAATTTATTATGACGGAAAAATAAAAGGTAATACTTTGAAGGGGGATATTTATATCGTCGGCGGCGGGGACCCGACGCTTGCCTCAAAATATTTTGATAAAAGTTTAGAGGATATAACTTCTTCTTGGGTAAGAGCTTTGGAAGTTCAGGGAATAAAAAAAATAGAAGGCAATATTTACGGAGATAATACTTTATTTAAAGATAATACTTTGCCTGTTTATACCACCTATCAAAATATTGGCAATTATTTTGCCGCCCCGGCTGAGGCTCTAACGATAAAAGATAATAGTTTTACTTTATATTTTGAACCTTCTTTGGTTGAAGGTTCGCTTGGTAAAATTGCCAAAATAGAACCGCAGGAAATTTCTGTTCCCATAGAAGTAAAAGCAACTCACACAAATAAAGTTTCTAAGGAAGATAGTTATTTAAATTATATTCCGCTTGAAAATAAAATGGTTATCAGCGGGTTTTTACCTTTAAGTGATGACCGGGTGGAAGTTTTTGGAGCAATGGCAAACCCTGCTTTATTTACGGTTCAGTATTTTAAACAAAAACTTACGGAAAACGGTATAAAAGTGAAAGGTAAAACCTTGCTTGGCTCTAAAGAAAGTTATAATCAAGATAATTTAATTTGTGCGCAAAGTTCCGTTCCTTTAAAAGAAATAATTCAAAGGATTAATAAAAAAAGTATAAATTTGTATGCGGATATTTTGCTTCGCCATTTAGGTAAAGGCGAGGCAAAGGCCGGCACTTTAGCCATAAAAAAATATCTTGATAAAATTGGAGTTGACAGTTCTTCTACCACTTTATATGACGGAAGCGGGCTGGCAAGAGCAAATTTAACAACTTGTAAAACAATAGTTTCTTTACTTGAACAAGTTTCAAAACAGCCCTATGGCCAAGATTTTTCTGATTCGCTTTCTTTAGTAGGCAGCAGTTTAGATAGTGGCAATATGTCAAAAAGAATGAAAAATACTTTAGCTGCAGGTAAGGCTAAAATAAAGACAGGTTCTATTGAAGGTGTGCGCGCCCATGCGGGTTATATTACGGACAAAGACGGCCGCCAAATTGCTTTTTGTATAGCAAGTAATAATTTTGAAATCTCAAAAGCCGAAATAGATTCTTTACACGAGGAAATTATTTTATCTTTGGCTTCTTTGGATAGAAAGTCCCTAAAACCAAGTAAACACGCGACTAAAAAATGATACAATTTAAGAAGAATAAAAAGTCCTAAAGGAGAAATTTTATGAAAAAAATTATTGTAGATGAAAAATCTTTATCCAAAACTTTAGACAGACTTGCTCTTGAAATCGTTGAAAGACATAGCGAAGCAGATAAACTCTGTTTAGTTGGTATTAAAACCCGCGGTGTTTATATTGCCCAAAGATTACACGACAGAATAAAAGATTTTTATAAACTTGATTTACCTTTAGGTGTTTTGGATATCACTTTATACAGAGATGATTTGACCCAAGTGGCGCAAGATCCGCAAATGAAAGGTGCCTCTATCGGTTTTGATATTAAAGGCAAAGATATTGTTTTAATAGATGATGTTTTATATACCGGCAGAACAGTGCGCTGTGCTTTAGATGCTATTATGGACCAAGGCCGCCCGCGCAGAGTGGAACTTTTGGTTATTGTAGATAGAGGCCATAGGGAAATTCCCGTCCGCGCAGATTATGTTGGCAGGGAAGTTACCACCGCAGATGATGATATTATCCATGTCCACATTAAAGAACACGACGGCGATGATATGATAGTTCACAATATCGGCGGGCAAAGCGAAAGAAAATAAAAAAATATGCTTCAAGAGGATTTAAATTTTAAAAGTGGTTTTGCTGTTTTAGCCGGTCTTGCCAATGCCGGCAAAAGCACTTTGCTTAATAAATTTGCCGGGGTGGATTTATCGCCTGTCACCCATAAACCGCAAACAACAAGGCAAAATATTCTGGCGATTTGTGAAGGCAAAGATTACCAGATAGTTTTTGTTGATACACCAGGCTTTTTACACGCGGAATATAAATTACAGGAAGTTATGTTAAACTCTCTTAGCCAGGCTGTTAGCGAAGATGCCGATTTGGTTCTTTTTGTTTATGATGCCACTTCCACTTTAAGCAAACATCTTGAACTTGTTAAAAAATTAAAAGAACTTTATTGCCCGATTTTACTTGTGATAAATAAAGTTGATTTAGTTAAAGATAAAGATGAACTTTTAAAAATTAAAAGTGCCATTTGTGCGCAACTTCCTATCAAAAAAGTTTTTTATGTAAATGCCAAAAAAGGTGAAGGCGTTGACGAGGTCCAAAGGGCTGTTGCCGATTATATACCTTTCAGTCCGCCGTATTTCCCTAAAGGGCAATTAACAGACCGCTGGGAAAGATTTTATATAGCCGAATTTATAAGAGAGCAAATTTTCCTTCTTTATAATCAAGAAATTCCTTACAGCACTTTTGTTGAAGTGGAAACTTTTACCGAAGATCTTGGAGATAAAAACTTTATCCGTGCAATAATTTATACGGAAAGGGAAAATCAAAAAGCAATCATAATCGGTAAAGGCGGGCAGGCAATTGGCAAACTGCGCCAAAATGCCGAAGCACGTATTTGCCAATTCTTACAAAAGAAATACCGCCTTGAACTTAGAGTGGAAGTTTCTCCGTCGTGGCGCAGTAATGTCAAACAATTAAAAAAGTTTGGCTACATAGATTAAATGCCAAAAGAAAATGAAATAAAAGCAATTTTCAGTTTGCTTGAAAGCGAGCCCTTGCGTAAAGAGCAACTGCTAAAAAGTCTTGCTGAATTTTATAAACAAAATCCACAGCAGGTTTATATCTTGGCTAAAAAACATTATGGCGTTTTGCCGTCTTATATAGAAAATTTGTTTGAAGAAAATAAAAATGATTTTAAAAAGGAAATTAAACATTTTCTTAATTTAAAAAATCCTGATTTACTTGAGAGTTTAATTTTAATTTCAAGAATTATAAATCCTGATGCAAGCAAAGAACAAATTTTAGAATTTTTTAATGTCGCGCGTGAAGATTTTGATAAAGTTATAGATTCTTCTTTTGATATCAGCCATAAAGCACAGGTTTTAAAAACTTTCTTTTTTGAAACAATGAATTTTAAAATTGAAAATTTATCAAAACAAAAATCTCTTTTATACTTGCCGGAAATGTTTAAAAATCAAAAAACTACCCCGCTTGTAATGGCGGTAATATATCTTATTTTTATTTATCCCTACGAAGTAAAAGCCGATATTATTGAGGGGGAAAATAAACTTGTTGTGCGCCTTAGGGATTCTTTTTCTTTAGAACCCGTTTACGCAGATATTTATAATAAAGGTGAGTTCGTCGGCGAAGATGAGTGCGATATGTATGCCGCGGGTAATTTTATAAAATGGAACTCCAAAAATATTGTCCCTTTAACAAACAGGGATATTTTTAAGCGCCTTTTAGCCGGTTTAATTTATACTTCCCAAAAAACCGATTTTTAATTTTCTATAAAAATGGGTCTTGACATTATGTGTTTTTAGCACCATAATATAATAAATAATATAATACATATTATATTTATTATAACATTAGTTAATTTATACTATATTTATTACGGTATTTACTACAAAGGATAATTTGTATTGCGTTTAACAAAAAATATAGTAGAATATAAAGGTAAGTAGTAAAATAGGAGATATTATGAAGTTAAAATTTACAAATAAGAAAAAGGGTTTTACCCTTATGGAAATACTGGTAGTTGTCTTAATAATAGGCATACTAGCAGCTATTGCCTTGCCATCATATTATAAAGCAATTTTAAAATCCCGCGCGGCAGAAGCAATAAACTTGCTTACGATGGTCCGTTCAAAACAAGCGGTAAATTATGCCAGAGAAAAATCTTTCTTTACAGGATTTAATACAATTCCCGGTGGTAGGCTTACCGACGGGCAAGAACATTATATTCCGGGCACCCCGAGTATATTAATTATCGGAGATGGCAAATATGAAGTTGAATTACACCCGGAAAAACAATGCGCAA
>JAZKYS010000009.1:0-11417 GCA_045612285.1 Elusimicrobiaceae bacterium
TGAGCAAAAACACCTCAGCATGACAATTAATAAAATCGTCATTCCGAAAAGTTTTACGCCCGTGCGGCAAGCACTCCGGAATCTATTCCTTTTTAAAAATAGGAGAAAATAAAAATGAAACAAGGTTTTACACTTATTGAATTACTCGTAGTCGTATTAATTATCGGCATACTCGCGGCAATTGCTCTGCCGCAGTATCAAGTGGCAGTAGCAAAAAGTAGATTTGTGCAAGCAAAAACACTTGCTGAAAATGTTGTTAATGCTCAACAAACCTATTTTTTAACAAATGGAAAATATACTACAAATTTTGATGATTTAGATATAACACTCCCAACACCGAAACACCCACAAAGTTATGACGGCGGTTATTATTATGATTGGGGTTATTGTTGGCTGTCAGGCCAACTGCAAATTGGATGTGAAATTCCCCCAAGTTTACAATATCAAAGTAGATACGCCAATAAAACCAGAATATGTATTTCCTATGATAAAATTGGAGAAAAAGTTTGCGCGCAAGAAACTAATGATACAAACCCTCGCGATTATACTGATTATAAAAGTTGGATTTATCAATAATTTCTAAAAAATTAAACTGGACCAAAAAGCCGCCGCAAAAAAATATTGGGTATTAAGAAAATTGCTGACTAATAGCCCACGCGAAGAACTTGCGCCAGCGCGCATAATCTAAAGTGGCCTTTTCTGCGCTTATTTGCGGTTTATAAAGTTTTAAATTTTGCTGCCAAGCATCCACATCATAACCCATATTTTTGGCGCAAACGGCAGCCGCACCGATAAGGGTTGTTTCTTTTTCATCCTGTTGAGTAAGGGGCATTTGTAAAATATCGCTTTGCAGTTGGGGCAAAACGCCGTCTTTTGAAAGTCCGCCGGACATCTGCAGTGATTCAATATTATAGCCGTTTTGTTTAAGATAATAAATAATATCCGTCATAATAAAATTAAGACCTCTAACGGCAGCAAAAATAATATCTTCTTTTGTTGTGGCTACTTCAAGGCCTGCTATAACCGGCTTTAAATTATAATTCCAAAGCGGTGCGCCAAGTCCGCCGAGTGCCGGCAAGAATAAAACTTCTTCCCGCGCTTTTTGGGCTATATCTTGTAAATTTTGTAAAGTAAAATCAAAACCTAACTTTTGAAGCCAGGTAAACAAAGAACCTGCCGCAATTAAAGGCGCTTCTAAAATATAATCAGCATTTTTAGAAGAAGAATCCCAAGAAAGAGAGGTCAAAATACCTTTCAAAAAATCTTGTTTCTGCCCGATATTTAAAAGCAAAAAGGCACCCGTTCCGTAATTTATATTTGCGCTGCCTTCTTTTAAAAGGCCACAGGCGGCACTTGCTGCCTGTTGGTCGCCAAGACAAAGTTTTATGGGTATGCCGTCATAACTGCCATAATCATCAAAACTATGTTTTATTTCAGGTAAAATTGTTTTTTCAAGGCCGAAACTTTGTAAAAGTTCATTATCCCAAGTTTTTGTATTTATATTAAAAAGCAAAGTTCTTTGCGCAAAAGTTCCGTCGCAGGCAAAAACTTTGCCATCACTCATACGCCATAAAATAAAACTCGCTACCGGCCCGACACATAAACGCCCGGCTTCATAGGCCTGTTTTACATGGGGGTAATTTTCAAGACACCATTTAATTTTAGGCGCGGAAAAATAAGGTGTATTATAAATCCCTGTCTTTTGGTGGAAAACTTCTTGAGAAAGCGGATTTTGCGCGCTAATCTTGGCTGCGCGCCCGTCAATCCAACTTAAAACAGGGCATAAAGCAGAGCCGGTTTCTTTATCCCACAAAACTATTGTTGAGCGTTGCGCGCTTAAAGCAATAGATACAATTTCACTTGAGCCGACTTGATTTAAAACTTCCAGCAAGGCCTCTATTTGTGTATTAAACAAAGAAGCTCCGTCATAGCAAAAAGTATTTTGGCTTGCTTCAAAAGGTAAGGCTACAAATTTTTTGGCAAGAATTTTGCCCGTACGCGCTTCAATTAAAGCCGCGCGGGAATTTGAACTGCCTTGGTCAAGAGAAATTATAATATCACTCATTTTTAAACCACTTATTTCCTTTTAAAAGTTCATAGGCCGCTTTATCTAAAGATAACAATTTTTCAAGAGCTTGGCTAGAGTCAAAATTTTCATTATCTTTTTGTTCTTCCAAAACTTGTTTTCTATCAGAACGGATTGCGCCTTCTTTTTCTATCAAGCCGATATTTACGCCTTCTGAAACAAAGGCAAAACGCGGACTTGAATTATCAAATAAATCTTTACCAAAAGCGCTATAAGGCATATTTAAACCGGCAAGATTATATAAAGTCGGCACGATATCTAATTGCGAAACGATATAATCAACTTGTGCAGGTTTTAAAATCTTTGGTGCGTAAATTGTTAAAGGGATATGAAATTTCTCTTTTAAAACAGGGTCGTGGTGTTTTGACTCGTCGTAATTATGGTCGGAAAGGAAAATAAAAATAGTATTATCAAACCAACCTTCATCTTTGGCTCTTTTTAAAAACTCGCCAATAGCCCAATCGGAATAAAAAAGGGTGTTTTTATAACCGCCTTCCCAAGTATTATTATCGTTCTTCATAAAGCGCTCTTGCGTTTTGGTCCACGGCTCGTGGGTAATACCGGTAAAAAGACCTGCAAAAAAGTTTTTCTGTTTGCGGTTTTTTATTTTACCCGCCGCGAACATTAAAAGTTCATAATCATAGCCGTAGGGGGCTTCTTCCATATAATCAAGAATCATTGGCATATCTTCCCAGCCATAACTTTCCTGAGCGCCAAGATAATTTGCTAAAGAACACAACCTAAAAGAGTGCCTTAGCGAAGTTTGCGCAAAAAAAGTGTAATAACCATTATCCGCAAAATTTTTAAACGGGGGGGAGAAAGTTGTTAACTCAAGCCCATAACCAAAAACCGGCAACCCAGGCACAAGCGGCACGCTTGAAAATATGGCCGCAAAACCCAAAATGCTCCTAAGGCCGACGGCATAGGCATTGGTAAAATTAACACCTTCCTTTTGAATTTGCGCCATATTCGGCGTCGTATCCGCATTGATATATTGCGGATTCCAACCCTCAAGCATAACAACAACAAAGTTCAAATCTTTTTGCTCTTTAGCGTTTTTACTCAAACGCATTAAAGGATAATTTTGGTCCGGCACAATTTCATCTTTGGCAATCAAAAGTTCCTGTGTGTTTTTTATTGCTTTATCTAAAGGATAATTATTTTTGATATCAACGCCGCCTTTACGCCAAACATGGTAGCCGGTAAAAACGCCGTTTAGCATTAAAGTTGCTTCCTGCGAGGTTTTGGCATATTTATAAACATCGGCAATACCAAGCGGTTTTGAAAAGCCAAGATGGCCTCTTATCCCGATAATTAAAAATAAAATAAGCAGAACAAATTTAACACTTTGCCATAACCAAGTTATATTTGTTTTTATTGCTTTACCAGAAAGTTTGCCTACGAAATATCCGCCAATAATAATAAAAGCAAAAACTATCAGCACAGGTAAAAGCGCACTTTTAAAAGCATAGGTAAAAATAAAGCCCCAATCAGAAGATATATGTATAAGTTCTTCAGCAATATGGCGTTTGACATTTGGAAAATAAACTAAATCTGAAACCAAAAACACCACAAGACCGCACAAAACACCCCACAGCAAATAAGAAATTATTTTGACATAATATTTATTTTTTATCGGTATATTAAGCAAAATTAAAAGCGGCCCTAAGAAAAGCGCTATCATTGAAATATCAAATCTTAGTCCGTTAACAAAGCAATTTAAAACCTGCCCCGCCGTCAGCGAAGCAAAGACGGAGTGATACATTATTAATAATAACACTCTTATAAAATAGAAAATAAGCACGGCACAGATTATCCACCCTAAAGTAAAGGTAGCGCGTGGGTCTTTTTTAAAAAATTTCATTTATTTTTCCTTAAATATCTTTTAAAATTTTTAAGTCGCAAGTTTTAACTTTTTTAGCGAGTCTGCCAAGCGCTTGTTTTTGTTCTAAAGAAACTTGCTCGTTCTTAAATAAATCTTCAATCGTTTCAAGTGTCGGCACAAGGGTTTTGCCTAAAAGATTTTCCTTTTTAAGGAAATTGACTACGGCTTTTTCATCGGCAAAGTTAAGATGTTCTTTTTCGTCTAAAACAACATTATATTCTTTGCCAAAATGCCTTTGCAATTTTAGCGCTTGCATTTGTTTTATAACTTCGGTTTTTAATTTATTTAAATCATCTTGCATAGCACCGAGTTTATCTATTTTACCGGCAAGAACTTCAAGCGGACTTAAAGATTTTTGCTCAGCTTCTGCGGAAAGATTTTCAAAAGTTTCAGCTTTTTTATCTTTCCACACAGGGCAAAGGTTTCTGTAATCGCAAAATTTACAGGCTGTTTCGCCGGGGGTGGCGCTAAATTTTTCCGACTTAATATCACTTGCCACTTTTAAAACACCTTGCCAAAAAGTGTCAATTTCTTCTTTGGGGGCGGGGGTATAAACTTGCTCGTCAAGTTTAGGCAGATAATAAAATAAAAGGTTTGCCACATCAACTTTTTCTATTTTTGGCTCTTTGGTGCGGACAAGATTTAAAAGTTGCGGGCTTTGGCTCATCAATTTTTGATACATCAAAAGTTGGTCCGGCTCTCTTTTGACGGTTTTGCCGGTTTTATAATCTAAAATAGAAACTTTACCCTCGCCAAGATAATCAATTCTATCAACGATACTTATTATAGAAAGTCCGTCAACTTCTTGGGTTGTTCTAAATTCTGTTGAAAGGGGGTTAAAATTATCTTTTTCGTGTTTTTTATAATAGGCCTCAATAATTTTAACGCCTTCTTCATAACCTTCAAGCTCTTTTTCTGCGCTCACATAGCCTTTATCGGCAAAGGAAGTTTTTTGCCAATCTTCTTTAAAAAATTTAAGGGTTTCTTCAAGCGGGGGGAAAGGCGGTTTTAAGTTGGCATACATAAATTCCATAACCTTATGCAAAGCCGTGCCGAAGGCAAAATAATATTTTGGCTTTTCCGGTATTTTTAAGATATAGCGGAATTTATATTTTTGCGGGCACTCTTTATAAGTGCTCATTTTAGAATAGGAAAAACTTAAATTTGCCATAAAACCACTCTAAAATATATTTTAGCATTTTTAGAGGTAAGTTTTTAAGTCGGCAAATTTATTTTGAAATAGCCTCTTTTAAAACTTCAATTTCTTTTTTCAAAAGTTCAATTTCAACGGAAACAGGATCCGGTATCTTATTGTGCATTAATTTACCTTGAACAAAGTTCTTTTCTTTAACAACTCTGGCAGGAACGCCGACTAAAGTAGAATTTTCTTTTGCGGATTTTATAACCACAGACCCAGCACCGACATTTGAGTTATCGCCAATAGTTATATTGCCAAGCAAAATGGCGCCTGCGCCAAGGGTTACATTATTGCCGATAGTCGGGTGGCGTTTGCCTTTTTCTTTGCCTGTTCCGCCAAGGGTAACACCTTGGTAAACAAGGCAATTATCGCCGATAATAGCAGTTTCACCTATCACAACGCCCATACCGTGGTCAATAAAAAAGTTCTTGCCTATAGTGGCGCCGGGGTGTATTTCTATACCTGTTATAAATCTTGAAAATTGGCTAATTAAGCGCGGCAAAAAAGGCACTTTTAACTTATATAATTTATGCGCCAAGCGGTGCAAAATAAGTGCGTGAAACCCTTGATATAAAAGCACAATTTCAAGTGTGCTTTTTGCAGCTGGGTCTTTTTCCTTAATAGTTTTAATTTCCTGTTTTATAAGTTTAAATATTTTCATCAAACAAATCTCCCGAAAGATACCTTGCTCCGCCATCAGCTAGGACGGCAACTATTTTGGTATTTTTATTTTTTTTGGCATAATCTTTAGCTGCTTTTAAAACCGCACCCGAAGAAATACCGACAAACAAACCTTCCTTTGCGGCTTCTCTAGCTTCTTTGTAAGCATCTTTTGAACTTACATCTACAACTTTATCTATTACTTTTAAATCTAAAATATGCGGCACAAAGTTTGCGCCAATGCCTTGTATCTTATGCGGACCGGCAACACCTTTTGTTAAAAGGGGGCTTTCCTTTGGCTCTACGCCGATAATTTTTATTTTAGGATTAAGTTTTTTAAGATATCTGCCAACACCCGTAATTGTTCCGCCACTACCGATACCGGCAAAAACCGCACCCACTTTACTAGAAGGAATATCTTTTAAAATTTCCTTTGCGGTTTGTGTGTGAGCAAGCGGGTTTAAGATATTTTCAAACTGGCTTGGTATAAAAACTTTTTTACCTTTCTTTTTATAATCTTCGGCAAGTTTTCTAGCTTTTAAAACAGAGCCTTTCATACCATCCTTGGCCGGTGTTAAAACAATTTTTGCGCCGTAAGCGCTAATTAATTTGCGTCTTTCAATTGTCATATTTTCTGGCATAACGGCGCAAAAATTAAGCCCTAAAGCACTAGAAACAAAAGCAAGGGAAATCCCCATATTGCCGCTTGTTGCTTCTATAATAATAGTATTCTTATTAATAAGTTTATGTTTAAAAGCGGTATTCAAAATATTAAAAGCGGCCCTATCTTTAACCGAGCCGGAGGGGTTAAAATACTCAAGTTTAGCAAAAACATTTTTATACTTTGTTTGGACTAAAGGCGTATTGCCGATAGTTTTTATAATGTTCTTATTCATAAAATTATTCTAGCAAATTTTAGTTTTTGTTTTCTTTTTATCTCGGCAGTATAATAAGGAATAATGTGCGCGCGTAATTTTATAAAAAATATTTATAAAAAACAATACCTTTAAAAAAAAATATAAAAAAAATCTTGACATCATAAAATTTCTTTTATAAACTAAAAGTGTAGTTTATAAACTTAGTTGCAAAACTAATGGAGGAAAAAATAATGAAGAAGACACTAGCTTTATTACTTGCAGCCGCATTTGCAGTCCCGGCTTTTGCAGGTAATATTCTTAGCAATGTAGAAACTTATGGTGAAATTGAAACCATCGGCTTAATGACCAGCTCAAAAGAAACCAATGGCATAAAAAGTGTTGCAAACAGAACACTTTTTGGTATCAGTGCAGACCTCGTTGAAGATGTCCGCGCAAACTTAACCTTCGCTTATAACAATGCTTGGGAAGATACAGAAGGTGATGACGTACATGAATACTTATACGATACTGAAGTTGCCGAAGCAAATGTTGTAGTTAGCAACATTTTTGGTGCTTTAGAAGCCAAAATCGGCCGCCAATTTTACGGCAATGAAGACAGCCCTGTAATGTATATGGGTCCCAGACATAACCTTTATGCAAACATCCGTGAAGATTTAGAATCTGTAGATGGTGCTTTGCTTTCTTATTCTGGTGAAAGCTTTGCAATGTCTGCTTTATATGCTCAATTAGGTGATGTCAATGGCGATTACACCAGTGACCATGCAAGAATGACTGGTTTAACATTTGATTATGCCTTCAACAACAATTTAACCGCCGGTGTTTACTGGTATGATCTTCTTGATCAAGAAGACTCTGAAGATCACTTAGGTATTTGGGGCGGTAAAGTTGCTTATCAAAACGAAGCAGCTAAACTCGGCGTTGAATATGCTAAGAACTATATTGGTCATGTCTTCGGTCATAACAACGAAGGCTGGATGTTAAAAGCTGATGCAGCCATGAATCTTGACATGGAAAAAATCGCTTTAACCCCCAGAATTACTTATTATCACGAAGAAAAAGATTTTTACGAAAACGGCAACTATGCTCCCGGTATTATCATTGGCAATATGAAAGTTAATGTTCCTTTTGCTTTTGATTACAGAATCCTCAATGCCGGTATTGACTTTGGCTTTAAAGCCTTAGAAAAAGTTACCTTCTCCTTTGATTATCTCAATGCAAAAATTGATAATCACTGGCTTGGCAACGAATATGATTTAACAGCCAAATATCAACATAACGATTATGTAGCATTCACACTCGGTGGTGGCGTCATTGCAAATATGACTGACACCCCTGATGCTTATGCCGCACAAATCGGTATGTTAATTAAATTCTAAGTAAGTAAAAATTCTACATTAGAACCGCCCTCACAAGAGGGCGGTTTTTTTATTGCTTCAGCTTTTTGGTAAATTTTAATTTTTTTTAAATTTCGGATACACGGGCTTGCCAGCCACTCTAGGTATACCTCATTTAAAAAATCGTTTTTCTAAAAGAAAAACTAATTAAAATTTCCTCAAAAATCTTCGCAAAATATTCACTAAGCAGAGCAAATTTTTTTGCGAGGATTTTTTAGGCGCGGGAAAACGCGCCGACCTATTTTTTATTTTCTTTAAGACAAGGTATAGTAGGGGACCACGCCCGCAGGGCGGAACTATCCGAAGTCTTAAAAAAATAAAAAAGAGAAAAAAAGCCGAAGCAAAAGACGATGCAAAATGATATAATAGAAATATGGAAAAGAACACAAACAATCAAGGTATTGTAGATAAAGCAGTTTTATTAGTTAAAAACCACAAGAAGGCCGTTATTATCGGCGTTGCTTGTGTTATTGCCCTTAGTGCAATTATCGGCGGTATTCAAACCTATCAGGCAAAGAAATATCAAAAACTTTGGAGCGATTTTTTCCTTGCCCAATTAGCCGTTGAACAAAACAAAGATAAAATAGATTTATCCGCTTTGGAAACTTTTGTTTCAAACAACCAAAACACAGCCGCCGGTGCAGAAGCAGCAATGATTCTTGCCGAATTTGCTTGGCAAAATAAAGATTATAAAAAAGCCGAAGGTTATTATATCCAAGCTGCCCAAGTTAAAGAATTTGAGCCCTTGGCCAATGCCGCTTTAATTGTTGCCAAACTTGCCCAGAACGAATATGACCAAGTTATCACTATGGCAGATGATTTTGCCAAAAATTATGGCACCCACTTTGCTTTTACGCAAGTTTTACAAAATAAGGCTTTAGCCCTTGAATTAAGCGGTAAAACAGCAGAAGCAAAAGAAATTTACAAACAAATTGTTCAGCAAGAACCAACCGGCTACAATGCTTTATTTGCCGAAAATAAACTTAGAACTTTAAAATAGTTTTTAGGTCCAAATTTAAAAATCCCTCTCTTGTTAAAAGAGGGGGATTTTTAATTTGAAATATTTGTGTATGCAAGCAATTAGAATTTTAATTGTTCACAAGGGATATTATTTTTCTTAAGCAAATTTATACCTTCTTGGGAGCGGTCATAAAGTTCGCTAAAATAAACTTTTTCTATACCGGCAGCGGTAATAATTTTGGCACAATGGGTACAGGGGGAAAGGGTTATATAAATATGCGCACCCTTTGTTGAAATACCGTTTTTAGCCGCAAATAAAATTGCGTTTTGCTCGGCGTGGAGTTCATTATCATTGGAAAATTGCCCGTGCATATCATAAAACTCTTTACTCTTTAAAAAATCTTCAAGGGTGGCAAATTGGTTTTTATATTTTTCTTCGTAGATTTTTTTAAAAATATCTTCGCAATGTTCCTGTTTGCTGGCAACACCGTTAAAACCCATACTGATAACCCTATTATCTTTAACCAAAACCGCACCTACTTTAAGACGGCAGCAAGTGGATTGCTGCGCCACAAGTTGCGCCATAGAATTAAAAAGTTTATGACTGTTCTTCATATAAATATTTTCCTTTTTGTGTAGATTACTGCTATTTTTATTATAGCAATTATTATTTATTTTCTAAATAAGTGTGTATCTTAATTATTTTATAAGACAATTCTTTAAAAATTTACTGGCAAACACTTTCAACATTGCCGGTAACAGCATAACCAAAGCGTTTACAGACTTCTCCTTCGCAACCAAGGCCATGTTTTAAATAAGATATAGAAAAAACAAACGGTTTTGAATCATTATTTTTCGGTTGATAATACGCTATCGCACAATCCCTGTCAACTCTAAGTTCAATCTTATATTCACCGCCGACTGTAAGCACGGTAGGATTACTTGCATCCCATTTTTCCACTGAAGCAACAGTTAAACTGCCAATCATATTTTTAAAAGATTTAAAAAAGGTATAATTCTTTGCATAATTTTGTAATTGTTTCGTGCGCAAAGCCGTAAGTAAATTGACTGTTTCTGAAGCACGGGACCTTGTTATATATTTCCTATACACCGGCGTAGCAACACCTGCTAATATAGAAATAATTATAACTACCGTTAAAAGTTCTACCAAGGTAAAGGCCTTTTTATTTTCAAACCTTTTAGGCATAAAGATATTTTCTCCTTATAATAATTTATTCTCTAAACTGGCACACAAATTTTTTATTTCAAACTTTATAAAATTACAAACTATTTAGTTATACAAACAGTATATCAATTTTTGTAGTTGTTTTGGGAATAGGTAAAAAAATTTGCCAAAAAGTATCTGCCAAAAAAACCCCGCACTAAAAAGTGCGGGGGAAATTATTTTTTACTAACAAACACTTTTAATCAACTAGCAAGCAACCGCGGGAATCGTGCTCTGCGTCGTGTCCGGCGCCGGCTTGTGCCGAACAATAACAGCAATTCATACCTGAATCATAATCGTGTGCTTGTCTGATACAACGCACATCACAAGTATCCATATTAAAGTATGCTCCGGGGGCACTAGATTGTTTATGTGAACAATTACCTGTCTCGCTGTAAACACCCCAACTTGTATAACCGTCGGTTTTATCGCACAAGCATTTTCCGCAATGATCATCCCAAGTGCTGCCAACAGGGCATTTAAGACAGCCGCTGCCTTCAAACCAAGTCATACCTGTGGGGCAAGCGCAAGTTTCATTAATAGATTGCCCGCCATAAGAACTATTTGATTTCGGGCCTGAGCTAGTAGGGCAGTAGCAAGCATCGTAACTGGAAGGGGAACCTGCCGTCACACCGCCTGTATAACCTGCTGTTTGTTTCCATTGGCTGCCGAACTGATAGCCGGCTGAACCAGCAGGGCAGCAAGAAAGTCCTATGGCTGAAACATTGGTTCCGCTCTCATTAGTGCTATGTTGATTATTATAGGTATCATCAAATCTTGTATAGTTGCCATTATTACACTTACAATAACCGCCGTTTAAACCTGTTTTAGAAACTACCCACACCATATCAGCAGGGCATTTACAAGCTGAACCTTCCGCCACGGCTCCGCCGGTATTCGTTGTTGAAGTGTTTGCCGGGCATTTACAATTGCCAACCCCTGCTCCGCCGCCGGCATATCCTACTTTAGAACCCGTCGGGCAAGCCTTACACTCCTTATCAGCAGATACCCAACCTGAACCTGTTTGGCAATAACAAGCATCATAATTGGAAGGGGAACCTGCCGCCACATCACCTGTATAACCTGCTGTTTGTTTCCATTGGCTGCCGAACTGATAGCCGGCTGAACCGG
>JAZKYS010000010.1:0-53428 GCA_045612285.1 Elusimicrobiaceae bacterium
TATGCCATTTCTTTTGATTTACCTTCGCTTGCCAAAACTTTTGTTAAAGCAGCGGTCAAGGTTGTCTTACCGTGGTCAACGTGACCGATTGTGCCGACGTTAACGTGCGGTTTGCTTCTTGAAAACTTCTCTTTTGCCATAATTTTTTACTCCTATTACTTTTTTTATTTTAAAAAAATCTATAAGCTGGGAATGGGACTTGAACCCACGACCTTCTCCTTACCATGGAGATGCTCTACCAGCTGAGCTATCCCAGCAATCTTTATAAGCGGGCGAAGGGAATCGAACCCTCGTCATCAGTTTGGAAAACTGAGGTTCTACCATTGAACTACGCCCGCAATGGAAAAACCTTATTAGGCGCGAGCGGGAATCGAACCCACGAATAGCAGTTTTGCAGACTGCCGCCTTACCACTTGGCCATCGCGCCAAAATCGCTATGACAATATTATAATAAAAAAAGGACTTTTTTGGCAAGAACTTTTTTTAAATTTTTATTTTTTACGACGATATGTTTTATTTTATTTTTTGCAAATAATTTTTAGGCAGGCATAAAAAAAGCGGGCTAACAAATCAAATCCGATTATCCATCAAGACCCAATTTGCTAACCCGCATTACTGGAGTTATCCTCCATATACTACACTCCTTTCAGTCTAGCATTTACTACTTTACTCACCAACCGCCCCGGCAGCACCTGCGGCCACCACAACAAACACCACCGCAACCCAGTCCGCCAAAACAACCGGCAAGCCCACAGCCAAAAGGCTATGGTTTACTTATTAACCCCACTCCCGCTAAAAACATCAGCAGAAGCAAGGCATCCCTTCTTCGCACGAACACAGACGCCAAAGCAACCGGCTTTAGCAAAGATAACGAGGAAAAACCAAAAACCCCGCCATCTCTCCGCATTCTGCATCACTAGCCGCTTTTTAAGCCCAAGCACCCTTGCGGGAACTTTTACGCCTGAACTCAAGTCCCTCAAAACAGGCATCTTCCTTCATAACACCCGCCTTAGAAACCCCGGCCACAAGAGAAATCTGTTTATCAAAGACCCCAAAATTTACGGGCGGTCTCCTTTTTTAGGAGTAGGAAATGCTTGCTTTACCACAAGCCCTAACTTCCGCCCATAACTATAATATACGCCTTTTTTTAAATTTGTCAACCCCCTTTTTTAAAAAATTTTTTACGACGGAAAACTTAATTTTTTGTATTTAACTTGCTTTTTTATAAAAAATTTTTGTAGTATTTATTTATACTCTTTGTGAGTATAAAACAATTTGAAAGTATTTTTGGGACCTTGTTTTTTAGAACAAGGAGAGTTTTTGAGGAATCAAAAACACTAGTTCAGTCCAGAAACACTGCAGTTATCAGGCACTAGATAAAGGGAAGTCATGAGCCTTTTGTCTAGTGCCGAGTGCATATCATATTTATATGGTATGACACGGCTGCTATGTTTGGGTTACTGAACTAGGCTCAAACATAGCAGCCGTTTTTTATTTGTCTAAAAAACGCCTGCCAAATAAAAAAGGAGTAATTAAATGAAAATGAAAAATGTTGTAAAACTTATTATGTTATCCCTTGTTTTGTTTGTTGCACAACAAGGCTTTGCCGGAAGTACAACCCAATCTGGCGATCAAATGGTATCTGTTAATTTAGGAGTAGCCATTCCCGCAAATTCAATAGATATTGACGGCACAGAAATTGATTACGGTAAAACAGGTTTTGCTTTAGGCGCCCAATATCAGTATTTTTTAACTGATAATTTTGCTTTAGGTGCCGAATTTGATCAAAATTGGTTTGCTTCTAAAGTTCAATACGGTGTTAAATTTCAAAGCAGAGCTTCAAATTTCTTGCTTACAGGACGTTATAATTTGTTAAATCAAGATGGTTTAAGATTGTATGTTCCTGTCGGTATAGGTGCTGCAAGAATGAGAATTGATATTGAAGATGATCATGCATACGCAACCGGTTTTGCATGGAATGCAGGTTTAGGTTTTGAAACCGATATTCAAGAAAATGTTAGTATCGGCTTAGAAACAAAATTCAATCAATCCTATTGGAAAAAGTATGATGTTAAAGATGAAATGAATTACATTTCAGTGATGTTTAAAGTTTCTCGTAGATTCTAAATAAAGCGGAGTGTCTGCTTCATTAGAAAAAGGGAGATTTCAAAATCTCCCTTTTTTATTCTAAAATCTAACAATGTTTATTAGATTTTTATATAATATATATTATGATAGAACAACTTAAAATAAAACTTAATGAAATAGAAAATAACTATACAACTAAATTGCAAAATTGCGCTTCTTTAAAAGAATTGCAAGATTTGCAAGTTGAGGCCCTTGGCAGAAAGGGTGCTCTTACCGAACTTTTAAAAAGTTTAAAAGATTTATCTTTAGAAGAAAAAAAGGCCTTTGGCCCTTTAAGTAATGAGGTTAAAAATAAATTAACCGCCCTTTTTGAAGAAAAGGCCGCCACTCTTGAAATTGAAGAAATCAATAAAACTTTAAACGCAACCGATATTGATTTAACTTTGCCCGCTTTCCCCTTTGAAAAAGGCAAAAGACACCCCTTGGAAATTGCTAAAAAAAGAATGACCGATATTTTAAAAGGCCTTGGCTTTGTGTGGGCGCAAGGTCCCTTGGTGGAAGACGAATACCACAACTTTGATGCCTTAAATATTCCGGCACACCACCCGGCAAGAGATATGCAAGATACCTTCTTTATCAAAAACACACAAAAGAAAGATTTTGTTTTAAGAACACACACTTCCGGCGTGCAAATAAGAACTATGCAAAAACAAAAACCGCCGATAAGAATTATTGCCCCCGGCAGAGTGTTTAGAAAAGACGCTTTAGATGCCACCCACAGCCCTGTATTTAATCAAATTGAAGGCTTATATGTTGATAAAAATGTATCTTTGGCTGATTTAAAAAGAGATTTAACTTTATTTATGAAAGGTCTTTTTGGCCCTAAAGCGCAGGTTCGCTTTAGATCATCTTTCTTCCCGTTTACAGAACCTAGTGTAGAAGTTGATGTAAAATGTGTTTTCTGCGAAGGCAAAGACCAAAACTGCCCTGTTTGTAAAGGTTCCGGTTGGAAGGAAATGCTCGGTGCAGGTATAGTTCACCCCAATGTGCTTAGAAACTGCGGCATTGACCCTGAAATTTACAGCGGTTATGCTTTTGGTATGGGTGTTGAAAGACTTGCAATGTTCTCGCTTAACATAAAAGATATTAGAAATTTCTACGATAATGATGTTCGTATTTTGGAGCAATTTTAAATGAAAATATTATATTCCTGGTTAAAAGACTTTATTGATATTGATTTAACGGCAAGCGAGTTAGAAAAACATTTAACTTCGCTTGGTATGGAAGTGGAAGAAACAACAAAAACGGGCGCAGATTTTGATGATATTTACGCAGCTAAAATTGTTAAAATTCACCCCCACCCAAACGCAGACAAATTGCATTTAGTTGATTTGGAAACTAAAGACGGCACTTTAAGAGTTGTTTGCGGTGCCAAAAATATTGAAGAAGGCCAAATTGTGCCTTTGGCAAGAGTCGGCGCGCGCCTTGGCAAAGAATATTTAAAACCTGCCGTCATCAGAGGTGTGGCTTCTGAAGGTATGCTTTGTTCTTCTAAAGAACTTGGCTTAACTGCTGATGCAAGCGGTATTATGCTACTTGATAAAAACACACCTATCGGCACAAATATTAAAGAACTTTACGGCAAGCCGGATATTATTTTTAATTTGGAACTTACCCCCAACAGACCGGACTTAATGAGCCACCTTGGTGTTGCACGCGAGTTATCTGTTTTACTCAATATCCCTTTGAAAAATAAAGAAATTAAACATATTGAAGGTAATGGTAATAGTCTTGAAGTTAATATCTTGACTGACGAAACAGGCTGCCAAAGATATAATGGCAGAATTATAAAAAATGTTAAAAACTGCCCTTCTCCAAAATGGCTGGCCGAAAGATTACAAGCCATGGGTGTTAACCCCAAAAACGCTATTGTTGATATAACAAACTATGTTCTTTACGAAATCGGACACCCCTTGCACGCTTTTGATTTAAACCACTTAAAAGAAGGCAAAATCAATGTGCGCTGGGCAACTGAAGGCGAAGAATTTTTAGGCCTTGACGGCGTTAAAAGAACTTTAACCCCGCAAAATCTTGTTATTGCCGACGGCCAAAAACCCGTTGCCCTTGCCGGCGTTATCGGCGGAGAAAATGACAGTATTTTACCCGAAACAAAAGATATCTTTTTGGAAGCAGCCTATTTCTACCCACCTTGCATAAATAAAACCTCCAAAAAAATGGCAATTTCTACAGAATCTTCCCAAAGATTTGAACGCGGTGTTGATATTGAAAACTGCACCAAAGCAATGGACCTTGCGACACAACTTATCGTTGAAATTTGCGGTGGGGAAGTCTTCAAAGTAAATGATGTTTACCCAAAACCTTACATCCCGCAAGCAGTTGCTTTTACACCTAAAGATATTGAAAAAATCTTAGGTATGGAAATTGAAGAACAAAAATTAAAAGATATTTTTAATCGCCTTGGCAAACTTGAGATTAATGGCGAAAAATGGTTCTTTACCCCGCCAACACACAGGCGCGATTTAAACCACAAATGGGATTTAGCAGAAGAAGCAGCACGCTTTATCGGTTTTGATAAACTTGCCGAAAAAGCAGATTCTTCTTACGCTCATTTATACTTTGCCGAAAATCCGAAAAATGTTGATATTGAAAACATTTTAATTGATAAACTTATCGGTCAAGGTTTCTTTGAGTGTAAGAACTATGATTTTGTTTCCCAAAAGGAAATTGAAACCCTTGGTTTTGACACGAAAAATTGTCTTGAAATTCAAAACCCGCTTGCCCAAGGTATGGAATTTTTAAGGCCGAATATTTTGATGAGTCTTTTAAAAAATATTCACCACAATCAAAACTTTTCAAGAGATAATTTAAGACTTTTTGAAAGCGGAAAAACTTTCAGTTTACAAAAAGGTTATCCTGTTGAAAACTTCGCAATCAGTGGCGTTTTAACAGGCAAAACACCGACTCAAAAATTCTTTTTAAGCCCGCAGTGCCACTATGGTATTTTCGGCTTAAAAGGTATTATTGAAACTTTGCTTTGTGATTACGAAATAAAACTTGTTCCTTCTCAAAAAGCGCCGGTTTATATGCACCCAAAAATTTGTATGGATATTATGCTTGATAATAAAGTTATCGGCATTTTGGGCCAGGTTCACCCCTTAACTTTAAAAGCTTTTGATGTTAAAAATGATGTTTGGGCCTTTGAGTTTAACTTGAAAAATCTTGAAAAACATTTTGACGCCCAAACTTTTAAAAAGGCAAAAGATGTTTCCAATCTGCCTTCAAGCGAAAGGGATTTGTCTTTCATAATTGATAAAAATATCCCTTACGCAAAAATTCAGCAAGTATTAAACCCGCTTGAAGTAAAGTATAATTTAATTGACCTTTACCAAGGCGATAATCTTGCCGAAGGCAAAAAGAGCATGACCTTGCACTTTGAGTTTACCGCCAAGGAAAAAACTTTAACCGATAAAGAAGTCAACGCAGCTGTGGAAAATATCTTAAATATACTCAAAGAGCAACTTGGCGCAGCACTTAGATAATGGACGACAGATATAAAAAACTAGTTAACTTAACTGATAGAGTGGTAAAAAAACTTTCCGTCTTAGAAAAGGAAAGAAGCACCCTGCTTGCCGATTTAAGAAAAGCCAAAGAACATATTAATTTTCTAGAAAAAGAACAGGAAAAATATAAAACTTTGCGTGAGTGGCAACAAAAAACCACCGTCATTATCAAACAAGTACAAAACAAAATTGCAAAAGAAATAAAAAAGATAGAAGAGCAGTCAAGCAAGCCTTATCTGGGAGGTAAAAATGAATAGAAACGAAAGAATGACCCTCACTATAAAAGGTGTTACTTTGGATGATGTTTACTTTGAAGATCTTGGCCCTTTGGAAATAAACGCGCTTGCCGCCGATGTGGAAAATCAAATAAATAAAATTTCCGTGGAAAAGAAAACTCTTGATGTCTTTAAATTATTCTTATATACTGCTTTACATTTTGCCGCGCAGGCTTATACTAAAAATGAAACAGCTTCCTCTAAAAAGCAAGACGAGCAAGAGCAACTTGACCTTGCTATTGATAAACTTTCTTCCGCTTTAAGCAAATTGCCTTTAGAATAATTTTTGGAGTAAAAGATATGCCCGATTTTTTTGAAGAAGAATTAAACGCCGCCAAACAAAAAAATATGCCGCTTGCCGCGCGTATGGCACCCAAAACTTTGGAAGAATTTGCCGGCCAGCAAGATATTCTTTCCCCGGGCAAAATGCTCAGGCGTTTAATTGAAGCAGATAAAATACGCTCAGCAGTGTTTTTTGGCCCGCCGGGCGTTGGTAAAACTGCTCTAGCCCGTTTAATTGCCAAAAACACTAAAGCCGTCGTGCGCGAGTTAAACGCCGCTGCCTGCGGGGTTGGCGAGCTTAAACAAATTATAGAAGAAGCAAAATTTAAGCAGGAAAATAATTTATCAGGCGCGCAAAAAACTCTTTTGATTTTAGATGAAATACACCACTTTAACAAAACCCAGCAAGATGTGCTTTTGCCGTCAGTGGAAAGCGGATTGATTACCTTAATTGGCCTAACAACCGAGAATCCTTACTTTTATATTAACAATGCTCTTTTATCAAGATTTTCCGTCTTTGAATTTAAGGCTTTAGATGATGAAGCCCTTGATAAAATTATTAAAAAAGCCGCCAAAGCGGAAAATTTTAAAATAAAAAAAGATGCCAAAACTTTTTTAATTACCCAGGCAAACGGCGACGCAAGAAGATTACTTAATGCGCTTGAACTTGCCGTTTTAACCACGCCTTATGAAGGCGGGCAAAAGGAAATTACGCTTGATATAGCAAAAGAATGTATACAAGTGCGCCACTTAAATTATGATAAAAAGGGCGATAATCACTACGATATAATTTCCGCTTTTATTAAATCTATGCGCGGCTCTGACCCGGATGCCGCTGTTTATTGGCTTGCTAAAATGCTAAACTCCGGCGAGGACCCGCGCTTTATAGCGCGCCGCATTTTAATTTGCGCAAGTGAAGATGTGGGTCTTGCCGAGCCCACTGCTTTAGTGGTAGCGCAAGCGGCTTTCTTTAGTGCGCAAGTTTTAGGTATGCCGGAAGTTAGAATCCCTCTTTCCCAAGCGGCAATTTATGTTGCCTGCGCGCCAAAATCAAACAGCGCCTACTTGGCAATAGATGCCGCCTTAGACGAAGTTAAAAATGGGCCTTATAGAGCAGTTCCCGACCATTTAAGAAGCGGTGGCAAAAATATCGGTTATAAATACGCGCACGATTTTCCTAATCATTATGTCCAGCAAGAATATATGCCAAACCCCAAAAAGTTTTTAAACCTTACAACTCAAGGCAAAGAAAAAATAATTAAAGAACGCCAGGAACTTTTAAGGAAGAAAAAATGAATTTACCCTTTGACCCGGAGAAAATTTTTTCTGTTTCCGAAATCAGCCAAATAATCAAAGAAATGCTTGAAGGCGTCTTCGGTGATATTAAAATTGAAGGCGAAATTTCCAATTTAAAAACCGCTTCAAGCGGGCATATCTACTTTGATTTAAAGGATGAAAACGCTTTAATCTCAGTCGTATTATTTCGTGGCTATGCTAGAGGAGTTAAACTTGAAGAAGGCCTAAAAGTGCAAATTTCAGGCGAAATTTCCTGTTATATAAAACAAGGCCGCTATCAAATAATCGCCCACTCCGTTCAAACACAAAGTAAAGGTAATCTTTACCTGGAATTTGAAAAATTAAAAGAAAAACTAACAAAAGAAGGCCTTTTTGACGAAGATAAAAAACTGCCTTTACCGAAATTTCCAAAAAGAATCGGCGTGGCAACATCACCGACAGGGGCAGCTATCAGAGATATTTTATCTGTTTTAAACCGCCGCGCAACAGGGCTAGAAATTATTATTGCGCCTTGCGCTGTGCAAGGCGAGGCCGCAAAATATGAAATTGTAGAGGCAATTAAAAACCTTAATAATTTAAAACCTAAACTTGACGCAATTTTAGTTGGCCGTGGCGGCGGCAGTATGGAAGACCTTTGGGCTTTTAATGAAGAAATTGTCGTTCGCGCGGTAGCAGCAAGCAAGATACCTGTTATTTCCTGCGTTGGCCACGAGGTTGATTTTACTTTAACAGATTTTGCAGCTTCCCTGCGCGCGCCAACGCCTTCTGCCGCGGCAGAACTTGTGGTTCAAACTTCTTCAAGTCTTATAGAAAAAGTTAGTCAATTAAACAAAAATCTTTTACAAACTATAACTATTAAATATGAAAGGCTTTTCGGCCGTCTTAAAATGGCAGTGGAAAATAAAATTTTCAAAAATCCGGCTATAATTTTTAATCAAAAAGAACAAAGACTTGATATTGCGCAAAACCGCTTAAATGATTTAAGCCCGTTTAATGTTTTAAAGCGCGGTTATTCTATTGTCAGGCGCAAAAGCGATAATAAGGTTGTCAAATCATCCCTAAAGGGAGAGCGCTTAAAAATACAAAGCGAGCAAGATATTTACGAGGTAGAAACTATATGAAATTAACTTTTGAAAAGAAACTTGATAAACTTGAAGAAATTATTTCAAAACTTGAAAACCCTTCTTTAGAACTAGAGCAAAGTGCCAAACTTTTTGAAGAAGGTTTAACTTTATCTAAAGAATTAAGCGCGCAACTTGGCGAAGTTAAAAATAAAGTTGAAATCTTAAAAAAACAAGGTGCCGAACTTAAACTTGAAAGTTTTGAGGAAGAAAAATAAATGCCAAAACTCCGTCTTGATAATGCCCTTGTAGAAAAGGGACTTGCTCCCAGCCGCAATAAAGCCCAAGCTATAATTATGGCAGGCGAAGTTTTGGTAAATAATCAAGTTGAAACCCGCGCCGATAGAAATATTAAAGAAGAAGACATTATCACTTTAAAAGAAAAATCTTGCCCTTATGTTTCGCGCGGCGGGCTAAAATTAAAAGGCGCCTTAAACAATTTTAATATTTCTTTAAAAAATAAAATTTGCGTTGATATTGGTGTTGCTACAGGCGGCTTTTCGCATTGTATGCTGCTAGAAAACGCAAAAAAAGTTTACGGCGTGGATGTGGGCAAAGGCCAAATAGCAAGTGAGATTTTAAAATACCCCAATTTTATTTTTAAGCCCAACACCAATGCGCGCTATATCACGCCTGATATGTTTGAAGAGCGTTTTGAATTTGCCGCAGTTGATGTTTCCTTTATCTCTTTAAAAATGATTATGCCTGCTTTGTTTAGTTGTATGGCAAAAAAAGCGGAAATTGTTTTTTTAATAAAACCGCAATTTGAGTTAACCCCAAAAGAAGTGCCGCACGGCATAGTAAAAACCGAAGAAAACCGCCAAAAAGCAATATCATCTTTAAAAGAATTTTTTAACCAAAATATTAAAGAAAAGTTTTGTGCCGAGGAAGCCGGGCTTTGCCCATCGCCCATCACAGGTGTTCACGGCAACACCGAATATTTGTGGAATATTATTATTGGATAAGAACTTAAAACCACCAAAAATTAATTTCTTTAGTTTGATTTGTTCCAAAACTATTATTCCCTTGTGAGCGAAACTTTGTTGCACCGGCTTCATTACAAACTTTATCCCATTTACCCTTGCGTGAACTTGGATTATCGCCACTATAAGCATAACACTGTCTTTTTGATTTAAAATCACTATCTACATGATCAAAAAAATGCAGATAACCATTATATATCCCTTTACTATCATAACAAGATGCATTAGCAGGAACCCCTGGAGCACCACTAGATACATAACATCCGCCCCAATCAAAAGAACAACGATTTTTACTATTAGATAAAGTGCAACCAGGTAAAGAAATATCTAATTCTGTAAGATCTGGTGTGTATTTACCATTTGCCAAATAATATAATTCTTCCGCCTGATAAATTGATTTTGTTATATCCATTAAATTATTATAATGAGTTTTATAAACCGCTTTTTGATACTGCGGAACAGCGATAGCGACTAAAATACCGATTATTAAAACGACTACTAACAACTCTATAAGCGTGAAGGCTTGGTTTTTCATTTATTTACCTCATATTTTGATTAAAGTATAAAAATACTTTATCAAAAAAAAAAATAAGCAAGTGCGCTGTTAAGACGGAGAAAAAAGCATAAAAAGAAGAAATATCGTCGTAAATTTTGTTTACCTTCAACAAAATAAAAAGCAAATAGGAGAGATGCTGAGCAAAAACGCCTCAGCATGACGAAGAAAACAGAACACGCTAGTTTTGCTAGGATTTTTTAGGGGCAATAAAAACTCTAAATAGGACACAATAGTTTTACAATGATTTTGAGGGAAATTTTAATATCAAACAAGGTGTAAATTGGCATAGTATTTTGCGTTTATAGTAGGCGCAACCGCGGGAGAGTATACTGTAAAAGGCCGGCAGGCCGAAGTATCCGACCAAGGTTGCAACACACTATAAACGCAAAAACCGCCGCAAAAACTATTTTTCTTTGCCGCTTAGTTGGACCATATACGCCTTAAAGTCATTTACATCAGTAGAGCGTGTTAAGGCATCTTCATAAGTAATTTTCTTACTTAAATAAAGTTCGGCTAAACTGCGGTTCATTGTGGACATACCAAACTGCGTGCCTGATTGCATAACATGGATAAGTTGTTCGGTTTTTTCATCGCGGATAATAGCACGGGCAGCAGAGGTGGCAAGTAAAACTTCTGTTGCAAGAACGCGGCTTTTGCCATCAGCTGTGAGCAATAATTGTTGGGAGAAAACCGCCTCAAGCACGAAGGATAATTGGGTTCTTGCCTGGACTTGTTGGTTTGGCGGATACATATCAATAATACGGTTAATTGTCTGCATAGCATCGTTGGTATGTAAAGTAGCAAAAACCAAGTGGCCTGTTTCAGCGGCGTTAAGGGCTTGCTGGGTTGTTTCCAAATCTCTCAACTCACCGACCAAAATGACATCAGGGTCTTGTCTTAAAACATATTTAAGAGCCGTGGCGAAACTTTCGGTATCGTGGCCCACTTCTCTTTGATTGACGATACTTCTTTTATGTTTATGGATGAACTCTACCGGATCTTCAACTGTCATAATATGATAACCGTAATTTTCATTAATATAGTTAATCATACTGGCAAGCGAAGTTGATTTACCTGAACCGGTAGGTCCTGTGACCAAAATTAAACCTTTATTTAAATTGACGATTCTATCAACAGCCGCGGGAAGGCCAAGTTCTCTAAATGTTTTAAAACCAACGGGAATTGCCCTTATTGCCACGCCGACGCTGCCTCTCTGGCGGAAAACATTGACCCTTATACGCCCAATATCTTTAATAGAAAAAGCGAAGTCAAGTTCATTATGGGTTTCAAATCTGCTCTTTTGTTCATCACTCATAATAGAGTAAATCAAAGCCTGCGTTTGTTCCGGGGTTAAAGGTTCATAAGGTGTAGCAAACAGCTCCCCGTTAATACGCAAGATAGGCGGCACCCCAACTGTTAAGTGTAAGTCAGAAGCACCTCTGTCTTTCATCAATTTAAACAAGTCGTCAATCAACATTTTTTATTCTCCTTTCATTAATAAATCTATTCCTAAATTATTTAATCCGTTAATTTCATTTTTATCCAAATCAATACTAAAAGAATAAACCATCGGTTCCTGGCGGATTTTTTGGGCATTAAAATGAATATAATAATTATTTCCGCTTAAAACATCGGCCACCCAATTAGTTTGATAGGAAGCATATTTCTCATTTAAATAATCTTCCAAAGTTTTACCGTTTGGAAGAACAAATTTTTTTACTTTAGCAATAGCTATTTGTTTATCCTTAGAGTTCTCCTGCTCATTACCTACATAAGCAGAAGCATCTGTTGTCGGCGGAATTTCCGCAATAGAGCGGGGTTGTTTTAAAGTATCTTCTTTTGCTGAGTCTGCCGTATTAGTTCTTGTCCTTGGCATAGGAACTTGACGAACCGTAGTTTGTGTTTTTTCATTTCCGCCGCCCATAAAAGCTAAAACTAAAGCAATCACCACCAGCACAAACATAACAATAAGTAAAAGATATATTTTATTATTTTTTACTTGCTTATCTAAGTCAGAGTTTTTATCAATATTTCTTATTTTTATATCTTCTTTTGGTTCTTTATCCGGGCCGTAAGTATCATAAATATTTTCGGAAATATCTTTTAATTCTTTTGTTTTTTGTTGGGTCCTTTCAAAAATATTGAGAATCGGGGTATCTTCTAAAGTATCTTCCGTCGGCAAAGAATTATCTGCTACTAAATTATTTTCTTGCTTGGGTAAAGAATCGCCGTCATCACCCCCAAGAATTGCTTTTGCCGGGATATCTTCAAGCAAAGTATCGCCATCGGCATCTAAGCGCGGGGCTATGGTATGATTAGAAATTGTTTCTTCCAAATTTGGGGCAATTTGCGGTCTGTCAGTTTCAAAAGGATTTTTCTCTTCGGTCTTTTCCGGCTCGTTTGATTTTGGTTCTAAAACAGAAGGCTCTTTTTCTTCTTTAAAAACTTCTTCAGCAGATTTTTCTAAGGATTCATTTTTTACTTCTTCTTTTACTTCTTCTTTTACCTTTTCTGTTGGTGTTTCTTTTTCTTTCGTATCACCGGAAGAATAATCTATTTCAATATCATCTAAAGCGACTTCCTGCGGTATTTCCATTTCAATATCGCCGGATATAATAGCAGCAAAATCTTGGGCATAATCCTGAGCAGGCTTCCAAAATTCCGCCTGTTCTGCTTTATCTTCAGGACAAACCAAAGCATCCCCATTAAAAAGGTTATCTTTTGCTATTTCTTCTGCGGTCCAAGGACCAAGAATATCGCCTTCTTTTAGATACCAATATTTCATTTAGTTCCCGCTATAATTAATTGCGGCCCCTACTCTATTTAATACCATATCTTTGCCCATATATTCAAGCATTTTAAATAAAGTCGGGCCATGGCTTCTGCCGGAAACTGCCGCTCTAAGAGGGTGGAAAACCTGCCCCGCCTTTAAACCATTATCTTTAGCTGTCTTGCGGGCAACTTCTTCAAGCGCAGTATCCGTCCAATTATCCAAAGCGCTGTAAGCACTCTGAATTAATTTAAGAGAGGCTTTTGCGGCATCAGATTTTAAAACTTTTTCAATCACATCCTCTTCATATTCTACCTTATCTGTAAAGAAAAAGTTTATTAAACCCGGGATTTCCTTTAAAGTTTTATATTTTTCCTGCTCAAGAGCGATAATATTTTTTAGTTTTTGCTCGTCTATACCCTGGCCGACATTTGCTTCTTTTAAGAAGGGTTTTGCCGCTTCATATAAAGCATCAATACTCATCTGGCGGATATATTCGCCGTTCATCCAAGTTAATTTGGCATTATCAAAAACAGCTGGGCTCTTTTGGCAACCTTTGATATCAAATTTCTTTTCAAGTTCGCCGGGGGCAAAAAGTTGCTGAGAATCGCTTGTGCTCCAACCGAGCAAGGCAAGATAGTTAATTAAAGCTGCAGGCAAGAAACCTTGTTTTTTATATTCAATAACACTTGTATCGCCGTGGCGTTTTGAAAGTTTTGTGCCATCCGGCCCGTGTATCATTGAAAGGTGCGCCATTATCGGATGTTGCCAACCAAAGGCTTTATAAATTTGAATTTGGGCGGGTGTGTTGGAAATGTGGTCATCGCCTCTGATAACATGGGTCATGCCCATTAAGTGGTCATCAATTACACAAGCAAAATTATAGGTAGGATAACCGCTTGTTTTTTGAATAACCAAGTCATACAAATCTTTATTTTCAAAAGAAACATGGCCTCTGATTAAATCATCAAAAGCGGTTGTTCCTTCTTTTGGCATTTTAAAACGGATAACATATTTTCTGCCTTTGGCTTCAAGTTCGGCTTGTTGTTCTTTTGTTAAATTGCGGCATCTGCCGTCATACCTGGGCGGGCGGTGATTAGCAAGAGCATCTTTACGCATTGCTTCAAGTTCTTCTTCGGTGCAATAGCATTTATAAGCAAGGCCTCTTGCTAAAAGGTCATCAATATATTTTTTATATAAACCTTGATCTGCTCTTTGTGCTTGATAATAAGGGGAGTGCGGGCCTTTGATTGTGCCATCCGGCATGGGGCCTTCATCCCAAGTTAAACCGGCCCACATAAGGCCGTCATAAATTGCTTTAACAGATTCTTGAGTTGATCTTTCTTCGTCGGTATCTTCTATTCTCAAAATAAAAGTGCCACCTTCTTTTTTGGCAAAAAGATAATTAAAAAGTGCTGTTCTAAGGCCGCCAATATGTAAGTGCCCTGTCGGCGAGGGGGCAAAACGAACTCTGATACTCATTTTATTTTCCTCTCAATATTTTATATAAATATATTATACTTAAATTATAGATATTTTTTAAGGAGATTATTTTATGGCCCTTAGAATTTTTGTAACCGGCGGAACTTTTGATAAAGAATATAATGAACTTACAGGTGAATTATTTTTTAAAAAAACACATTTACAGGAAATTTTAAAACAAGGCCGTTGCCGCCTGCCTGTTAAGATAACAACTTTAATGTTAAAAGATAGTCTTTTTATGACCGAGGCAGATAGAAAAGTTATCTTAAAAGCCGTTCAAAACTGCCCGGAAAAAGAAATTGTTATTACTCACGGCACCGATACTATGGAAAAAACCGCTATGTTTTTAGGCGGCAAAATAAAAAATAAAACTGTTGTTTTAACCGGCGCAATGATACCTTATAAATTTGGTTCTTCAGACGGAATTTTTAATTTATCAAGCGCTTTATCTTTTGCGCAGGCCTTGCCTTACGGCACTTTTGTTGCTATGAACGGCAAGCTTTTCCCTTTTGATAATGTAACTAAAAACAGAAAAATCGGAGTTTTTGAAAACAAAAAATGATTGCCTTTTTTTTAGTATTTAGTTTTTTGATCACCTTAATACATTATATTTGCTTTTTACAGAGTTTTACCTTGTCAAACTGGTTTCTAAAACTACTGCCTTTGCTACTTGCTTGTATATTAATGTTTTTGCTTGCGATAACCCGTGAATATAATGGCTTTGGGGCTGTATTTTTACATACTCTTGCCCATAATTGGCTGGGGTTTATTTTCTTGTGGTTTTGCTTCAGTTTTCTTTTTATTTTACTTAAAATATGCCACATAAATTTACCAAATTTTATTCCTTTGATTATTGCCGCTGTTTTGACTTTACTTTCCACTTGGACCGCCTTTAAAGAGCCTCTTATTAAACAAGTTGAAATAGCAAGCAGTAAAATAAAAAGACCTATCTTAATTGCGCAAATTTCCGATACCCATTTAGGCAAAAATATCAACCCAAAACGCCTTGAAAAAGCCCTGAAAGATTTAAGCACGCATAACCCAGATATTATAGTTTTTACCGGCGATATTTTTGAAGAAACAACCAATATGAAACCTTATATAGATTTAATAAAAAATCTTCAGCCCCCGTGCGGTAAATATGTTGTAAGCGGCAATCACGAATATTACAGCAGCATTGTTAAAAATAGAGAACTTTTTAAACAGGCAGGTTTAATTGACCTAGATAATAAAACAACCGAAACTTGCGGACTAATAATAAACGGCGTGAGCGACCACCCCGACCAACAATTTTTAAACAATTTAAAACCGCAAGAAAAATTTAATATTCTTTTACAACATCAGCCGCGCCAATTTAAGGAACTTTCCCCTAAAATTGATTTAATGTTAAGCGGGCATACCCACGCAGGGCAAATATGGCCTTTTAATTATCTAGTTGCTTTAAGATATCCTTATATAAAAGGACTTTATACATACGGAGAAAGTAATTTATATGTAAGCCCCGGCACTTTTTACTGGGGGCCAACAATGCGTTTATTTACAAATAATGAAATTACTTTAATAAAATTAAATGAAAAATAAAATTATTTTATTTATATTTTGTTTTTGTTTTTTATCCCCGCTTTTTGCGCAAACAAGCGGCAAAAAAACTTTAAAAGATATTACTTTTCAAGATTTATCTTTACAGGAAAAACTTGCCCAAACAATATTTATTGCCACCGATGTTGACACTGCCCACAAATATCAAAATGCGATAGAAAAAGGGCTTGTCGGCGGGGTTCTTATCCAATGGGGCAATTATTCTTTAGAAGAAACAAAAGAACTTATTGATAAAATGCAAGGCTGGGCAAAAAAAAGCCCCAGCGGTTTGCCTTTACTTATCGCTATTGATTATGAAGGCGGAACGGTTTACACGCCTATAACTTTAGGTTTTCCTTATCTGCCTACAAATATGCTTCTTGCCGCGGCAAATAATCCTATGGATACAACTACTCTTTTTTATATTGTCGCTACCGAACTTAAAAATGCCGGCGTAAATATAAATTTTTCCCCTGTGATAGATGTAAACAATAATCCGTCAAATCCAATTATCGGGGTCAGAAGTTTCGGTTCGGATACAAAAATTGTTTCTGCTATGGGGCTTGCTGTGATAACCGGTATGCAAAAAGCCGGTGTTATGGCGGTGGCAAAGCACTTCCCCGGGCATGGCGAAACTGCCCTAGACAGCCATTATACAACCCCGCGTTTTACTCAAGATAAAGAGGCTTTTAAAAAAATACATTTGCCCCCCTTTAAAAAGGCCATTGACGGCGGTGTTATGGGTATAATGAGCGCGCATATTATTTATGATTTTTTAGACGATAAAAACCCCGCTACTTTCAGCCCTGCTATTATAAATAATTTACTTAAAAAGAAACTTGGTTTTAAAGGGGTAATAATTTCTGATAGTCTTGATATGCAAGGCGCAAGCAAAACAGGCAATATTACAGAAGCGGCTTTACAATCTTTAATCAGCGGTGTTGATATTGTTTTAACAAGCCGTCAAAACCCGGCTATAACAAATAGCGAACTTTTAAAACAAATAAATAAAACCTTACCAAAAGCCCGTGTGGAAGAAGCCGCGCAAAAAGTTTTTAATTTAAAAAAGCAACTTGGCCTTTTTGAAGAGGAAAAACCCACTATGCCAATAAAATCTTCGCTTGAGGCCTATAATTATTTTGCGCAGAAATTATCAAATCAGGGCGTTTCCGTAATCAGAAGTGAAGAAAATTTTATCCCCTTCAAAACCGAAAAACAAAACCCAAAACTCTGCACAATATTATTTTCCCCCACTCGTTTTGCTGATCAACTTACAGATTTTTCCGCCCCGTTTATAGAAAAGGGTTGGCAAGTTAAATATTATAATGCTTCTATGCGCCCGCAGGCAAAAGATATACAAAGGGCAAAAGAATGTATGAAAGAGGCAGATTTAGTTGTCGTCGGTTCGCTTCAATGGGCAGATAAATCTTTAACAAGCCAAAAAGCCGCCATAAAGCAACTTGCCAAAATAAATAAAGATATAGTTTTGCTTTCTTTAATGAGTCCTTATGATATCAAAAACTATCCGGAAATTAAAAATGTTATTGCTATGTATGGCGTGAGCAAGTTTTCTTCTAAAGCAGCGGCCAATATTATCCTTGGCAATATTGAAGCAAAAGGCAAAGCTCCGGTTGTGCTTTAATTTTCCCTATTAATTGTTTTTCTTTTAACTACGCCTAAAGACAAGCAAGCAATGGGCTTTTAAATATCGTATTTTCTCTATATTGACTTTCAAAAAAAAAAAAATAAAATGAAATTTGTGAAAGGAATAATTTCTTTCAAATAAAACTAAACAGAGCAAATGGTTTTTGCAAGGATTTTGGAGATAGTTTTAATTAGTTTTTTCTTTGTAAAAAGAAAAAATGTTTTTAGAAATGAGGTATACCTAGAGCGGGTGGCAACCCCGCGTATCCGAAATTTCTAAAAAATTAAAACTAGCCCAAAAGCTGACGCAAAATGGAGAAATTGTATGAAAAAAGGTTTTACACTTATTGAATTATTAGTAGTAGTCTTAATAATCGGTATTTTAGCCGCCATTGCCGTGCCGCAATACCAAAAAGCTGTTTTAAAATCTAAAGCCGGACAAATGTTATCTTTAGTCCGGAGTATTGGCCAAGCAGAAGAAGCTTATCATCTTGCTAATGGAAGATATACAAACTCTTTTGACGATTTAGATATTTCATTACCTTCAGACTTTACATATGTATACCCTACCCAGAGAAACTACAAAGATTGGAAATTCTATTTATCCCTCGCGAATGGGGAAGTAGATTCCGTGCAAGCCCAATATAATATTGATACCTACATAATAAAAATAGCATATTATTTATATAACAAAAGAGCAGGAAATGAAGTTATGGAAAACTCCGGCAATCTAACTTGTATAGCAGGCACCGGAGATAATAAGGAAAGGGGTGCTGCTATATGCAAATCTCTTGGCGGTGTGCTTATTGACAATTCCGACGGTCGTTATTTTAGATTATAAATTCTGCTTTACTAAAACCCGTCAAGTTTAACTTGGCGGGTTTTTCATTTTCATAATATTTTTTGTATCATATTGGTATGAAAAAACTTTTTTTAATTTTAATTTTTACTTTTTTTATTGGTATTGTTTTTTGCCAAAATGTCGGGTTTATTTCCAGCGAAGAAGAAATAAATACCTATGCTACTACTGACGATTTTTCCAACACTTTTGAAATTAATTTAGCCCCCCTTATGAAATATAACCCCGGGCAAACCTTTCAGGCGACAAAATGCCAAGCGGTGCGCCTTAGTAAAAGTTGGTTTATAACAGCCGCGCACTGTGTGGAAAAAACTTGCCAAAACGGATGTGATTTTCAAACCCGCCTTGTAATAGGTAAAAATTACGAGATGGATGTAATCGGCACAAGCACAAAAAAATCACCGCAAATTTTTATACATCCGGATAGAGATGTCAAAAAAAATATGGCAACTTATGATATTGCCTTAATTCGTTTTAAACCTGCAACATCCAAATTTGTTTATAAAGACCCTAGCCTTAATACAGGTATAACGCAGCAAGAATTTATGCGCCGCTTAAATAATTACAGAACTTATAAAAGGGCTTTAAGCAGTTATAATACGCCAATTTTACTTATTATGGGTGCCTACCGCGCGCAAGGGCCGGTTTTAGCAAGGAAATTTTCCGTCTTATCAAGTTTTCAAGAAGAAAGAAAAGTTTTAAGAAGCAATAATAAAGCAATTTACTATCCGCAAACAAAAACTTTTGTTTTACAAAACTTTGGTATAAGACAGGGTATTTCGGGCAGCGGGTTGATGACTTCTAAAGGCGAACTTGCCGGTATAACTTCCACTATATCTTTTGACCCGGCAACCAATATCAGCCATCTTGCCCAATTTGCCGCTTTTGACAAAAAAACTTTAGCGTTTATACAAGAACATGTCGGCGATATAAAATATAATATCCTTAAATAGTTTTTGATTGTTCAATTATTTTTTGGCAGAGTTTAGAAATATCAAATTCGTTTTCTTTATTTATATCAAGCGAAATTATATTTTTATATCTTCTAAACCAAGTTCTTTGGCGTTTGGCATATTGGCGGGTTAAAATAATAATTTTTTCAAGCGCTTCTGCGCGGGTAATTTTATTTTCCAAAACTTCTATTGCCTGGGCATAACCGAGCGTGTTTAAACCGCAGGCACCTTTGCCAAAATTTTTTAAAGCTAGTCGCGCTTCTTCTATCATCGGCTCAAAAATTAAATTTGTGCGCTTTATAATACGCTTGTTTAATAATTCTTTATCCCAGTTTATATAAAAGAATAAGGCTTTATCAGAAGGTATTTCTTTTGGTCCTGTTTGCGTTCTTAAAGAACTTGCCGCCTTGCCTGTTAAAAGGGTAATTTCAAGCGCTCTTAAAACCCGGTGGATATTGCCTTGTGGTATAGTTTGTGCGCTTTTAGGGTCCAGTTGTTCTAATTCGCGGTAAAGTTCTGCTTTAGTTTTAAGTAAAAGGCTTCTTCTTAAAGTTTCATCCGCCGGGGGCAAATTATCCATACCGCAAAAAAAACTTTCAAAATAAAGCCCTGTTCCGCCGGCAAAAATTAATTGCTTTTTTGTTTGCTTTGTTATTTTATTTGCTTCTTTAATAAAAAGCGAAACATCAAATTTTTTATCAATAGGCAAAAAATCAGCAAGATAATATCTTATATCATTAACAAAAAAATTATCCCCTTGCCACACGCCTTTTGGGCAGGCCGTGCCAATATTTAAACCTTTATAAATTTGGCGGGAATCAACGGAAACAATTTCCCCGTCCAAAAATTTTGCCAAGGCAAGCGCGATATCAGTTTTACCGCTTGCCGTCGGACCGGCTATAATAATCGGACGGGGAAACATTTATTTAAACAAGGTTGTGTCTTTTTGTATTTTATTACAAATGGCGTTGCACTTACAATTAGGCACGCAAACTTCAGGCAATTTTAGCAAGATTCTTGTATTACAATCAACAAAGTCATTTGCCAAAGTTGTAATTTTTTGGACTACGGCCGGGCTGATTTTCATAAATTCTATACCGATAGTATAAACAGGCCCTTTTTGGCGAACCCAAGCCGTTCTTGCTTCCACTTCAAACTTGCCGACAAAAGGCAGCTCCATCTTTATTCTTAAACTACCTGCCACCGGTGCTTTTAAGAAGGAAACAATCCTCATACCTGAGGCAGATAAATCCGCTAGAACAGCGGCTGCTTCGTGCTGCTGTCCGGTTTTTTCATCTGTAAACATAAGATCAATCGGTTCAACAATATTGCTGATAACAGGCACTCTGGGGTGTCTTCTTCTTTCCATAAAATTTTCGCTCATAACTATACCTCTTTTTATGCTAGTAAAATTGTATCTTTACTTTCAACAATTTGCAAATCTACAACTGCGCCAACAGGGTATTTCTTTTTAGTCCTTACCCAAAAATTATTTGAAGTGCGCCCATTTGTCGGCGTTTCAAAAAGCACTTGTTGCGTGGTGCCTTCCTGGCGCGCGTAAGCTGCTTTTGAGGACTGCTTTATTTCATTTAACAAAATATCAAGTCTTTTTTCCACTATTTTTTGCGGAAGTTCTTTTAAAAGCGCAGCCGGGGTGCCTTTTCTTGGCGAGAATTTAAAACAATATGCCGCGCTAAATTTTACTTCCTGGCACAAGGTTAAAGTATCTTTAAAATCTTCTTCCGTTTCTTTTGGATAACCGACGATAATATCCGTGCTTATTTCTATACCGATTTCTTTTAAGGCTTTAAGTTTTGCTAAAAGTTCTTCGCGCGTATAATTGCGCTTCATATCGGCAAGAATTTTTGTTGAGCCGCTTTGTATCGGCAAATGGATATGGCGCGCAATTTTAGGACAATCTTTTAAAGTTTGTAAAAATTCTTCATTAATAAACATCGGGTGCGGGCTTAAATAGCGAAGGCGCAAAAGTTTATCAAAAGAGCAAACTTCCCTAAGTAATTTAGAAAAACTAAATCCTTTATAATTATAAGCATTAACCGTTTGGCCCAGTAAAACAATTTCTTTTGCACCGTTTTCCAAAGCAAAATTAACTTGCTCTAAAATATTTTTTGGGTCTAAAGAATAGGCCTCTCCCCTAACATAAGGCACAATACAATAAGAGCATTTACAACTACACCCGCGCATAATATTAACTAAACTAATAGGGCTTTTATTTAAAGGGGCAGCAAATCGTTCTTTTGTTTCTTCTAAGAGATTTTCGCTTTCTATAATATCGGCAAAATTATCTATATTTTTGGCACCGTTTACAATATCGGTATGAGGAAATTTCTTTTTAATTTTTTGGCCAAGGCGCTGGGCTGCGCAACCGGTAAAAATTATTTTTCTGTTTTCTTTTTTTGCCTTCCATTTGGCAAGGCGGCCAAGATAAGATATGGCCTTATGTTCGGCGTGTTCGCGGATTGTGCAAGTATTAACAAGCACGATATCGGCATCTTCCAATTTTTGTGTTTGCGTGCAACCTTTAGCCGCCAGAGTGAGCATCATTTCTTCTGAATCGGCTTCGTTCATCTGACAGCCAAAGGTTTGCAAGTAAACTTTCTTCATTTAGATAACTACTTTGAATTTGCGTTTTGCTGTTTTAACTTCTTTTCCGTTTACACAGCCATAGGCTTCGGCATAAAAATTACCGGTAGTAAAGTTCCACCAATCAAACCACCAATAACCGTTTGCGCATCTGCAATCTTGCCAGGCACCGCCATTAATGGAAATTTTAAGCCAGGAAATATTGCTCGGGCTGCCAAGTCTAAAGCAATAGTGTCCGCAATAAACTTTTTCGTTATTTGTCGGATAATCTATATAAAGATCTTTTGCTAAAGGAATTGTTTTTTGAGAAGTAGCAGCCGCCGCTGTTTTTGTTATTTTTGTTGTTTTTGTTTTGCTCACGGCCGTTCTTCTTGAGGAAGATACTACTTTTCTAAGAGTATCTTTCAAATTTCTTTTTGTTTTTGTTTTAGTTGTCATAATTTCTCCCTACTTATAAACCTTTTTAGAATAAGTCATTTATCTTTTTAAGTGATTCTAATACAGGTTTTTTCAAATGTATTTTTATAACTCTCCTGCCTTTTTGGGCAAGGGCTTTAAAATCTGCTAAGGCTTGCGCGCTTACCAAATCGCCGAAACTATAAGGTTGTTTGGGGATAGCTACTTCCTGCTCAGGCTCGGCACTTAAAATTACAAAGATGCCGTTTCCACCATCGCCTTTATGAAGCTGGCCTGTTGAGTGTAAGTATCTTGGGCCATAACCAAACAAAACAGCCGCTTTGCTGTTATTTAAAAGTTTTTCTCTCATATCTTTTAAAGTAGCGTCAATTTCTTCTGTTTCGTTTAAGTAAGCAAGCAAGGCAATATAATCATTAGGTTTAACTAAATTTAAAATATCTTTCCCAAGATTTTCAAAAGTTATTTTACCTGTTAGATCGTCGCTAAGCAAGATTTCTGCTTCTGCTTGCGGGTCTTTATTGCCTTTAGATAATTCTTCCAAAATACCTTTAGCCAAAGTTTTTGCTGCTTGAACATTTGGTTGGTCAAAAGGATTAATCTTCATAATTGCGCCGCAGGCAGCGGTTGCAATTTCCCAAAGCAAAAATTCTTCGCCGATAGCATTTAAGTCTTTCATTTCAACTTGGGCTACGGGATGTTTTGCTTCTAAAGCAGTGCTGATTTCTTTAACTCTGTCATTATCCGGCGAGTTAAAATTGATATGGACAAAAATTCTATCTTCCTGATAGTCAAAATCTTTGCGGGAATTTTCGCCTACAACAGGCACAACACCGCAATTCTCTTTACCGGTTGATTCTGCCACAAGTTGCTCAACCCACAAGCCGAAAGTATCAATTTCACGCGGCATTAAAAGGGTAAGTTTATCTTTTTTATTTAAGAAACCTTCGCCCATTAAAGCGCCGAGTTCAAGCGGGGCTCTTGTTGTATGATTTTTAAAACTATCGCCAAAAGCTTTTGCGCTTTTTAAAATCGGTTCAATATCAATACCGCTTAAAGCTGCCGGCACCATACCAAAAAAAGACAAGGCAGAAAATCTGCCGCCGATATCAGCTTTATTTAAGAAAATTTTTCTAAATTTCTTTTCTTTTGCTAAAGTTTCCAGGCCTGTTCCCGGGTCGGTAATAGCAATAAAGTTTTTGCCGGGGTTGAAAAATTTAAAGAATTTAGCGGAAGAAACTTGTTCATAAAAATAAGCAAATTGGGAGGAGGGCTCAACAGTTCCGCCTGATTTGCTTGCAAAAATAAATAAGGTTTTTGACGGGTTAATTTGTGCGCGCACTTTTGCCACCCAATCAGGATTTGTGCTATCTAAAACAATAAGGGTCGGCCAGCCTTCTTTTTTGCCAAATAAAACGCGTAAAACTTCCGGCGCCAAACTGCTGCCGCCCATACCCATTAGAACAATATGCTTATAAGAATCTTTCACAGATTTTGCGAAATCTTGTATTTCTTGTAAATGTTCAAGGGTCCAGTCATAAACTTCTGTCCAACCAAGAGCATTGTTAATAATTTTTGTGTGCTCTTCTTCGGTTTTCCAAAGTTCTGCTTTATGCTGGTAAAGACCGGCCGTAAATTCTTTTTCGGCTAACTCTTTAGCCCCTTTTTGTAAAAGTTCTTCAGCTTTGCTGTTAAATTTTATATACATTTTTTAACCTCTCTTTATTTTTTTAAATCTATCTTCCCACTTTCTATTTTATAACAATTATCAGCATAATCTGCTGCTTTAATATCGTGAGTCACCATTAAAACTGCTATACCCTCTTTTGCTAAAGCGGCAAAATCTTTAAAAACTTGCTCTTTACGCGCGCCGTCAAGATTGCCTGTCGGTTCATCCGCCAAAACCAGAATCGGTTTATTTATTAAAGAACGCGCGATTGCAACTCTTTGTTTTTCCCCCCCGCTTAAAGAGGGCGGCATTTTATTAGCCAAATTATCAATATTCAAATTTCTAAGTAAATCTAAGGCCCTTGCTTTAGCATTTTTACCTTTTATTAAGGCGGGCATATTAACATTTTCAAGAACGCTAAACTCAGGCAAAAGGCCGTCAAACTGAAAGACAAAACCAAATTTGTCCAGGCGGAGTTTTGCTTTTTTATTCTCTGATAATTTTAGAATATTTTTACCTTCAAATAAAATCTCGCCTTCGGTTGCGCTGTCTAACAGGGCAATTAAATTTAAAAGGGTACTTTTGCCGCTGCCGCTTGGCCCGATAAAGACATTAAAAGTGCCTGCCGAGATTTTTAAATTAACTTGATCCAGCACTTTATTTTTTTCTAAACCTTCCGTATATATTTTAGTAAGGTTTTTTAATTCAAGCAAGGTTTTATCCATAGCGTATTGCATCCACCGCATTAACTCTTGAGGCTTTATAAGCAGGATAAAGGGCAGAAATAAAACATAAAGCATAACTGCCCAAAATCACGCTTAAAATATCAAAAAGTTCTATTTTAACAGGCACTTTTGTTAAGTAATAAATATCCGCGGGCAACTGCACAATATCAAAAGTGGCAATAACCCAGCATAAAATGCAAGCCAAAATAAGACCTGATAAAATGCCCGCACTTGCAATAAAAAGGCCCTCAAGCATAAAAATTTTTCTAATTTGCGCGGGGCTTGCCCCCATAGCGCGCATAATACCGATATCTCTAAGTTTTTCCGTTCCAAACAAAATCAAATTAGAAGTGATATTTAAAGAAGCAACTAAAATAATTAAAGATAAAATGATAAACATCATAACTTTTTCAAGTTTTAAAGCGGCGTATAAATTGCCGTTTAATTCCATAAAAGTTTTGACGGAATAACTTTGTTTTGTTGCCTCGTCAATTTCAAAAGCAAGGGTTTGGGCGCGGTCCAGATTATCAAGTTTAACGCTAAGTGTTGTTATTGCGCCTTTTAAGCCCAAAAAGTCCGAAGCGCTTTTTAAATCCGTATAGGCAATAGTATTATCAAATTCATAATAACCGGTTTTTAAAAGACCGGTGATGATAAACTTTTTCATTTTAGGTAAAGCGCCGGCAATAGTAGCAGGCGAAACTAAAACAACTTCATCGCCCACCATAACGCCCATATTATAAGCAAGTTCCTGGCCCAAAACAAGCGGGGATTTGCCTTCTTCGGCACTAAAAGAACCTTCAGTCAAAGAATCAATTAAATTGCTTGTTTTGGCTTCTTGCGTTGGGTCAAGCCCGCGCAAAACAACCCCTTGATTTTGGCTTTGATAATTTAAAATTGCCTGACCGAAAATATTTGGAGCAGTTGCTTTAACGCCTTTAATATCTTGTATTGTTTTTTGGACTTCCTGATAACGGCCGTCGGGCATCATACCCATAACCATAATATGGGCCTGCGCGCCGATAACTTTATTTTTTATATCGTTTTGAAAACCGCTCATCACGGCAAGGGTTGTGATTAAAGCCGCCACGCCCACGCAAACACCCAAAATGCCGATAATTGTGGTTATTAAAGAAAACACGCCCTTGCTCTGCGAAAGTAAATAGCGTTTTGCAACAAAACTCTCAAATTTCATATATAAATATTGTATAAAAAAAAGGGGTATAAAGGTATATGAAAGGGTTTTGCAATTTTCTAATTTTTAAAATTGGCAAATTTCATAAATATCTGAATTGCTATTATGTGAACCAACATATGTTCCAAACTTATAACATATATCGCGCTTATCGTCATAGCAATAAGCACACTTTGTTGGAAAATTATAAGGCATTTCTATTTGTGCCACATTTGAAACTTGAAATATAATATAAGGATATGTTTTACCTAAATTTAAAAATCCCCAAGAAGTATCATAGTGTTCCGGGCCCTCACTGGAAGTTTCAACATTTACATCAAGATCATTAAGATTATTTGTATAAGTTCCATTAGCTAAATAATAAACCTGCTCAGCCTGAGCAACAGCTTTCATAATAGGTAAAACAGATTTTAAGCGGGAAGTTTTAACTGCTATTTGATATTGCGGCACAGCAATAGCCGCCAAAATACCAATTATTAAAACAACGACTAACAGTTCTATTAGCGTGAAGGCGCGGTTTTTCATACTTTTACCTCTTTAAATGATTAAATTATAAAAGTAGTTTATCAAAAAAAAAAAAATAAGCAAGTGTTCTGCTAAGACGGATAAAAGAGCAAAAAAAGAAGAAAATATCGTCGGAAAAAAGAAAAACTTGCTTTTCAAAAAAAAAAAAATAAAATATTGATAGTTCAAAAAATAAAAAGAACTCTTATAATTCCTCGCCCTTTTTCAAAGAAAAGGGAGAGGTTAGGAGTGGGGTGCTAAAATAAAAACTCCCCACCCCTTCCTCTCCCCTCTTTAAAAAGAAGGGAGGGAAATAAGCGGACGAGATTCCAGGCAAAGACTCTCTGGAATGACGATGGTAAAGAACAAAACCGAACTCGTGCCCGTGCGGTGAGCACTCGGAGATGACAATTTTATTATTACTTGTCATGCTGAGAAGTTTTTGCTCAGCATCTATTCTTTTAAAAATAAGGAGAAGATAAAATGAAACAAAATAAAAAAGCATTTACTTTAATTGAAATTCTAGTAGTCGTTTTAATTATCGGTATTTTGGCCGCTATTGCCGTGCCACAGTATCAAAAAGCTGTGATAAAAAGCCGGTATACTCAATTAAAACTTTTAGCTCAAAGCCTAGTGCAAGCCCAAGAAGCATATTATTTGGCTAACAATACTTATAGTGTTTCTTTTAGGAATTTAGATATCAGTATAGCAGGAACACCAACTTCAAACGAAGACCTGCGAAGGCTATTTGATTGGGGAGTTTGCGAGATTGATGCTAAATCATCTTATAAAGCCGTAGCTTGTTATAATAGCACTGTAAATATGGGCTATCAGTATTTTTTTAAAAATTCTCCCAACTACCCGGGAAAACGCTTCTGTTATTTCTATGCGAATCAAAGTGAGATACAAGAAGAGCTTTGTAAAGATGAAACCGGAGCAAAAACACCAAGCGGCGGAAATTCCTCTATGCCCTTTTATTTATATCAATAAATTTCTGCGCGGATTTTGCGTTTATAGAAGGCGCGTAAAAAATATCGTGCCAAACAGACCAAATAGTTTTACGAAGATTTTGAGGCTAGTTTTAATTAGTTTTTCTTTCAGAAAAACGCTTTTATAAATGAGGTATACCTAGAGCGGGTGGCAACCCCGCGTATCCGAAATTTATAAAAAATTAAAACTAGCCCAAAAGCTGAAGTAAACACTAAAAATGGTTGGCTTCCATTTGCTTTAAGAAGTCTTTGTTAGATTTCGTCGCAGATAACTTTTCCAAAAGCAAAGTCATAGCATCAACGGAACTAAGCGGTGCTAAAATCTTGCGTAAAATCCAAGCTTTATTTAACTCATCTTCGGTCAAAAGTAAATCTTCCTTACGGGTAGAAGTTCTATTGATATCAATAGCAGGGAAGATTCTTCTATCACTGAGTTTGCGATCTAAATAAATTTCGCTATTGCCGGTGCCTTTAAATTCTTCAAAGATGATATCATCCATTCTGCTGCCGGTTTCAACTAGAGCAGTGGCGATAATTGTTAAAGAACCGCCCTCTTCAATATTTCTGGCCGCGCCGAAAAATCTTTTCGGTCTTTGTAAAGAAGTTGCCTCAAGACCGCCGGTCAAAACTCTGCCGGAAGCAGGCATAACAGTGTTATAGGCTCTTGCAAGGCGGGTAATAGAGTCAAGCAAGATAACAACATCTTTACCGTGTTCTACACCGCGTTTTGCTTTTTCAAGCACCATTTCGGCCACTTGAACATGTCTTTCTGCCGGTTCATCAAAGGTGGAAGCAATAACCTCGCCTTTAATATTGCGGCGCATATCGGTAACTTCTTCCGGTCTTTCATCAATAAGCAAAACTAAAAGTTCAATATCTTTATGGTTTGTGGTTAAGGAGTTAGCAAGTGCCTGCATCATAACGGTTTTACCGGTTTTAGGTGCGGCCACAATCAAAGCGCGCTGGCCTTTACCGATAGGGGCCATTAAATCAATAACTCTTTGGGTAAGGTCGTGTTTATTAACTTCCAAAACAAAGCGGTTGTTTGGATGTAAAGGAGTTAAATTTTCAAACAAAGGTCTATTATAAATTTTTTCGGCTTCAACATTATTAACTTTTTGGACTTGGAGCATAGCAAAAAATCTTTCCCCATCCTTTGGCGGGCGGATAAGGCCTTCAATATTATCGCCTTTCCTTAAACCGAATCTTTTTATTTGAGAAGGTGAAACATAAATATCCTGCGCGCCGGCAAGATAATTATTTTCTTCAGAGCGTAAAAAGCCAAAGCCGTCCGGTAAAATTTCCAAAACACCGCCGCCGTAAACAGAGCCGTTTTGTTTTGCCTGAACTTCCACAATTTTGCCGATAAGTTCCTGCTTTCTTAAGCCGGAAATATCCTGAATATTATAATTAACGGCAAGTTTTGTAAGTTCGGCCACGCTTAATTTAGAAAGAGCCAAAGCATCCAAAGTTTTTGCCCCGTTTGCCTTCATAGAAGGTGTTTGGGCTGGTCTTGAAAAACTATTATAGGTATTATGATTATTATTTTGCCCTTGGTTATTTGTTGTATTATTATTTACAGGCGTGCTTTGGTTTACATTTTGGGCACTGTTTTGTGCTTGTGCGCGCGTTGTGCGCGGAGTATATTTTCTGCGGGTTGTTGTAGTGCTTTTTACAGCTTTAACTTCTTTATTGTCCATAATTTTCCTCTTATTTCTTATTTAAAAGCAAAAATAGTTTTTCTATTTTTTCTTCTAAATCTCTTTTGTTTGAATTATTAAAAATTACAAGGTTTGCCCTTTGTGCTTTTTCTTCTAAAAGCATTTGGGCTTTATCCCTGTTTATAAAATCTTGTTTTGTCATTTTGCGTGAAATTGCCCTTTTTAAACGGATAGCAAAATCGGCGTAAATACAAAGGGTAAAATCAAAACTATCTTCTAAGCCGCACTCAAAAAGCAAAGGGATATCAAAAACAATTATCTTTTTTGTGCTTTGTTTTATTATTGATTCGGCTTCCTTTAAAACTAAAGGGTGGAGCAGTTTTTCAAGCCACTTTTTATCTTGCGCGTTTTTAAAAATTTTCTCAGCGATTTGCGCTTTTTCGTCGGTGTTAAAATATTCTTTTATTTTATCTTTAAATAAATCAAAATTCTTTGCGGCCAAAATATCGCTGCAAATAATTTCTGCGCCGAGTTTTTCAAAAATCTTTAAAGCGGTGCTTTTACCGCTGGCAATACTACCGCTAAGCCCGATAACTAAAGCGCCTTTCTTTTTAAAATTCACAGAACTGCCCCCATCTCACTTAAGTTTTTGCCGGCCTTTGCTTTAGCCACCAAAGGCACTTTTAAGATAAAGGCATTTTCCATCTTTTCTTTTGCAAAAGTAGCAATTTCTTTTAATTTTACACTCGGCACTTCAAAAATAAGTTCGTCGTGTATCTGCAAAAGCATTTTAACATCTTGCGGTAAAGTTTCATAAATATCAAGCATTGCTTTTTTTATAATATCAGATGACCCGCCTTGAATAATAGTATTTACTGCCGCGCGGTTTGCAAAACTTGTAAGGCGTGCAGAAGATGCCTCAAATTCCGGCAAATATCTGATATGGCCCATAAAAGTTTTTACATAGCCTTCCTGACGGGCTTTTGCGGCAGTTTTATTTATCCACTCTTTTAAAGTATCATAACGCGCAAAATAAGAATCTATATATTCTTTTGCCTGGGCAACACTTATACCAAGAGTATCCGCCAAAGCCATTGGCCCTTGCCCATAGACAATGCCAAAGTTTATTGCTTTTGCGGCAGAGCGTTCTTCTTTTGTTATAAGTTCTGGCTTCTTATTAAAAATTTCGCAAGCAGTTTGAAGGTGTATATCTTGAGTGTTTTTAAAAGCATTTATTAAAGTTTCATCGCCGGATTCGTGCGCTAAAACGCGCAAATCTATTTGGGAATAATCTAGAGATAAAAGAGTATTGCCTTCACCGGCGATAAAGGCCTGGCGGATAAGGCGGCCCTTTTCCGTCCGGGCGGGAATATTTTGTAAATTCGGGCTGAAACTTGAAAGGCGGCCCGTCAAAGTGCCCGTTTGGTTAAAATTGGTATAAACTCTGTGTGTATCATCGGCTGATAAATCAAGCAAAGCCTCAACATAAGTGCTTTTTAATTTTGCGCTTTCGCGATATGCCAAAATAGACTTGGCAATAGGGTGAATATTTTTTAGCGAAGTTAAAACTTCTTCATCAGTGGAATAACCTGTTTTTGTTTTTCTGAGATAAGGCAATTTTAACTCTTCAAAAAGCAAAACACCAAGTTGTTTTGTGGAGTTTATATTTACTTGTTTACCGGCTATAGCATCAACTTCTTTTTGTGCCTGTTCCATTTCTTTGGCAAGTAAAATACTTAAAGTTTTAAGCCAAACTCTATCAACCATTATTCCATTTAATTCCATCGCTAACAGAACACTCATTAAAGGGGTTTCCATCTCTTTAAATACTTGATATTGATTGTGATTTTTTAATTGTTGTTCCAACTTTTCTTTCAAAGCAAAAATATGTTTCGCAAAAAAAGCCAGTTGTTCTTTAATATCAGTTTGCGGGTTTATAAATAGATTTAAATTTACGCTTAAAAGCCCTATTAAACTAAACTCGCCCGCCGGATCAAGACAATATTTGGCAAGCGAAGTATCAAAACAATTTAAAAATTTATTTTTTGGGTCAATATCAAGCAATCTAAAAGTATATTTTAAATCGTGCCCGATTTTTAAGATATTATCTTCTAAAACTAAAGTTTGTAAAATTGCTTGTTCTTCTTGAGTAATGTTTTCTATTTCGCAAATTGAATAAAAATTTGAATCTTTAGCAACAAGCAAATAATCCTCTTGGGCGTAAATTATAAACTCTTTCTGCTTTTTTATTTCTTCTAAAATTTCTTTTAAAGTATAAGTTTTTATTTCTTCTTTTGTTTCTTCAAAGGCGGACATATCAAATAAATCGCCTTGTCCGTTAAAATTTGATTCTGTCTGTTTAGGCAAAGTTTCTAACTCGGCAAGATAGGCAGCTAAATTTCTAAATTCAAATTCGCGGACAAAAAAATTTATTTTTTCTAAATCGGGCTCTTGGACTTTATAATTTTCTAAATTCGTTTCAATGGGCAAAGCAGTATCTAAAACAATTAATTTTTTGGAAAGCAGAGCGTTTTGTTCGTCTGTCAAAAGTTTGCGGGCCATAGTTTCTTTTATTTCCGGATTTTTATTTTGCGCCGCTTTTAAAATATCTTCCAAAGGACCAAATTTTGTAATAAGTTCCACTGCTGCTTTTGGCCCAAGCCCGCTAACGCCCGGCACATTATCGGAAGAATCCCCCACTATTGATAAATAATCAACAATATATTTACAATCAACACCAAATTTTGTTTTACAAGCGGTGGCATCTTTTGGTTCTTCTTTTAAATTACCACTCCAAATTTTTATATTTTCATCTGCTATTTGTAAAATATCTTTATCAGAAGTTATAATAACAGCCTGGGCTTCTTGTTTTTCAGCAGAAGTGGCAAGCGTTGCTAAAATATCATCTGCTTCTGCGCCTTGTAAAGCGCAAACTTTAAAGCCAAGCGCGCTAACCAAATCACGCGCAAGTTTAAGTTGCTCTACCAAAGCCTCATCGGTCGGCGGTCTGTTTGCTTTATACTGAGGATAAATTTTATGGCGGTTTGTCGGACCTTTAGAATCAAAACAAAAAGCAATATACTCTGGTTTTACTTCCTTATTAAATCTCAAAATCCAATTTAAAAATCCGTATAAAGCACCCACTTCTTTACCTTTTGAAGTGCTTAACTTCGGTAAAGCGTGATAATTGCGGTGTAAAAACCCGTGGGCATCAACCAAATATAATTTTTTAGGATTTGACATAAAAGGATTTTTCGGGGAGAAAAGACAGGAAATAAAATTTATATATTTTTTACGAACACAACCTCATATTTTTAAGATTTTTTGCTGCTTTGCCCGCCGTTTTGACGGGCAAAGCAACCAAGATAAGAAATACTGCTAAAATTACTTATAACAAAGCATCAATTTGTTTTTTTAATTCTTCTTTGCTTTGAAGGCCGACCATCTGCTTAATCATTTGGCCGTCTTTAAAGAGCATTATTGTCGGAATAGAAGCAATCCTATATTGAACGCTTTTTTCCGGGGCATCATCGGTATTAATTTTACAGATTTTTGCTTTGCCTTCATATTCTTTAGCTAATTCTTCTATCACAGGACCAAGCATTCTGCAAGGGCCGCACCAGGGTGCCCAAAAATCCACTAAGACAACGCCTTTATATTCAAGAACTTCTTTTGCAAAGGTTTCATCATTAAGATGTATTTCACTCATAAAGTCCCCCTTTATTTAAGACTTCTAAATTAAAGGATATATGATTAATAAGCAAATGTCAATATCCTTTAAAAAGATTTTATTTTTCTTCCGTTTTTTGTTGGTTATTTTGAGCAGAACCGAAAGCTAAAGCCTTTTGCATTTGATTTTGAACTTCTCTGGTTTGAGCCATAGCTTTTTGTTGCGCTTCTTGCGCCTTTTGAGCAGTTTGCTCTTGCTCTGAAGAAGCTGCTTTATCGTTCGTTATAATATTACCCTTTTTATCCCGGGGTAAATTTTTAACAAAAATAAAATTACTTATTGCTTGGGCTGTTTCCTTTTTGCCGCGTCTTTGAGCAGCAATCAAAGGGGTTATGCCTTTTTTATCGGCTTTATTATAATCAGCCCCCAGTTCAAGCAAATCTTGGGCAATGGAAGTATTGCCGAAATAAGCCGCGTAAAATAAAGGAGTTTGATTGCTGTTATTTGCTTTGTTTATATCTGTATCGTTGCGATTAAGTAAGGCCTTTGCTATTTCATTATGGCCGTTTTTAATAGCATATAATAGAGGGGTCATACCGTTTTTATTTGCGGCATTTACATTTGCTTTGTAAGCAGTTAATTTTTGAAAAGCGACTAAATTACCTTGTGAAGCAACAACAATTAAAGGAGTGTTTCCGTTAACATCAGCAAAATTAGCATTAGCTCCACCGCGAAGCATAGCATCAATACCGACATTATTTTTATCAAAGGTGTAAGAAAGCAAATTTTCATTTGTGACACCGGCCAAAGCACCGCGGGAAAGCAAATAATCCGTAATACTGCTGTGTTGCCCCTGGGCTGCCTCTGTTAAAGCAGTTATACCCCTTTGGCTTTTAACATTTACATTAGCATTGGCAGAAAGCAATTTTATAACCATTTCCAAATTACCGTTTCTTGCTGCTTTAATTAAAGCAGTTTCACCGGTATAAATATCAAGCACATTAACATCTGCGCCGTTATCAACTAAATAGGCAAGCAATTCATAATTATTTTTTTCTGCCACCAGCACAATTAAAGGCTGGCCTTTTGAGGTAGGAATATCCGGATGTTTAAGACTTTCCACCATTTTTGATAAGGCGGTTTCCAAATCATTATTTTCTATATCTTGGGCAATTTCGTCAACAATTTCCTTTGGATTTTGTGCTTCAATTTTGCTTAAAATATCTTCGCTGGGTCTTTTTGTTTTTTCCGGAGTGCGAAAAAAAGTAAGCCATACCAAAAAAACTATCGGAACAGCAAGAAGTAATAAATATGGAATTTTTTTCATACTAACCCCTGTAAATTTATTTTTTTTGTATTTTGGCTAGGGCATTTTTGGCAGCATCTTGATGGGCGGCTTTTTTATTATGTCCCTTACCTCGTCCGAGTTCTTTACCTTGTTCATAAACTACCGCAGTAAAGATTTTATCGTGTTCCGGACCAATGGTTTCAACTATTTCATAATCCGGCACATTTTTGCCAAGTTTTTGCATATATTCTTGTAAAACACTTTTATAATCTTGTAAATCAACTTCTATTTTTTGAGTCTTAAACCAAGCAAGTATAATTTGGGAAACGGCTTCAAACCCGCCGTCTAAATAAATAGCACCGAGCAGGGCTTCCACGGCATTAGAGAGAATACTTGCGCGTTCTCTGCCGCCGCTTGTAATTTCACCCTGGCCAAGAAATAAATATTGGCCAAGATTAAGTTGCTTAGCCCAAAAATAAAGATTTTTGCGCGAAACTAAATTTGCTTTTATTTTAGAAAGCACCCCCTCTTCTTTTTCGCTTAGCAACTTATAAAGCTGCCCTGCTACTACAAGACCAAGGACACTATCACCCAAAAATTCCAAACGCTCATTATTAATGCCGTGAGGATGCGGGTTATAGGACCTATGAGTGAGTGCTTCCTTTAAAATATCTTTATTTTTAAAAGTATAATTTAATACTTTTTCTATTTCTTGAGACACTTATTTAACTTTTGCTTTAATGTGGTCAATAGCTTCACCGACGGTTTTAATCTTTTCGGCTTGTTCATCGGGAATTTCAATGTTAAATTCTTCTTCAAGAGCCATAATAAGTTCTACGGTATCAAGGGAATCGGCCCCTAAATCATTAACAAATTGAGCTTCTGGTTTAACTCTGTCTGCTTCAACACCCAATTGTTCCACAATAATATTTTTTACTTTTTCTTCTACGTTCATTTTTTCCTCCATAGCAAATTGCTAAATGTATAAACCGCCATTAACTGCTAAAACCTGGCCGGTGATATATCCCCCGTCATCAGAGGATAAAAACATTACCGCTTTGGCAATGTCTGTTGTTGTTGCAAATCTTTTTAAAGGGATTAATGCTAAAGCCTGTTCTTTAATCTGGTCGGAAAGTTTATCTGTCATATCAGTTTGAACAAAACCCGGTGCCACCGCATTAACCCTTATATTCCTTGAAGCAAATTCTTTAGCCAAAGATTTTGTAAGCCCGATAATACCGGCTTTTGAAGCACTGTAATTTGCTTGCGCGCTATTACCGCTTTGGCCCACGACAGAAGACATATTAACTATACTGCCGCTTTTGGCTTTCATCATAATTTTTAAAACTGCTTTGGACATCAAAAATGTCCCTTTCAAATTTACATTTAAAACAGCGTCCCAATCTTGCTCGCTCATACGAATAGCAAGAGTATCGCGTGTGATACCGGCATTGTTAACAAGAATATCAATACCGCCAAACTCACGGACTATATTATCAACAAAATTTTGAACTTCCGCTTCTTTTGAAACATCTGTTTTTTGGGCATAAACTTTTGAAGAAGGAAATTCTTTTAGTAAATTTTCTTTTGCTTTAGCAGAGCCTTCTTCAGTAGTAGAACACAAAGCAACCTGGGCGCCGGCTTTTAAAAATTCTCTTGCAATTTCATAGCCGATACCGCGTGCTGCGCCTGTAATAATAACTCTTTTATTATTCAAGTTCATGTTCTTTTGCTCTTTTAAAAATATCTTTATAAGATACTATCTTTTGTTCAATAGTTTCAATAGCCTTATTTTCCACAAGTTTTGCTGCTGCTCTTATAGAATTATAAATTGCTTTTTGGCCGCTTTTACCGTGGCAAATTAAAACCGGGCCTTTAACACCAAGTAAAGGAGCCCCGCCGTAAACTTCAGGGTCGGTCTTTGCTTTTAAAGTTCTTAAACAAGATTTGGCAACAAGCATACCAAGTTTTGCTAAAGGATGCCCTTTTAAAGAACCTTTCATCATATTAAATATTGATCTGGCAAGCCCTTCTGAATGTTTTAAAACAATATTGCCCACAAAACCGTCGCATACAATAACATCTATCATACCTGTATGGACATCGCGCCCTTCAATATTACCGAAATAATTTAAACCAAGGCGTTTAATATATTTTGTGGTGTTTTTTATAAGTAAATTGCCTTTACCTTCTTCTTCACCGATAGAAAGCAAACCGACAACCGGATTTTTTACGCCGTAAGCGCAACTGCTATAAATAGAACCCATGATGGCAAATTGTAATAAATTTACGGCATCACAATCAGCATTGGCACCGGCATCCATTAAAACAGCCGGCCCTTTTTCTGTTGGTAAAGGTGAAGCTATTGCCGGCCTTTCAACGCCGTCAATTCTGCCGATACCAAATAAAGCAGCCACCATTGTTGCGCCGGAGTTCCCGGCAGAAATCATAGCATCTGCTTTGCCTTCTTTTACAAGGCGCGCACAAACAATAACACTGGCATTTTTTTTAGAACGGCACTCGCGCGCGGGATTAGCGGCCATATCAACTACATCCGGCGCATGGATAATGGATATTTTATCTTGCGGATAATCTTTTATACACGCAAGTTCTTTCTTGATCAGTTCTTCATTACCGACCAAGATAATATTATAACCAAATTCTTTGGCGGCTTGGACCGCCCCCAAAACATTGGGGGTTGCTCCAAAATCACCGCCTAAAGCATCTAGTGCTATCCTCATAGGATTTATTATTTTGCTTCTTCTTGAGTTTTGGCCTTTTTGACCTTAACTTCCGTTACCATTTTGCCGTCATAAAAACCACATTTCGGGCAAACATTATGAGGTAAACGGGCAGCACCGCAATTAGAACATTCAACAAAGTTGACTGCTTCTAATTTAGAATTCGCGCTGCGGCGTAAATCCCTTCTGGATCTAGTGTGTTTTCTTTTTGGATTAGGCATTTGTATTCCTCACTTATTTTTTTGAAATTTATCTTTCAAACAAGCAAATTGATTTAGCTTTGGCGGCTGGCAAGAACACTCAACTTCATTCTTATTACAACCGCAATAAGCGCACAAGCCCTTACAATCCGGAGAGCATAACTCCTGAATGTTTTGTTCAAGGGCAAGTGTTTGCCTTGTTATATACATTATATCAATTATTTCAGCCTTATGGGGAAATAATTGCGAAAATTCTTCTTCAAAAGGCTTTTCAAATTCGCTCAAACACCGAGAGCACTGGGCCTTTCTTTTGCCTTCAATTTTACCTTGAACTAAAATCTCTTTTGAAAGCACGCTAAAGCTCAATTTTAAAGTCGCTTTAGTTAAAGTTAACTCTTCTTTAAAATCTTGCGCGTTCAAAAGGAGGCTACATTTAAGGCCTCTCATTTTTATAATATCCTGCGTTTTAAAGCGCAGGTCTTTTGGTATTTCGTAATCTTGATACATTATATATATGATACTATTTTTGAAGCATCAGGAACACCATAACCTTGTTTTATAGGTATGATTGTTCTAACAGGCGTGCTGATTTTTTGTAAAATTTCGTAAAGTTGCTGCGGACTTGGCAAATAGCCGTATTTATTTTTAAAAGCCTGCGTTGCCAAAGCGGCAATTCCTGTTAAATAAGCGCTTGAAAACGAGGTCCCGCGCACCCAAACATAATCATTATTTAGTCCTAAAGTTTTAAGACCGGAACCCGGTAAAATAAAATCTAACTCTTGGCCCCAATTTGAAAAATCGGAAACAGTTTTATCTTGATTCATTGAACCGGCAGCAAAAACAAAATCATATTTTGCCGGATATAAAAGCCCTTGTTTACCGTCATTACCACTGGCGGAAATTATGGCTATACCGCTTGAGTAAACTTCGGCAAGTTTATTTTTTAATTCATAATTATCCGTTTCAAAACCATAACTTATATTTATAATATTTATTTTTGCGCTCGGGTTTTGGCGGTTATATTCCAAAATACTTTCAAGCGCATTTATAATATAAGTATTATTAGTTGTTCCGCTTTCATCGGCAATTTTATAAGATTTTAAATTAACACCCGGGGCAACGCCTTTAAAATCATCCCCTCTTTGACCCACGATTATGCCCGCAACAGCCGTTCCGTGTCCGCAAAAATCAAAGGGGTCCTTATAGCCTGTAATATCCAAAATTTCAATATTTGCGCCGTCAAATTGTCTGTGTGGTTTTATGCCGGAATCAAGAATCGCCACATTAACACCGCTGCCATCCAAAGTTAAATTTTTTGTATCTAAAACTTTTGTTGCCCATTCTTGTTGCGAAACTGTGGGTTCAATAAAGTTTGTCCAATATATTACCTTATAATTGCCGGGTTTTTGCATAGGGCGCGGTTTATTAACAACAGGTTTTACTTCTTTATTTAAAGGAATTTTATTTAAATTTTGTTCTTTTTGCGCCAAAGGTTTTTGTTCTTTTTGAACTGCCGCAACTGCCGGTTTTGATACAGGCACTTTATTTTGTTCTTCTCTTTGATAAGAAACACTGGCAACGGAATTGCTTTCCTTCTGATAAGAAATACTATTTGCCGGCCTTTGATAAACTACATTATTAGAAGAATTACTAATTACCGGCCTTTGTTGCCCTACAACAGAATTTTGGCGCGCATAATTTTGCGCAGTAGAAGAGGATGTTTGAACCGCGGCCGAGCTTCTTGCGCCGGAAACTGTTTTAACCGTTTTATTTTGGGCAAAACAGAATAAAGGAAAAAATAAAAATAAAAAAATTGTAAACTTTTTCATACAAAAATTGTAATATATAATTAGATAATAAACAAGGAGGATGTAAAATGAAGAAGTTAGTTATGCTTGCTGTCTTAGTTGCCACATTAGGCCTTAGCGCAGCTGCAGAATCACCAATCAAATTATCATTATATGATGATATTGCTTGGCCCAAAACCAATAATACCAATGTTGTTCTTGGCATCATTGACGCAAACACACCGACCGTTAAAGGTATTTCTTGGGTAATCGGTTCTTCCAGAGTGGATGAAATGTATGGTTGGTCTTCCGCTTGGATTTATGCAAGATCCAACAAAATGCGCGGTTTACAAGGCGCCATTTACGATGTTACAACTGATGCTGTCGGTTTGCAACATGGTCTTGTTGATATTAACAAAGGCACCTTTACCGGTTTAAAAAGCGGTTTAGTAAACTTGGCCCAAGATATGACCGGTCTTCAATGGGGTTTCTATAACCAAGCTGAAACTTTATCCGGCTTACAACTCGGTTTTGTAAATAATGCAAGAAGAGTTGACAGCGGTTTACAAATCGGCTTAGTTAACATTATTAAAGAAAATGGTTGGTTCCCTGTAATGGTAATCGTTAACGGAAGATTCTAATTCTTTCCTAAACCAAAAACTTTAAAGCCCTGTTATTTTAAAATAACAGGGCTTTTTTATTGGTGATTTTAACTTGTTTTGCTAAATTGTGCCGGGGTAGTAATACCAATGATAAATTCCTGAAGAGCCACCTGTCGCATCGCCCGTTTCGGCCTGGCACACAGCATTAATTGTTGGATCATCACTATAAACTTGGCAAGTTCTACTGCCGTTAAAACTTATAATATAACTCATATTTATTCTTGTATCTTTACAATATACATAATTAGAAGCAGCTTCTATCATACAGATCGTATTATCAAATTGAATCCAATTTTTATTGTTGATATCATAAACGCTATAAACATAGATATCCAATTTATCAAAAGTATTAGCGTAAGAATTATTTGCTAAATAATAATTTTGTTCCGCACGATAAATAGCATTTGTTAAAGCTTTTAAATTATTATATCTCGTTTTGATAACTGCTTTTTGATATTGTGGCACAGCAATAGCAGCCAAAATACCAATTATTAAAACAACGACTAATAACTCTATCAGCGTGAAGGCTTGGTTTTTCATAAAGAGACCTCTTTAAATGATTAAAATGATAAAAGTAGTTTATCAAAAAAAAAAAAATACGCAAGTGTTCTGTTAAGACGGGAAAAAGAGCAAAAAAAGAAGATTTATCGTCGGAAAATTTTACTTGCTTTTCAAAAAAAAAAAAATAAAATTTGATTATACAAAAAATAGGAGAGATGCTGAGCAAAAACACCTCAGCATGACAATTAATAATAATAAAATCGTCATTCCGAAAAGTCTTTGTCCGGAATCTCTACCAATTTTCAGGAATAGGAGATAAAATATGAAAACAAAAAAAGGTTTTACCTTAATTGAATTACTTGTAGTTGTGCTGATTATCGGCATACTCGCGGCTATCGCCGTTCCGCAATATCAAGTAGCCGTTATGAAAAGTAGACTTTCCCAGGCATTTATATTAGGTAATGCCTTAAAAGAAGCTGAACGCGTATATTATTTAGCCAACAATGAATACACAACAAATATGGATGACCTAGATGTAACAGGTACCAAATGCACAGGAAATGCCCCAACATACTATTGCGCTAATAAGACTCGTATAGATTTTCAAATAAATAAAACTGCTGGTCTTTTTTCCATATATACATATATACAGAGTGTTTCAGGAACTTTATTTCTTGAACACTATTTAAATACTTCTATGTGTTTATGTGGATCTAATTTTGAAACGGGTAAAAAAGCCTGCCAAAGTTTAGGCGGAACTTTTTACGCAGAATCAGGAAGTCTTGTTTTCTATCAATTGCCATAATTACAATTAAATATTTATCCAAAGCAGAGCAAATGTTTTTGCGAAAAGTTTGCGTTTAGACTTAGCCAAGCAGAACAAATGTTTTTGCAAGGTTTTTTTAGGCGCGGGCACCCGCCCCGTCCTATTTTTTATTTTCTTTAAGACAAGCAGAACAAATATTTTTGCGAAAAGTTTGCGTTTAGATAAGGCGCGAGGAGCGAAGCATATCTCGAGCGGGCGGCAGCCCCGTATATGTGAGCGACGAGCAACGCAATATAAACGCAAAATCTTCGCAAAAAATGGTATAATGTTTGTAGGTTAAATGTGCGTTTAAAGCGAAACAAGTTTGTAAATCAAATGCTTTTACCATTAACCATGATAAGTTGCCGCCATAGGTAACCTCTACCTAAATTTTGGCAACTATCACTAAGGAGAAAAAATAAATGAGCAATATATCAATGAAAGCCATGCTTGAGGCTGGTGTTCACTTTGGCCACCAAACTTCCAGATGGAACCCTAAAATGAGCCGCTATATCTTTGGCGAAAGAAACGGCGTTCATATCTTAGACTTACAAAAAACCGCAAAAGAATTAAAAAAAGCCTGCGCTTATATTAAAGAAGAAGCAAAAAAAGGTTCTAAATTCTTATTTGTCGGAACAAAAAAACAAGCACAAGAAGCAATCCAAACTGAAGCCGCAAGAGTTAACTGCCCTTGCATCCATGAAAAATGGCTCGGCGGAACTTTAACCAATTTCCAAACCGTTCGCAAATCTGTTGAAAGAATGACCGAACTTGAAAGATGGGAAAACGAAGGTGTTTTAAAAGCTATTTCCAAAAAAGAATCTTCCCGCTTAACAAAAGAACTTAACCGCTTACAAAAATTACTCGGCGGTATTAGAGATATGAAAACTCTTCCCGATGTTCTTTTTGTTATTGACCCTGTTGATACACAAGGTGCAGTAAGAGAAGCTAAAATTTTAGGTATCCCCGTTGTTGCCGTTTGCGATACAAACGCAGACCCGGATAATATTGATTATCCTATCCCGGGTAATGATGATGCCGCAAGATCTATTAAACTTTTCTGCGCCGCTGTAGCTGATTCTATCTTAGAAGCTAGAGCAGAAGCCAACCCGCAACCTGCCCAGCAATCTGTTGAAGAAGAAAAACCGGTTGAAAACCCGATTATGGCAGAAGCCTTAAAAGCAGCCGTTGCCGAAGAAACAACAGAACCTGCTAAAGAAGAAGTTAAAGAAGTAGCAGAAGTTGCCGTTGCAGAAAAAGTTGATGCAGAAGAAGTTGCCCAAGAAGTAAAAGAAAAAAAGACAACTGCTAAAAAGACTACTGCTAAAAAAGCAACAACCGCTAAAAAAACCACTGCTAAAAAAACAACTAAAAAAGCAGAAAAAGAAGAAGCAAAATAAATTTGCTTAAATAAATCTGCGCTCTTGCTCCTTAAAACAAGAGCGCAGAAAAGTAAATTTTAGAAGGAGAAATAATAATAATATGTCCACTTTAGAATTAATTAAAGTATTAAGAGAAAAAACCGGCGCCGGTCTTGGTGCTTGCAAACAAGCCCTTGCCCAAAGCAATAATGAAGTTGAGGCCGCTATCGTTTACTTACGCAAAAAAGGCCTTGCCGATATGGCAAAAAGAGCCGGCAGAGAAACAAAAGAAGGCAGACTTGCCCTTAAAATTTCCGCCGATAATAAAACTTATGCAATGGCCTATCTTGGTTGCGAAACTGACTTCGTTGCCAAAACCCCAGATTTTATTGCCTTAGTTGATAATATCGCAGATTATATGCTTCAAAACCCGACCATCACCGATTATACAACCGATGAAACCTTAAAGAAACTTATTGAAGAAAAAGCCCCTAAATTCGGGGAAAATGTTTCCTTCACCAAAGCTGTTTGCTGGAACGCAAATAATAATTTAATCGGTTATTATGTCCACAGCGATAATAAAAAAGGCGCTTTAGTTGAACTCAGCGGTGTTAACGGTAAAGAAGAAGCCGCAAAAGAAGTTGCAAGAAATCTTGCTATGCAAGCAGTCGGTATGGTTGCCCAATATCTTAACGAAGCAGATGTTCCCGCCGAAATCATTGAAAGAGAAAAAGAAATCGCAATGACTCAAGCCAAAAACGAAGGCAAACCCGAAGCCGCTATCGCAAAGATGATTCCCGGCAGAATCAACAAATACTACAAAGATGTTTGCTTGCTCAATCAACCTTATATGAAAGACAGCAAACTTTCCGTTAAAGATTATGTTGAAGCCGCTTCTAAAGAACTTGGTTGCACAATTAAAGTTGAAAGATTTGTGCGCTTCTAATTTCTTTTAGAAAAGCACTAAACTTTAAAATAAAGTTAAAGCCCTCTGTTTTAAATTACAGAGGGCTTTTTTATTTTTTGTCTTTTTTCTCGTCGGAAAATAAAAAACTTGCTTTTCAAAAAAAAAAATAAAATATTTGTATCTTAAAGATATGGAAAATACAAAAATGAAAAATAAAGCATTTACATTAATTGAATTACTTGTAGTAGTCTTAATCATCGGTATTTTAGCAGCCATAGCCGTGCCACAATATCAAAAAGCCGTCATAAAAAGCCGCTTGGCAACTATAAAAAATTTGGCAAATGCTATTGCTTCCGCTAGAGAACGAGAATATTTAGCAACAAATGCTTTCTCACAAGATTTAACACAATTAGATATAACTTTACCGCCCGGTGGAACTATGAATCAGACAAAAAACACTATTGTTTATAAATGGGGAGCCTGCACTTTAGGTGATATTACCCTTATCCAATGTTTCCTTAACTTTAATGGCAACGCCTTATACTATAACATATACAATAGCAATAGCGCCAGCCATAGTTATAATAAAAGAATTTGCCAAGGTTTCAAAGATACAATATATGCAAAAGTATGCCAAGAAGATAGCAGGGCTGAAACTTGTTCTTTATGGGGAGATTGGTATACTTGTTTTTATAATTAATTCTTTATTTCTTATTTAAAAGTGCTTTGTTTCTAAGCAAGCCCAGATAGATTATAAATTACCTCTTGACAAATTTAAAAATATCGGCTAATATGTAATTATACTACATATTGGACGGAGCTATTATGTATATTAAAAGAACCTTAGAAAAAAGCATTATCAGTATAAGCAAATTTTTCCCCGTGGTATTGCTAACAGGTCCGCGCCAAGTCGGCAAGACCACTATTTTGCAAAATTGCGAAAAAAGGCGCAGAATTTATGTTTCCCTTGATACTTTAGAAAACCGCGAACTTGCAAAAAAAGATCCGGCGCTTTTTTTGCAAAGATTTCCGGCCCCTATTTTAATTGATGAAATACAATACGCCCCGGAATTACTCCCTTATATTAAAGAAATTGTAGACAGAGAAAAAAAGCCCGGTATGTTTTGGCTAACAGGGTCCCAGCAATTTCACTTAATGAAAGATATTACGGAAACTCTAGCCGGAAGAGTTGGTATTTTATATTTGCAAGGCCTATCTCAAGATGAAAAAGAAAAAAGGCCAAAAACTATGCCTTTTTTGCCCACAGCAAACTATATAAAAAATAAAGCGGCCTCAAAACCAAAAACAAATTTAAAACAAATTTATGAACGAATATGGAAAGGTTCTTATCCAAAACTTTACCCGGAAAAAAATATTTATTGGGAAGTATTTTACGATTCTTATTTGCAAACTTATATAGAAAGAGATATTAAATCTTTAAGTGCTGTAAATAATGAACTTAACTTTGTTAAGTTTATACGCTTGTTAGCCGCCCGCACCGCCCAATTAATAAATTATACGGAAATTGCTAGCGAAATCGGTGTAACAGCACATACTATTCAAGCGTGGGTTTCAATTCTTGAAACATCCGGCCTTATATATATATTACGGCCTTACTCAAATAATTTAAGTAAGCGTTTAATTAAAACTCCTAAAATATATTTTATGGATACAGGTTTAGTTTCTTATTTGACCGGATGGAAAACAGCCCAAACTTTGGAAGCCGGCGCTATGAGCGGCGCCATTTTGGAAACTTACGCTGTATCCGAAATTATAAAAAGTTATTTACATAACGGCAAAAAACCTAATATTTATTATTACCGCGATAAAGATAAAAAGGAAATTGATATCCTTTTAGAACAAGACGGAACTTTTTATCCAATAGAGATAAAAAAGAAATCTACCCCGGATAATAAAGATATAAGTGCTTTTAAAGTATTAGATAATCTTAAATTAAAACAGGGTGCAGGGGCTGTTTTATGTCTGGCAAATACCCATTTGCCCATTAGTCAAAATGTAATGGCTATCCCGATAGGTTATTTATAAACTATTTCTTATTTAAAAGTGCTTTGTTTCTAAGCAGGCGGTGATAGGTTATGGCAAAGCGGTGCACTTCATCTCTGATTTCCATAATCAAACGGAGCGCCGGATCGCTTTTTTCCAGTTTAATACTTGCGGAAGAATTTGGCGTAAAAATTTCTTCTTCTCTTTTGGCAAGCGAAATTACTTGAATATCAAAACCGCGCTGTTTTATTGCTTCAAGCGCAAAATGCAGTTGGCCTTTGCCGCCGTCAATTAAAAATAAATCGGGGTGATTTTGTTTTGGCGTTTTTTCAAGTTGTTTTAAACGGCGCATAACACACTCTTTCATCATCAAAAAGTCATCCCCACCCGTCTCGGGCAAGGCAGATTTTATTTTAAAACGCCTATAATGCGCTTTATATTTTTGCCCGTCCACAAAGCAAACCATACCGCCAACAGCCTGTTTACCTTGCAAGTGGGAGTTATCAAAAGCTTCAATATGGCGTATAGGTTTTTTAGAGCCAAGAATTTCACTTAATCTTTGCAGTTTGGTGCTTGCTTCAATATAAGTTTTAAGTTTTTCTTCCTTAAACTCACTTATTTTTACGCGCTCTTTCATAGAGTCTAGTGAAGCAAGTAAATCCCTATATTTTGCGGCTTCTTCATAGGCCATATTCTTGCTTGCTTTTAGCATTTCGCGCTCAAGCATTTTCTGAAAAGCGGAAAAATTGCCTTCTAAAAACAGTTTAATTTGCTTAACCATTTTTTTGTATAAAGGGCGGTTTTCCGCTTTGGCGCAAGGCGCAAGGCATTGGCCTGTATGATAATAAATACAACCGTTTATTTTCTTATCCGCAAGCGGTTTTTTTAAGGAAAAACTCCACTTACACGGCCTTAGAGAAATTATTTTACTTTTCCACAAAAAGCGCAGTAAATTATTTAACAAAGCAACTTTTGGATAAGGCCCGAAATATAAAGAGCCGTCTTCTTTATACTGCCTTGTTAAAACAAGACGCGGGAAATCTTCACTAGTTAACTTTAAATAGGGATAACTTTTTGCGTCTTTTAACATTGTGTTAAAAAACGGCTGATAGCGTTTGATTAATTTATTTTCAAGTAAAAGGGCGTCGCGCTCGCTTGCGCAAACAATATAATCAATTTTTGCAATTAAAGGTATTAAAAGGGGTATCTTCCACGCACGGCTGATAAGTTCGCCTTTGGTAAAATACTGGTGAACTCTGGCCGATATATTTTTTGCCTTACCAATATATATTATGAAGTTTGTTTTATCCCTCATAATATAAACGCCGGGCTTTTTGGGTAGAAGGCTCAAATCAATCATTATTTAAAAGGTAAACGCCCGGCAAAAATATCAGCAATAGGTTTTGTTGAAGGGCTTTTTTCCAAAATAATTTTGATAATTGAAGTTAAGGGGACAGCTAAAAGTGCGCCCATCGGCCCCCAAACAAGCGCCCAAAAAATCAAGCAGGCAAGCACGACAACAGGGTTAAGGTCCATCCCTTTACCAAGCCAGCGCGTTTCAAGAATATTGCCGATAATAAAGTGAACTAAACCCGCGCCAAGCAAGGCAAACCAAAACTGCCAGGAAAAACCATATTGTAAAAATAAAACCGGTGCCGGCAAAAGTGTTGCAATAACAGGCCCGATATTGGGAATAAAATTTAACATAAAAGTTAAAATTGCGAACATAAAAGCAAGTTCCGTATGAACAATACTTAAAACTATCCAAACAAAAAAGGCTGCCATTAAAGAAACTGCAATTTTTATTAAAAGATAATAAGAAATTTGCTTTTCAATATTCATAGTAAATTTGCTTCTTTCCGTAGAAGAGCCAAGCAACATAAAAATAACAAACAGGCAAACAAGCATAGCGCTGGTAAACAAAGAAACTATCCCCCCGCCCATACTTCTGGCCATATTAAAAAGCGGCAATTTATCAAGATAATCTGTAAGCATTTCCATATTTGCTTTTACCCCGAGTTTATGTAATTTTTCAGAAGTCCACTCCACAACATAAGTTAATTTTTGCGAGTAAATATCCGCCCCGGAAATAAAAGATTCAATGGAGTTTGAAACAAATAAAACAATTAAAAATAAAATTGCCAAAAACAAAGTGGCACTTAAAATAAGGCCAAGTGCTCTTGGCACGCGCCATTTATCTTTAAGCCAAACAGCAATAGTGTTTGACACGATAGAAATAAACAAAGCAATAACAAAAGGCATCAGCATACTTTTTGTATAAATAAGTATCCAAGTTAAAGCTGCTGCTGCGATAATTACAAGGCAAGTATTCATTAAAGGTATATTTTGTTCCAGTTTACTTTTAAACATTTATATTTCCTCCATTTCTTTTTGCCAGGCAGAAAGGCTTACATCACTTGGCATGCGCAAATCGCCCCGCGGGCTTAAACCAAAAGCGCACACTTTTACACCGTCGGGCAAGCAAGAGCGTTTAAATTGCTGAGTGAAAAATCTTCTAAAAAATATTCCAAGATATTTTTTTAGTTCGCTTGCGGTATATTTATTTTTAAAAGCACTTTCGGCCATATAAAATATTTTTTTAGGGCCGAAATTATAGCGCATTAAATAATATAAAAAGAAATCGTGGAGTTCATAAGGCCCGATAGAAAGTTCCGTTTGTTGCGTGCCTTTTTTGGTTGCCGGCACCAGTTCCGGACTGATAGGAGTATCTAAAATATCTTTTAAAAGTTTGGCAATTTTCGGGCTTGAATTTTGGGCATAATTTAAAGTTAAGGCTTTTATTAAAGTTTTACTAATCCCCGCGTTTACGCCATACATTGACATGTGGTCGCCATTATAAGTGCACCAGCCAAGCGCAAGTTCAGATAAATCGCCCGTTCCTATAACAAGTCCGCCTGTTTGATTGGCAAGATTCATTAAAATTTGCGTGCGGTAGCGCGCTTGGGTATTTTCAAAAGTAATATCGTGATTTTTAGGGCTGTGTTTAATATCTTTTAACTGGGATAAACAAGTATCAGAAATATTTATTTCTTTAGTCGTTGCGCCAAAGGCTTTTGCTAAAGCAAGAGCGTTTGCGCGCGTTCTTTTGCTGGTTGCAAAAGCGGGCATTGTGATTGCCAAAATATCTTTATTTGTGCGGCCAAGCAATTTTAAAGTGTGCGCGCAAACAATCAAAGCCCAAGCGGAATCAAGCCCGCCGGAAATACCTAAAACCAAAGTTTTAGCATTTGTATGAATTATGCGTTTGGCAAGGCCAAAAACCTGAATATTTAAAATATCGTCTAAATATTTTTTATCTTGCGGAACAAAAGGCGCAGAACTAATATTTCTGTTTAAAGAGTTTTTTTTTACTTTTAACTTGGTATCAATTATCGTGTAAGGGGTTTTGTAATTTGCGCAAGTATCACTGAAAGTTATATTTTGATGTCTTAATTTATTTAATTTTTCTATGTCAATATCACTAATTATAAGTTGCTCTTCAGTGGAAAATCTTTTAGCTTCAGCAAGGCAAGTGCCGTTTTCATAAATAAAAGCATTTCCCGTATAGGCAGCATCGGTGGTAGATTCGCCAAGTCCGCTTGAAGCATACGCGTAGGCACAAATATTTTTAATTGAGTGAACGGACAAAAGATTTTTTCTATATTCGTTTTTACCCACAAGTTCATCACTTGCAGATAAATTAAAAATTATATTTGCCCCATTTAAAGCCGCTATGGAAGAAGGCGAAACAGGCGCCCAAAGGTCTTCGCAAATTTCGCAGGCAAACAGGGCAGAGCCGGCTTTAAATAAAAGTTTTGTTGATAAAGGAACATTTTGACCGCACAAAGTTATTTTTTCCTGTAAAAGATTTTGTGCCGGCGTAAAATATCTTTTTTCGTAAAATTCTTTATAATTTGGCAAATAAGTTTTGGGCACAGCGCCAAGTATTTTGCCTTTATAGATAACTACCGCGCAATTTGCAAGTTGCGCGCCCGCGTTAACAGGTAAGCCGATAATAATAATTAAATCTAATTTTTTTGTTTCTTTAAGAAAAGTTGAAAGGACTTCTTCTGTCTTATTTAAAAGCGTGCTTTGTAAAAACAAATCCCCGCAGGTATAGCCGGTCAAGCAAGTTTCGGGAAAAGTTATAATATGGACCTTTTCTTTTGCCGCTTTTTTACAAAGCATAGCAATTTGTTTGGCATTATAAATAACATCTGCCACTTTTAAAGAGGGAACAGCCGAGGCAACTTTAATAAAACTTTCCATATAAATATAATAGCATTTATTTTATAAGCAATAAACTTATAATAATAATTGCCATACCTGTTATAGTATGAACTCCGGGCACAACCCCGTTTAATAAATAATCCAAAGCAACGGCTACTATCGGCACAAAATAAGTGGCAGCACTTGCTTTTAAAGCTCCCCACTCTTTAAGTAGTTTATAAAGCAAAAGTAAAGCCAAAGCGGAAGAGCAAATACCGACATATAACATTGAAATCAAGACTTTAGGAGCAAAAATCGCCGAAGAGGGCAAAGGTTCCCCGATAATTAAAACAGCAATTAACAAAAATACCGAGCTAAACATAAATTGATGGAAAATATTTTGTTCCATCGTGATATTATTTGTAAGTATATATTTTGTAAAAACATTGCCAATAGCATAACAAATAGCCATACATAAAAGCGAGCCCATACCAAGTAAAACATGGGTTTCCACAGGAGCAAAACCTTTTGTCAAAACAAGTCCGATAAACCCGAGCAAAACACCTATACTTCTTTTCCAAGTAAATTTATCTTCCCCTTTAATAGTTAAAGCAGCAATAATAAATACCCATATTGGCACTGTCCCGTTTATAATACCGCCCAGACCTGCCGGAACAAATTGTTGCCCCCAATACAAGAAGAGAAAAGGCAAACTCATTATCAAAGTGCCGGCAAGCCAAGGGCGCCAGGCAAGCTTTAAAGGCAAATGAACCTTTTTTTTCGCAATAAGATACCAAATTGCAAAAAAGAGAAAACCAATAAAAGTCCGCAAAAAAGCAGAGGTAAAAGGGCCTACAACTTCAAGCGTATACTTAACACCGATATACGCACTGCCCCAGAAAAAAGCAAGTAATATAAAGTATAATATATTCATAGTTATATAATATAAAATTTTAGGAGATTTTTTATGAAAAATGCCTGGACATTTGTTCCCTCGCTTTATTTTGCCGAGGGCTTGCCTTATGTTATAGTAAATGTTTTAGCTGTGGCGGTTTATTCCTCTATGGGGGTGCCTAATGATAAAATTGCTCTTTGGACCTCTTGGTTATATTTGCCCTGGGTTTTAAAAATGTTTTGGGCCCCGTTAGTTGATTCTAAAAGCACCAAACGCAGTTGGATACTTAAAATGCAAATTTTGCTTGCGGCAATTTTCTTATTAATTGCTTTAAGTTTCTCTTTACCTAATTATTTTGTTTATTCTATTGCCGGCTTTTTTGCGGGCGCTTTTATAAGCGCAACACATGATATTGCTATTGACGGCTATTATATGCTTGCTTTAGACGAAAAAAAGCAATCTTTCTTTGTCGGTATAAGAACTTTATTTTACCGCCTTGCTATGATTTACGGTTCAGGCATAATTGCAATTTTCGCCGGTATTGTTAAAGAAAAAACAGGAAATATCCTTTTAAGTTGGCAAGTTTCCTTTTTAACTGCCGCTGTTTTATTTTTACTGTTCTTTTTATGGCACTCTTTCAGTTTGCCACGCCCGGAGCAAGATAAACCCGTCAAATCTGCTGCTTTACCCTTAGGTGATTTTAAAGAATCTTTTAAATCTTATTTTACGCAAAAAAATATTATTGCGATACTCGCTTTTATTTTGCTTTACCGTCTGGGTGAGGCTTCTTTAGAAAAAATTACAACGCCTTTCTTAATTAAACCTGTAACGGAAGGCGCACTTGGAATATCTCTTACGGATTTTGGGGTTATTAAAGGAACTCTTGCTATGATTGCCATAATTATAGGCAATATTTCAGGCGGATTATTGCTTGCCAAATACGGATTTAAAAAATGTATTTGGCCTTTTGCTTTGGCTTTAACTTTGCCTAATATAGTTTATCTTTATATGGCTTATTTCACGCCGAGTTTAACAACTATTGCCGTTTTGCTCTGTTTTGAGCAGTTTGGCTATGGGCTTGGTTTTATGGCTTTTACCGTATTTATTATGCAAATATGCTCTGGCAAATATAAAACTTCGCATTATGCCATTTCCACCGGTATTATGGCGCTTGGTATGATGGTGCCGGGTATGCTTAGCGGTAAATTACAAATGGCCCTTGGCTATAAAGATTTTTATTTGGTTGTTTTGATTTTATCTATCCCGGGGCTTTTGACTATACCTTATATCTTGAAAACCCCGTGCCTAAATAATAAAATTAAATAAGAAGGAGAATTAATTATGAAAGCAATTTGTAAAACTAAAGCAGCACCCGGTGCTGAATATATTGATATTGATATGCCAAGAATTAAAAGTGATGAACTTTTAATTAAAATACACGCCACATCTATTTGTGGTAGCGATTTACCTATCTATACTTATTCTTCCTGGTCGGCCGCGCGTATGAAAATACCTTTTGTTTTCGGCCATGAAATGTGCGGCGAAGTCGTTGAAATCGGCGATAAAGCAAAAGGTTTTAATAAAGGGGATTTTGTTTCCGTTGAAAGCCACATCTTTTGTGGTATGTGCTATCAATGTAGAAATGACCAAAGGCATGTTTGTAGTAATTTAAAAATTTTGGGTATTGATGTGCCGGGCGGTTTTGCGGAATATGCCGCTATCCCGGCAAGATGTGCTTGGAAACATAGCGATAATTCTTTAAAAGATATCGGTTCTATTATGGAACCTTTGGGAAATGCCGTTTTTGCAACTCTTTCAGAAGATATTATCGGTAAATCTGTTTTAATTTCCGGCTGCGGACCGCAAGGTTTGTTTGCCGTTCAGATTGCCAAATCCTGCGGTGCGGCAAAAGTTATTGCCGTTGAAACTTCTGCTTTCAGAAAAAATTTAGCCAAGCAAATGGGCGCAGATATTGTTATTGACCCGACTGAAGAAAATACTTTAGAAAAAATTATTGATGCCGGCGGTGAAAAAAGCGGCATTGATATTGTTATTGAAATGTCCGGCAATCAGCAAGCAATAAATACCGCCTTAAAAGCCGTTAAACCGGCCGGCAAATTTGTTGCTTTTGGTTTACCTAAAGGTGATTTAACTTTAGATTATGCAAATCAAATTGTTTTTAAAGCTGTTAGATTGCAAGGTATTACCGGCAGAGAAATTTTTAGAAGCTGGTATAAAATGGAAAGTCTTTTAAGAAGTAAAGCCATTGATCCGCGCCCTGTTATTACCCATACTTTCAAAATGAAAGACTTTGAAAAAGCTTTTGAAATTGCCCTTGATCCTAAAAAAGAATGCGGCAAAATCTTGCTTGTTCCATAGAGGTAAAAAATGGCTAATTTAGATTTCTTAAAAGAAGAAATTAAAACCCTTAAACAAGAAGAGCGTTTTATTGAACCGGCTATTTTACAAAGTGAGCAAGGCCCTGTCTGTCAAATTAACGGTAAAGAAGTTATTAATTTAACTTCTAACAATTATCTTTGCTTGGCAAGCCACCCAAAAATAAAAGAAGCCGCCATTGAAGCAACAAAAAAATATGGTATAGGCACCGCCGCCGTTAGAACAATCATCGGCACAACATCCTTACACGAAGTTTTGGAAAAACGCCTTGCAGAGTTTAAAGGAACAGAAGATTCCATTGTTATACAATCAGGTTTTACTTCAAATGTGGCTGTTTGCCAAAGTTTAATGACAAGCCCGCAAGATGTGCTTATCTCTGATGAGTTAAACCATGCTTCTATTATTGACGGGGCAAGACTTTCCAAAGCAAAACGCAAAATTTACCGTCACAGCGATATGGCCCATTTAAAAGAAATTTTGGAGCAGGACGAAGATGTTAAAAACGCAAGAAGAAAAATGCTTGTGACCGACGGCGTTTTTAGTATGGACGGCGATATTGCCAATTTGCCCGAAATTGTTGAACTTTGCCAAAAACATAATGTTATAACTATGGTTGATGATGCCCACGCAAGCGGGGTTATCGGACCAGAAGGCCGTGGCACCGTTGCTTATTATAATTTAAAAGGACAGGTTGATATCCAAATCGGCACCCTTTCAAAAGCATTTGCTACTATCGGCGGTTATGCCGCAGGCTCTTTTGAATTAAAACAAT
>JAZKYS010000011.1:0-2948 GCA_045612285.1 Elusimicrobiaceae bacterium
TAAAATCAGCCTCGTGGGCAGAAAAAACTTTTTCAATAATTTTAGCAATATCGGTAAATTTAATTTTTTCTTTTAAAAAGGCCTCAACGCAAACTTCATCTGCGCCGTTTAAAACCGCGCCAAAGCTGCCGCCTTTTTTTGCGGCGTGCTGGGCTAAAGCAAGGCAGGGGAAGGCGGAAAAATCCGGCTCCATAAAATCAAGCCGCGCCATATCCAAAAGGCTTAAAGGCTTAACCGGGCAAGGATATCTTTTAGGATAAGTTATGGCGTATTGTATAGGAAGGCGCATATCAGGATTTGAAAGTTCCGCCACAATTGCGCCGTCTTCATATTCCACGGCGGAGTGAACTATTGATTGCGGATGAACTACAATTTTAACTTTTTCCAAAGGCAAATTAAAAAGATGCATAATTTCAATAGTTTCAAAACCCTTATTCATCAAAGTGGCGCTATCAATAGTTATTTTTTTACCCATTTTCCATCTTGGGTGCGCAAGAGCCTGCTGGGGCTTAACTTCATCTAAACTACCTTTATATTTTAAGAAAGGCCCGCCGGAAGCAGTTAGCAAAACTTTTTTAATATTTTTTGCGGCCTGGCGATAAGTATGAATATCGCAATTTTCAAGAGATTGAAAAACAGCCGAAGGCTCTGAATCAACCGGCACTATTGTTGCGCCGTATTTTTGGCACTCTTGTATAATAACAGCACCGGCCATAACAATAGGTTCTTTATTTGCTAAAGCAATAACTTTGCCGGCTTTTATTGCCGACATTAAAGGTTTAAAACCCGCCGCACCGACAAGACCGTTTATAATCAAATCCGCTTCTTTTAAAGAAGCAATTTCCTGTAAACTTTCTTGACCCGGGGGCAATAATTTAACTTCGGCAGGAATTAAGTTTTTTACTTTATCGTAAGATTCTTGGTTCGCAAGAGTTGCGTATTTTGGCTTAAACTCTAAAACTTGTTTTAAAAACAAATCGCCATTACTTCCGGCGGAAATTGCCAAAACTTTATAATCAGCGCCAAGCGTTTTAATAACATCTAAAGCGCTTACTCCGATAGAACCAGTTGAACCAAGAATTACGATATTTTTCATGACTTTAAATCATAAATAAAATTAAATAGTAAATTACCGGGGCGCTTAAAAGGCAGGCATCAAATCTATCCAAAAAACCGCCGTGCCCGGGTAAAAAGCCGGAAGAATCTTTAACGCCGGCATTTCTTTTAAACAGAGATTCTGCCAAATCGGAAACTTGCGCTAAAACGGAAATACAAGCACCTAAAGCAAGAGCCTGTTGCCAGGTAATATTGGGGTAATACATATCCCAAAGCAACATCGTGACCCCGATAGCAGCAATAAAACCGGCGATAGCGCCTTCCCAACTTTTTTTAGGACTTACAACTTCTTTTAAGCGGTGCTTGCCAAGCCAACAACCGATAATATAAGCAGCCGTATCATTAGCCCAAATTGCAAAGAAAATAATATAAGCAAAATATTCCCCATAAGGTTCAATCATACGGATATTAATTAAGTGGGCTAAACACCAAGGTATAAGCATAATACCAAAAAAGGTATTTACGATACGCTCAAAAGAGGGCGCCTTTCTAAACATTTCAAATAAGAAAAGCCCCGCTAAAGTAAGCGCAATAAAAAAACCGCTTATATTGCTTGGCAAATCAATAATATCTGGTAAACGCCCTGCCAAAGCCGCCACGGTCATTAAAGCACCAAAAATAATCAAAGCTATTCTATTGATAGGTTTTTTGGCTATTAATAAAACTTGACCATACTCAAATAAGCAGGCCATTATTATGGCAACAACTAAAGCCATAAAGAAAATACCGCCAAAATAAGTGGCGAAAATTACTAGTGCTACCAGCACTATTCCGGTTAGAATTCTAGGTAATAACATAATAATATTATATAAAAGTTTTATTTTTTATGTTTTTAAATTTCACTATTTATTTATTATTTATTTTATTTGAGCCTTTTAAAGCGCAAAAAAACAAATTAAAATATCATTTCCCCGTCGTAAAATAAAAACTTGCTTTTCAAAAAAAAAAAATAAAATTTAAGTATATTAAAAACAGGAAAGATGCTGAGCAAAAACACCTCAGCATGACGAATAATAATAAAATCGTCATTCCAAAGTGCTTTTGTTTGGAATCTACTCCGCTTAGTCTTTTAATACAGGAGAAAATAAAATGAAAAACAAAGCATTTACACTTATTGAACTATTAGTAGTTGTTTTAATTATCGGTATTTTAGCGGCTATCGCCGTGCCAAAATATCAAATTGCAGTTTTAAAAAGTAAAACACAAAGGGCGCGTTTTCTATTGAACACACTTAAAGAAGCTGAAGAAACTTTTTATCTTGCAACAGGAGAATATACTGAAAATTTAAATCTTCTTGATATAAGTGTAAACAGCGACCAATCTTATGAATTTAGCAACACTCCAGAAGGCCTTTCAGATAAAGATTATCAATATAGTTGCTCCAATCAATATTGCGTTGCAAGAAGCGCAAATAAAAATTTACCGGGCTTATTATATTATTTCCAAAAATATAATGATGGCAGACAGTTTTGTGCTATAAATGGTAAAGAAGAAAAAGCAAAAGCTGTTTGTGAACAAATAGGTAAATTAGACCCAATTTTTGATAAGTATGACTGGGGTAAAGATAAATATTACCGCATAAATTAAAATTTAGCAAATTAAAAATTCCCTCTCTAAAAATAAACAGAGAGGGAATTTTTTTGTCCAAATTTTGCCAAGCAGAGCAAAATATTTTGCAAGGATTTTTAGGCAAATTTTAATTAGCTTTTTTCTGAATAGAAAAAAGCGTTTCTTTCAAACGAGGTATACCAAGAGGGGCTGGCAACACAAAGTTTGTGCTCACGGCCCCGCGTATCCGAAGTTTGAAAAAAATTAAAATTTACCAAAAAGCC
>JAZKYS010000012.1:0-36414 GCA_045612285.1 Elusimicrobiaceae bacterium
AAACTCTCCTTTACTAAATTGTCATCCCCGAGTGCTTTTATCGGGGATCTCCTCCTATTTCTAAAAAAGCGGTGGAGATTCCCGATTACGACCTTCGGGAATGACTTTATGTTATAAAGTCAGTTTATCAAAAAAAAAAAAATACGCAAGCGAAAAGTAAGATAGTCAAAAATTAAAACAAAAAACAGAAAAATACAAAGAACTTTTAGATAAAGGTAGTTTGAAAAAAATTAAAATTTGCCAAAAAGCCCAAATCCTCAAAAAAATACAACGGCACAGGATTTTTGAGAAAATTTTAATTAACTTTTTCTTTGGAAAAAGTGTTTCTTTCAAACGAGGTATACCCCGAGTGGCTGGCAACACAAAGTTTGTGCCCACGGCCCCGTGTATCCGAAGTTTGAAAAAAATTAAAATTTGCCAAAAAGCCGAAGCCTCAAAAATTTATTGTAGTTTTTTCTTGCCTAAATTAGCCTGGTCGGTCAAAGCATAAAGCAAATAAGTTTTTATAATTTCCGCACAGAACAAAAAAGAAGTTGTGGCAAAACTGATAAAATATTCCCAGCCATAACCAAGATCTTGGGCAAAAATATTTTTAATAGGAGTTATTACTTCTGAAACAAGCGGTAAAAAGGTGAAATCTTTAAACACAAAAAGGCAAAATAAACCTTGCACCAAAGATACAAACCAAGCAACTCTTTGTCTAAGTAAAATAAGCACGATTTGCGCAAAATATAGCGCCAGCATCGCCACGCACGCTTTAGTTATAAAATAATCATAATTAAAGCCGACATATTTGAGCATTAAAATATTTCTATAAAAGCCAAGCAAACAAAAAATAAGTATTAAATATAACCAATTATCTATTTTAGATAAATAATTTAAAATTTTTTCTCTCATTTGCTTATACTCAGTTGTTTTTGTTTTTCTCTTTCTTTTCTGGCTAGGGCGCTGTTTATTAAAATATCTAAAACATCGGGATATTTTTTATAACTTGCTTCCATAAGTTGCGGGAAAAGACTTGTTAGCGACATACCGGGCAAAGTATTTATCTCGGAAAAATAAAATTTATTATCTTGGGAAATTAAAAAATCTACTCTAGCAAGTCCGCTGCCCTGTAAGGCCTTAAAAACATCATAAGTTGCCTTGCGCATTTGCTCTTGTAAAGCCTTATCAAGCGGGGCCGGGATAAACATATCGCAACCGCCGGCTATATTATATTTTGCTTCATAATCAAAAAAGGCATTATTTGCGCTTTTAAGTTCCCCGCAAAGAGAAGTATGTATTTCCCCCTGATAATCACCCATAACGGCGCAAAAAACTTCGCGAGCTTTATCTATGCCCTTTTCTATAAGCAAAATATCATCATATTTAAAAGCCTCTTTTATGGCCTTTTCAAGTTCTTCCGGCTTTTCCACCCTGCTAACGCCGATAGAGGAGCCAAGGCTAACCGGCTTTACAAACAAAGGGTATCCCAGTTGTTTTACAGCCTCTTGTAAAAGCGGTAAATCATATTTATCAGTCTTTTTTAGTTTGATATAGGGCACAATAGGCACACCGTAAAAAGAAGCCATTAATTTTGAAATTTCTTTATTCATACCCATAGCACTTGTCAAAACACCGCAACCGACATAGGCGATATCTAAAATTTCAAACAGCCCCTGTATGGTGCCGTCTTCGCCCATAGCGCCGTGTAAAACAGGGAAAAACACATCAACTTTTACCAACTCTCCATCTTTAGTATAAAGGTGCGCCTCTTTTGAAATTATGGGAGAGACAGGTTTATCGTTTTGGCCTATTTTTGTAGAGCAATCTTGCTGTAAATACCACAAGCCCTGCTTGTCAATAAAAATTTTTAAAACTTCATATTTTTTGGCAAGAATAGCGCAAACATCTTTTGCAGAGTGAACGGAAACTTCGTGTTCAGTTGATTTACCGCCGTAAACAACGGCAACTTTCATTTTAGACATTAAAAAAATCCTTTATTTTAAAAATTTATTCTTTAAAAAGCGACCATTTTATCCTGTAAAACACACTTTTTGTTTTGCCGAGGAAATCGGAATACTCTTCCCCGTCTCTCATAGCGGCTTTTCGGACAATATGGGTTTTTATTGAGTGGTCCGTAATTAAAGGATCCTCTGTTTTAGGTTCTTCTTTGACAGGAGAAAGTTTGATATTTTCCGTTGTATTTTGCGTTTTAACCTGGTTATAATCTTTTACTTCAACAGATTCTTTTGCCCCAAAAATCATACTTAAATCTAAGGCTTGCTTTGAAGTATTTTCCCCTTTATTAAGTTTGGAAGCCTCGGCAAAAGTTTCGGCTTCACCATCTTCAAAATCAGGCAAGATATCTTCAAAGAAATCTTCTTTTTGAGAGGCACTAATCACAACAGGTTTTGCCGCACTAAAGGTTGAATTTTCTATTTTTTTAGTTTCTTCTTTTAGGGCTTTTTCTGCCTGTTTATTTTCAGAAGAAGTTTTTTCTTCTTTTTTATTTTCCGTTTTTGTCGGCGGTTCGGTATAAGTTTGCGAGATAGTATCCGTTTTAGTCTTTTCCTGTTTAGCAAGCACCGTTGTAGAAGGTGGCAAAGGCGGAACAGGAGTTTTAGAATTTTTAGAAGATTCTTTTTCAAGATTTTTTCTCAAAGTTTCTTCTTTTGCTTTTTCTTCTTTTAAGGCCGTAATATCTTTCTTTAACTTAATAATCAAATCATCATTTTGGCTGATTTGGGTTCTAAGAGTATCTAAAGCGGCGTGGGCTTCTTTACCGTCGTCAGTAAGATTTTTTATTTCTGCGCGTGTTTTATCAAGCTGCTCGGAAAGGGTTTTCTTTTCTTCTTTGATTCTGTTAAGTTGCATAGTCAAAGCGGCGGCTTTTGCCCTAACTAAAGCGGTCTTTGTTGCATCTTTTTTGTAAGAAGAAATTTGTTCTTCCAAATCTTTAGCGTGGGTAGTAAGAGAATTATATTCTTCTTCAAGAGTAAATTTTGCTTCCTCGGCTTTCTTTAATTTGGCATTATCGGTTTTAAGGGCCTCAATTTCCTGAACTTGTTTGGCAAAGTTTTCGGAAAGGTCGTGAAGTTGTTTTTCCAAAGCGGAAATTTTTGTTTCATACTCTTGGCGAATTTTGACAATGCCGTTTTCAAACTCAATAGTTTTAAGATTTTCCGCCTTGGCAAGTTCTTCTTTAAGGGAAACAATTTCTTTTGCCTGCTCGGCAGATTTTTTAAGAGCTTCAATTTTTTGCTGGTTAACTTGCTTAATTTGAGCAGAAAGCGCAACATTAACCGCTTTAAGTTTGGAAACTTTTTCTTCAAGTTGGACTCTTGCGGCTTTTTCCTGGGCAAGTTCTTTTTGTAAGTTATCAAGAGAAGTTTTTAAATTCTCTATTTGCGTTGCCTGCTCCTTCATTGTTTTTTGTAAATCTTCTTTTTGGGCAACTAAATCCTTATATTTCTTTTCAAGGGTATTAAATTCTTCCTTTTTAGAAGATGATTCCTCTTGTAATTGGGTAAACAAAACTGTGCGCTGGGCCACTTTTTCCTGCGCTTTTAAAAGTTGCTCTTTTAAGGAGGAAAGTTGCTGGGAAAGCATAGTTTTGTTTGCTGTTTCTTTAGCAGTAAAAGCTGCTTGCATACGGGCAATTTTATCTTTAAGATTTTGGACGCTTTCTTCTTCGTTTTTAAGTCTTTCCTGGGCGCTTAAAAGTTTATTTTCCAAAACGGAAACTTGCTGGGCGGCGGCTTCTTTTAACTCTCTTGTTTGCTCTTCTGATTTTTCCTTAAAAGAAGCAAGGGTTTTATTTCTTTCTTCCACTTGGGCAAGCAAAGAAATTTTTTGGGTTAAAATCGTTTTTAATTCATCTTCCAACGCATTTTTTTGTAAATCAAACATCTGTTTATCGGAGCTGTCGGAATTTAAAGTATTATATTTTATTTGCAAAGCCTCATAATCCTTTTTTAAGGTTTCAATTTGGCTGATATATTGGCTGTTTTCTTTTTGGATATCTTCGTTTGAAGTAAGCAAAGAAGCAATTTTATCTTCTAAAATTTGTTTTTGTTTTTCCGTTTCAGCCAAGCGGGAAGATAAATTTTGATATTCTAAATTCTTATTTCTAAATTTATCTTGTTCTTCCTTTAAAGTTTTTTGTAAGGTGGCAATTTCCTTTAAATTTGCCTCTTTAAGCAGGGCTGTTTCCGCCGGAGTATTTGTTAAAGGCGCATTAGCCTCAAGCTCTTTAATTTCCTGTTTAAAAGAATCTATTTGTGCTTGTAAAGTTTTAATAAAATTTTCTTGCTGGTGGCAAACGGCCAAAGTCTGTTTGACTTGGGCGGCAATCTCGGCATGTTTTTGGTCTTCTTGATTATAATTATTTTCAAGCAGTTTAAGTTGTTCGTCTTTAATTAAATTAATTTCCTGCTCGTATTTATTTTTCAAATTAAAAAGGGTTTCAAGATGCTGGCCTGCCTTAGCAAGAAGGGCAGTTTTAGAGCCTTGGGTTTTGGCAAGGGCTGTTTCCAAAAACAAAATATTTTCCCTTAAAGAACCGGCAAGCCCTGCTTCGTTTTTAGAAGAAAGCAAAGCCTGCTGAAGTTGGCTTTGTAAAGAAGCAATTTGCCCCTGGTATAAATCTTTATCGCCGGCAAGGGCTTTTTGTCTAAAATCTTCAAGCTGGCTTTGAAGGGCAAGGGTTTGAGCTTCCTGTTGTTTAAATTTATCTTCGGTTTTGGCAAGGTCAAAACGCAAAGCCATTATCTGACGGGTTTGCTCGGCAGAGGCTTTAAAAGATTCTAATTTTTCGTGTCTGATTTTAGCGATTTCTTCTTCTAAAACCTTCTTTTCCTCTTGGACCATATTAAGTTGCTGTTCCAAGCGGGAAAATTTAAAACCGTGGTTAGATTCTTCTTGAAATTGATTTAACTGCATACGCAAAGCAAGCAGTTCTTTTGTTTGCTCGGCAGATTTTCTTAAAGATTCAAGTTTCTCGCTTTTAGCGCGTTTAACTTCGCTGTTTAAGGCAAGGTTAATGGCTTTCAAGCGGGAAGTTTTTTCTCTAAGTCTTGCAATTAAATTTTGGTCCTGGCGGACAAGGCCTTCTTCATATTGTAAGCGCGCTTTGACGATATTATCAAGACTGCCTTTTAAAGTATCAATAGTGTTTGAAATGTTTGAAAAGAACTCGTCATTTGCTTTGATAGAAGAAACATAAGTTGTCGGTGCCGGTTGTTCTTCAAAAAGTTCAGAAGGCAAAGAAGAAAATTCCTGCTCCTTTGAAGTATCCGCAATTTGATTTTGTATATCGGCAATTTTTGTTTCAAGTTCTTTTATATTTTCGTCTTTATCTTTTTGTAAATCAATATTAAAATCTTTTGTATCTTTTGTTTGCGGGACAGGCTCTGCCTTTATAGCAGTTAAAGTTTTTTCCAAAGGGCTATCATTTGCCGCAACGAAGGCGTCAATATCAAATTCGTCGGTGAAAGGGAAGGCCTCCTCCAAAATTTGTTGTTTAGGTTTTGGGGAAATTGCCATCTCCTCTTTAGCCATAGCCTCTAAAAAAGCCTGGGCATCAGGCTGATAATTATTATTTTCCTGTTCCATAAAAAACCCTTAAACTACTCTTTATCAATTCTTTCTAATTCTTTAATTAAGCCTTGTAAGGTAGGCTGTAAATTGTTTATATACTCATTTTCAAAAGAAGAAACCCTTTTTTCCAAATTAGCAATAGCGTTTTTTGTATCATTAATTTGTTTTTCTTGTAGAAGGCGTATTTCTTCAATTTGATAATACATATCTTTTATTTTCTCCTGAAGGGAAAGTATATCCCTTACTTCCGGCGTTGCGCCTGAAGTAGAAAAAATACGCTTTGCATCTTTTGCGGCGGTTGTTGCCGCATTGGAAACTTCGTCAATAATATCAAATTCATCTAAAGATGAACTTGGCAAAGCCTGGCGGTATTTTGCTATAAAATAAACTAGCAAAAACAAGCAAATAGCAAAACCGACTGAAGATAAAATTAATGTTGTTGGCATATACTTAATGATAGCATATTTTGATAAACAATAGGGGCTTTTTTTAGGCCTAAAATAAGCCTTTTAAAATGCTCTTATTTTCCTTTTAAATTTCCCTATACGAAGCCACCCCGCCCCAAACAAAAAACTTGCATTTCAAAAAAAAAAAAATACAATTTAGTATCTTTAAAATAATAGGAATAGATGCTGAGCAAAAACTTCTCAGCATGACGATTAACAATAAAATCGTCATTCCAAAGTGTCTTTGTTTGGAATCTCTACCACTTTATTTTAGATATAGGAGAAAAATTGTATGAAATAAGGTTTTACCCTTATAGAATTATTAGTAGTAGTCTTAATTATCGGTATTTTGGCGGCTATTGCCGTTCCGCAATACCAAAAAGCAGTTTTAAAAGCCGATATACATAGAGGAGTCTCTTTAATAAATAGTTTATATGAAGCTCAACAAGTTTATTTCCTTACCCATGGAGAATTTGCAGCCGATATTGATAATCTAGATGTTTCATTTCCTAAAGATTCTTCTTGCAAAAAAAGCACTCCAACTAAAAATATATCTTCTGCTTATGATTGCGATTTTGGTAGAATATTTAACAAAACAACAACCTCTATTCAATTTCAAACAAAATCAACCAATATTAGTAATAGAGAAAACAATATAGCTTATGCTATTATGTTACAGGATTCCGAAGATATGCTTTACAAAGCAGGTAAAAGGTATTGTTATGCTAAACCAAGAACAAAAGATATTTGTATAAATATGGGCGGAACTTTTATAGAAGAAGATCAAACTTGGGCTTATTATGCTCTTGACTAAAAATATTTTACTCTCTAATCTCAAAAATTTTAATTTGATAAATTTTACAAAAATATAATAAATTTATACTTCTCTATTATCTCTTATTTTTCTATTTATCTCTCTAAAATAATATTTTTTCTGTCGGAAAAACAAAAAACTTGCATTTCAAAAAAAAAAAATACAATTTAGTATCTTTAAAATAATAGGAATAGATGCTGAGCAAAAACTTCTCAGCATGACGATTAATAATAAAATCGTCATTCCAAAGTGTCTTTGTTTGGAATCTCTACCACTTTATTTTAGATATAGGAGAAAAATTGTATGAAAAAAGGTTTTACCTTAATTGAAATATTAGTAGTAGTCTTAATTATCGGTATTTTGGCGGCTATTGCCGTGCCACAATATCAAGTGGCTGTGCTTAAAAGCCGCTTAAGCACCGTAATGGGTAATGTAAAGCACGGCAAAAACATGCTTGAATTATATTATCTTTCAAATGGAAAATATCCCGATACTTTAGAAGATATTGATTTTAAAATTGATGGTTGCCACTTAGACTCTAGTAAAGTTGTTCTTGATTGCCCTAACGAGTATTATCATTTTTTAACTAATAGATTAGCAGGCGTTGTTAAAGGAATTGTAGTCTATGATCAACTTCTAGATAATTCTGTGCAACCAAATGCGATTTATTGTTATGCAAAACCCGGTAATGATACAGCTGAAAAAGTTTGTATTTCTATTGGCGGAGTATTAGGTGGAGAAGATTCTTCTTGGAAATATTATAGAGTAAATTAGAAATTAGTTTTTAATCTCTAATCTCAAAAATTTTTGAGGGGCTTGTTGCGCCTTTGATAAGTTTAAATAGTTTTGCTTCCACGCCAAGAGTTCTAGCCAGTAATTTAATAACAGCAATATTTGCCCGCCCTTCTTGGGCCGGTGCTTTAACCCAGATTTCAAAAGTATCTTGGTTTTTCTTTATGATTTGTTCTTTTTTTTCGTCCGCATGGACTTTAACTTTTATATACATACTTTTTTGACTACACAATATTTTAACAAATATGCGCTATCTTTTGCTTTGCAAAAGTGAAAATAAAATACTTTTTATAAAAGTGTTTTATACTACAATACCCCATCCCCTCTTTAAAAAAGAAAGGCGGGAAATAATAAGAAATTTGAAAAAAAATTAAAATTTACCAAAAACAGAGCAAAAAGTTTTTGCGATTTTAAGCATACCCATTTGCTAAATAAAGCAAATAACGGCATAGTATTTTTGAGGAAATTTTAATTAGCTTTTTCTATTAGAAAAAGCGTTTCTTTCAAATGAGGTATACCTAGAGTGGCTGGCAAGCCCGTGTATCCGAAATTTGAAAAAAATTAAAATTTACCAAAAAGACAAAGCCGCAATAAAAAAAGCCCGTGATTTCTTTTTTAAATCACGGGCTTTTTACTTCACAGATTTATTTATTTTCTTCCTTTACAGGTTCTTCTGCTTCTTCTTCAAAAGAACCTTGCAAAAGCTGGCCTAAAGTCGGGCGCGGTGCCTGTTTTAAATATTGGGCAACCACTTTTCTATTTTGCACTTGGTCAAAGCGTTTAATAGAAAGGTTTACCACATAATTTGCGCCATCAACACCGATAACAACGGCTTGAATAGTGTCACCTTCTTTACCGGCAAAATCTCTGCCGAGTTCAAATTCGGAAATATAACCTTTGGTTTTATTCTTGCCGAGTTCAACTTCAACGCCTTCGGGGGAAACTTTTGTAATGGTAGCTTTTTGCATACTCATATACGGATAGCGTTTTTTGAGTAAATCAGCAGGATTTAAGAAAAGTTGTTTAACACCAAAAATGATATTGCCTTTTTCTTTATTGATTTCCAAAAGTTTGGCTTTGATGCGTTGACCGCGTCTGTAATTGGCCAAAATTGTTTCAGGGTCTTTCCAAGCGATATTATCTAAGGAAACAATGCCTTCAATGCCGTGATATCTTAAATAAAGGCAATCTTTACCGACTTTGGAAACAACAACTCTTAAAACATCGCCTTCTTTAATTTCGCTTAAAACTTGTTCGCGGCGGACAGCTTCGTCTTCTTCAAGAACTTGTTTTCTGGAAACGATTAAATTTTCCTTTTCTTTAGAAAATTCTGCGATTACGGCTTTAATTTTTGCGCCTTTTGGCAAATAGTGTTTATAGGCCGGGTGAAGTTCGGATAAAGATAAAGGCATAAAACCTGTTACGCCGTGAACATCAACTTTATAACCGCCTTTTACGCAATCGGTAATAATACCGCGGACTCTTTCTTTTGCTTCATAAGAAGCTTTACATAAATCCCAACCGATAGATTCTACTGCTTTTTTATGGGATAAAATGGAATGTCTTTCATCACTGCCTTTACGAACTAAAACTGCGGAAACTTGTGAGCCAATTGCGGGAACGCTTTTACCTTCAAAATCTGAAAGCGGTATTAACCCCTCTTTTTTATCACCGGTGTCCACCATCACATAATCTTGTGAAATTTGAACAACGCTAACATTTACGATTTCCCTCTTATTTAATTTTTCCTGCATTTGGTCTTGCTGGGCAAACAATTGGTCCATTGTTAAATTTTCTTGTTCCTGTGTTTGCTCTTGTATTTTTTCTTCTTGTGAGTTAGTCATATTGCTAGTTGCATTTTGCTTCCTTTTGGCAGAAACAAAACGCGTATCCTCCGTTATTTTAATTTTTTTATTTCATTCATTACTTTATCTGCAAATTCTTGATACTGCTCTTTTATAGGCCTTGTTTCATCTGCCTTTATATTAAACGGTTTGCCAAAAATTACTTTTGGGCCCCATTTAAAAGGCAATTTATCTGTATCTACAACTCTTATCGGCACAATGGGCGCGCCGCTATGGTAAACCAAAAAACCTACGCCGGCTTTTGCCTTGCCCATTTGCCCTGTTTTAGAACGCGTCCCTTCGGGAAATAAGGCCAAACTTTCCCCATTTTTTAAAACTTTTAAGGCTTCTTTTAAGGAATGTAAATCCCCGCCTTTTCTTTTTCTGTCTATAAAAATAAAACAATAATGTTTTAATACTCTTCCTATAATCGGCCAGGAAAGGACTTCCTTTTTTGCTATATAGATGGAATGCCTTTTTTTGCCGGCAAAACCACCCATAATAACAGGGTCAAAATTAGAAAGATGGTTGCAAGCCAAAATAACAGGCCCGCTTGTGGGGATATTTTCCAGCCCGATAACTTTGGTGCCAAAACAATGGGAAAACCCCCTGAATATAAATTCTATCAAATTAGGAGTAGGTTTACCACTCATTTTTATTAACAATCTCCAAAACTTTATTTATTACTTCTTCTAAATTTAAAGCAGAAGTATCAATAATATAAGCATCTTCCGCCGGTTTTAAAGGGGCAATTTTTCTGTTAGAGTCCCTTTCATCGCGCGAAATTATTGAGGCTAAAATCTCTTCGTAAACAGGGGTTTGGCCTGCTTCTTTAAGTTGTTTAACGCGTCTATATGCGCGGGCTTGGGCGCTTGCCGTCAGATAAATTTTAACTTTCGCAAAAGGGGCAATTTGCGTGCCGATATCTCTGCCTTCTAAAACGATATTACCGCCGCGGGCAAGCTTCTTTTGCTCGTCCATAATAACGATTCTTGCCGCCGGTATGGCGGAAACTTTGCTTGCCGCCCGGCCCACTTCTTCATTATGTATTTTATCTAAAGGGCAAACGCCGTCAATATAAACCCTTAAAACATTATCTTGGGCTTTATATTCCCATTTAACCTGCTTTGCTATTTTTATGACGGAAACTTCCTCTTGCGGGTCAATACCCTTTTCAAGAACTTTCCACGCAAGGCAACGATACATCTCCCCCGTGCTAAAAAAGTTTATATTAAACTTTTTAGCAAGGGCTTTACCTACGGAAGATTTGCCGACACCAGCCGGCCCGTCAATAGCAATTAATTTAGTCATTTTTAACGGTAAAATTCTTTAAAGCAAGTTGCACGGCATCAGGATTTGTTGAGAAGGCCAAAATATCTTCAACATTACAAATGCCTTTATTATAAAGATTGATTAAAGAGGTATCAAAATCTATCATACCATAATAATCGCCTTTCTTTATAGCTTGGTGAATATCATTAATATTATTATCCAAAATATGTTTTTTGATTTGGGCTGTGGGCAACATAATTTCAATTGCCGGCACAAGGCCTTTACCGTCTTTTTTAGGCAGTAAGCGTTGGGAAACAACACCTTTAATCAAATCTGATAATTGAAAGCGGATTTGCCCTTGCTGTTCGGCAGGGAAAGTTTCAATAATTCTGGTTAAAGTTTGAACGGCATTAATTGTGTGCATGGTAGAAAACACAAGTTGGCCAGTTTCTGCTGCCGTAATAGCAGCGCGGATAACCTCGGCATCTCTTAATTCACCGATTAAAATTACATCCGGATCTTGACGCATTGCGTATTTCAAAGCAGAGGTATAAGAAGCCGTATCTGTTCCCAAAGCAAGTTGGCTAACAACTGATTTTTTATCCTGGTGCACAAACTCAATAGGATCTTCAATAGTTAAAATGTGGGCGTGGCGGGTTTGGTTAACTTGGTCAAGCATTGCTGCTAAGGTGGAAGATTTACCGGAACCTGTCATACCGGTAACCAAAATAATACCACGGCGGGTATTTGCTAAATTTTTTAAAACTTCAGCAGGCAAATTTAATTGTTCATAAGTAGGTATTTGTAAAGGAATATGACGAATAGCCATACAAATTTTACCCATTTGTCTAAAAACATTAAAACGGAAACGGCCATATTCTTTTGCGTCTAAAGCGAAGTCAACACTCATATTTTGTTCAAAAAGTTTCTTTTCTCTATCACCCATAATAGAAAGAGCTATTTTCTTAACTTCATCATTAGTTAAAAAAGTTTCCTCAATGGCTCTCATTTTTGTGTTCATACGAACAAAAGCGACGGAGTTTCCTCTTATGTGTAAACCTGTTGCTTTGTTATCTACGACTGTTTTTAGTAAAGCTTGTAAACCTATTGCCATAATACTACTTATCCTCCATTTTTCTTCGCATATACGAAGGTCTTAGCATTGCAAGATGTCTAAATCTTCCGTTCAAAGCGGTGCTTCTTGGGGAAGAGGGCACATTATTTAAGGCAGAAACAAAACTTTTACCTTTAAATCTTGCCGTATTAGATAACATATTGCCTTGAAAACCCGTTGCGATTAAGGTTATTTGTAATTCCCCTTTGGGAATTGATGCATCGTGCATATAACCAAATTTGATAAAGGCCCGTTTTGTAGCAGATTGATTGATGATATTAACGGCCTCCTGTTGTTCAAACATAGTAATTTTTTCCGCCGAGGAGAAAAATACTATCACCCCTTTTGCTCCGGTGATATCAGAATTTTCAAGCAAAGGCGAATTTATTGCCTGTTCCACAGCTTCAATATGTCTGTTTTTGCCTTTAGCTCTGCCTCTGCCGATAATTGCTCTGCCGGATTTCAACATTATTTTCTTTAAGTCGTTATAATCAATATTGATTTGCCCCGGTTTTAAAATGACTTCGGAAATACCCCTAACCGCCTGAACTAAAACTTGGTCGGCAAGTTTAAAGGCCTCTTCGGTGCTGGTTTCGGTATCAATATTTTCACAAATTTTATCGTTCGGAACAACAATTACACAATCGGCATAACGGCGCAATTCTTCAAGCCCTTTTTGCGCAATTTTTTCTTTAGGGAAGCCCTCACTTTTAAACGGTCTTGTAACAACCCCTACAACTAAAATATTCTCGCCGTAAGTTTCTTTAGCAATACGGGCAAGTTCCGGCGCCACACCTGTGCCTGTTCCGCCGCCCATACCGGCCGTAATAAAAAGTAAATCTGTATCGCAAACCAAAAGTTTTAAAGATTCGCAAGATTCTAAAGCGGCTTCCCTACCTTTAATAGGGTCCCCGCCAACACCAAGCCCTTTAGTAAGTTTTTCCCCCACTTGTAAGCGGAAGAGGGCTTTACTCCTCATTAAATCTTGCGCATCGGTATTAACCGCTATAAAAGTTACATCTTCTATGCCGGCATCAACCATCGTATTGATGGCATTACCGCCGCCGCCGCCAACTCCGACACATTTTATTTTTGCTTTCTTGCCTTCAAACTGAGCTGCCGTTCCAAAAATTGAATCAAAAGTATCATCCATCATAACTTAACCGCCAAAAATTTCTGAATTTACAACCTTTTTAAAAATATTTTTACCCCATCTTATAAGAGGAGATTTACTAGCTATTTCTGTTTCTTTTTTCTGGTCTAAAACATCTCTCCTAGAAATATATAATAGCAAAGATAAAGCCGTAGTATAAACCGGGTCAAAAAATTCGTCCGTTGCTTCAACAGCATCTCTTGAAACACCGCTACATCTTATTTCTTTTACGCCTAGCACTTGGGAAGCCAAACTTTCAATACCCGGCATTAAACTGCCGCCGCCTGTCAAAATAGCAACAGAAATAAAATCTGATAATTCACTTTCAATAATACTTTCCCTAACCATTTCAAAAATATCTTGCATACGGGGTTGTATAACATCTAAAAGAATACTTTTTTTGAAAGAATTTATTGTTCTTCCGTCTAAAGAAGGAACTTTTATTTCTTCGTCGCTGTCTTCCTCATTATATTTAGGGAAGCACAGCCCCGCCTCTTTTTTTATTCTTGCGGCATCTTTTTTAGAGGTATGTAAAGCACTTGCGATATCGCCGGTAATCAAATCACAACCGAAATTAAATTCTTTAGAATATTGTAAAACGCCGTCCACACAAATACCGATAGAGGTTGTTTCCCCTCCTAAATCAATTAAAACGGCGCCAAGTTCTTTTTCTTCTTTAAGCAAAACATTTTCGCACAAGCACATAAGCCCGTAAAAAGAGCCGTCAATTCTATACCCCATTTTGTTTATGGATTTGCGTAAATTATTTAAAGCGGAAGAAAGCCCCGTTGTTATATAAACATCCACTTCCAAAGAAGAACCGTCCATACCTTCCGGGTTGGTGATGCCTCTTTGCCTGTCAATAGTAAAACCTTGCGGAATAACACTTACAATTTCGTGATCGCTTTTTAAAGAAACTGATTGGGCATTAGAAATAACCCTTTCAATATCTTCAGCCGTAATTTCTTTGTCAACCCCTCTTGAGATATTATAAGTTCCGTGACCAACTTCTGATTTTAAATGTTCACCGCGCAAAGCAATATACAAAGCATCTAAAGGCTGCTCGGATTTTTCTTCCAAAGAATTAATTACATTTGCCACAGCCATACTAACTTGCTTAATATCCGTTACAATGCCGTTCTTAAGCCCGCCACAAGCAACAACAACGCCGGAAACAACTTTTAATTTTCCTGTTTGTTCTTCTTGATAAGCACTAACTGCGGTAATTTTACCGCTGCCAATATCTAAACCTGCTAATAAATTTGTTTTTAACATAAATCACACCTGACTATTAAGATAGATTTTGCCATATTTAAAATAATTAAAATTTATTTTATAAGGCCCCTTTATACCTTTTTTTTGTGATATATCTATTATATCTTCTAATGCTGCTATTTTATCATTATACAAATCAAAAAGCCCCATAGCAACAACCGAGCCGTCTTTAAAGTTGAGAGTAAAAGTTTCCCTCTCTAAATCTACCTCTATAAAGTCAAGCTCTTTTAAAGGATTTTTAGAAATATCTTTTAATAATTTTACCAATTCTTGCGACAAAAAAGAACCCTTTATTTCTTCTTTTGTTTTTATTTGTAAAATATCCGTCGGTATTTGGGCTTGTTCATAAACAAACAAAACCCCTGTCTGCGAAACTAAATAAGATTTTTCCCCCGCTTTAAGCGTGGCTAAAATTTTATGATTTTCCGCTTTAACAATTAATTCTTTGGAAAAGAAACCTCTTTTAACTTTAACTTCTTTAACTTGCGGTAGTTTTGCCTGTAAAGTATTTTGAATATTTTTTACTTCCTCACCGGAAACAATGGCATTTTCCTTAAAACTTATAAAATCTTTTATTTGTTTTTCGGTATATTCATCCTGCGCTTCAACAACTAAAGTTTTGGCTGTCCAAATAAACCAATTACTTTTATGTTCAAAAACATATTGAATACCTTTGTTAACGCCCCACAAAATTAAAACTATAAAAAGACAGAAGAGAATAAACAGAAAGAATCTTTTTATTCTGAGGGCTTTGCGTCTTTTTGCGCTGATAGGAGCAAAACTTTTTCTTTTTGAAGATTTTTTAAGATACATAAAATACCAAATAAAAATTTAATTTGCCTAAAAAATAAAAAGATTAAAAATGGGCGGAAAGGGATTTGAACCCTTAAGCCCTTTCGGGCATACGGTCCTGAGCCGTACGCGTCTGCCAATTCCGCCACCCGCCCAATAGAAATATTATATCAAAAAAGCAAGCAAATAATTTTTAGTTTTTTGCGCACAAAATTTAAGGCCTTTGGATAAGCGGTTTTCTTGCCGGTTGCTTTTTGCTTTGGTTAATTTCGCCATTATCTAAAATTAAATCAGGCGTGATAATGGAATAACCAAAACCTCTGCTATTTACATTATTATACACTTTCATTTTATCAGAGGCATATTTTATATCCCTTAAACTTCTGGTGTTTAAAGCGGACATTTCGCCGTAAACAGGGGTTTTCTCGCCTGTTATGGCATCAACCATAAAGCCGTAAAAAATATCCTCATAAGTTGCCACAACTACCGGGCAAGCCTTTAAACCTTGCTCAGAACAAAAATTTCTAAAAGTATTTAAAAATTCTTTCTCAGCAATAGTTTTGTGCGGCATCAAAATCAAATTTGAAGGGCGCGCAAGCACTGTTGTATAACCGTAATAAGAACGCGCGTGCCCGTTAGATTTACTATTGTTTTTAGTTAAAGAAGCAGTAAAAGGTAAATCTCTTAAAAAGCCGTTTTCAATAATTTGTATTTTTTCGGCCTTAACGCCTTCTTCGTCAATTTCATAATAACCTGCTAGTTTTTTATTATCAAAAGTTTTTCTTAAAGGCTCGTCAATAACATCAAAGCCGGAGCTAAAAACTTTTAAACCGAGTTTATCGGAAAAGGCACCGTCATAATAAGAAGAATCATCGTTGCTTGCAATATGTTTTGTACGGCTTATTTCCTGATACAAAACTTTCATTAATTCAGCCGATTGCGCCCCTTCTAAAAGAACAGGCCCAATATAAGCATCAACTTTTTTTGCTTTTTGTAAGGTAATAATTTCGGTGGCAAAATCCCGGGCTTCTTTTTCAAGTTCTTCTAAAGGCGGAACATCTTTAAAATCAACATAAGTTAATTTTTTAGTTAACTCAAATTCAAAGCCATCTTCCAAGCGGCCTTGGGCAATAAATTTTATATTTATGGAATATTTATCCTGTAAATATTTTGAACCGCGGCTGGTTAAAAAATAAGACGGAGTAAAATTTATATCAATGTAAGTCATAAAATCTTCAAACTCGGGCAAGGCACCTTTGGCACTTGTTTTTTGGGCAACATCCTGCCAATATTTTTGGTCTATAACCGGTTCTGTTATGGTATCAAAATATTCCTGCGCGGGGTAAAAAGAAAAATCATCATACTGCTGGGTAAGATGTTTATTTTTCTTATAGGCCTGCTTTTCGGTTAGTTCTGTAATAGAATTTTTATAAACTATATCCGTTGTTTGCCAAAGAAATTTGCTAACCCCTTCATAATTTAAAGGGAAATAACTTGCCGTTGCTTTTGGCAACCAAACACTGGGATTAAAATGAGAATTATCTTCTTTAAGGCTGCCGACTCTAACTTGAACCTCATAATCGGGAGTGTAATTTGTGCTATCAATCATCAACTCCCCTTGGCTTGCAGCAAAAAAATATTCTGTTTTGGGAATTAGTTTATAAGCAATATAATAAGGACGCGCAAATTTTTCCATTTTTAAATTTTTCAAATTGCGGTTCATTTCCGCCTTCATAGCTTTAAAAACTTCCCTATCCTGCGCGGTAAGATTTTGTATTTTTTCACCCGCCAAAACATTAAGATTTAAACTTAAACAAACAATAATAAATAAAAACTTTTTCATTTTATTTATCCTCCTTTGGGGCCGGTAATAGCGGTAATTTAGCGGAAGATTTATGGACTTTTTCAATTTCAAGTTCGCTGATTAACAAACTTGGCGCAATAGCCGAAACCGGCACCCAGCCCGATTCCGCGCCGCAAGAGCCGTTAAAAACTTTATAATCATTACCGGCGGCAATAATTTTGTTAAAACTTGCAAGCGGGGTGCCAACGATATCAACCCCGCGGATAATTTCATCTGGTCTATCATCCGGGTAAACTTTATAAACAAGCAAAGGATTAACTTTAAAAGCTTGCGGTGAAGAAGTATCAATCATAGTAAAACCGCCGGAAATATCTTCAATATAAAGCCCGTAAGGTTTATTTTGGCGTTTAATTTCTTCTTTTAATTTCGCTTTTAATTCTTCTGGCGTAATAGTTTTGCTTGCCTTAACATAGGTATTACCCATGCGGGAAATTGCCCTTCTGCCGGCATCTTTTCTGCCGTGTCCGTTAGACTGCGGAAAATTTTTTATCGGGCTTCTTGCCATAAGGAAGTTTTTTAATATACCGTTTTCAATCAAAACAACCTTTTTGGCAGGGGCGGCTTCGTCATCATATAAATAATGTCCGCGCAAATCTACACCGTTAAAAGTTTTCATTGTCGGGTCATCGTAAACGCTGATTAAAGGCGAAATAACTTCCTGGTTAATTTTACCTGTAAAAGTTTGCCCGAACTCATCATCTTTTTGGCGGTTGCCTTCCATACGGTGGCCTAAAATCTCGTGAAAGAAAACCCCCGCCGCGCGCCCGCTTAAAATAACAGGCCCGTGGAAAGGCTCCGCCACGGGGGCATTTTGTAAAATTCTTAACTCTTCAATAGATTTATTAATATCTTTTATAACCTGTTCTTTTGAAGGCATTTTATCAAAGGTATTAAAATCGTAAATATTATTTCTTGAAAGTTTCATACCGTCATCGTTTAAAGTTTCAAGTTCATAACCAAGGCGCATAAGGCGTTGCGGTCTTTTCATTTTATTATCTTGGCTGTCCGCAAAATAAACAACTTTATCTTCAACACTAAAATAAACGCGGGAAGATAAAATAAAATCTTTACCTTTAAATAAAGAGGAATATTCATTAATTAAATTTATAATTTCCTGTTCGTTAAAAGTAAATGGTTCTATTTCAGCACAGAAGTCTGTTTTTTTAGGTAAAGGAGCGGAAAAGTCGTCAGAGTCATCTGTCCTTTTGGCAACACTTGCCGCATTGGATTTAACTTTTTCATAGTTTTCCTGGGCTTTTTTGACGGCCGCTTCGGTTGCTTGCCAAAGAATATTCTTTAATACTTTTTCATTTTCGTTTAAAATTGTCAAAGTATTTACCGAACCAAAAAGCCAACTGGTGGAGAATCCTTTTAAAGGCCTTGTATTATCCATCTTTTCACTGCCTACGCGGATATCAATATCCAAAATTGCCTTCTCTGTAATATTTTGATTTTCAATTTTTCCAAAGGAAGAAGAATATTTATATTCTTTGCCGCTTGTAATCATATAGGACATAAAATACACCGGCGGTTTTTGCTTTTTTAAAACCTTCATTGAACGCTTAATTTCCTGCTTCATTGTATTAAGTATCGGCTCTTTAGAGGCAGGACAAGCAAAAGAAGATACTGCTAAAAATATAAAAAGGGTGCTACTGATAAATTTTCTCATGGGAAATCCTCCTAAAGTTATTATAGCATTTGCTAAACTGCTTTTTTAATGCTACACTTGTTTAGTAGTAGGAGGATGTTAATTATGAGCGAAACTTTTTATGTAAGCAGAAAGAACTACGAAAAACTACGCGAAGATCTTGAAGCTCTAAAAAAACTAAAAGCACAACTTTCAGATGAAATCGGGGAAGCCGCCCGCCAAGGCGATTTAAAAGAAAACGCAGAATATGTTGCCGCCAAGGAAAAACAGGCCGAAACTTTAGCCAAAATAAATGATTTGGAAATTAAACTTAGAAATGTCCGCATTACCGATGATTTAAATGTGGATAAAACCCAAGCAAGAATCGGCGCAACTATTGTGATTGAAGATTTAGAGGACGGCGAACAGACAACTTATACTTTGGTCGGTTCTATGGAAAGCAACCCTGATAAGGGGCTTCTTTCCGTTAAATCACCTTTAGCCGGTGCCTTACTTGGCAAGAAGGAAGGCGAAACTTTTGAACTTGTTTTGCCAAAAGCTAAACTTAAATACAAACTTGTGAAACTTGAATATAAATAGGAGGAAATATGACAGGACTTCAAACTTTTGCAAATAACACCATAGAGCCCTTTGTAATGATTTACAATAAAACTGTTGAACTTTTACCGGGTATTATTGTTGCCTTGGTAATGTTGTTTGTCGGTTTATTTTTATCCCGCTGGATAAGCACTATCCTTAGAGGGCTTTTAAACAAAATCAAACTTGATAATTATACCGCAAAATTCGGTATTAATGATTTTTTAACAAGATTTGGTTTTGGCAAAAGTCCGACTTATGCAATTTGCTTTATCATCTCTTGGGTGATAATGCTTGCATTCATTATGATTGCGGCAGATTGCTTACACTTAACAATCATCCGCCAAATGCTGCTGAAACTTTTATCCTTTATACCTTACATTATTGTTAGCATTGTTATTTTGTTTGCTGGGCTTTTGTTTGGCGGTTTTGTCCAAAAACTTGTTGAAAACTCCGCCAAAGCAAATGATATTAAAGGCGGTGTTTTATTTGCCAAAATAATTAATATTATTATTGTTGTTTTTGCCGTAATTTTGGCCTTACAGCAAATCAATATTAACTTTGATTTAATTAATTATGTTATTTTGATTTTGCTTGCTTCACTCGGGCTTGCTTTTGGTCTTGCCTTCGGGCTTGGCGGTAAAGCCGTTGTTGAAGAATATTTACGCGATTTAGTAAATAACAAAGAAGAAAAAAAGGAAAAGAAAGAGAAAAAAGAAAATAAATAATTTCTTTTGATTTAATAATTTTTCCCGCAAAATATATTTTAATTTGCGTTATAAATAAGATAGCAAAGAACTTGCTATCTTATTTATTTTTACCTCCTTTTTCATATGGCTTTTAGTCTCAAATGTATCTGAACCCAAACACAAAACTTGATTTTCAAAAAAAAAAAATAAAATGGGAATTGTAAAGAAAAAAAGCTTCCGTTAATTCCTCGCCCTTTTTCAAGGAAAAGGATAGAGGCTAGGTGTGGGGGCTAAAATAAAGACTCCCCTCCCCTCAAAGAAGGGATGGAAATAAGCGGACGAGATTCCCGACAAAGACTCTCGGGAATGACACATAAATTAATGGAGAAAATAAAATGAAACAAAATAAAAAAGGTTTTACCTTAATTGAAATCTTAGTCGTAGTTTTAATTATCGGTATTTTAGCAGCGATTGCTGTTCCGCAATATCAATTGGCAGTTGATAAAGCTGACTTTAAAAAATATGAAGCTATGGCCCACTCTCTGCAATCAGCTTATGATGAATATTATTTAAGAACAGGCAAAGGAACGACAAATTTTAGTGATTTGTCTATTACTTTACCCAATGATTTTGAAAGTTCTTTTACTTCCTATCCTTATAATTGTATGTCTAATAGTAAAATGTTTTGCTGTATGAGTAATAGTTCGGAAAGCTATGGTGCTAAAATAGATTGCGGTAAAAATGATTTATCTATTATTTACACTCAAACTTTTTTCTCCCATAATTATGAAACCAGTAGGCAATCTAACTGCCGTGCTAAAACGGGTGATAAAAGAGCAAATAGATTATGTTCTTCTTTAGGAAGTTTTATTAAAGCAAGTAATGCTTGGACACCTTCAGGATTAGATAATTCTTATCAAATTTATAACCTTAATTAAAATTTACCAAAAGACGAAACGCAAAATAAATATCTTTTTCAAGGATTTTGCGTTTGCTGGTGCTTACCTTTATAACAACTTTACAATAGAACACATAGTTTTGCGAGGATTTTTGAGGAAATTTTAATTAGCTTTTTCTAATAGAAAAAGCGTTTCTTTCAAACGAGGTATACCACGCGGGGTGGCAACACAAAGTTTGTGCCCACGGCCCCGCGTATCCGAAATTTCTAAAAAATTATAAAACAGAGCAAATATTTTTGCGAGGATTTTGCGTTTAGAGAAGGCTTGCCGAGCGAAGCATATCCCGAGCGGGCGGCAGCCCCGTATATGTGAGCGAGGCATAACGCACTATAAACGCAAAAGCCGAAGTACAATAAAAAAGCCCTCCGCTAAAAATAACGGAGGGCTCTTTTATTGTGGAAAAAACTATTTTTTCCCTTTTGCAGCTGCTTGAGCAGCGGCAAGTCTAGCTATCGGTACACGGAAAGGTGAGCAGGAAACATAGTTGAAACCTTCTCTATGGCAGAACTCTACGCTTGAGGGTTCGCCGCCGTGTTCACCGCAAATACCGATTTTGAGTTTCGGTTTAACTTCGCGGCCGGCTTTAACTGCGTGCTTAATTAAGAAACCGACACCTTCTTGATCTAAGATTTGGAAAGGATCGTGTTTCAAAACACCTTGTTCAATATAAGAAGGAACGAAAGCACCGATATCATCTCTTGAGAAACCAAAAGTCATTTGGGTTAAGTCGTTTGTGCCGAAGGAATAGAAATCCGCAACGGCGGCAATTTTTGCTGAAGTAATTGCTGCTCTTGGAATTTCAATCATCGTGCCGACTTTATATTCCATTTTTTTGCCGGTTTTGGCAACAACTTGTTTGTAGGCTTCTTCAATTAAAGGTTTTTGGGAAATGATTTCCTTATCAATACAAACAACAGGAATCATAATTTCCGGTTTAACTTTTAAGCCTTCTTTAATAAGTTCAGCGGCGGCTTCAAAAATGGCGCGTGCTTGCATAGAAGTAATTTCCGGATAAGTAACACCAAGGCGGATACCGCGGTGGCCCATCATCGGGTTAACTTCGGCAAGAGCTTCTGCGCGTTTTTTAAATTCAACTTCGCTGATATTTAAAGCTTTGCAAATTGCGGCAACTGCATCTTTGCTATGCGGAACGAACTCGTGTAAAGGCGGATCCATTAAACGAATTGTTACAGGGAAGCCTGCCATTGCTTTTAAGGTTGCCTTAATATCGTTCTTCATATAAGGGAAGATTTCATTTAAGGCTTTAACGCGTTCTTCTTTTGTGCTGGATAAAATCATTTTGCGTAAAGCAAAAAGCGGTTTTTCGGAATTAGCACCGTAGAACATATGTTCAATTCTGAAGAGTCCGATACCTTCCGCACCGAAATCGCGTGCTTTTTGGGCATCTGCCGGGTTATCGGCATTTGCGCGAACACCTAAAGTTCTTACGCTATCGCAGATTTTTAAGAAAGCAGCCAAGTTTTTATTTGAGGTGCCACCGTCTAACATAGCAAGTTTACCTTCGTAAACTAAACCGCGGGTTCCGTTTAAAGTAAGGAAGTCCCCTTCTTTAAAAGTTTTACCGGCAACGGTCATTGTGCGTTTTGCGAGGTTAACGGAAATTTCACTGCAACCGACGATACAGCATTTACCCCAACCGCGGGCCACTAATGCTGCGTGGGAAGTCATACCGCCGCGGGCTGTTAAAATAGCAGCTGCAGCGCGCATACCTTCAACATCTTCGGGGTTGGTTTCTTCGCGGACTAAGATAACTTCTTTGCCTGCTTTTCTTGCTTCAATAGCAGTTTGGGTATCAAAAACGATATAACCGCAAGCACCACCGGGGCCAGCAGGTAAACCTTTTGCTAAAGGTTTAGCGGCTTTTTCTGCTTTAGGATCTACGATAGGGTGTAAAAGTTCATCAAGTTGGGCCGGGCTAACGCGCAAAACAGCTTGGGTTTTGTTGATAAGTTTTTCTTTAACCATATCAAGGGCCATTTGAACTGCTGCGATACCGTTTCTCTTACCGACGCGGCATTGTAAAAGCCAAAGTCTGCCGTCTTCAATAGTGAACTCAATATCAAGCATATCTCTAAAATGCTTTTCAAGGCGTTTTTGGATAGCGTCAAGTTCTTTATAAGCTTTAGGCATAACAACGGCTAAAAATTTATCGTCATTTCCGTGGCCGGAAACAGACCATTTATTAATCGGGCTTGGGGTTCTGATACCGGCAACGACATCTTCGCCTTGTGCGTTAACAAGATATTCGCCGTAAAAATGGCTATCACCATTACCGGGGTTTCTTGTAAAGGCAACACCGGTTGCGCTGGTCTGGCCCATATTACCGAAAACCATTGTTTGAACATTTACGGCTGTGCCCCAATCGTGAGGGATTTTTTCAATGTTTCTGTAAGCAACGGCTCTTTTACCGTTCCAAGAGGCAAAAACCGCACCGATTGCGCCCCAAAGTTGTTCTTGCGGATTATCAGGGAATTCTTTGCCCAAAACTTTTTTAACTTCTTTTTTAAATCTTTCGCAAAGTTCTTTTAATTGTGCGGCGGTAAGTTCGGTATCAGATTTATAGTTGTTTTTTGCTTTAACTTCGCAAAGCATTTCATCTAAGATTTTGCGGATACCTTTATCATCTTTAGGTTCAATACCGGCGGCCTTTTCCATAACGACATCGGAATACATCATAATAAGTCTTCTGTATGCGTCATAGACAAATCTTTCATCACCTGTTTTGGCAATCATACCGGGGATAGTATCTAAAGTTAAACCGACATTTAAAATTGTTTCCATCATACCGGGCATTGAACTTCTTGCGCCGGAGCGGACTGAAACTAAAAGCGGATTAGTTTTTGAACCAAACACTTTACCTGTTTCTTTTTCTACTTTTTTAAGGTTTGCTTCAACAGCAGCTTTTAAAGTTTTAGGGTAAGTTCTTTTATTATTCCAATAATAGGTGCAAACTTCTGTTGTGATTGTAAAACCGGGAGGAACCGGTAATTTAAGTTTTGGGTGGCCGGCCATTTCGGCAAGGTTTGCCCCTTTACCGCCCAAAAGTTCTTTCATAGCGCCATTTCCGTCTGCTTTACCGCAGCCGAAATGGTAAACATAATTAGTTTTTACAGCTTTCTTTTTAGCTGGCATATCTTAGTCTCCATTTTTATATAAAATATAATAATATTTTATTAAATTAGGACTTCAAAATCAAACTCTTGATTTTTAGCCCGCTTTTTTTGATACAATAATATTAATGAAAACAAAAAAGAAAGAATATATTTCCATTGTCCTTGGTGATACTAAATATTTTTACGAAGCGCAACTTGTCGCAACGGAAAAACAAAATAAAAATATTCTAGTCACTAAAGGTGTTATTCCCGACGGAGAAGTTAGCGAATACTATTCCGCCTTTAAATGTACAAAACATTATAAACACGGCAAAATTGACGGCCAACTTATAATGCGCGATGTGCAAACAAACGATATCATTTTAAAAGAAGTTTACCGCAACGGCCTTTTACAATCAAAAAAAGAAACTAATGTTAAAATTGATATAAAAGATAATAAGACTGTTGATACCGGCAAAACTTTTTCCCGCTCGGTTTTTGAAAGGGTCTTCTATGATAATGATAAAGAAGTGGCCCGCCAAATTCTAAACCAGCACGGTGCCGTAGTCAAACAAAGCGGCAAAGTTTACAGCGGGCTTGCAAAAGAATTTTACAGCAACGGCAGTTTAAAAAAAGAAGCCTATTTTGAAAATGGCTTACCGCAAGGTAAAGTTAATATTTACGACCAAAACGGCCGCATTATCGCTATTGAACAATATGAAAAAGGTTTAAAAAACGGACAAACTGTTTTATATAATTTCATACAAAATGTTTTGGCCGAAGAAAAACTTGATTATAAAAATGGTATGATAAACGGCAAGCATCAGCTTTTTGGTCCTAACGGAAAATTGATTTTGGTAGAAGAATATAAAAATGATAAATTAAACGGCACGAGAGAAATTTTCTTTCAAAACGGTAAACCTTCTTCAAAAGAAAATTATAAAGATGATGTTTTGGAAGGAACCCGCCAAATGTATTATGAAAGCGGACAGGTTCTTTATGAAGAATCTTATATAGGCGGCAAACTTCAAGGAAAAAGAAAAGGATATTATCCGGACGGCTCTTTATTCTTACAAGAAAATTATAAAGATGGCCTTTTAGAAGGAAAGAGAGTTGTTTTCCACGAAAACGGACAAATAGATACGCAGGAAAATTATAAGGAAGGTAAATTAGTAAAATGAATAACGAGATAACTGTTTTTGCCCCGGCAAAAATAAATTTATTTTTAGAATTACTCGGCAAAAGGCCGGATGGCTACCACGATATTGATACTTTATTTGCAAAAATTTCTTTAGGGGATGATATCAAAATCAGTGTTGAACCGGCAAGTGAAATTAAAATTTCTTTAAAAATGCGCGGTCCTTATGGAGCAAATTTAAAAGAAGATAAAACAAATATTGCCTATAAAGCCGCACTTGCTTTTTTTGAATATTTTGAAATAAAAGCAAAATGTGAAATTCGTGTGGAAAAAAATATCCCCATAGGCGCAGGCCTTGGTGGCGGTTCAAGTGATGCTGCTTCCATTTTGCTTGGTTTATGTTCCCTTTATTCAATTGAATTAAATTCAAAAAGGATGAAAGATTTAAATAAGATTGGTGCCAAACTTGGTGCAGATGTGCCAGTGTTTTTGGAAAAAGGCACTTTTTTTAGGGCGCAAGGTATCGGAGATAAGCTGACATTGGTTAAAAGTGATATCAAATCCCCTGCGCTTGTTATTGTCTATCCCAAAATACAAAGCAATACCGCAACGGCTTACGCGGAAGCTAAAATAAACACAGATAAAAAAATATTGACAAATATTTCCAATCTTAATAAAATAGTAGAGGATGTAAAAAAAGCCTGCCCGCTGGCTATTTGGGGCGGACTTATTTATAATAAGCTTGAAGATGGTGTCCTTTCCCGTTTAGATGTTATAAAGGAAACAAAGGAACAACTAAAAGCTCTGGGAGCGGATTTTGTTTTAATGTCTGGTTCCGGGTCAAGTGTGGTAGGGTTTGTTCAAGACGAATCTAAAGCACAAGAAATAGCAAAGAAAATCAAAGATAAAGATGTATTCATAGCTCATTTTTGGAGGGCTTAAGTATGAAAATAACAGAAATCAGAATCCACCTTATGGGAGAAGAACGCCTTAAAGCATTTGCAAGTGTAACTTTTGATGATTCCTTTGTCGTGCGCAATATGAAGGTTGTTGAAGGAGCAAAAGGGGTGTTCCTTTGTATGCCTTCAAGAAAATTGCCGGATGGCACACATAAAGATATGGTCCACCCGATTAATCAAGAATTTAGACAATACTTGGAAGAAAATATCCTTAAAGCATATAACGAAGAATTAGCAAAAAATCCTGCCGGCGCAGCAAAACCTACCACGGAAGCCGCCGCAGAAGAACCTGCTAAAGCCGAGTAAAGTTTTAAAAATAGTTGCCTTAAATAAATAAAAAAGATATAATATATACATAAGATTTGATAGCATTTGTTTAAGGCAACTAAAATTTTAAGTAGTAATCGCCAAGGAAAGGCGAACAAAAATATTTCCGGGTGGTGTAATGGTAACACATCTCCCTTTGGAGGAGAATTTCTAGGTTCGAGTCCTAGCCCGGAAGCTTTCAATTTAAAAGATTAACACTCACTTGCGTGAGTGTTTTTTTATGGTTATTTTTATTTGGTCCTATAAACAAAATGGGTCTTTTGACCCTGTTAATATTCCCCAAATAGTTATACAATTATATTAAGATCAAATTAAGGATACAAGTAAAAATGAAAAGTAATTTAAAATTCCTTCTCGCGCTTGGCGATACAAAACTAATTATGTTAAATACCGCCGGTGAAAATGTTTGCTACTTCAGTCAAAATAATACCGGGTATACAAAAGATTTATCTAAAATAGCAACCTTACTACAATCTAGATAATCTACACTATTGACCTCAAACTAATGGATTTGCTAGTATTTAATTATAGGTATGACAGATATTTCAGATATAAAAGTGAAAATTGAACTTGATAATATTTTACTGATAAAGGAAAATATTACCAAAAAAGCACTTGTTGAAAAATTAGTTCGCTGTATTTGCGAAAAAAACCCTTCTCTTAACTGCGAAGAACTTCTTGCTGCTGTTTTAAAAAGGGAAGAAGGCATAAGCACAACTTTGGAAAGTGCTTTAAGTATCCCCCACGCAAGAGTGGAGGATCTTGATACTTTTATCGGGGCTTTGGCCGTTATGCCAAAACCGATATCAGATGATTATGGCTTACCTATAAAAGTTATGTTCCTTTTCTTTTCACCGTCTGGGCAACCTTATTTTGCAAAACATTTAAAATTACTTGCCAGCTTATCAGAAAAGTTCACACCGGAATTTGTGCAGGAACTTACAACTTGCACAACACCGCAAGAAATTGCTAAAAAAGTTAATTTATAAATATGATACAAGACCCATTAAAAACACAATTTAAAGTTAAAGGAGTTGTGGTAATAACTACCGCTATGCTCACTTTTATTACCGCTTGGCAGGCCGCTTCTATTGTTTTATGCGATTTTGCTTCAAGCGCATTTTACGCAGGCGGCATTGCTATGCGTGCTTTCGGCCCGGCTTTCCCTTGGTATATTTTAGGGGTTATGCTTTTTGCAGGCCTTTTGATGATGATGTATATAGAATCTTGTTCTATGTTCACACGCGGGGGAGTCTTCCCTGTGGTTAATGCCGGCCTTGGCGAAAATGCCGCAAAAGCCGCTGCTGCTGCTATATTGTTTGACTTTACCTTAACAGGGCCTATCAGCGGACTTTCAGCAGGGCATTATTTGGCAGGCTTAATAAATTCTTTTTTGAAGGCCGTTTCTCTACCTTTTGTTGTGCCGGAAGAAATCTGCGCTGTTGTATTTGCCTTATCTGTAACCTTATATTTTTGGTATCAAAATGTAAAAGGTATTGAAGATTCCAGCGATAAAAGCCGCAAAATTATCCGTTTTTCTATGGTAATCTGCCTTATCTTATTTGTTTGGGCAGGTATAACTTTGCTTTTAAAAGATAATATCGTTTTACCCCCCTTTAAACCGCAATTAAATGAGGCTTCTTTAGGTTGGGCCAGCAACTTTACCTTTATGCAAAAAATTGGCTTTTTGGGCGTTTTGGTGGCTCTTGGGCACTCTGTGCTTGCTTTGAGCGGTCTTGAAACTTTTGCCCAGGTTTTTAGGGAAATTGAATATCCTAAAATTCAAAATCTTAAAAAAGCAGCTTTAATTGTGTTCTTGTTTGCTTTACTCTTTACGGGTGGTTTAACCTTCCTTTCCTCTTTGATTATTCCGCCAGATTTGATTGCAAGTGAATATCACGATAATTTGCTTGCCGGTTTAGCAATGCATTTAAGCGGGCCTAATTTCTTAAAACTTATTATGCAAGCAGCAGTGGTTATTGCAGGTGTAGCTATGCTTGCAGGTGCGGTTAATACTTCTATTATCGGTGCAAACGGTATTATGAACCGCGTGGCCGAAACAGGTATTTTGACCGATTGGTTTAGAAAAATTCATAAAAGATACGGCACAACTTACCATATAATAAATATGATTTGTCTTATGCAAGTAGGCGTTATCTTATTATCCGGCGGTAAACTTTATCTAATCGGTCAGGCTTATGCTTTTGGCGTTTTGTGGAGTTTCGTCTTGGAAATGACTTCTCTTGTTATTTTGCGCTTTAAAAACCGCGAGCAAAAACGCGGCTTTATGATGCCTTTTAATATCAAATTCGGTCATTATTATGTTCCCTTAGGCGGTGCTTTTGTTGTAATATGCGTGGTTATGCTAGCGATTGTTAATCTTTTTACAAAAAAAGTTGCGACTATTGCGGGCTTTTCCTTTGCGGCTTTATTTTTCTTAATTTTCAATATTTCGCAAAGATTAAATGCCAAAAAAGCAAATGATATCTTTGAAGAAGGCCACAGGGAAAAATTAAATCAAACGGAAGTTGAAGATATTGCTAAAGGTCTTGCAGATATCGTCGGTGAAAAAAGAATTTTAGTGCCGGTTAAAAATCCGGAAAATTTATATCATCTTGAAGAAGTTTTGAAAAGCATAAATGATGAAGATACAGAAATTATTGTTATGTATGCCAAACCCTTGGATGCTTGGAGCGTAGGTAAAACCCGCCAAGCAACTGCCGTTGATGAACAGGAACTATTTACTAAAGTTATTTTACTTGCAGAAAAATACGGCCTCAGCGTTCATCCTCTTTTAGTTAGGTGTAATGATTATTCTTATGCCGTTGCGCAAGTAGCTTTGGCGGCAAAAGTAAAAGAAATTGTTATGGGGGTTTCCGGCACTTTTGGCGCAAATGACCAACTTGAAAGACTTGTTATGGCTTGGGGTGCGGTGCAACAAAGCCAAGGGCACGAAAAAACCCCAATCTTAGCAAAAATTATATGGGAGGGTAGGGAAGTTTCCTACAAATTCTAATATGGCTATTTTAAATATTTGCAGATACGGTAAAGAAATTTTAAAACAAAAAACAAAAAGAATAAATTTTAATATTCTTGAAAAAAAGTTGCCTAAAATCATAAATGATATGACGCAAACCTGCCTTGCTTATAACGGTGTCGGGCTTGCGGCCACGCAAGTGGGGCTTGATATTGCTTTAGCTGTTGTTTTATTACCGCAGGAAGAAGAAGGTTCTTATAAAAGATATGTTTTAATTAACCCGGAAATTACAAATATGCAAGGTTCCCTTTTAAGCACGGAAGGGTGCTTATCCTTTCCGGGGTTAAGCGTTCAAGTGCCGCGCGCAAAAAAAGTTAAAGTCAAATATCTTAACGAAAAGGGCCTGCCCGTTGAACTTAATGCCGAGGGTTTTTTGGCCATAATTTTACAGCACGAAATTGACCACTTAAACGGCAAAGTGTTTATTGAAAGAGTGCAACCTAAAGACCAAGCCAAAATGCAAGCCGAACTTGAAAAACTCTCTAAAGATTGGTAAATCAGTTCATTTTTAAGATAAGACACTCCTGTAAATTTACAGGAGTGTTTTTTATATATTCTTTAAAATTGCGTTGGCACACGCTTTTGCGCTGGCCCAAGCAAAGTGCAAATTATAACCGCCAAGCTGTCCTGTTATATCAAGACTCTCGCCGATAAAATATAAATCTTTACATTTTAAAGATTCAAATGTTTTGGAAGATATTTCTTTTGTATCAATACCGCCGGCGCACACTTCGCTTTTATCATAATCATAAGTATCTTGGACTTTTAATTTAAAAGCGCAAAACCTTTCTTCCAAAAATTTTAAATCTTGTTTACTGGCGTCGGGCAAAGTTTTATTAAAATCTTTTAAAAGAGTTTGAGCTAAATGTTTTGGCATAATTTCGCCAAAAATATTTGCGGGCAGTTTTGTATTATTCTTATTTTTTAAAATAAAATCTTTCAAATTTACAGACGGCAAAAAATTAATTAAAATTTCTTTATTTTTTAAGCCGTAAAGCGAAAGTTTAAAAACAGCAGGCCCGCTAAGACCATCGTGAGTAAATAAAATATCTTCTGTAAAAGTTTTATTTTGGCAGGTAATTTTTGCCTTTATGGAAAGGCCTGCTAAATCTTTAAAAAATTCCTTTTGTTTTTTATCCCACAAAATACCGCACAAAGCAGGGTAAGGCTTAATAATATTATGGCCTAGACTTTGGGCAAGTTTAAAAGCGCTAAAACTCCCCCCTAGTTTTTTATAGGTCGGCCCGCCAAGCGCGCAGATAACTTTTTTTGCGTAAAAAATATTTTTATCTGTTTTAATTTCAAAAATATCATTTTTTACGACTGAAATAATTTTATTTTCAAAAGCAAAAGCGGTAGTTTGTTTATCAATTTTTGATAAAAGTAAATTTAAAATATCTTTAGAACTTTTAGCAAAATATTGCCCGCTTGGCCTTAAATCATAAGCAATATTGTTCTGCTCTAAAATATCTAAAAAATCTTGCGTAGAAAAACCGGCCAAAGCAGATTTTATAAAGTGCGGGTTTTGGCTAAAATAATATTCCGCGCCCATACTAGCGTTTGAAAAATTACAAAGCCCGCCACCGCTGGCAAGCACTTTTCTGCCGGGTTTTGTGCCTGCTTCAATAATAATTTTATCTTTCTTACCAAGTAAACTTGTGGCGTAAAGACCGCTTGCGCCTGCGCCAAGTATTGCTATTTCGTAAATTTTCATATTTTTTTATTCATTAGTTTATTTAGCCACAAGGCGCCTAGCATTGTCAAAATTAAGCCTGAAATATTAAATAAACTAAACTTATCATAACCGAAAAATACCGAGAGAACCAAAGTTAAAGCCGGGAAGGATAAGGCAACCGCCGTTGTTTTGGCAAGTTCTAAATTTCTAATAGCGTAAACCCATAAATTATAAGAAAGGCCATACCTTATAATACCCATATAAACAAGCACTATAAGTAAAGAAAGATTAAAATTAAAAACAGGCTCTGGCTCAAATAAAAAAAGTAAAATAATCAAAACAGGTATAGAATAAAAATTTTTTGTCGCGCAAATTAAATTATCATTAATTTCACTCGGTAATTTCTTTATTAAAATATGGCTTGCTTGGAACATCCACACGCAAAAAACAACAATCAAATCGCCTTTTAAATGGGGTGTAATTCCGCCTTCAAACATCAAAATCGTAGCACCGGCAAGTATCAAAAATGAGGCAACAATTTGTTTTAAAGTTATTTTTTCCTTCAAAAATATCGCACAAAATAATAAAGAATAAAGCATTTCTACTTGGTTTAAAATTGCAATATTGGCTGGAGTCGTCCACTTTAAAGCATAAAGCATTGCACAGAAGGGCAAAGCATTGCCAAGATTTGAAATTAAAAAATATTTAAGCAAATATTTTTTATCAAAAACTTGGTTTAATTGTTTGTTTTTTATTACGGGAAATAAAAAATAAATAAACCCTGTTATGCTTGCAAGCAAAACTAAAAAAACAGGACTTATAAGATTAACCGACAGCCCCCCCACTATTGGGGAAAAGCCTAAAATAAGCCAAAAAATTAGTAAAGAAAGTTTTGGATTCATTATATAAATTTTATCAATTTGCTTATATAATTGTAAAATATATATATGTATAAACCTGTGATATTACTTATTATCTCCAATATTTTTATGACTTTTGCCTGGTATGGGCATTTAAAGTTTAAAGACAAGGCAATGTGGCTTATTATTTTAGTAAGTTGGTGTATTGCTTTAATGGAATATTGTTTCTTAATTCCTGCCAACAGGATTGGACATAATTATTATTCCACCGCACAATTAAAAGGTATGCAAGAAGTTATAACGCTTGTTGTTTTTGCGTTTTTTAGTATCTTATATTTAAAAGAAAATTTGCGCTGGAATGATTATGTTGGTTTTTTATTTTTGATAATTGCCGCATTTTTTATTTTTAAAAAATAAATTTTTTAAAAAATTTTTTTGATAAAACAAAAAATAAAAAATCTTATAATAAAACAATTTCTCAGTCGTAAGATATTAAAATAAAAAAATATTTTTTTGCGCATTGTAAAATTTTTAAAAAATAATTTTCAATATTTTTTTAAAAAACACTTGCATTTTTTTTGATTATGTGCTATTATTTTCTTGAAGACATATATATCCTTAACTTAGGAGAACAAAATGCCTGTAAAGAAAAAAACAGCAACAAAAAAAGTTGCAAAAAAAGTAGTAAAGAAAGTTGCAGTTAAAAAAGCTGCCAAAAAAACCTGCGCAAAAAAAGCTTGCGCAAAAAAAGCCTGCGCTAAAAAAGCCTGTGCTAAAAAAGCTGTAAAAAAAGTAGCAGTCAAAAAAGCTACCAAAAAAGTAGCCAAAAAGACCGCTAAAAAAACTACAAAGAAAAAATAAGCTTTAAAACAGCACCCCTCGTTCTTCTTAGACCGAGGGGTGTTGTTTTTTTATACCTAAAAATCTGTTTCCTTATCTTCACTTTTAGTAAAATTGCTCTCGTAGCACACTATATGCTAAAATATAATTAAGAGATATTTTCCATAAAATTTTGACAATATCCCGTATAAATAAAGAGGAAACAAAAAATGAATATATTTGAAAAAACTTTCTGCCGCACTTATCAATTCGGTTTTAAGGCGGCTATGCCTATACTACCTTACCACGAACCAAAAGTTTATAATTCTATTACAAATATCACGGAAATTTTAAATAAAGAAAATAAAACTTGTGCCTTAATCGTTAGCGACCAAGGCATCCGCCAAAGCGGAATAATTGATATTTTAACCAAAATTTTAAAAGAAGCAAAAATCAAATATGCCGTCTATGATAAAACTCAGGCCAATCCAACAATTTATAATATTGAAGAAGGCTTAAAAATTTACAATCAAAATAAATGCGATAGTCTTATTGCTATCGGTGGCGGTTCATCTATGGACTGCGCAAAAGCAATCGGCGCGCGTGTTGCATACCCCAAAAAATCTATTGAACAAATGAAAGGACTAATGCATGTTCTTAAAAAAATACCGACTTTGATTACTATCCCTACAACCGCCGGCACAGGTAGCGAGGTAACCGTTACCGCCGTAATCACAGACTCTGATAAAAAGCATAAATATACACTTAATAATTTTACATTTATACCTTATTATGCAATTTTAGACCCAAAATTAACTATCACACTTCCCCCTTCTTTGACTGCCACAACAGGTATGGACGCGCTAACCCACGCCGTAGAAGCCTATATAGGCCGCTCCACCACAAAAGAAACACGCGCTCTTGCCAAAGAAGCAACAAAACTTGTTTTTGACAATATTTTAACTGCTTACAGCGACGGCCTAAACATCAATGCGCGCGCAAATATGCTGCTTGCTGCTTATAAAGCAGGGATTGCGTTTTCTAAATCTTATGTTGGCTATATTCACGCTATTGCGCACTCACTCGGCGGGCAATATAATATACCGCACGGGCTTGCAAATGCCGTTTTAATGCCTTATGTTTTAGAAGGTTATGGCAAAAGTATTTATAAAAAACTTCACCAGCTTGCAATTTGCGCCGGAATTAGCACAAAAGAAGAATCAAGCAAAGTAGCGGCTGAAAAATTTATTGCCGCAATTAAAGATTTAAATAAAAAAATGAATATCCCCACAAATTTTGATATTATTGAGGAGAAGGATATCCCACAAATGGCAAAATATGCCGCAAAAGAAGCAAACCCCTTATACCCTGTGCCAAAACTTATGAACGCAAAACAGTTAAGCGCGTTCTATTATAAAGTGAGAGGTAATAAAAATGGAACTAAATAAAATTTTGGAAAGCCAAAGAAAATACTTTCAAACAGGGGCAACTTTAGATGTAAATTTGCGCCTGGAAAAATTAAAACTTTTAAAGGATATTATTAAAGCCTTTGAGAAGGAAATTTGCGCCGCTTTAAAGCAAGATTTAGGCAAAAGCCCTTTTGAAAGTTTTATGTGCGAAATCGGCCTTGTTTTAGAAGAAATATCTTTTATGATAAAAAACACAAAACAACTTTCCGCCGAGAAAAATGTAAAAACACCGCTGGTTAATTTTGCTTCAAGAAGTTATACAAAGCCGACACCTTACGGAAATACTTTGATTATAAGCCCGTGGAATTATCCTTTTTTGCTAACTATGGGACCTTTGGTGGACTCTCTTGCTGCCGGCAATACCGCTATGATAAAACCAAGCAAAAACTCGCCCGCGACAACGCAAGTTATGAGTAAAATTATCAAAGCCTGCTTTAAAGAAGATTATGTTTTTTTGGTTGATAAAGATATAGACAAAGCAAGAGATTTAATAAAACAAAAATTTGATTTTATTTTCTTTACAGGCAGTGCGCCCGTCGGCAAAGAAGTTTTAAGAAGCGCAGCCGAGCACTTAACGCCTGTTGTTTTGGAACTTGGCGGCAAGAGCCCTTGCATAGTTGATAAAAGCGCAAATATCAAACTTGCGGCTAAAAGAATCGTATTTGGCAAATTCTTAAACTGCGGGCAAACTTGCGTGGCGCCTGATTATATTTTGTGCCACAAAAGTATTTTGAAAGATTTACAGCGCGAACTTTGCGCGCAAATAAAAAAACAATATTCTAAAAAACCGCTTGAAAATAAAAATTACGGCAAAATTATAAACCAAAAACAATTTGAAAGATTGCTCGGTTTAATAGAAAAAGAAAAAGTTATTATCGGCGGAAATTATAATAAAGAAACTTTGCAAATTGAGCCGACAATTATGGCAAATATAACCTGGCAAGATAAAATTATGGAGGAAGAAATTTTTGGCTCTATTTTGCCGATTTTGACTTTTGATAATATTAAGGAAATTATTGATATTTTAAACCAAAAGGCAAAACCTTTGGCTTTATATTTGTTTTCGCAAAATAAGCAAAATATAAAGGAAATTACTTCGCGCTTACAATATGGCGGCGGGTGTATAAATGATACCATTATCCACCTTGCTACAACGCAAATGCCTTTTGGCGGCGTTGGGCAGAGCGGTATGGGTTCTTACCACGGAGCGCAAGGCTTTAGAACTTTCTGCCACACAAAAAGTATTGTAGATAAAAAGAATTGGATAGATTTTCCCGTTCGCTACGCGCCTTATAAAGAAACTTTTTTAAAACTTTTGCGTTTTTTGCTTGGGTAAAATAAGAAATAAGTTTTATAACAGCAACCCCTGCTCTTCTTAGAACAGGGGTTGTTTGTTTTTTTATGGGTTTTTAAAATTAATTATTATAAAAGTTCACAATTGTTAACCCCACAGTACACGTTATTACTTAAAGAAGCACAGAATTCCTTTTGTTTAGCATCTCCCCTATGCCAACATAAAATACTTTTCATATTATAGTATTTTTCCATTGTAGGTAATTCAGGACCGTAAAAAGATAGATAAGAACTATGAGCTTTACCATTATCAATATATTGCGTTATTGTAAATTTATCTTGCACGATTTGATCATAATTTCCGTTAGGCACTATCTCTGATATAGAAATATCTAAATCTGCAAATTTCGTGCTATATTCTCCGTTGGCTAAAAAATACACCTTTTGAGCATCGTCAATAGCCTTAAGCAATATAAAAGCCTGGCTAAGCCTGCTTTTTTTAACTGCTTTTTGATATTGTGGCACGGCAATAGCAGCTAAAATGCCAATAATTAAAACAACAACTAATAACTCTATAAGCGTAAAGGCTTTGTTTTTCATAAACTTTCCTCATTTTTCTTTTGTTTACCCGTCATTCCGGAAGGTCTTTGTCCGGAATCTCTACCGTTTTTATTTTAAAAAAACAGGAAGAGATACTGAGCAAAAACACCTCAGTATGACTTTATTTCATAAAGTCAGTTTATCAAAAAAAAAAAAAATAAGCAAGCTTTTTTGCCACTTCTTCCTAGAAATTTCTTCTGACTTTTACCCAGTAAAAACAATAAAAAAGGACCCCTAATTTTCATCAAAGGTCCTTTACACTTCTCTTATATTATGACTAATTAGTTATATTTTGCGTCAAAATCA
>JAZKYS010000013.1:0-50275 GCA_045612285.1 Elusimicrobiaceae bacterium
GTTTCATACCGTTCTTTTCGGCTAAATAGGCGCTGGCATTTATCTTTCTGCCAATATTTGCGCTGTTTACTATTCCGGCGGTAAAATTCCTGCCAAATCTTCTTAATTTTGCGCCTTCTCTTATAAAAGCAACTTGGCGCAAAATATTTGCTCTTTGTGCTACACTTAAGGCACTTTTACCTTTTAATAAATTCTTTGCTTTTATTAAGGCTCTTGCGCCGACCGTGCCCTTAGCTGCTGCCCCTGCTAAAGAAACAAAGCACCAAACATCAAACACTATACCGACAAATTTAAATATTGATACTACCGCTCTGCCTGCTTTTAATTTATTATATCTTGAACTTCCTTTGCTATAACTTTTTACATTGGCATATACTTTAGCAAGTTTATTATCCAGCACCATTTTGCTATCTACGGGCATATCGCTGAATTTAATTGCATATAAAAAGCCTGCCAGCCCGCTTGATAAGGTTGGGCCATAAGTTTTCATTTTTTCGCGGAAATCTTTTTCTATCGTGCTATTGCGGTTTTTTATTGCGGCAATATCTACTTGTCTTGTTTTGCCGTTTTCGTCAAGATATTCTTTATATTGCGGTATAGGTTCCTGATAGGGTTTTGCGCTGTCTATTACTTTAGGTGCGTGTAATACGGCCCCGTATAAAAACGGCATTATTGTTTGGCACTCAAGTTTATCTTTGCCAAAAACTTCTTTTACTACTTTACAACTGCTAATTGAACTTTTTAAAATGTCTTTACTTTGCGCGCTGCCTTCTTCGGCCAGTAAATCGGCTAAATCTTCCCAAGCATTTGAGCCGTCTGCTCTTTGGGTCCAAACGGATACTTCACCAAGATAATTGCCATTATAGGCTACGGCTTCTGATATATCACCAAAACCGCCCATTTTTTTAGGGCCGTTTATATTTTCCTTAGCAAATTGTTTCTTTATGTATTTTTTTAAATTTTTATAGGCTTTCCATTTTAGTAATAACCCGCCGGCGCTTATTAAAGAATCCCCCGCAGCTAAGCCTTCCTCGTTTTCTTCTATAAATTTTTCTACTTTTGATATCGCTTGGCTTGTAGCCTGTAAATAGTTTAATCCTTCAATAGATATAAAAGCATTTTGGCAAGCATCGGGGTCTTTATAACCTGCTTCTATAATATTCCAATCATCTCTTGTAAGAGTGGGATATACCCCCGGTTTATCATAACCGATATATTTATCTGCCCCGGCTTGGGTCAAAGTCTTACTGCCTCTTGTATAAGCACAAGGGTTATTATCTAAAGCCTCAAGTAAAATTTGCTCTACGGCCGCTCTATCTTCAACAATTTCCCCGGGTTTACTTTCGCTGTTAAGCAATATCACCAGCAACTCGCGCGCAGCTCTTTTGGCTGCTTTGCTATCTGTTGCTTTATAAGCCGCTATTATCTTTTTTGATTCAGCTTTTAAATACTTTTTGCCTGCTTCTTCCTGTAATTTTGCTTCTTTTGCTTGCCAGGTTTTATATTCTTTTTCATATTGGGCGTAGCTGGTTTTTATATTTTTTTCTTCCTTTTGCTTCCAGGCATTTAACTCTTCTTTGCTTTGTTTTTCCAAGTAATTTAAATGGTTTAAAGTATCCCAACTAAAATCACTAAACCACAGTGCTTCTCTTATTTCTTTGTTAATATCTTCTTCGGCTCTTTTATATTCCTGTTCTATTGCTTGTTTATATTCTCTTTCGTATTCTTTATAAGTTTTTTTATTTTCAAAAATATTTTTATTTTCCTCGGCATTTTTTGTGCTTTGGGTAAATTGAGTTTTTATCTCTGCTAAATAATTTTGACAAGCTGTTTGGGAATTATTATCTACGCAATTTTTATAATTGTTGTTTTCTTGTAAAGAAAGGGCTTCTTCTAAAACGGCTTTTATTTCTTGTGAAAGAATTTCATTTTGAGGTAAAACAAAAGCAGCAAAAGACTGCTCACTGATATTAAATAACAATATCAGCGCAAGGTTTAAGGCTATTATTTTTTTAGCTATTTTTAATATGAATTTCCCCATATTTATATGATAGAGTTTTTCGTCTGAAATCACAAGAGCCTTTAGACCTATTTTTCTCTAGGTCTAAAGGCCCATAATATTCTTAATATTTAAGTCTTATTTTTTGTAGTTTAAAACAATATCTAAAACAAGGTCAGCTGTTTGAAAGAATTTTTCTATATCAAGCGATTCCTTTGTTGTATGCTCATCAGCATAACCAACGCCGATAATCGGCATAGAAAGACCCTTGCCGGCTAAGACATTGGCATCAAAACCGCCACCGCTGCTGGCAGTTTGAATATTAAGTCCAAATTTCTTACCGCATTTTTTAATATGACTGATTAAGGCAGATTTTGGCTCAATATTTAAAAGCGGATATTTTAACTCGGTTTTCCAAATAATTTCCGGCTTAATTGTTTTGCCGTCAACTTTTTTGACAAAAGCTTTTGCTGCTTTTTTAAAGCAATCTTCAATATGTTTAAGTTCTTTTTCAAGGTGGCCTTTGGTGCGGCTTCTGGCTTCGCCCTGAATAGTTAATTCCGGCATAACAACATTGGTGCTTTGCCCGCCGTTAACTATACCGATATTAGAAATTGTCATCGGGTCAATACGGCCAAGACGCATCATAGAAATTGCTTTTGAGGCAACCTGTATAGCACTAATACCCTTTTCCGGCGCAATACCCGCGTGGGAAGCAACGCCTTTAATTACCACATTAAAAGTGATTGCTTTTGGCGCGTTTACAACAAGTTCTTCATTACTCTCGCTATCAAGAAGCATCCCTTCTTTACCTTTGATTATTTTTGTATCAAGAGCTTTTGCGCCAAACATGCCCCCTTCTTCGCAAAGGGTCATAATAATATCTACAGGCGGATGTTTAACTTTATTTTCTTTAAGTGTTCTTATAATTTCAAAAATAATGGCAAGGCCTGCTCTATCATCAGCACCTAAAATTGTTTTTCCGTCGGTAATAACTTTGCCGTTTTTAATAATAGGTTTAATATTTTTACAAGGTCTGACAGTATCTAAATGCCCGCCTAAAATAAACGGAGCAGATTTGATATTGCCTTTAAAACTGGCAGTTAAATTGCCTTGCGCGGTAGAGCCGAAGGTTTTGCCTGCTTTATCAATATAAACTTTACAGCCAAGTTTTGTTAATTCCTTTTTGGCATAATCAAGCATACCCTTTTCTTCGCCTGAAGGCGCATAAATTTTTGTTATTTCCAAAAAATTTTTTAACATTCTTTGATGATTTACTTTCATACTTTCTCCTTCTGTAATTTAGGCAAACAAGCAAGTAACTTTTTTGTTTGCTCCCCTTGTGGATTTTTTAAGATTGTGCTGACTTCCCCAAATTCTTCAATACCCCCTCTACTCATTATAGCAATATTATCGCAAATAAAATTACATACGGCAAAATCGTGCGAGATAAGCAAAAGGGTTAAATTATATTCTTTTTTTACTTCTAAAAGTAAATTTAAAATCTGCGCCTGAACGGAAACATCCAAAGAAGAAACAGGCTCATCTAAAACAATTAATTTCGGTTTTAAAGCAAGAGCGCGGGCGATACAAATTCTTTGTCTTTGCCCGCCTGAAAACTCGTGCGGGTATTTTTTAATATCGTTATAACTTATGCCGACCGAGCTGACAAGTTTTTTTAAATCTTTTTCCTGCACTTTAATATCGTGAATAATAAAAGGTTCTTTTAAACTTTGCTCTATTGTCATTCTTGGGTCTAGCGAGCTATAAGGGTCTTGGAAAACCACTTGCACTTGCGAGCGAACTTTTTTAAACTCTTTTTTGTTTAAGGTGGAAATATCTTTACCTAAAATAAAAATTTTGCCGCTGGTTTCTTTTTCAAGCCCTAAAATAATTTTGGCAAGAGTAGTCTTTCCGCAACCGCTTGGGCCAAGCAAGCCAAGGTTTTGGCCCTCGTAAATAGTTAAATTTATATTTTTTAAAACTTCTTTATTTTCCCCGCCAAATAAAGAAGCAGGTTTGTAGGTTTTACAAAGATTTTCTATACGGACAAGTTCCTTCATTTTTCTGCCTCCTTGTAAAGATGGCAGGCAACAAAGTGTTTTGGACTGATTTCTTTTAAAACAGGTTTTTTAGTCGCGCAAATTGCTTTTTTATTTGGGCAGCGCGGCTCAAAAGGGCATCCTGTAAAAACTTGCCCGCTTTGTGGCGGATTGCCTTCAATAGCATTTAATTTTTTAGGTTTTTCGTCAATAGAAATTAAACAATTTAAAAGAGCTTTGCTATAAGGATGTTTTGGATTTTTAAAAAATTCTTCTTTTGGTGCTTCTTCCATTTTTTCGCCCGCATAAAGCACCAAAACGCGTTTTGCCAAATCTTGAACTATGGCTAAATTATGGGTAATAAAAAGAACAGCGGTGTTTGTTTCTTTCTGTAAGTTTTTTATTAAATCTAAAATTTGTTTTTGCACGCTCACATCAAGCGCGGTTGTCGGCTCGTCGGCAATTAAAATTTGCGGTTTTAGGCAAAGGGCAAGCGCTATCATAACACGCTGGCGCATACCGCCGGAAAGTTGATGCGGATATTTTTTTAAACAACTTTCGTCAATTTCTACTGATTTAAGGGCCTCTTTTGCTCTTTGTAAGGCTGTTTTTTTGGTGATTTTAAAATGGGTTTTAAGAGTTTCCACAAAATGGCTTTGAATAGTTAAAACGGGGTTTAAAGAACTCATAGGGTCTTGGAAAACCATAGCAATTTTTTTACCCAAAACTTTGCGCATTTCTTTAGGAGATAATTTTAATAATTCTTTGCCTTCAAGTTTAACGGAGCCTTCTACTTTAGCATTATCCGCAAGTAAAGAGCAAAGCGCAAGTGCGTGGACTGATTTGCCGCTGCCCGATTCGCCGACAAGCGCCAAAACATCGCCCTTTTCTAAGGTATAGGAAAGGTTTTTTAAGACGGCAATATCTCTTGCCTCTATTTTAAAAGATACTTTTAAATTATTAACCTCTAGCACACTTTAATTATAGCAATATTAGAGAGATTTGATAAGAGAAAAAGGAATTATTCTTTTTTTATCTTTTTAAAATTCGGGATTATCCGGCACTATACCTTTATCCGTATAGGCCTTTTCTAACCAGCGTTCAATAAGGAAATTGCGACTTCCAAAATCTTTTACCCATTTTTTATACCAGGCCCAATATTCTCCTGAAAGTGCTATTAAGACTTTATTTACATTTCGCGGAATATCAGGCATATCTATAAACTGGTTAAAAAATGTAGCAATATAATTTAAAGTTTCTATGTTTCTGTTTTTCGGTTCCGTGCTATCAATCAGCCAAAATAAATCTCTGTGTTTGGAATTTTTTGATATATTATTTTCTATCCAGATAACATCACTTTCATTTAATTTCAATTTATACTTCGCAGCCGTCCGATATAAGCGAGAACCTATACGCCTTTCTATATCCGGAAGTGTTGGTGTGCCTTTATAATCTTCATAGCTAAGTTCATATAGTATATCTTCATTAGCGATTAGAGAGTTCCCCCCATTTTTTATGTCCGTTTTAAGATTTAAAGGCTTTTCAGTATTTGCGCCGGTATAAGATGTCGGAATATAATCTGTTTCCATTGCTGTTGGCTCAAAATTAGGTTTTAAAGTCTGGCTTTGGGAAGATTTTTGACTCTTTATATAATCTTCGGTCCATTCTTTAAATAAACTTTCGGTAAACCATCCTTTTTTGCCATATTTCATACTCATAGCCAAATCCTCTATAGCACCGGGAGTATCTTTTAATAAATATTGTTTAAGAAGAGCCCTTGAATAATAATATTCACCATTTTTAGGGTCTAGGGATATTGCTTTATTATAGTTTTCTAATGCTAAATTTTGATAATACTTATCAATATAGACATCATCATAAAATCTGCCTAGTTCATGATAATATTTGGCATTATTAGGATCTTGAGCTATAGCCAGCTTATAATAATCTTCCGCTAAATCAAGGTTTTCTTTTTCGTAGGCCGCCTTGGCTTCTTTTAGATAAAATTCCGCTTTATTTTTTGGATTTTTATTATAGGCGGCAGTTCTTTTTGCTGCTATTTTTGTTTTTAATTTAGCCAACCAAGAAGTTTCTACTTGCTGTTCTTGTGTCGGAATTTGGGGCTGGACTTCATCACCATAAACTAAAGTAAGTTTATTCTTTTCATCTAAAATTGCCTTATACCAACCTTCTTTGCCGTCAATAGTAGTCCAAACTATAACATCACCTATTTCTTTAGGTAAAACATCCCTTGTGGATAAATATTCAGTCTTTATTTTTGGTCCTCTAGGTGTAAGATCCTTATAATTAACATTTTTCAACAAAACAGGTATTTTATTATTGTAGCCATAATTATCAGCATAGATAAAAGCCGTTTCCAACTCAGGTGTAAAATAAATTGAGTCATAAGATGTTTTAGAAATAGGCAAACCTTGCCTTAAAATTGTTTCTACTTCTGATAAAGAATTAAGAGTCATTCCTCTAAAATATCCAGGATTTGATATAAAGAATTTAGGGATGCTCTTTTTCATTAAATCAGAATTCTTACGAAGTAATACAAGTTTTTTATCTTCATCTAAAGTTGCCTTATACCAACCTTCTTTGCCGTCAATAGTAGTCCAAACTATAACATCACCTATTTCTTCAGGTAAAACATCCCTTGTGGAAGCATATTCCGCCGGTGGATTAATAGGAGTAAGTTCCTTATAATTGATATTCTTTAATAAAACAGAAATTCTCTCTTTAACACCATTATTATCAGCATAAATAAAAGCTAATCCTATATCAGGAGTAAAATAAATGCCATCAAAACTTGTTTTAGATACAGGCAGACCTTCTTTTAAAATTGTTTCTAATTCTTCTAAAGAATTAAGCTCCATCCCTCTAAAATACCCCGGACTTGTTAAAAAATATTCAGGAATCCTTCTCTTTAATCGTATACTTTGTTCTTTTTTAGTTAAAGTTCCTTTGACCTTTCCAGAAGGTTTTTTTGCAAGTTCACTAGGATAAATAAATTTATTTAAAACATTTTCATAATTTTTGGCAAAAGCGGGATATATTGGCAAAAATTTGGAACTTAAATTAGGCGTAAAAAGAATTTTTCTAATAGTTTCGCCAAGAAAAGTTCTAATTTGCGGGAGTGGCACGCTTATTGCTTGCGAATCTCTTAAATTAACAGCACTACTAACCCCAACAAGTTCTTTTGGTGCTATTATATTGCTAAGCGGGCTGCCGCTTGTTCCGGGATATAATTTGCCTGCTTCATGTTGGTAGAAAATAGTTCCGTTTCTATTCATACTTGGCAAATACATATCTCTGCTTAACAATTCCACTTTTGTTGTTTTTTTAACTTTTGCCTTAGGATAACCGATAGCAAGCAAATCATCACCTACGCGTGGCTCTTTAAGGGCCAAAGTCCACGGATTAAAGCGGTCTAAAGCGCCTTGCGGTAGTGTTAAAATTGCCAAATCAGATTTATCGCTGATATTTAATAATTCCGCCTTTTCGCTAAAACCTAAATTATTATAAACTCTTATATTAGTTAACTCAGCATCTTTAAACAAATGTCCAACTGTTAGAATAAAAGGAAAATTGCGGTATTTTATATAAAAGCCTGTGCCTCTTTTTTGCTGGCCATTTCTAAAAATTTTAATTTTAAAAACAGGGCTAGTCAAAAATTTTAATTTATCTAAGAAATTAAATTTTACGGGTAATATAGAATTATTAGAAGCAAAATTATTTCCCCCGGAATAAGCCGTATTAACAAAATCACTTTGCGCTTTTATTCCTTCGCCATTTTCATATAAAGAAACATTATCGTGCAACGGTTTTTCTTTTGCGCCGGTATAAATAAATTTATTTAAAACATTTTCGTAGTTCTTGGCAAAAGCGGGATATATTGGCAAAAATTTGGAACTTAATTCCGGCGTAAAAAGAATTTTTTTAATAATTTCGCCAAGAAAAGTTCTTATTTGTGGCAAAGGCACACTTAGGGCTTTGCTGTTATGACCATAATTTTGCACAACAACACCCAATAATTTGTTAATATCTGAAGTTTCACTAAGCGGACTTCCGCTAGAACCATTAACCATATTTCCATTATCGTGAGCATATAAAACATGATTGTTAACTTTATGATAAGTATCTAAAATAGTAAGTTCTTCTTTTCTTATTTCCCTAGCATCAGGATAGCCTACAGCAACAACTTTATCCCCGACTTTAGGTGCTTTTAAAGCTAATGTATAAGGAGGTAAATAATCTAAAAGACCTTTAGGAAATGTTAAGACAGCTAAATCACTATCTTTGCTAAGAGCTAAAATTTCGGCCTTAGCACTAAACCCTTCATCATTAAAAATTTCCGCATAATTGCTTGTAGAATGTTCTAAAGTATGTTTCGCCGTTAAAATGAAAGGAAAATTGCGATATGTAATATAAAACCCTGTCCCGATTAAATTAGCGGCTCTTACTTTAAAAACCGGTAATTTTAAAAAGTTTTCTTGTTTAATTTTAAGAGCTTTAATTAATGGTTCTTTAAAGTTAAAAATATTATTGTTTTGCTCTTTAGCAAGTGGAATAATAGTGTTTTCATTCTTTATTCCTTCATCTACTTTATATAATAACACCTTATCGTGCGGAGCTTTCTCTGGAGTTATAAATTCATGAGTAAGACTATTAAATATTTTATCGTTTCCTGTGCCAAGAATTTTTGTTTTAAGCCACTCCTGCGGATAGTGATTTGGGATTTTTAGATAAGAACTCATATAAATAGGAATATCTGGCCTGCCAATATCCTGGCGTATTTTGCGCACATAATCAACCACAAGTTCGTGCAATTCCTTAGAAGCATAAATAGAATTTTTCTTTATTACTGAGCCAATTACAATAGCAAGTTCATCTTCAACTTCGGCCAAGTAAATTAAAGCATTACTAATAACTTTACCATTATGTAAAATTTCTACCTGCTGAACCATTTTATTTTTAACTAACCCGGGTGCAGCATCTTTACACTGGCCTCTTCCAACAGCCCTGCAAGCACTTGATTCATTACCGCTGGTAAGTGCCTTCATTACATTATCCATATCAACTTTGCGAATAATAACTTCTTCTCTTTTATTTACTGCAAGAGCCCTAGCTTCGTTAATAGCTGAGATATCATATTGAGAATCAAGTGCCATCATTTTTTGGGCTAAAGCATGTAATTCATCTTCATAAAACAAAACTTTTCTTTTAATAAAATCATTTGGGTCATAGTTGCGCCAAGCTTGATAATCAATTCCGCGTTCAGCACATAATTTGGCAAACGATTTATTATTTTCCATAAGGTCAAAATTTTCGTGTATCGGTTTATCAATATTGGTTTTTAAAGCCTCATATAAAGAAAGAAGCCTTCTGTCAAAAATGCTGCTTCCGCCTAAAATACGCGCTAAATATTTATTGGAAGCAAAATCAAATATTTTTGCCATTTCCTCAGAATATTCCAAGCCCAGTTGTTTAAAAGCAAGGCGATTTATTTCTTCTTTAAATTTTTGGGGGTCTGAAATTGTTTCAATTAATTTTCTTATACCCTGTTTATTTAAGACGCTAGATTTCCTATTTACGCTTGCCGCAAGTAAAGTTATAACTTCCAATTTTTTCTCCGTTGGTAAAGGGGCAAGTTTTTCCTTCAAAAGGGCCATATTATCGCTGTCAACACGGTCAAAAAGATCCTTAAAAACATTTAAATAGCGGTTTTTGTTTGAGGTTATATATTTTACCGTTGTATCTATTCCGATTAAATCAAAAGCATTTTGAATAGCTTTTGAAGCAAAGACATATTCTTTTTTGGCATCAAAAATTGTAAAAAAAGTTTTTTCTGTTTTATCTAATATTTCGCTAAGGCCTTTAAAATATTCCTCTTTAAAATTGCCTTGTTTGTCTATCAAATCAGCCATTATCTGCGGGGTATAACTGCCAAATTTTTGGCTTACTTCCAAGCCCTTATTAAATAAATCTTCTTTAAAAATTCCGTTAACTTTACAACTTTCCAAGAAACTTATATTTGAAAAACTATGCTTATCATTTAATAACCAAACAAGTTTTTCATAAATTTTAGGATTAAAAACATCTTTTTCAACACAAGATTTTATTAAATCAGAAGCCGTAAGTATATCCGTGCCGTATTTTTCGGCAAGTTCTAAAGTTTTATCATATAATTCTTTAGAAAAATAGCCCTTTACAGATAAATTATCCATTATTGCTTTTACAAAACGCGGTTCTATTTCCATATCAAGCAAATCTTTTTCCGCTTCCAAAACATCTGAATTAAAAATTTTATGTTCGCCTTCAAAACAAATTTCTAAAAGATATTTATGGGCCTCTTCGGCGGAAATATTTTTTCTGGCATACACAGCTAAAATATCTTCTTTAGAAAGTTCCCCTTTTTTCAAAGGTCTAGGAGCCTCAACAGTATATAATTTCACATTATATATTCGCTGAGCATAAGGCATAACAAATCTATGGGTAAAACTATTAAATATTTCATTATAGCCATCACCGATTAACCTAACTTCATGTTCTATAAGCGGAAATTTACAATGTTCATTTATTACCAAAAAACTACTGTAATAAATAGGAATTTTTTTATTTGTAATAGTGTCTCTTATATGTCTAACATAATCAAGCATAAGTGTTGTTAATTCATAAGAGCAATATTGCTCTTTTTTTACAAAAGAGCCAACTACTATAGAAGTTTGTCCGTCAACTTCTGCAAGATAAAGCAAAGCATTCCCTACGGCCTTGCCATTTGCAACAATTTCAATCTGTTGAACCATTTTATTTCTTATCAAATTAGGTGAAGCATGCCCGCAAATTCCTATACCCACAGCTCTGCAAGAAGAAGATTCATTGCCGGTAATTAAAGCTTTTGGTATATCATCCATATTAACTTTACGAACAGTAATAGGCATCTTAGTTATAGGTTTTTTCCCCCCGTTAATCGGCACTTTTCTTGTAATAAAATCTTTAGGGTCATAACTGCGCCAGGCTTGATAATCAATTCCGCGTTCAGCACACATTTTAGCAAAAGCCTGATTTTCCGGTAGTTCATCAAGAATTTGACTTACTGCTTTACCTGGATTATCGCTTATAACTTGATAAAGTAATTCTAAATTGCCATAAAACTTATACGTAGCATTTAAAATTTGCATAAGATAGGGACTAGATGAGAAATCAAATATTTCTCCTAATTCATCTGTATATTCCCATTTAAATTTTTTAAAAATGATTTGATTTAGCTGTTTTTTAAAAGCCAAAGGATTAGAAATATTTTCTATCAATTCTATTTTTTCTGCTGGACTCACAATTCTTTCTGTTAAATTAATCAAAGCAGCAAGAGTGTTCATAATTTCTAATTGTTTTTCTAAAGGTATATTTGCAAGTTTCTCTTTTAATAAAGGCAGATTTTCTTCACCGATTGATTCCGGTAAGTTCATAAAAATATTACTATAACGGTTATAATTTGTTTTAAGTACTTCTGCCACATTTTCTATACCTATTATCTCGGGAATTTGCTGCCATATTGCATTTTTACCCATATAATATTGCATAGCATTATGAAAAGAAGAAAATTCATTTTCTGTTTGTTTGGCAATATAAATTAAATTACTCCAGGCATCTATATCAAAATCTCTTCCGCCTTTAGCAAATTCAGCCAACACATCTAGTTCGTTTGGTTTAAAAGCCATTAATAAATCTTTATTTTTTTCATCACTCATTAAAAAATCCCAAGATTTTTTAGTATTAGCAAAATCAAAATCGTTTTCCAACAATTTATCTAAAGCCTCATAAATAGTTGCTTTATACCCCTCTCTAGAAAGCCCAATATTTACAAAATAAGCACTTAAAGGTAAAGAAATATTATGCTTATTATGTAAGGCCATTGCTTTTTCATAAAGATCTAAAGAAAACTCCCCTCTATTATCAGATAGAGCAATAAGCATAGATTCAATATATTTCGGTTCTACACCGCTTTCCACAAGAGCTTTAACTTTTTCAAAAACTTTGGGGTTATATTTTTGATTTTCTCCGGTAAAACAAGTCTTGGCAAGTATAGAGGCAAGTTTTTCCTCCAAAGTATATTCCTTAAAAAATTTTGTTAAAGTTTTTGGCGTTTTTATTAAAGGCAAATCACCTATATGTAAGAACTCATCTTCCGTATGCGGATATAAAGGGAAACTCCTTATGAAAGGATTGGTATTTTCTATATAATTCCAATCAGAAAAAACTCTTTCAAATTCCTTCCTTGCGACATTGGTTAAAAATTTATTAATTTCCGTATTAGATTCTTCAATAACGATTGTCTCTTGTTTTTGTAAGGCGCCTGCTTTATCATAACTGTTTATAACATATTCCCATTGGTGTTTTAGGGGGTCCAAAATGTGTAGAAAATCATCCAAAGCCTCGTAAGCATTGCGTATCGGATTAAAAACACTTGGCATAATATTTAAGTAGTATAACTTAATAAAAGGCAAATAGGGCGTTCTAAAATGATTGGGGAAATTAACTAAAAGTTGATAAACACTATCGCCAAAAATATCTTCTTTAAAATACATTTGTCTAAGCAACTTTAATTCTTCTTGTTTTTTATCTCCCTTTTCCAAATAAGAACCGCCGTCAGCCAAAGCATTAAAAACTTTCCCGTCATATATTAAATAAGAACCATAATATCTATTCTTTATGGCCTCTATATAAGAAGAGCGCAAATCATTTATATTTACAAATTGCATATCACTTGTATAACAAAGGTCATTTCGTCCGCTTAAAAGCAGAATATTTATTCCTTTTCTTACTAAATTAGTATCTTTTAAGGCCGCCCCGCTATGACAAACGGAAGTGATAATATTTATAGTTTCCTCGCCTTTATTTTCCGATATTATATTTAAAATTTCATCTAAAGAGGTTTGAGTATCTTGGGAAATACCCAACATACCTTTTTTATCACCGTGCATTGAAAGATAAATAGTATATTCTTTATTGAAGGAAGAGAGATGTTTTATTTTATCGGCAATAAACTTTTTATAATCTTTTTTCCCGGCTAAAGAATAAACAAGAACATCGCCTTTTATACTTTCAGGTCTTATAGTTTGAACATTGGAGCCTTCAAAAGTTATTAAAGGGATATTATCGGTAAAGAAATCTGTTTCTTCCAAAGCAGCCATATATCTGCTGTGAGCCTCCGGCAAATTATCTAATACCTTATAGATATTATTGGCAATGTTATTGTAAAGTATAATTTCTTGTTCGGATAAAGTATTTACTTTAGCATAATCACTAAGTTGTTCAAGAAGAATATTTAAATTTATCGCCATAATTACAGGTTGCATTTCATTATTATCAAACTCACTATAATTAGGTTCTGCTGTTATTTTCGGGAAATCTTCCCCGGGAACAAAAATCTTATCCTTACTTCCTAAAGGTATATTTTTTGTTGTAAATACTGCGGGCTTTCTTAAATTTTTAAAAGCCAGGTTAAGAATTGTATAATCAAGTAAAGTTTTACCAAAATACGCAGATAATTTTGGTAATTTAGGCATAACAAGAGAAGAAGACGCCAGCATCTTTAAAGGATTTATTATACTGCTTGAATTATTTATAGGCGCTATTAAATTAAAAGGTTTCAAGAATAGAATATCACTTAAATTAGTATATGCCGACCCTTGCCCAAAAGGATTTATCACTTGCGGTTTTGGCGTTCTTATACCAAGTTCTCTGCCGATAAGTAAATTATGTTTGTTTAAATATCCCTCAAAATTAAATCTGAAATCATTAAACACTTCCCCCGTTTCTTTATTAATTACAAAAAGCCCTTCTCTTCTTAATCCTTCGTAGATTTTATCACCGATATTAAAGGTTCGGCTAAATTGGCTATTTTGCGCAAACGGTAATATGTTTTTAAACTTCCTGCTGTATAAATATTCCCTAGGTAGTAGGGTTGTTTCCCCGCTCATTAAACCAGAGGTTGCCCTTTCTGCCCCATTTGTTGCGTTTACGGCTTCCTGCCCTCTTAAATAATCATTTGTATAATCTCTAAAAATATTTAATTTGGCTTTATCTATATAACTTACTACTTGTCCGCCCTCTCCAAGTTCGCTTATGCCTATTTTAGCTGCTCTTCTTAAATCTCTGTTTATTCTAAAAATATCCCCGTGTATTTCAGGTATATAATGGCTGCTGTTAAAGAAATTTGTGCTTCCTTCCACTCTTAAAATATTATTTCTTAAAACTATATTCTTGCCCCGCTTATAGGCTATATTATGAAGCATATAGTTTAGCGGTTTCATACCGTTCTTTTCGGCTAAATAGGCGCTGGCATTTATCTTTCTGCCAATATTTGCGCTGTTTACTATTCCGGCGGTAAAATTCCTGCCAAATCTTCTTAATTTTGCGCCTTCTTTTATAAAGGCAACTTGGCGTAAAATATTTGCTCTTTGTGCTACGCTTAAAGCTTGGGTTCCTTTTAATATTCTGTTTGCTTTAATTAAAGCTCTTGTTCCGGCAAGGGCTTTTACCCCAAGTCCCGCCATTGATACAAAACACCAAATATCCAATAAAGTTCCGTAATATTTAAGTATTGAAACAACGGCCCGCTTTCTTTCTAATTTATGGTATCTTTCGCTATTTTTATCATACGCATTAATATTTTTATAAACTTTTGCCAGGCGGTTATCCAAGAACATTTTGACATCGGTAGGTAAATCAACAAATTTCAAATAATATAAAAAGCCCGCAAGCCCGCTTGATAAAGTCTGGCCATAAGTTTTCAGTTTTTCTTTAAAGGTTTGCTCTATATGGGCATTACGGCGTCTTATAGCTTGCGCATCTACTTGTCTTGTTTTGCCGTTTTCGTCAAGATATTCTTTATATTTTGGTATAGGTTCCTGATAGGGTTTTGCCTCGTTCATTACTTGCGGGGCATATAACAAAGCGCCATATAAAAACGGCATTATTGTTTGGCACTCAAGTTTATCTTTACCAAAAACTTCTTTTACTACTTTACAACTGCTAATTGAACTTTTTAAAATGTCTTTACTTTGCGCGCTGCCTTCTTGGGCAAGTAAATTAGCTAAATCTTCCCAAGCGTTTGTCCCGTCTTCTCGTTGATTATATACAGAAATATAACCAAGATAATTGCCATTATAAGCAGCATTTTCAGGTATTGCGCCAAAACCGCCAAAGCCCTCTTTTTCATTACTTTTTTCTTCCTTCATTTTTGCTGCGATATAGGTTTTTAATTGAGAGTATGCCTTCCATTTAAGTAAAACAGCGCCAGCGCTAAGCAAACTATTATTAAATTGATCACTTGCGGCAAGGCCTTTTTCATTTTTTTTGATAAATTCTAAGACGGCGTTAACCCCTTTTTCGCTTCTTTTTAAATGGCTTAAACCTTCTAAAGCATAAAAAGCATTTTGACATTTTTGAGGGTTTTTATATGTTGCAGGTATTATATCCCAAGCCCCTTCACTTAAAACTGTGGGATTTGCCCCCGTAGAATACATATTCCTGTTTATAAGTGCTAAATTTGTTAATAATTCCCCTGTTTTATTTAATTTGCGTTCTTCGGCGTTAAAGGCGCAAGGATCACCTTTTAAACCTGTTAATAAAATTTCTTCTGCTTTTACTCTATCTGCTACAAAATCGCCGGGCTTTTGTTCGCTATTTAAAAGAGCGGAAAGAATTTCTATAATGTCATCCCTTAAAGAAGAGTCTTTATTTAAATCATATATTTTGATTAAATTTGTGCCTAAATTCTTTAAATAGGTTTTGCCCTGTTCTTCTAAAGAGGCTTTTGCCTTTACGCTCCAAGCCTGATAGTCTTTTTCATACTGGGCGTAATTCTTTTTTATATTTTTTTCTTCTGTTTCCTTCCACTCGTTTAATTTTGCTTTATTTTGCTTCTCTAAATAATTTAAATGGTTAAGGGTATCCCAACTAAAATCACTAAACCACAGGGCTTCTCTTGCGTCCTTTTCTATTTCTTCAAAAGCTCTTTGATATTCTTTTTCTATTTCTTTTTTAACTTCTTTTTCATATTCTTTATAAGTCTTTTTATCTTCTACAATAGTGTTATTATTTTCACTTTTATTTGCGCTGTCAGATAAAAGTTTTTTTAAATTGTTTATATAAAGCACGCAAGAAGCGTTTATCCCTTGTTCAACGCACTTTTTATATTCTTTATCCCCGATAGAACTTTCTGCTTTGGCTGTTTCTAAAGCAGCAGTTATTTGCCTTGCGAGTTCTCTTTGATTAGCGATTTTTTCTCTTATATCTAATACAGAAGCAAAACCCTGCGCGCTGATATTAAATAATAATATCAGAGCAAGATTTAAGGCTATTAATTTTTTAGATATTTTTAATATGAGTTTCCCCATAGTTATATGATAAGGTTTTTCGTCTGAAATCACAAGAGCCTTTAGACCCACTTTTTACTAGGTCTAAAGGCCTATATTGTTTGACTTTAATTTTAATCGTTTAAGTGTGTTTTTGCGGACCGTAAATTAAGTTTCTAAAGCGTGGCAAATCTTTAACACTTTCGCTAACAAACAAGAAGCCCTTTACTTCGCCTGAACCATCTTTCAATTCTACCACATGCCAAAGCAAACTTTCAGTCGTATTATCTGCAAGTTTAGTATCAAAAATAATATCAAAAGAACCGCCTTTAGAAGATTTTAAAGCACTATCAAAATTCTTTTGAGTTTTTATCATATCAAGCGCAATTTCACTAAATATATTTTTATCTTGGATTTCATCAAATTGATATAAACCACAAATATTACACATTATATCATTGATATTTTTCACAGAGAGATATTCATCCGTAATAAACGAAGGCACATCAAGAGAAGCCACCAACTTGCGTAAAGCCGTAAAAGTATTATCCATTGCTTTATTAGCTTTTCTAAGTTCCAAAGCAACGCCCATAAGACCACCCAAGAAGCTGATTAAATTGCGTTCTTCTTGTCCGATTGTCATTAAAGCGCCGTTTCTTGAAACAAAGCAAATTGCGCCTTCAACTTTGCCGTTAATAAACAAAGGTGCGGCAATTAAAGAGGAAATATCATATTTATTATGGAAGCACTCTTTATCGCATTTCACTTCGGAAAGTTTTTCATACGCGCTGATAAAACCTTCTCTTATCGGGCCCAGGCATTCATCAACAGAAACTTTCGTATTTTTCTTTATTACGCTGTTAGGCGTTGCATAATTAATAATAAGATTTTCCTGCGCGCGCCCGCTGAAATGGCAAATAAGCCCAATTTGCGCTTTAAAAATTTCTTTGCCAAAATTCAATATTTCTTCCATATTTTCCATAAAGCCGCTTTCCCCGCCGGAAGAGAAGGCATATAAATCTCTAACACGGTTTTCAAGCCCTCTTTTATGGTCAACTCTGCTCACTAAAATTTGGAAGTTATCTTCCCCCGATACGGGTGAAATTATGGCCTCATAAAATCTTATACCGTTTGTATGCTCAAGCGAAAAATTAGTTTGTATCGGAATATTATTTTGTCTGGCTTTTTTCAAAAGTTCCAGGTAAGTTTCTGTATTATTTTCTCCTAAAAATTCTTTAGGATTGCGTCCTACAAAATCCGTAGGGAAAACGGCTATCGTCCAAGATAAATCTGCCTTATATTCCCTTATAACACCTTTTTTATCAACTTTCAAATAAAGCCCGGGCAGAATATTTCTTATTCCTTTTAATTCTTCCTGCGTATCTGTAAGTTTCGTTTTTAAATCTTTTTCTTTGGCGTTGTCTCTCATCAGGAAAATAGCTTTTTGCGTAGAGGCAAGTTCATAATAAGCAACGCGCATTTCAACAGAAGCACGCCCCTCTTTAGTTTTAATTGTTGCCGTAAATTTAGCAGGAGCCCCGCCCTTTACAGAATCAAAAACTTCTTTTAGATATTGCTGGACTTGTTCTTCTGTCTTCTTATCATCCGTAAGCAAATCCGCCGGGGTCTTATCCATAAGTTCCTGTAAGGAGTATCCCGTTAAATTACAAGCCTGCTCATTTGCTGTTGTAAAGTTTAAAAACTTTCCCTCTTTAACTTCGCACTCAAGCAAAGCCGAACCAATAACATTATGAACCGCTTGAATATAAGAACTTCTTTGTGCCAGATTATCCATTAACTGCTTGTGGGAAGTATTATTTCTTAAGGAAAGCAAGAAATTATTATTTTTGGCAAGCACCGCACTAGCCTCAACAGGTAAAACAGAATCATTAATCTGTAAATTATAATTGCGGTTTTTAATAAAGTTTTGGGAGTAAACTTCCGCAATATCTGCCTGTATTAATAATTTTTCCCCTGGCACAACAAAATCAGCCAAATTCTTGCCTTCAATATCTTCAAAAGCAACATTTAAAAGTTGTAAGGCTTGATTATTAGCTTTGATTATAAGCCCTTGACGATTAGCTAAAATAAGAGCATCTTGGAAAGATAAAGGCGTTTCCATAGAAACATTAATATCTTTTTCGTCAAATAAATTTGAAGTCTTAAAATCAAGTTCCAAAAGGAAATCTGCCACTTTTTTACCGCTTTCAAGTTCTTTATGGTTTATAGGCAACATACGGACTTCAAATTTAAATTTACCTTTTTTATCATAAGGTTTAAGGGCTTCCTGCTTAGATAAATCAAGTTCTGCCTCAAAATTGGCACTTTCAAGCGCGTTCATTGCCTGGCGCGCTTTTAAAGGCAATACAGGTTTAAGATATAAACTTGTATATAGCGGTTTTTCCTGTAAAGTAAAACCTAAACGCTCTCTTGCTACACGGTTCATATCATAAATATAACCGTTATATTGTAAAACTACTTGCGGAATACTAGAGTTTTCAAACACCTGGTAAAGTCTATCTGTTGTAAAAGAAGAGGTGTGTTTAATATTGCGCTCTTTTGTAATATTTCTTAAAAACATTATAAGTATTTTTTTACCAAGGTATTTAGAATCAGCCGCGGAAACTTCAAACTCCACAACGCTGTCATTTCTAAAATCACGCAATTTTATAACTTCAAAAGGCGCGCTTGCCGTTCCGTTTATTGTTTTCTCGTAAAACTCTTCTGCGATATCCGCATTTTCTTTTGCGGCAAGATCTTTAAATGTTTTGCCTTCAATATCTTCTAAATTTGTATTAAGGGCATTTAAAATTGTTTTATTGGCAAAAGAAACTTTGCCCTTTTCAAAAATCAAAATACCTTCGCGGGAATTTTCCACAAGTAAAGAATATTTCGTGCGCGATTCATAGACATCTCTTTCCATCTTTGTTTTAGAGGTTATATCTTCGCTAACACCAAGCAAACAATTGGGGGTGCCGTCCTCTTTAAACAAAGGCGTTTTGACTGTGTGCATAACTTTTATGCCATTATCTTGCGTAGAAATAAGTTCTTGCGGAATATCAATTTCCGTCTTTTTATCAAAGACATTATTATCCTGCATTAAAATAAATTCTTTTTGTTCAGGGGTAATTTGGTCATTATAATATTGATGGCCGATAATCTCGCTTGCCTTTTTACCAAAAATTTCTTCTGACTTTTTGTTCCATATAAGATATTTGCCTTCCGGATCTTTAGCATAAATAGCAACAGGCAAATTATCCAAAACTTCCTGAAGGAAATTTTTTGTTGTTATAACTTCTTTTTCTTTCTCTTTAGTTTGGGTTACATCTTGGGAAATTGTTATAACCATCATCGGTTTGCCGTCTGTATCGTAAACAGGCACTTTTATTATGTGAAATAAGCGTTTTACACCGTCGCTGCCGGTATATTCTTCTTCGGGTAAATCTAAGATTTTTTTATCTTTTAAAACTTGTTGTTCCCTCTTTATATAATATTCCTGTTGCTCGGGGGTTTCGTTCAATTTAACTTCCTTTTCATTGCCGTAAAGTTCCCAAGTTTTATTATTTAAAAACAACATTTCCCCCTTTTCATTACGGGCATAAATAGCAACCGGGGCATTATTAAAAATCGTCTGTAAAATATTGCGCGTTTTTAAAGTTTCATTATCTTGGATATAACGCGCCGTAATATCCTGCGCAATAGTCAAAACGCAAGCCGGGTTAGAAGCCGTGGCAGGTATAGGCACTTTAATTAAATCAAGCATTAATTTGCTGCCTTCTTTAGTTGTGTATTCTTCCTGCGGATAATGAACCACTTTACCTTCTTTTATAATTTCTGCTTCTCTTTGGCGGTATTCTGCCTCATTTTCGGCGGTTTGGTTTTGGTGTAAATTACCGGCAACAAGGCTTGGGGCTTCTTCTTCATAAATATCTAAAGTTTTTTTATTGTAAAAGGTAAGTCCGCCGTCAGCATTTCTTGTATAAATAGCCATCGGCGCATTATCTAAAATACTTTGCAAAAGGTTTTTGCTTCTTAAAAGTTTTTCGTCTTGGCTATTGGTGATAAGGCCGGCAGAAGCATAACTTTTATTATCATCTCCCGTCAGATAAGATACCATTGCCATCATACCAAAACCTTCTTTAGCAAAGGAAAATTCTATGGGATCATTTAAATTTGTCTGGGTTTCAAAAACAGCATTTGTTTTATTTAAAAAATCATCAGCATTTTTTTTGTCAGTTAAAGCAAGAATATTTTCCGGATTTTCTTCTAAATTTAGCAAATTTATTAAAGCCGGATTGGCATAATAAATATTGCCCTTTTTATCAAAAATAAAATAAGGTTGGCCTAAAGTTTCAAAAGTTTTAACGGCAGAGGCCAAAATATCTTTTTGGTTTTTTCCTGCATTTGTATTGACAAGATTTTTAAAAACACTCACTATAGATTTTTTCCTTTTTGCGGCTGACATAAAAAATTCTCCCATATATAGTATTTGCTTATAGAATATTAAATATTTAACTATTATTGCAACAAGAGAAAAGGCCTAACTTACCAATAGGACTTTAGACCTATTTTTATTTTTTTATTAGTTTTAGGACTTCTTTTTGGGCGTGGGATTTGCTTTTATAAAACCCTTTGAACTGGTTTTTTGTGGCAATTTCTAAAACTTGGCCGATTTTTTCGCCGTTTAAACCTTGCTCTTTTAGCCAAGCGCCATCAATAAAACATTTTTTTAAAGCGCAAGGTTTTAATTTTGGATAGCAAAGTTTAAGCAGTTTTATTTGCTCGGCAGATAAATCAAAATTAACTGCTTTTTGATTTTTTAATATTTTTAAATTTTCCTGTGCTTGCGTAAATATTTGACGCGGTAAAGTTAAATTTTTAAGCAAATTTTCATCTTTACAGCAAAAAGCAAGCAGGGTTAAACGCGAAGATAAATCGCTAACCTTTTCAATATTTTTATTTATTTTTAAAGATGATGAATAATATTTTAAAATATCAAATTTTTCAAGCATTTTTAAAGCGGCAAGAGGTTTTTTTTCTTCTAAAATTTTAATAAGTTCGTGGTTTAAGCGCGCGCGTGAAAGCAAAAGTAAATAATTTTCTTTCACCGCTTTTTTAAGCAAGGCAAGTGTGCTTTTTTCAATATTCCAATTAAAGCGCGCAGCAAAGCGAACAGCGCGGAAAATTCTTGTCGGGTCGTCAATAAAACTTTTATCGTGTAAAATTTTTATATACCCTTTTTTTATTGCCGCTTTTGCTTCAAACAAATCATAATCTTTAAAAAACTCACTAGGCAATAAACTTAAAGCTGCGGCATTTGCGGTAAAATCGCGTCTAAATAAATCATCTTTTAAATTGGAAGGCTTAACTTGTGGCAAACTTGCGGGTTTTGGGTAAACTTCTTTTCTACATCTGACAAAATCAAGTTTTAACCCGTTTTCTAAAGAAACTCTTGCCGTGCCGAAAGTTTCAAAACGGGTAATTTTTGCGCCGTATTTTTTACGGCAAAAGGAAAGTAAAGATTCTATCGGTCCTTCAACGCAAATATCAATATCGTAAGTTTTTTTACCGAGATAAAAATCGCGCACAAAACCGCCAACCGCCCAAAGAGGCAGTTTTTTAGTTTCGGCAAATTCGCCGATTTCTTTTAAGATTTTTATCTCTTTACTTGCCATATTATTTTATTGTTGCCGGCAGTTTTGAAGTTTTTTTAACTTCGTCAAGCATAGTTTTAAGCATATTTAAAGCGGAGTTTTGCCTTAAAAGTTCTTCTGCCGCTTTTACAAAATTGGCTAAAGTATATTCCTCGCCGGCAATTGGTGCATAAAAGGGAAAGCCGGAAACTCTTGCCACACTTGGCTTTAAAGCAACAACTTTAAAATTATTTTCTGCCGCAAGAGCTGCCACGACTTCGCTTTGGGTGCGGGTAAATTCTTCATATTCTATCATTGCTTTTAACTCGGTAAGACTTTTTAAATAAAAAGGCCGATAGTTAATATTTAAAGAACTTAAATTATTTTTTAATAACTCAAAATCTTTTTGCATTTGGGCTTTTTGTTTTTCAAAGTCTTCTTCCCTGCCTCCCCAAACAAAAGCCAAAAGTTCAATAGTGGGGTCAAAATAAATTATAGTTCTTTCGTGATAAAAAAAGTGTCCGCAACTTGGGCAGGAAACAAGGTTAAGTTCCCCCCCGATAAGAGCATCCTTTAACTCTAAATCTTCATCCCCACGGATAAGTGTCCAAAATTCCGCGTCAAAATTCTCTTCGCAATGTGGGCAATTTACGCTGCCCTCGCCTTTAATTGATTTCATATATTATAGTTTAGCAAATTCTTTAACAAATTTTGCTAGCCAAACACAAAACTTGATTTTCAAAAAAAAAAAAATAAAATGGGAATTGTAAAGCCTAATAAGTAATAGGAGAAAAAATATTTATGAAATCAAATAAAGCATTTACCTTAATTGAATTATTAGTCGTAGTTTTAATCATCGGTATTTTAGCAGCAATTGCCGTGCCGCAATATCAAAAAGCTGTTTTAAAAGCTAATTTACATAAAGGTGTTTCTTTAGTGCAAAGTTTTTATCAGGCCCAGCAGGCATATTATTTAGCAAACGGGAAATTTACAAGAGATCTTACAAAACTTGATATTACCCTGCCGGCCGATTGTGGACCAAACACACAAACACCTGGATATATGCACAAATGTGATTTCGGTTGGTTATATAGCGACGGGGATTTTAATATGTATTTTTTGGTCCCAGACCAATCAATTTCCTACGTTAGATATTTAAGTGAAACCAAAAATACTGCTGTTAATGTCACATTCGAAACAGGTAAAAGTTATTGTTTCGCAAGACCTGCCAAACAAACGGCAAATGATGTTTGCCAAAATATGGGCGGCACTTTTATTGGGCAATATGGTAATATTTGGAAATACTACGCTTTAGATTAGATTTTTCTTCACAAAATCAAAATGCCCCATTCAGGATTTGAACCCGAACCCTCGGTTCCGAAGACCGATACTCTAGCCAATTGAGCTAATGGGGCTTAACAAACAAAAACAAATCTACTTAAGTATTTTATTATATTATTTAATATTAAGCAAAAAAATATGCTAGAATATCTTATATTTGATATTAAGGAGTTTTACTATGGGTGGACACTCACACTGGGCCGGTATTAAACACAAAAAGGCCCTCGTTGACGCAAAAAAAGGTAAAGTTTTTACTAAACTTATCCGCGAAATTACTATTGCCGCTAAAATCGGCGGCGGAGATTTGGCAAGCAATGCCCGTTTAAGAAAAGCCGTTGATGACGCAAAAGCAGCAAATATGCCTGCTGATAATGTTAAACGCGCTATTATGAAAGGTACAGGCCAAATCCCGGGCACAATTTACGAAGAAATCACATACGAAGGTTACGGACCGGGTTCTGTTGCAGTTATTGTTGAATGCACAACCGATAACAAAAACAGAACTTTTGCCGAAATCAGAAAAATCTTTTCCGATAAAGGCGGCAGCATTGGCACAACGGGCTGCGTTTCTTATATGTTCAGCAAGAAAGGCGTTATTTTAATAAGCAAAGAATCTACTAACGAAGAAACCCTTATGAATATTGCCCTTGAAGCCGGTGCAGACGATATTATTACCCAAGAAGAAGGCTTTGAAGTTATTACCGCACCGGAAAATTTTGAAGCCGTTAAATCCGCTTTGGAAGCAAAAGGTATTAAACTTGAATCTGCTGAAATCAGTATGGTTCCTTCCAACGAAGTTGAAATTAAAGACGAAGAAACCGCCGGTAAAGTGTTGCGTATGATTGAGGCCTTAGATGACCACGACGATACAAAAAATGTTTACGCAAACCACTCTATTGCCGACGATATTTTAGCCAAAATTGAAGAAAAATAAAATCTTGGGCATAGACCCCGGTTTAGATAGGACCGGCTGGGCCGTTTTAGTTGATAACGGGTCAGCCGGTGCTGTTTTGGAAAGTTGCGGGCTTATACATACAAGCAAAGATTTATCCCTTGCGGCCCGCCTTGATGAAACTTACCGCGAAGTTTTGCGCCTAGCTGATATTTTTGAGCCCACTTGCGCCGCTATGGAAGAAATGTTCTTTTTAAAAAAAGCAACGCGTGTTGGCCACACAATACAAGCGCGCGGCGTTATCTTGCTTGCTTTACACCAAAAAGGTATTGAAGTATCTTCCTATCAGCCAAGCCGTATTAAAGCCACCTTATGTGGCAACGGTGCCGCTGATAAAAAACAAATGCAAAGGATGGTGCAACTGATTTTAAAATTAAAAGAAGTCCTGCAACCCGACGATGTGGCAGATGCCGCCGCCATTGCCCTTTGCCATTTAAAGATGAACCCGATTTTAAATAAAATAAACACGCAAAAAGCATTTTTAGAAAAAATTAAACAAGCGCGTTTAGAACAAATAAAAAATTTCAAAAATAAAGTAAAATAGAATTATATGATAACCAAACAACAGTTAGGCCAATTCTTTACAATAAACACTCAAACTATACTAAAAGGTATGGAAGAGTTTGTTTGTGGTAAAGAAATAATAGATCCTTTTGCCGGTAATTGTGATTTGTTAAATTGGGCAAAAAAATACAAGGCAAAAAAAGTTTTAGGTTATGATATTGATAAAAAATATATTGATAATAAAGTCGTATTCTATAATGATAGTTTAAAAACTCCTAAAAAATATAATTTTGTATTGACAAATCCACCTTATTTATATCAAAACAAACTAGAAGATAATACTATATTATTAAATACTAAACATACAGATTTATACCAACTTGCTTTAGAAAAAATTATGAATAGCAAAGAAGGCATCGTAATTGTTCCTATCAATTTTTTATCTTCTGAAAATGCAAAATATATCCGTCTTTTATTTTTAGATAAATTTGATATTATTAAAATAAACTATTTTACGACACAAGTTTTTGAAGACACAACTTATAATGTTATGGCATTTTATTATAGAAAAAAAGAAATTTTTAATAATAAAATGACTATTCCCTTATACATCTATCCTGAAAACAAAAAACTCTCTATAACTTTACATCACCAATATAATTGGCAAATAGGTGGCGAATTTATTTCTGCCGTTAATAAATTTAAAAATAAATTAAATATAAAACGCTTAGAAGAATCTGATTTATCAAAAGGATCTTGTAAAATACAAGTCGCATATAACCATTTGGAAAATTTTAGAGAGTTTAATGTAAATAAAAATTTATTTACACATATAAAAAATAATATTGTATTGCTAAAAGCTATTGATACCGGAACAGAAAAAGGAAAAATTTGTTTAGAAGATATAAGAAAATATAATTTAGATGCTTTAGTAAGCATAAAATCTTCAAGAAATCAAATTTACTTGCTTTTCCCGGAAGAAATTACTATTGATACCCAAAAAATATTAATAGATTTATTTAATAAGGAATTAGAGGAACAAAGAGAAAAATATTTTTCTTTATTTATGACTAATTTTAGAGATAATAACCGCAAAAGAATTTCCTTTAATTTCGCTTATAATTTTATTAATTATTTATACTTTTCAAAAATAAAAGGGCAAAATTATGAAACAAAACAATATACATTATTTTAATTATTCTGCAGATAATAATGAGGATTTAGATACTCACTATATGTTCCTTGATTGGAATAAAAATCTTGATTCCTATATCCAATTAAATAATAAAATTAAAGAGCTTATAACAGCAATAAAAGTTCTTGAAGGGAGAGGAAAAAATGCCACTTATTTATATAAAGATCTATATAATATATTCTTTAGCAAATTTTCTACAACTTCCGAATTTAATTGTTTTATAAATGCCTGTGACAATTCAGAAAGTACCTTAAAAGGAAACTTTGATAATTTTAAAAAGATTGTAAAACTATATTTGCAACATAGAACTATTACAAATTTAACTCCTAAAGAATGGGTACAAGCAATATTAGATAAAAGAGCTTCTGCTTCTAAAGGTTCTAAAGGAGAAGACAAACTAATTTCTATTGCAAAAGAATATAATTTTACTCTTGTAAATGATTGGAAAGATTTTAAAAACACAAAAAAAGCTATTGTTAAATTCTCTAAAAACAAATTTGATTTAAAAGCTATAAAAGAAAATTTAAATATTGAGTTAAACTTTAATTCACAAAATAAAATGATGGATATCATTATTAAGAAGGATGATAAATTATTTTTTATAGAAGCTAAACATATAAATACAGGTGGAGGATCTCAAAATCATTCTATTGGAGAATTAATTAGTATTATTAACCATAATCCTTCTCAAAAAAATGTATATTATATTGCCTTCTTAGATGGTTTATACTCTAATCTTTTACTTAACTATAAAGGTAAGCAAGGTAAAATAGTTTCACAAAAAAAAGATATTTTAGATGCTTTGAATAAAAATTCAAATACTTTTTGGCTTAATACTGCCGGATTTAAAAAACTATTAAAGGACATAGCATGATAGCATACATAACAGGTGAAGTTTTTGATATTGAAGAAAGTTCCATAATCTTACTTGTGGGCGGTATTGGTTATCAAATCAATATGGCGCAGTCAAGTATATCTTCTGTTGAAAAGGGCCAAAATATCGGTCTTTATATAACAGAATCTATTACCCAATTTGACGGAACTATTCTTTACGGCTTTTTAAATAAAGCCGATAGAGAATTATTTTTACTTTTCAAAAACGAAATACCTAATACCGGCTCCAAAAAAGCCTTGGAATTTTTAAATAAAGCACTTAGAAGCGTGGCAGATTTCCACAATGCTATCATTAATAAAGACCCCAAAATTTTAACTGCAATTTTTGGCTTTACTGCCAAAACAGCGCAAAAACTTATTGATAGTCTTAGCGGTAAAATGGATTCAATTTCCGTTCAGGGTGAAGTTAAAATCAAAACAGCCGAGATACCTTTTATGGCAGATGTTTTAAATGCTCTTGGCGCCCTTGGTTATAGCGCGCAGGAATCGCGCCGCGCTATTGAGCAACTTTATAAGCAAAACTCCGCCCAGACAAATGTGGAAGATTTTATTAAACAAGCATTAAGGATACTTAAAAAATGACCTCTAAAAATGAATATCTTAATATACAGGCAGACGAGCAGGAAAAAACTTCCTTTGAGTATGCTTTGCGCCCGACAACTCTTAAAGAATTTGTCGGTCAGGATAAATTAAAAGAAAATCTTAAAATTTTTATTGAGGCCGCCAAAAATAGAGGCGAGGCCCTGGACCATTGCTTGTTTTATTCCCCCCCAGGTCTTGGTAAAACAACCCTTTCAAATATTCTGGCTAAAGAAATGGGCGTAAATATCAAAACAACTTCAGGCCCGGTTCTTGCGCGCCCGGGCGACTTGGCTGCAATGCTTACAACCGAACTTAGCGAGGGCGATATTTTGTTTATTGACGAAATCCACCGCCTTAATCCAGCCGTGGAAGAAGCCCTATATCCTGCTATGGAAGATTTTACTTTCTTTATAAACACCGGTAAGGGTGCCGGCTCAACCACTTTAAAATTATCTGTGCCAAAGTTTACACTCGTCGGCGCTACAACAAGAAGCGGCCTTCTAACAGGCCCGTTAAGAGATCGCTTTGGCATTGTTTTTAATCTCGGCTTTTACGAAATTAAAGAAATAACAGATATTCTTGCCCGCTCCGCTAAACTTTTAAATATTGAAGCTGAGCGCGAAGGCCTTGAGGAAATTGCAAGGCGTTCACGCGGAACACCCCGTATTGCTAACCGCCTTTTAAGACGCGTTAGAGATTTTGCGCAAGTTAAAGGCAACGGCATTATCACCGCTGAAATTGCCACACACGCAATGGAAGCCCTTGATATTGATAAAGAAGGCCTTGACACTATTGATAAGAAAATTTTATCTGCCTTAATTGAAAAGTTTGACGGCGGCCCTGTGGGTATTGAAAACTTGGCTATTGCTGTTAGCCAGGAAGTTGACACGCTTAGCGATGTTATTGAGCCATACCTTATTAAAGCAGGTTTTATAACCAGAACACCGCGTGGGCGTGTAGCCAGCGCAAAGGCCTATCAACACCTTGGCCACAAAAAACCAAATACACTTTTTTAAGATATGAAGAAAACTTCCCTAATACCCTTTCTTGTATTTTTTATAGCTTGCACTTTTGCTGTGCCGGCGCAAAAGGTTTCCGCCGGAAATAATACAAGAGATATCAAAGTTTTAATTAGCGAAAGTTCTTCCCCCATTTCCGTTAAAACAAGCGGTGCAATTACCATTAAAGATTTGAATACTTTTAAAAAATATTCCGTTACCAAAGCAGGCACTTTTAAAGTAAGCGCAACTAAAAAGGAAGTTCAAGCCGGCTCAGTTAAAAGTAAAAAGGGGCTTGAAATTTCTCTTAAAAATAAAAAAGATACTTTTACTATAAATAATAATACCTATAACGGCACACTTTTAATTAAACCTGCCGAAAAAACCCAAATTATAGAAGTTTTACCCTTAGAAGAATATTTGTGCGGTGTTTTGCCTTATGAAATGAGCTATTCCTGGCCCATAGAAGCCCTTAAAGCACAAGCCGTTGCCGCGCGCACTTATACCTTAAAAAGTATAGAAGATACTAAAGAAAATGATTTTGATTTATATAGCGATGTTCGCAGTCAAATGTATAAAGGCTCCGCCAAAATTTACGATAGTGTTAAAAAAGCCGTTGATGAAACAAAAGGTCAAGTTTTAAAATATAAAAATAATTTATTTTATACTTATTATCACGCAAATTGCGGCGGGCATACAGATACCCCGCCTTGGCTTGCTTCCGCTGTTAAACCTTTACACGGCTCAAAATGCGGTTATTGTAATCACGGGGCAGGCGCAAAATGGAAATACACCGTTCCCAAAGATACGGTAAATTCTTTCCTCAAAAAAAATAAAATTTCAGGCACGATTAAAAGTGTGTCTATTGCCTCAAAATTTTCAAGCGGCAGAGCAAAAGATTTAAAAATTAAAACCACAAAAACCACTAAAACTATTCCCTGTAATACTTTTAGGGTTGGTGTTGGTTCAACAAAATTTAAAAGTTGTTTTATAACGGGTATCAGCGGGCTTACCTTCAGCGGTAAAGGCTACGGCCACGGCGGTGGTCTTTGCCAAGAAGGCGCAAAAGGTATGGCCGAAGACGGCAAAAAATATAAAGATATTTTAAACCGCTATTACCCGGGTGCAAAATTGGAGAATATTTAATATGGCTTTTGAACGCTTTAAAAAATTTAATGTTGATGACCTTATTGCCAAAAATCCTGCTGACCCGCGCGACTCAAGCCGGATGATGGTTTTAAACCGCAAAAATCACACAATAGAACACAAAATTTTTAGAGATTTGCCAAGTTTTTTAAGAAAAGGCGACACTATTATAATGAATAAATCAAAAGTGTTTCCGGCCAAGATTTTTGCGCATAAAGAAACAGGCGGTAAAATTGAAATTTTGCTTGTCAGGCAACTTGAAGATAAATTTTGCTGGGCTGTTTTACTGCGCGAATATAAACAAAACACTAAACTAATTTTTGAAGATAATTTAAAAGGCGAAGTTGTGGGTAATACTGATGCCGGCGAAGCTATTATTAAATTTAACACCGACGATATTTTGCCTTGGACTCATAAACACGGCCTCATGCCCTTGCCGCCTTATATTGAAAAAGCCAGAAAACACGCAGGCCTTTCAAAAAGTATAGAAACCGATAAAGAAAGATATCAAACTGTTTATGCTCAAGTGGAAGGCTCTATTGCCGCGCCGACGGCCGGCTTTCACTTTACGCAAGAATTACTAAGTAAAATAAAAGATATGGGCGTAAATATTGATTATGTAACCTTGCACGTAGGTTGGGGCACTTTTAAACCATTAAGAGGCGAGCCGACCGAACACAAAATGCTTGCCGAACTTGCCGAAATGACTCAAGAAACTGCTGATTTAATTAACAAAACAAAAGCAAGTGGCGGGCGTTTATTTTCCGTCGGCACAACAAGCACAAGAACCATTGAAAGTTTTGCCGATGAAACAGGCAAAGTTTCAAGCGGAAAAAAGTGGACAGATTTATTTATCTATCAAGGTTATAAATTTAAAGCAATAGATGCGCTGATTACAAATTTCCATTTCCCTGATTCCACGCCTTTATGTATGGTTAGCGCACTAGCCGGCGAAGATTTTATTTATGAGGCCTACACTCAAGCGGTGGCCAAAAAATACCGCTTTTATTCTTTTGGAGATTCAATGTTAATACTATGACAAATATAGAAGATATAAAAATTATTCCCCCCTTTAAACTTAAAGCAAAAGACGGCAAAAGTGCCGCAAGAACAGGTGTTTTATATACAAAACACGGCATAGTCAAAACCCCGGTTTTTATGCCGGTTGCCACGCAAGCCTGCGTTAAAGCCCTGACGGAAAAAGACTTGGAAGATATTAAAGTTCAGTGTATTTTATCAAACACTTATCACTTATATTTAAGGCCCGGCACCGAACTTTTGGAAAAAATGGGCGGACTACATAATTTTATGCGTTGGAACGGCAGTATTTTGACTGATTCGGGCGGGTTTCAAGTTCATAGTTTATCCCATTTAAGAAAAATTACCGAAGAAGGCGTTTGGTTCAAAAGCCACCACGACGGCTCAAAACACTTTTTTACACCTGAAAAAGTTATTGAATATGAAAGTAAAATCGGCTCTGATATATGGACCTGCCTTGATGTTTTAATTCCCTCTACCGCAAATGAAAGAGAAGCTAAAAAAGCCCTTGAAATTACAAAACGCTGGGCCAAAAGAGCAGCAACAAAATATCACTCTATGGTGGAGCAAGGTATTAAGCAAAATGCTGACGGCAGTTTTGAAGTGCCGCACTCACTTTTATTTGGAATAGTGCAGGGCTCAATCTTCCCAAAACTTAGAGAAGACGCCGCAAAAACTATGGCAACTTTACCTATACACGGGTTTTGTATTGGCGGGCTTTCCGTCGGCGAAACACGCGCAGAAATGAACCTTGCCCTAGAACATTGTATCCCCTATTTGCCCGATGAAAAACCGCGCTATTTAATGGGGCTTGGCACACCGCAGGAAATTTTAGATTGTATCGCACACGGCGTTGATATGTTTGACTGCGTTTGGCCGACAAGAGTTGCAAGAAACGGCCAAGCTATGACAAGCCAAGGCAGATTAAATATCAAAAATGCCGAGTTTAGAACGCAAGATAAACCGCTTGATGATAAATGTGATTGCTTTGTATGTAAAAACTATTCTCGCGCCTACCTGTCGCATTTATTTAGGTCGGGCGAGCTTACAAGCCACCGCTTAATCAGCATACACAATATTCGCTTTTTAACGCGTATGATGGAACAGGTTAGAAAACATATAGAACAAGGCACTTTTCTTGAATACAAAGCCGAAATGGAAAAGAATTATAAATAAAAAACTGCCACTGCTTACACTAGAGCAGATAGTAAAAATAATATCTGAGATATTTTAATTAAGATAATATCTTGTATAAGGAAGTTGACCTTGAGGTGTAAAAGGACTTGCTGTGCCGTTTTTTTTCTCTCCAAGTGAAGCACAAACCTTATTTGATCTTGTATTATTAGTTTGGGCTAAACATTCTGTTATATGCACTCTTGTATAATTTGTATCAAAAAGCAAAGTGCGATATATTATTGATAAATCATTTTTACCACAATTAATTGACCCACTCCAAGTTCCCCCAATAGAGGTCATACAACAAAACATAGTATCATTTGAATAGCATTGTGCTACTGAACCATATTGATAAGTTTTTATAAAATCGCTGGGTAAAGCAAAAGATAATTTTTTAAAATCACTTGTACCTTCTCCGTTTTGTAAATAATATTCGTCATAAGCATCAACCAAAGATTTAGCCATACTTTGATATCTCATAAATTCGGCTTTATCAACTGTTTTTTGGTATTGCGGAACGGCAATTGCCGCCAAAATACCGATAATTAAAACAACGATTAATAACTCTATAAGCGTAAATGCTTTGTTTTTCATTAAAATACCTCTTTTTTTTTCTTTTGTTTACTCGTCATTCCCGAGAGTTTTTGTCGGGAATCTCGTCCTATTTTGTTAATCCGTCATCCCCGAAGGTCTTTGTCGGGAATCTCGTCCTATTTTGTTAATCCGTCATTCCCGAAGGTCTTTGTCGGGGATCTCCTCCTATTTTATTTTTAAAAAAATAAGAAGAGATACTGAGCTAAAACACCTCAGTATGACTTTATTTCATAAAGTCAGTTTATCAAAAAAAAAAATAAGCAACTTTTCTTTCAACTCTCCGTCCTACAAAAGTGTTTTTCTTTTGCTTTGCAAAAGTAATTTTTTGTGCTACTGTTTAAGTAAATATTGTTCTTTTTCCGTCGGAGAAAAGAAAAACTTGCATTTCAAAAAAAAAAAAATAAAATTTGATTAGGTGAAAAAACACCCCATCCCTAACCCTTCCCCTTTTCTTTGAAAAAGGGCAGGAAATAAGCGGACAAGATTCCCGACGAAAACTCTCGGGAATGACACATAAATTAATGGAGAAAATAAAATGAAATCAAAAAAAGGTTTTACATTAATTGAATTACTAGTTGTAGTTCTTATTATCGGTATTTTAGCGGCTATTGCCGTGCCGCAATATAGAAAAACTGTTATTAAAAGTCATTTTGCTCAATTAAAAATATTAGCGACTTCTATTGTAAATGCACAAGAAAGTTATTACCTTGCCAATAATTCTTATGCTAGTGATATTAATGATTTAGATATTGTTATACCCTCTAAAAAAAATATAACTTGTTATATAGGCAATTATCAGGTATTATGTTATGATTATGCAATAAATATGCATTTAGATTATAAGTATTCACAAATTTCAACACTTTATCATAAAATTTGTGTTGTTGATGGCACAACTGATTTGTCAGACATGCGTAATGAGGTTTGCCAGCAAGAAACAAACGCCCAAAAAGGAAATCCTTCATCTGAGTATAATTGTATTTTTTGGTATTATCAATAAAAGAACATTTTCCATCATACAAAAAGCCCTGCGTTCTACTATTTAGAAAACAGGGCTTTTATAAATCTAATATTTAAAGCAAGTATTTTTGAGAAAATTTTAATTAGTTTTTCTTTTAGAAAAACGCTTTTTCAAATGAGGTATACCTAGAGCGGCTGGCAACACAAAGTTTGTGCCCACGGCCCCGCGTATCCGAAATTTGAAAAAAATTAAAATTTACCCAAAAGACGAAGCCTCGCAAAAAAGCCCTGTTTCTTTTTATAGAAACAGGGGCTTTGTTTTACTGAAAATAACTTTAAACTACTTACTTTGAGAAACAGGAATTTCTACATTATCAATAACAGAACTCATACCGCGTTTAGAAACATTAATAGTTAAAAAGATAGATGTAAAAATAAGCACTGCTGCCACACCTGCTGTAAGTTTAGTTATAAAAGTTGCAGCACTTGGGCCGGCAAAAACGCTATCGCTGTTAGAGCTGCCAAAAATACCCGCAGCAGAGCCTTTACCGCTTTGCATAAGCACTAAACAAATTAAAAACAAACAAGCAAGAATGTGAATTGTTAAAACTAAAGTATACATTTATTTTCTCCTCTTATTTTTTTAATAAAGCCGTAATCCCGGGAAGTTCTTTGCCTTCCACAAATTCCATACTGGCACCGCCGCCGGTTGAAGCGTGGGAGTATGCGCTAGAAGCAATTTTAGCTTTTTTAAGAACATTTAAGCTATCACCGCCGCCGATAATAGTTATTGCACCTTTTGCGGTTAAATCGGCAAGCATTTGGGCAATAGCAAAACTGCCTTTATTATAACTTTCCATTTCAAACACGCCAACAGGACCGTTCCAGAAAATTGTTTTGCATTTAGCAAGAGCATTTTTAAAATATTCAATGGTTTTCGGTCCGATATCAAGGCCCATATAACCATCGGGAATATTTTGGTCTTTAGTGATAATTGTTTCAATACCGTCTTTAAATTCTTTTGCGCAAACGGCATCTTGGGAAAGGAGTAATTCAACCCCTTTTGCTTTGGCTTTTGCCATAACTTGCTTTGCTTCTTCAAGTTTATCATTATCAACAAGAGAAGTGCCGACGGTGTAGCCTAGTGCTTTATTAAAAGTATAAGCCATCGCACCGCCGATAACTAAAACATCAACTTTATCAATTAAATTATTAAGAAGCATAATTTTATCGGAAACTTTTGCACCGCCGATAATTGCGGCAAAAGGTCTTTTGGGGTTTTCTAAAGCGCCGCCCAAAAATTCAACTTCTTTTTGGATAAGATAACCGGCTGCGGAAGGTAAAAATTCAGTTATTGCGCTGGTTGAAGCATGTGCGCGGTGAACGGTGCCAAATGCTTCTTGAATAAAAATTTCGCCGTGTTTTGCAAGTTTTTTGGCAAATTCTTTATCGTTAGCTTCTTCTTCGGGGTGGAAGCGCAAATTTTCAAGTAAAGCAATTTCGCCTTTTTTTGTTTCGGCAACAACTGCTTCTGCTTCCGGGCCGACGCAATCACTTGCAAAATGTACTTTTGTACCCATAGCCTTTTCAACTTCTTCCACCAAAGGTTTCAAGGAAAATTCCGGTGCTACTTTGCCCTTAGGTCTGCCTAAATGAGAAATTAAAACAACTCTTGCCCCTTTAGAAAGCAAATATTTAATGGTTTTTTGTGTGGCGTTAATACGCTTTGGATTATCAACTTTACCGTCTTTTAAAGGCACATTATAATCTACGCGGACAAGAACATTTTTTCCGTCCAAATTTACATCTTGCATTTTTACGATATCATTTAGGTTCATATATTATTTTCCCCGAATTTTCTAAAATTAAAATTTAAAATTTAAAATTTAAAATTTGTGCGGGGTTCTCTTTTTAAAAAAGAACCCCGACTTAAAAAACAACTTATTTGTTAACTGAAGCCATATGAGCAATTAAATCAAGAACTTTATTAGAGTAGCCGATTTCATTGTCATACCAGGAAACGACTTTAACAAAAGTATCTGTTAAAGCAATACCTGCTTTTGCATCAAAGATAGATGTAAGCGGGCAACCAAGGAAATCAGAAGAAACAACTGCTTCATCTGTATAACCTAAAATACCTTTAAGTTCGCCTTCGCTGGCTTCTTTCATAGCTTTGCAAATTTCTTCATATTTGGCAGGTTTAGCCAAGTTAACGGTTAAATCTACTACGGAAACATCCAAAGTAGGAACGCGCATTGACATACCTGTTAATTTGCCGTTCAAAGCAGGAATAACTTTGCCGACTGCTTTTGCAGCACCGGTGGAAGAAGGTATAATATTACCGCTTGCTGCTCTGCCGCCGCGCCAGTCTTTCATAGAAGGACCGTCAACGGTTTTTTGGGTTGCAGTTACAGAGTGAACGGTTGTCATAAGACCATCTTTAATGCCGAATTTATCATTTAAAACTTTAGCAATAGGAGCTAAGCAGTTTGTTGTGCAAGAAGCATTAGAAACAAATTGTGTGCCTTTTACATAGGTTTTTTCGTTAACACCGCAGACGAACATAGGAGTATCGTCTTTTGAAGGTGCGGACATTACGACATATTTTGCACCGGCTTTAATGTGTGCTTGTGCTTTTTCTTTTGTTAAGAATAAACCGGTAGATTCAACAACATATTCTGCGCCGACTTTATCCCAAGCAAGTTCTGCCGGGTCTTTAACTGCAGTTACGCGGATTTTTTTGCCGTTTACGATTAATTGGCTGTTTGCGACATCAGCTTCAATTGTGCCTTCAAATCTGCCGTGCATTGTATCATATTTGAGCATATATGCTAAATAATCAACAGGGCATAAATCGTTAATACCGACAATTTCAATATCTTTTCTTTCTTGGGCAGCTCTAAAAACAAATCTGCCAATACGGCCAAAGCCGTTAATACCAACTTTAATAGACATCTAAGTATCCTCCTAGAGATTTTATTTCTCTTATATGATACCATTTTAAGAGGTCGCTAGCAATAGATTTCTGTAAAAACCCATAAAAAATACCCCTTAGCACGCTAAGAGGTATTTTTAGTATATTTTTATTTTTATCTAGATAATCTTGAAAGAGCCCGGCTGTAATCTTGATTTTTGGGGTCTAATTGGCTAGCCTGGGTATAATCTTTTTTGGCATCAGCGATATTGCCTCTTTTTTCCCAAAGTTCCCCTCTTATGTAGTAATATTCGGGGTTTTCGGGGTTCATACTAAGGGCATAACTTATATCAGATAAGGCCGCAGAAAAATTATTTAATTTTATTTGTATCTCTGCTCTTTTGGCAAAATAATCTATATTTCTATAATTTCTGCTGATTGCCACATTTATATCTTCTAAAGCGCCGTCTAAATTATTAGTTTTTTCTTTTATCAGGGCTCTTCTGTAATAGGTATAATCAAAAATAGAATCTAAATTCATAGCCTTTTCGCAGAATTTTAAAGCTTCCTCATAATCGCCAAGTTCATAATAAATATCTGCCATTAAAATATAAATTTTTACTTCCTCTTGATTTAGAGAAAAAGCTTTCTGCGCACTTTCTAAAGCATCTTCATATCTTTTCATACGATATAAAGCATTTGCTTTTAAATAATGGGGATAGTAATTGCTATAATCCATATTTATAAGCAAATCATAATCAGCTATACTTTCATCATAATTTTTAAGGCCAAAATTGAAAGCCGCTCTAAAAGCATAATAATTAGGATTTTCAGGGTCAAGTTCTATTGCTTTATTTATAGACTCTACAGCATCTTTAAGGTTATAAGCAGATTGTATAGTAGATAATAAATAATAGGCTTCCGGATTATTAGGGTCAAGTTTTATTGATTCTTTACAATCCGCCATGGCCTCTTGTATCTTGCCGGAAACATATTTAATACTTGCTCTTGCAAAATAAAAATAACCTTCATCTTTCTTAAGAGAAATTGCTTTATCTAAAGCCTCTAAAGCTTCTTGAAGATTTAAAGAGGATTCCTCTATCATACTAAGGGTCATATAATATTCCGCTTTACTAGGATTAAGTTTTATGGCTTTATTTATGCTTTCAAAAGCCCCCTGAGTATTCTTCATGTTATAAAGGCATCTTGCGCGTAAATGGTAAAAATCTGCATTATTTGGGTCCATCTTAATAGCTTCCTTTATATATTTCAAAGCATCACCAAATTCCCCATTTTTAATTTTATAGTTAATAGTAGCCCTGTATTTTTCTGCTTCCTCTGCTCTTAAAGTATTAATGTTAAGAGCATTATCGGCTTGCTCTGTATAAAAATCAGCATTTTCGGAGTCTAGATCCATTGCTGTTTTATAATCCTCAACGGCTCCGGAGTAATCTTCTAAATCATGATGTTTTAATAAAGCGCGTTCATAAAAATACCCCGCTTTAGTCGGGTCTCTTAAAATTGCTTCATTATAATAAGCCTTAGCAGTGTGAAAATATCCTTTTACTCTTTTTTCATAAGCCATTTCAGCGTAATTTTCGGCTATTTCTTCTTCAGAAGGTGTTTTGGGTGTTTCGTTTTTTGCTTCCTGGGTTGCTGGGGCTTCTTCTGTTTTATTTTGCTTAGGTGAGGAAATCATACCCAATATTTTTTCCTTAATTCTGGTTAAGAAAGATTTGTTAGAATCAAGAGAATCTTGTTGATTTCTTAAGAAAGAATTTAAAAATTCTTTATAAATTTCATTTTCCCGGTCAAGTTTTATTGCTTGCTTGAAATCTGCCTCTGCTTGTTTTGGGTCTACATCTCTTTCTATACAAGCACGCTCAAAATAATGTTCTGCGTTGGTAGGGTCTAATTCAATAGCCATATTATAATAAGAGATAACATTATTATAATCTGCGCCCATAATTCTTGTCATAACAGCCATCCCGGCAAGATTTTCCCCCATCCTTTTTTTGTCTTCTTGGGAAAGTTGGGATAACATATATTTTCTGGAAGTTTCAATTAATTGTTCCGTTTTTTCGTCCTCAACGCCGGCTAGTTTAAGTTCTATGTAAAGATTATCACAGAAAATATTTATTGTCTCAAAAGAATCAATATTGTTTACTTCTGCTATTGTCTTTTCCTCGGCCTTATCAAAAGCTGTTTGAATTTTCGGCGTTCTGTTGAATAATTGTTCCAAAGTTAAATCGCCCACTAGAATTTGGCTTAAAACCGGCGGTAAAGGCAAAACTAAAAATAATGTTTTATTTGAAGATTGCTTGCCGAAGATTCTTTCTTTTAAACCTTGTAAAACACTTTTTGCGGATTTATTATTTTGGACTGTTTGTGTATTTTCCGTAGTAATTAAATTATTTTCCTTTGCGTATTCTTCGTAAGTTTTTCCGGACCATTCTTCAAAAAGATTCTTTTTAACAATAATATTAGATGCTTTAGGGGCAAGTTTTATTGATAAAGCTAAATCTTTTATAGGTGTGGTTTTATCTTCTAAAAAGGAATAACCTGCCAAAGCGCGCATATAAGGATATTCAGCTTTAGTATTATCTAAAAGCATTGCTTTGGTAAACTCTTTATAAGCACTTTTATAATCATAGTTAAGGTCTAATTTAACTCTGCCACTTTCGTAGAAATATTGTGCGTTAGTCGGGTTATATTTAAGAGCTTGATTATAATAATTTAAAGCATCTTGCAAATTACCTTTTTCTTTGGCTTCAACTGCTTTTTTATAATTCCTTTTTGCTTTTATTTTATCAAACCAAGATACTTTTATTTCAGCTTCGGGTTCTTCAAATTCTTTAAAGAAATTTTTGGCAAATTTCATAAGGTCCCAATCTTCTGTAGCAAGGCTTAAGGCTTTTTTATAATCGGCCTTAGCCTCGTCTTTCATATTTTGGTAGTAATATCTTTCTGCTCTAAATAAATAGTAATCGGGATTGGTCGGGTCAAGTTCTATGGCTTTAGTATAATATTCTATAGCCTTTGCGTAGCCTTTATAACTTTTTTCTAAAACAATATGAGCGGCCATATCTGCATATTTTGCAGCTTCAACTTTACTAGCGTTTGCGGCAAGTTCTTCTTGTATATAAGTTTCAACTTTCTTTAAAAGTTTACCCGCTTTTTCTGCGTCAACGCCGGCAAGGGCAAGTTCATCTTTTAAATTAAGTAAGAAAAGCTGCATTGCTGCAGGTGTATTATTATCGGAAAGAACTTTAGAGGTGTTTTCTTCTGCTTTTAAAAAAGCACCTTTTATTGCGGGAAGCCTGTTTAAAAGTTGTTCTAAAGAAACATCCCCCACTAAAAATTGTTTAACAATTTTAGGCGCCGGCAAAACTGAAAGCATAATTTTGCCTGAAGATTCTTTACCGAAAAATTTTTCCTTTACATTGTTGATTACTTGATTAAAAGATTTTCCACTTTCTGCCGAACTTTGTGCTTGGTTCTTTGCTTTTTTTTTAGCTACTTTTTTTTGCTTTTTAGGGGCATCAAATTGTTTATCAAAAAGAGGGTGTGTCTTTATATAATAACTATAAGTATTTCCGGACCATTCTTTAAATTTATTTATATATATATTCTTTAAATCTTTAGGAGCAAATTTTATTGCTAAAGCTAAATTTTTTAAGGCTTCGCTTGAATCATTTAAAACATCGTTATTTAACAAAGCCTTATGATAATAATATTGGTGATTGCGCGGGTCTAATGAAATTGCCTTATCATAATCTCTGTTTGCTTCTTCTCCGTCTTTAAAGCCGTAGGCTCTTAATAAACCTCTTTGATGATAATAAAGGGCATTGTTTGGGTCAAGTTCTATTGCTTTAGTATAATCTTGTAAAGCACCGATATAATCCATTAAAGAGTGGTCTTTTAAATAACCTCTTGCAAAGAAATATTCTGCTTTAGTCGGCTCTGCTTTTATTGCCTTGTCATAATATTTTAAAGCAAGGGAAATATTGGTATATTTATTTTTTTCCGCTATTTTAAAATATCTGCGTGCCAGCACTTTACCGGCAACTTTATTAAAATCTACCTGCCCTGTTAATACTTTTTGAACGATCATTGGAAGAGGCAAAAGACTCATCATCATAACGCCGGAATTATTTTTATTTTGAGTTGAAGCTCTGTATTCGTCAAGAATTTGATATTCAGGCACTTGATAATATTCGTGGAAAGTTTCATATTTTGCAGCCTTTTCTATTTCTTTATCAGATTTCCCTAATTCTTTAGTCCATTTTTCTAAAGTTTCCTTATATAATGGATTATCCGGATCGTTTAAAAGGGCTAATTTTATTTCAGAAATTGCTCTATTTTTATTGCCAAATTCATACCAATTAAGTAAGGCGTCATCGTAGGCAATTTCGGCACAAAAATATGTTAAATGTGCTTTTAATATATAATGAGCAGCAAGATTATAATTTTTTTCTTTTAAAAGTTTCTTATATTTTTCTATATAATCTTTAGCCTCTTTTTGTTTTTCAAAATGAAAATCTACAAAAGATTTCATTGCTTTTAAAAGTTCTCTTTCCGGAGTAGCACCAAGAGCAAGCAACTTTACCTCTTCTTCAAAATTATTTAAGAAAAGATTCATTATTTCTTTAGGATTTTTACCTTCTGAAACTTGTAAAGTCTTTTGTTCTGCTCTATCAAAAGCATTTTGAATATCTTCCTTTCTTTTTAAAAGTTCTTTTGAGTTTCCTAATAATCTTTCTGCCTTGCTTGGCAAAGGTATAGGCAAAGCACTATCTTTTATAAAGTATAGTTTTAAAACAGGATTAGTTTGAGAAGGAGTATCAATATTAGCAATATCTTCATAACTCAAAACTTTATTATTAGTTTTTTGGCCTTCAGTAAATTTTTCTAAAGTTTCTTTATATAAAGAATTATCAGGATCATTTAAAAGTGCTACTTTTATATCTGCAATAGCGGCCTCTTTATTGCCAAATATATACCAGTTAAGCAAAGCTCTGTCATAGCAAATTTCTGCAGAAGGATAATCAAAAGGCATATAATGTAAAGCAAGTTTATAGTCTTTTGCTTCTAAAGTGGCTTTATATTTTTCTATATTTTTTTTAGCTAACATTTGATGAAAAATATGATGCCTTATAAAAGATTCTGTTGCTTTTACAATCCTTTCTTTATATATACCCTCAGTATCCACAATATCCAATTCTTTCTTTAAATTAGCCAAAAAAGTCCTTATTAATTCTTCGGTATCTTTACCTTCTGCTACTTTTAAAGTTTCAGTTTCTGCTTTATCAAAAGCCTTTTGATATGCTGCTTTTTGGGGCAAAATTCTATCTAAATCCCACATATCTATTACAAATACCATTTGTATATCTTTTGGCAAAGGAATTGCTAATTTACTATCTTTTAAATAGTATTTTTTCAAAACAGCAGTGCTAAAATCGCTTGCATTAGTCGGGGATAATTGGGAAGCTTCATTATAAAGACGCAAATTTTCTTCAGTATTAACTGTTTCTTTGGCAGGAACAGCCGGCGTTTCTTCTGCCGGTGTTTTTAGCTCTTGAGCTTGGCTAACTTCTGCTGGCGAATTCACTTTTGCTTTATTTTGCCCGGTTAACCAGTTTCTTATAAACTTTGGTAAAGGAATGGGCAAAGCAAAAAGTGTGCCGGAATTATTTTGCTTTTGCACCGTCGGTTTTTGTGTAGTATTTTCTTTAACTTCGGAAGTAAAATCCGGGTAGATTTTTATATATTCTTCATAAGTATACCCGCTCCAATCTTTAAATAAATCACGGCTATAACTATATTCATAATTATGATATTTTATATCCATAGCTAAATCTCCTATTGCGCCGTCATAATCTTTTAAGAAGAAGTGTTTTAACATTGCGCGGTCATAATAATTAGTCGGATCAAGTTCCACTGCTTTATCATAATCTGCTAAAGCACCTTGATAATCTGCATTAAGAAGAATTTTGTATCCTGCACGCAAGTGATAATACTTTGCATTAGCTGGATCTAAAGCTATTGCTTTATCAATATATGAAAAAGCAGTTTTACTATCCCCCGCTGCCATATTGTCAAAGTTTGACTTAGCTATTTGATAATAATTTTCCGCTTGCTTTTTTTGATTTTGTTCTTCAATTTCTTCCGGAGTAAGTTGGGGAGCTTTTTCAACGGTTTCTTTGGGTGCTTTTTTTGCTTTATTATTTTTTCCGGTCAAAAAGTTTCTTATAAACTTTGGCAAAGGTATAGGTAAAGCAAAAAGTGTGCCGGAATTATTTTGATTTTGCGTGGTAGAGTTTTGTGCTGGACTATTTACTCCTTCTTCGGCTTTTTGTGCATTAATTTCTTCTAACTCTTTAGTCCAATCTGCTAAAATTTGTTTATAACTCCTATCACGTTTTACAGCTTGTCTCATATCTTCTATAGCTGCTTCTTTAGCCCCAGGTATTTTATCCCATTGTAACTTAGCCCTAGCATAATAGTAGTAGGCATCTTTTTTAAGTTCAAGTCCCTTATTCAAATCTTCTAATAATTCTTCTACATTTGCATTTGGCTCTTTTAAGTCATAACGTTCATAATAATATTCTGGATTTTTAGGATCAAGTTTTATAGCTTTACTTAAATATTCTATAGCTTCAGATCTAGAAATATTTCCATCCCACAATTCTTCCCTTGCCTCATAGGACAATTCATCTGCTTTTATTTTTCTTAAGCTTTTTCCAATTATAGAATCAAGTTCACTATCGCTAAAATATGCATCAAGTTCCGCGAAAGATATTCCCGCAATTAGCTCATCTATAATTGCTTCCTTAAGTTCTTTTTGGCTATAATAAGCATCTTTATATACGAGATAATGTTTATATATAACTTGATCTATTATATCTATAGCTTTTTGATTTTTTCCTTTCTCTGATGTTAATATGTTTGCGAATCTATCCCTAATTTTCAAAAAACGCCCTGAAAGTAAGGAAGATATCGGTTGTGTATTGAGATTATTTGTACTATTTGTAATTACATCTTTCTTTATTTCCTCTTTGGAATCTTGTTTAGATGCAAAATATTCCGTTGTTTTTTTGCCGGTTAATTCTTCTTTTTCTTTATCTGTAAAGAAATTTGATTTCTGTATTTTATCAAAAGTTCTATCTTTAATAGTTCCATATATGGACCCATTAAATGTTTCTTCAATTAATTCTTTTGCAACTTCAGCTGAAACTTGGTCTATTAATCTAATAACTTCTTCTTGTTTTTCTTCACTTAAATAAGGTTTATTTGTTAGAAGGGCAACTATTTTTCTATTAAAATCAAACAAATTAATTGGCAGCACCGCCATCATCAGTGATGTTTGGTTATATTTGCCAAGAATATCATTTTTTACCTTACTGGCCGCTTTATCAATTTCCGCTGCTGTATTTGGTGCCTCAGAATCAAAATCCGGGTTGGCTTGTATATACTCTTCATAAGTTTTACCGGACCAAGCTTTAAATAAATCTAAAGTATAAAAATCTTCTGAACCATATTTAAGACTTTTTGCCAAATCTTTTATAGCACCGGCAATATCATCTAGTGTATAATACTTAAATAAAGCGCGGTCATAATAATAATCACTATTAGTTTTATCTAATTCAATTGCTTTATTATAATCTAACAAGGCCAAATATTTTGCTGAATTATCATTGTGAATTGAGGCCCTTTCAAAATAATATTTAGCATTAGTCTGGTCTAATTTAATGGCTTCGGTATAATATTTTAAGGCAAGCTCAGAATTGCCCGCGTCAGCCGCCTCTTGTGCTTTTTGATAATAAACTTCTGCTTGCTTTTTTTGCTCCTGTTCTGCAATTTCTTCCGGAGTAGGCTCTGCTTTAGGGGTTTTTTGGGCTTTTTTATATTCTTTATAAGTTTGCCCGGACCATTCTTCAAATATATTTAAAACAGCGGAGCGATACAAGATTGGCGCATATTTTAAATACATATCCAAATCATTTATTGCGGCCTCATTATTGTTTAAAAAATAATGCTGCAAAAGTGCGCGCTCATAATAATAATCATATTTCTTGGGGGCAAGTTCTATTGCTTTATTATAGTCTGCTAAAGCACCTCTATAATCACCGATTTCATCTTTAAATTTTGCACGAGCGTGATAATATTTTGGATTATTTGAATCAAGTGCTATTGCTTTATTTATATTTGAAAGAACTGTTTTACTATCCCTATCTATTTTATAAAAGCTATTCCAAGCCTCCTGATAATAATGCTTTGCTTCTTTCTTAGCAGTTCTTTTTGCTTTAAACTGTGCCCACCAGGATAAATTTTCTTCCTTTGGGGTTTGAATTGTCGCCACCGGGGCTTCAACTTGCTGTTCTTGCAAATTTTCTTGCACTTTTGGGTTTGCTTCTTGTTGTTCTTCGCTAACAGAAGGTTCCCCCACATCAACAACTATAAAGTCTTCTTTCCCGGTTTCACTTATATTGGCTTCTTGTTGAGGAGTTGCTTCCTGTTTTTCTTGGGCAGGTTCTTCTTCAACATCTAAAACTTCAATTCCCATTTCCTGATTGTGTTTAAGTTCTTCTTTTTGCCAATATTCTTCTACTGAAGCAAGCAATTTTTCAATATGTTGCTTTTTTACTTGTGCGTTTTCAAGTTCCGCCTTAAAATTAGCTAAAAATATTGCTCTCGTATATTCAACAGAATAATTATGTACAAGCAACATATTTTGTTGGGTTTTATTTTCTGCTTTATTAAAGGCTTTTCTAACAGCTTTTGTTTTATTGCCAAGTTGCTCTAAAGTTAAATCTCCGGTTAATAGCATTTTTATATCTTTTGGCAAAGGCACAGGCAAGAAAGCAGCAAATAATTTTGTCGGCTTTTCTTTACCGAAAAGTTTTTCTTTTAAGCCTTGCATAATTTGACTAAAAGTGTTTACATTGCTTTGTTCTTCTTTTGTTTCTTCAGAATCAAATTCAGGGTTGGCTTTTATATACTCTTCATAAGTTTGGCCTTCGCTCCAATCTTCAAATAACCATTTAAGGTGTTTTTTATCAGCTTTGTTTTTTGAATATTTTATACTCTTTGCCAAATCACTCAAAGCGCCCGCTATATCTCCTTTATAATTCTTTTTTATAATAGCACGACGATAATAATATGGCCCTTTTTTAGAATCAAGTTCTATTGCCTTATCATAATCTTTTAAGGCCCAATGATAGTCGTTTAAATAATTATCGTAGATATAACCTCTTCTAAAGTAATATGCAGCATTATTAGGATCATATTTAATAGCTTGTTCATAATGATATAAAGCCTGTTTAAAATTAAGCTTTTTTAATTCTCTTTCTGCTTCATTATAATATAATTTAGCTTTATTCTTTTGATTTTGTTGATAAATTTCTTCTTGGCGGGCTTTTTGTTCTTCTTTTGCTTTATTATTTTGTCCTGTTAACCAGTTTCTTATAAACTTTGGCAAAGGTATAGGCAAAGTAAATAGTGCGCCTGAGTTATTTTCTTTACTCAAAACTTCTTTTTTTAACCCTTGTATTGTGCTTTCAAAACCTTGGGCTTGATTTTCGTTTTCCGCAGAATATGCTTGTGTCCATATTCCTAACATTTGCTTGTGGAGTTCGTTACGACCGTAATTATAATCTATGGCCTTTTTTAAATATTCTATAGCTTCTTTATCTTGTTTTAATTTATACTTTATAACAGCTATAGAAGCATAGGCATTTTCAACAATAGACCTCAATTCGTCAGATCTTTTGATAAGAGATTCATTATCTTCGCCATATTTTATCATAAGATTATAATATTTTATGGCTGTTTCGTAGTCTTTATTTGTGAATCTAGCAACCATAGCCGTATTTTCATAAATTTTTAAAGCACGAAGTGCTTTGTAATATTCATTAAGTGTTTCTTCAGTAAATTCAGGATTTGACAGACCTATATGTTCCTTAATTTTATTAACAAGTTTTTCAACCTTCTTTGCATCAACTCCAGCAAATTCAAGTTCCATTTTAAAATACTTTAAAAATTGATTTATAGCTTCTTTTTCGTCTGTATTAACTATTTCCTGCGGAACTCTTTTTTGTGCTTTATAAAAAGCTGTTTCAATAACTTCTGTTCTGTTGGTAAGTTGCTCTAAAGTAATTTCATTTGCCAAGAATTGCCATACCACTTTTGGCATAAACGGAAGTGCCATAAACAATTTATCGGATTTTTCTTTACCGAAAATTTTTTCTTTTAAGCCTTGCCAGAATTTTTTAAGATTTTCTATGCTTTTAAGCTCGTCCATTTTTTCGCCGGCATAAGCGCGGTAATTAAAGTATAACTCGGCATTGTCAGGATCATATTTTGCGGCAAGTTCATAATCATCTACTGCACCTTGATAATCACCTAAAGATTCTTTTGTCTGAGCGCGCAATAAATAATAAACTGAATTATTAGACTCTTTTTCTAAGGCTTGATTTACGGATTCTAAAGCGCCTTTATAATCTTCCTGTTTATATTTTTCTTCTGCTTCAGCATATAATTGTTTGGAATCTTTTTGTATTGCATTTTCAACAGTTTGGCGTTCAGTAGAAGCTTTTTTATACTCTTCATAAGTTTTGCCGGTCCATTTTTGGAATAAAACATTAGCATAATAGGTATTGGCATATTCTATACTACTAATTAAATCTTTTAGCCCGCCTTCTTCATCTTTTAAAGCATAATATTTTAAAGTAGCACGGGATAAATAATATTCATCATTTGTTTGGTCAAGTTCTATTGCTTTATTAAGATCTTCCAAAGCACCATTATAATCCTCCATACCCTCTTTCAACCTAGAGCGTAATTGATATAATTCTGCATTGGTTGGATTGCGTTTTATTGCTTCTTCAAAGTAATATAAAGATTTTTTATAATAATTGATAGAAGATTTCCTTGTTAACGCTTTATCTATATTGGCTTGTGCAGCATTGAACTTAGCTAGCTTTATTAATTCTTGATCGTCAATTTCTTCCAGCCCGACTTTTTTCTCCGCTTCTTTAATTTGGTCTTCATAAAGTGATTTATAAAGTTCATACATATCGCTATTTTTATCAAGTTTAGAAATAATAACTTTATAATCATCTATCATTGCTTGGTAATTACCCAAAGACTCATTTACGGAAGTGCGGAAAATATACATTTCTATATCGGCATATTCGCCAAGCATCTTCATACCTTTGGTAAGGTCCGCTAAGGCGCCTTTATAATCTTTAAGGTAATATTTTACTTGCCCGCGGTAGAAATAGGCCAGGACAGCATCGGGATTTTCTTTCAAAGTTTTATCAAAATAAGTTAAGGCTTCCTGATAATTTTTATTTTGGAAACTAGTAAGACCTAAACTATAATTAGTCGGTGTTATATTTTCAGGTTGGATATATCTATCTTTTTCATAAGCGTGTATCCACTCATCTCTTATTTCGTCATAGAAGATTCTTAAATCATCTGCAAAAGTAATTACACCGTCATAATTTGAGGTAGTATTTTTATTTACTTCCTCAAACTCATCAGTAGTTTTTTGGTTGGCTCTTACAATATAATCACCGTTCATATGGCTGATTGATTCTTGTATAAGCGCTTGCGCTCTTTCCAAAGGAATACCCGCAGATACAAGTTCCACTTCAAAGAAACTACAAAACAATTTAAGGGCTTCATCTTCGTTTAAATCAAATCTTGTCATATAAGAAAGGGTTCTTTCTTCCGCGTGATTATATATTCTTTTAATTTTATCTTTCTTGCTAACAAGGTCATAAGCGGAATCTAACACTTTCATAACTGCCGACATTGTTATCGGCAAAACATAGGCATAAAGTTTTTTATCTTTTTTACCAAACAATTTTTCTTTTATATTTTGCAAGGTTTGTTTAACAATACTTTTGCTATCGGCATTTGGCGTATTAGCAGCATTATTATCGCCGGCAAGTTCAATTATCTTATCCATAGCTTTTAAGAAGTTATCATTTTCTTTTGTTTTTTCAACTCTTTTAATGCTGGAGATAATCAAATGTTTTGTAGTAGGGCTGATATCCATTACCTTTTTATAATCATCTATTGCGCCTTGATAATCTTTAAGCGTTTCTCTCACTTCTGCGCGGAACCAATGATAATCAGGATTATTAGCAAATAAATCTATTGCTTGATTGATATTTTCTAAAGCAAACTCAAGATCTTTTACATTGCGGTAATTATTAAATTGCTCTCTTGCGGCTATTGCCTTTTGATATAATCTGCTGGCTTGTTCAATGCGGTCTAAATCCTTACTGGAAGCACTTAATTTTGAAATATCTGCTTTAACTCTATCGCTATAACTAGGTTTATTAGAAACCGGTTTAGGATTATTCAATTTATCCTGTGCTTCTTTAATTTGGTCCTCATAGAGTGATTTATAAAGTTCATACATATCGCTGTTTTTATCAAGTTTAGAAATAATAACTTTATAATCATCTATCATTGCCTGATAATTGCCCAAAGCATCATTTACGGATGTGCGGAAAAGATACATTTCTATATCGGCATATTCGCCAAGCATCTTTATACCTTTGGTAAGATCCGCTAAAGCGCCTTTATAATCTTTAAGATAATATTTCACTTGCCCGCGGTAGAAATAGGCCAGGACAGCATCGGCATTTTCCTTTAAAGTTTTATCAAAATAATTTAAGGCTTCCTGATAATTTTTATTTTGGAAGCTGGTAAGACCTAAACTATAATTAGTCGGTGTTATATCTTCGGGCTGAATATATCTTTCCCTTTCATAAGCGTGTATCCACTCATCTCTTACTTCATCATAGAAGATTCTTAAATCATCTGCAAAAGTAATTACGCCGTCATAGTTTGAGGTAGTATTTTTATTTACTTCCTCAAACTCATCAGTAGTTTTTTGGTTTGCTCTTATGCTATGTTGGCCGTTCATATAACTCATAGCTTCTTGTATAAGTTCTTGCGCTCTTTCTAAAGGAATATCTGCCGCAATAAGTTCTTTTTCAAAGATATCAATAAACACATCAAGTGCATCTTGAGTAGTAAAATTGTATCTCTGCATAAGTTTTATTGTTTTTGCTTCGGCAGTATTAAAGGCTTCTTTAATTTCAGCTTTTTTATTTATTAAATCAAGCGCGCCGTCCACTGCTCTCATAACAACGGACATTGTTATCGGCAAAACTGCAAAATAGATTTTTTTATACTTTCTGCCAAACAAATTTTCTGAAACAACTTGTAAAACTTGTTTAACATCTTTAATTTGTGCGTCGGAACTTCCTTTTGCTTCCGTATTGTTATTGTTTAATTTTTCTTTAAGATCTTTAATTTTACTACGGACATTTTTACCCAAATACGGATTAAGAACAATAGCTTTTTCATAATCTGCCACTGCGCCGGTATAATCTTCCAAAGTTGCTTTTGTTTTTGCTCTGAGCAAATAATAAAAAGCACTATTAGGAACCAAACTTATTGCCTGATTAAGAAGATTTAAAGCTTCTTTGTAATTACCGTTGCTATATTCTATTGCCCCCTCATTATATAATTGAACAGCTTTATCTCTAATACTGGGTTCTGCCGGTTCTTTAACTAAAAAATCGGCCGTTTCTTTAGGGGTATTTTGTGCTTTTTGTAATCTAGCCTGGATTGATTCTTCTTCGTTTTCATATAAAGCATTGGCAATAACATAACCAAGCCCTACGGGATTAAAAGCAAAAAGCAATAGGGAAGATAAAATCTTTTCTCTTATATTTGCTTTATCTTGTTGTTCTATATGTTGTTTTTGTCTTGTATAGCTGATAATATTGTTTCTTTCTAAGGAAGAAAGTTCCCTGCCGGCACTGGGCCCGCCGTGATATTCGTTTAAGATTCCTGTTATTCCAAAACTGCCTGCCAATATTCCTCTGCCTGCTGAATATTCTTGGAACAATCTTAA
>JAZKYS010000014.1:0-65298 GCA_045612285.1 Elusimicrobiaceae bacterium
AAGACTTCGGATAGTTCCGCCCTAGCGGGCGTGGTCCCCTACTATACCTTGTCTTAAAGAAAATAAAAAATAGGGCGGCGCGGTTTCCCGCGCCTAAAAAATCCTCGCTAAATATCTGCTTCAGCTTTTGGGCTATTTTTAATAAAAATACATGCAATAGCCGCCTTCGTCACTAGGGCAGTTAGCAGGGGAAGTTTTACCTGTTTCTTGTTGACAAATTTTATTTAATATATCATTTGTATTACGAGAAAAAGCAATACATAATCTTTGCTGCGGGAAACTAGAGTAATCTAAATATTGATAATAGCGCATTTCTGTATTATTTATATTTGTGCTACAAGCAGCAGCAACTGCCCAAAGTCCACATCTAATATCATTAGGTATAGTAATATCTAAATCAGTAAAATTAGAGGTATATTGTCCATTTGCCATATAATAAATTTCCTCGGCCTCGGCGATACTTTTTGCCATATTTTTTATTGTTGAAAATTTTGATTTGCCAACTGCTACTTGATATTGCGGAACAGCGATAGCCGCTAAAATACCGATAATTAAAACTACAACAAGTAATTCAATTAATGTAAATGCTTTGTTTTTCATTTCCTATTTTCTCCTATTTTTGTTTCCACTAATTCCCTGCCCTTTTTCAAAGAAAAGGGGAAGGGTAGGGATGGGGTATTAATAAATTTGTCATCCCCGAAGGTCGTAATCGGGGATCTCGTCCTTTTTGTTTTTATTTTCCCACCTATTCAAATTTTATTTTTTTTTTTTTGAAAATCAAGTAAAATTTTTACGACGGAGAAAATTTTAATTTCATTTTAACAGGGCTTAAATGTTTTTTAATTGTTTTTTAGAAGTAAAAATAAAAAAACCTCTCAAAAAATTGAGAAGTTTTTAATAACTTAAATTACTGGAAATTATTTTAAAGTATGAACAAATTGCGGGTCAAATAAATTTGGTATAAGTTGGGCTATACCTTCAATAGCAAATTGTGCGGCGATAGCACACAAAATAAGACCCATCGTTCTTGACACAATTTGCATACCGTTATGGCCCAAAATTTTGCTTACCCAGCGTGATAAAGACAAGATTATCCCGATAATATAACAAGCAGCGGCAAGGGCCACAATCATAAAGAAAGTGGTTAGTCCGCTTTCACTTCTTTGTGAATACAAAATGACGGTTGTTATTGCGCCCGGACCTACAAATATAGGTATTGCCACCGGCACAATAATACTGCTGAGTTTTTGTTTTGCTTGCATAAAAGGACTTATATTAGGTGCTTGGGTTTGCAAGGTAGAGTTGTCAAATTTCGGCTTACCGTGCAGCATTCTTATACCAATCATCATAAGCAAAATTGCCCCGGCAATTCTAAATGCGGGTATTGTTATACCGAACATTCCCAAAAACGGCTGCCCCACAAAATAAAAGAAAGTTGCAATAACAAAAATCGTTGCGGACATTAAACGCGCAAGATTTTTTTGAACTTCCAAAGTTTCTTCGCTTACATGTTGCAAAAATATAGGCACATTGCCGATAGGGTTTAAGATAGCGAGCATCGCTATAAAAAAGTTTAAAACTAAATGTAAATCTAAATGCATATTCTTATTTTTATTTAAAATTTGTTTTATCTATATTTTGTTTTCTCAAACTCACACATCGCTACGCCTTTGAGGGTTAGCAAAGTGTTATATTTGCTCTATTGCGTTTACTAGTTATTTTTCGTTTTGAGTTGTTCCAGGGTTCGCCTTCCGGTAAAATCTCTGACGAGATTTTCCTGCAGGCCGGGCTCGCGATGTTCGCCTTTTGCTTCGCAAAAACTCACATAACGCTCCGCCTTTCTCACCCTGCCGCGCATAAAGCAGTTTATGCGCTACCGCCATTTTTATAAAGAGCAAATGTTTTCTCTAACTACTTCATTAAAAATGGGCAGTACAGAATGTTCGCCTTCCGGTAAAATTTCTGACGAAATTTTCCTGCAGGCCGGACTCGCGGTTTTTGCCTTGCTTCGCAAACAAAAACATCGCTCTGTCTTTCTCACCCTGTCGCGCATAAAGCAGTTTATGCGCTACTGCCATTTTTATAAAGAGCAAATGTTTTCTCTAACTACTTCATTAAAAATGGGCAGTACAGGGTTCGAACCTGTGGCCTTCCGCGTGTGAGGCGGACGCGCTACCACTGCGCCAACTGCCCAATGCTTAATCTATGTTTTTCATTTCTTTTGGGCTTCGTGGTCAGCGCGCCCGCGTTCGGCGGACGAATTTAATTTAGTAAGCACTGCGCCCACTGCCCGTTTTACTTCTTTACAAATTTTTATTTATCTAGGCTTCGTGGCCAGCGCGTCCGCATTTCGGCGGACGATTTAATTTAGTAAGCACTGCGCCAACTGCCCAAAAAAACATTAAAAATACAAAAAATATAAAGAACTACTATATATATTTTATCATATTAGAAGAATAATGTGTTTTTGTGTATTAATAATACCAATCATAGTTTACATCAGCAGAAGAAGGAGAGTCTTTTCTGGTTTCTTCTTTGCAAAGCTGATTTTGTATGGAATTTAAATCTTTATTGGTAGCTCTGCAAACCCTGCTAGAAGCGAGGTATTTAGAATTTTTGAGATAGGCATAATAATTCATTCCATAGTCTGCATTTGAACAAGCAGATCGGCTTCCCCATTGGTCGTCTGCTATCCAACAAGCCCCCCAAGGGTAGAAGCGGGTTTCGCCTGTATCGTCAGCAATAATTTTTGTATGATCTCTGGGCATAGAAATATCCAAATCGTCAAAGCGAACGGCATATTTTCCATTGGCAAGGTAGTAAGCTTCCTGAGCATTAGCTAAAGAATTTGCCATAGTTTTTAATTGCACAAATCTGCTTTTAACAACAGCTTTTTGATATTGCGGAACAGCAATTGCGGCAAGTATGCCGATAATTAATACAACTACAAGTAATTCAATTAAGGTAAAACCTTTTTTTGTAAACATATTTTTTCTCCATTTTGACAGGAATAGATGCTGAGTAAAAACACCTAAGCATGACGAATAATAAAATCGTCATTCCGGAAGGTTTTTTGTCCGGAATCTCTCCTTTTTTAATATACTTAAATTTTATTTTTTTTTTTTTGAAAATCAAGCTAAAATTTACGACGAGAAACTGTTTTTTTACCGACAGAGAGTTTTATTTTTTGGCACAATAAAAACGGTTGCTATATTTAAACAAGACAAAAAAACTTTAAACATAACAACCGCAAAAACTATTTTAAAAATTTATTTTTATTTTTTTATTTTATTTCAAAAAAGTTTTTAAATATAAAAGTGCAATAATTGTTTTTGAATCTTTTATTTTGCCTTTTTTAATATAATCTAAACTTTGCTTTAAGGTAAGTTCCTTTGTGTTTACAAATTCATCATCGTCTAAATGCTGTTTACCTTTTTTAAGGTTTTTTGCCAGATAAATGTGTAAAATCTCGGTAGAAAAAGCAACAGAGGGATGAAAAGATAACATTTTTTCCCATTTTGTTGCAGAAAAACCTGTTTCCTCGGCAAGTTCTGCTTTGGCGCAGGCAAGGGGGGATTGTTTAGGTTTTAATTTTCCTGCCGGAATTTCTAAAGTTATTTTACCCACGGGGTAGCGGTATTGTTCCACAAAAATTATTTTGCCCTCTTTTGTTAAAGGCACAACTGCGCTTGCGCCCGGATGTTTTGTATAAACACGGCTTGCTTTTTGGCCGTTTATCAGTTTTACCTGGTCCTCATAAAAACTGATAACTCCGTCATAAATTTTCTTTTGACTTACTTTTTTTTCTGTTAGTTTGCTATAATATTTAGGCATAGGTCTTAAAACTCCTTTCAAAGTTTTAATATATTTTATCTTTTTTGGTGTAAATATGGCGCAGTTTGTTCATCTTCACAATCATACAGAATATTCTTTGCTAGACGGTATGCTTCGCATTTCAAGCATAAAGCCTGGTTCTTTTTTACAAACTTTAGCTGCGCAAAAAGTGCCCGCTATGGCTATGACGGACCACGGCAATATGTATGGCGCACGCGAATTTTATAAAAACACCAAAGCCCTTGGCATAAAACCGATAATCGGGTGCGAATTTTATATAACTCCTCTAAAATATACGCAAATAGAAAAAGATATAAAGAATAATCATATAACAATTTTAGCTAAAGATATGAATGGATACCGCAATTTAATGGAGTTAAACTCTACGGCGTGGGTTGACGGTTTTTATTATAAACCGCGTATAGATTTTGATTTACTTAAAGAACATAAAGAAGGCCTTATCGTTTTATCCGGTTGTTTACAAGGTTTGCTTGCCCAAACCGCCCTAAAAAAAGGGGAAGAAGAAGCCATAAAACTTGCCTTAAAATATCGCGATACTTTTGGTGCGGAAAATTATTATATAGAAATTATGGACCACGGCATCGCAGAAGAGCAAGCCGCCCTAAAAGTTCTTTTAGAAGTTTCCAAAAAAACAGGTATACCTTTGGTTGCCACCAATGACTGCCACTACGAAAAACGCGAAGATTGGCAAGCCCACGATATCCACATTTGTATTGCCACCGGCAGCACGCTTGATGATAAAGACCGTTTTAAAATGGATACTCACGAATTATTTTTTAAATCTCCTGACGAAATGGCAAAACTTTTTAGTTTTGCGCCCGAATCTTTAAAAAACACTCTTGAAATAGCCGAAAAATGTAATTTGGAATTTAAAGAAGACGGCTTTGTTATGCCGGATTTCCCAATCCCTGCCGAATTTAAAAATCACGCTGAATATTTGCGCCATTGTTGTATAACCGGTTTAAAGAAAAAATTAAAAACTGATACTATCCCCGAAGAATATATGCAGCGTCTTGATTATGAATTAAAAGTCATAACAGATATGGGTTTTGCCGTATATTTCTTAATCGTAGCAGATTTTATCGGTTATGCAAGAAGCCAAGATATTCCAATAGGCCCCGGCCGCGGTAGCGGGGCAGGCTCTTTGGTGGCATACAGTATTGATATTACGCGCGTTGACCCTTTAAAAAATAAACTTCTTTTTGAACGCTTTTTAAACCCCGACCGCGTAAGTATGCCTGATTTGGATATTGATATTTCTGATGCCGGGCGCGAAGAAGTTATCAATTATATGCGCCGCAAATACGGCGTAAAAAATGTTGCAAGCATTATTACTTTTGGAACAATGAAAGCCAAACTTGCCTTAAAAGATACCGCAAGAGTTATGGGTTTTGAACCGGCAGAAGCAAACCGCCTTTCCAAACTTATTCCCGATGATCTTAAAGCAACAATTTCCGGCGCGATGGAAACCAACCCCGAAGTTAAAAGCGAAATCAGCAAAAATCCAAAAGTAAAACAACTTTTCAATTATGCGACAAAAATAGAAGGCCTTAAAAGGCATACCGGTGTTCACGCTTCGGGCGTTTTGGTAACAAAGGAAGAAGTTACAAAATATACTCCGCTTGCCAAAGGGGCCAAAGATATTATTACCACGCAATACGAAGGCAACACCGTTTCGGATATGGGCCTTTTGAAAATTGACTTTTTAGGCCTTCGCACTTTAACCGTTATTGATAATGCGGTAAAACTTATTAAAAAATTACGCGGAATAGATATTGATATTGCCAATATCCCGACGGACGATAAAAAAACTTTTGAACTTTTAGACCGAGCCGAAACAACTTGTGTGTTCCAACTTGAAAGCGGCGGTATGAAAGATCTAGTCCGCCGTATGCATCCATCTGTTTTCAGTGATATTTCAGCTCTCGTTGCGCTTTACCGCCCGGGTCCTATGCAAAGCGGTATGCTTGATAGTTTTGTCAAACGCAAAAACGGGCAGGAAAAAATTACCTTTGAACATAAATTATTAGAACCGATTTTGAGCGAAACTTACGGCACTCTGATTTATCAAGAACAAATTATGGAAACAGCCAAACGCTTAAGCGGTTTTACTCCTGGCGAGGCCGACACCCTGCGCAAAGCAATGGGTAAAAAGAAAATTGATATTATGGAAAAATTCCGCCCCAAATTTATTGAAGGAGGGCAGAAAAACGGCGTAAGCGAAAAAATTACCAAAAAGCTTTTTGACCAAATGGCAAAATTTGCCGAATACGGCTTTAATAAATCTCACTCGGTTGCCTATGCTTTGGTGGCCTATCAAACTGCTTATTTAAAGGCAAATTATCCGATAGAATTTATGTGTAGTGCCCTTACAAACGAAATTGGGCACAATGCCATTGGTTCTTCAGACAAAGAAAATAAAATTGTTACCTATCTTGAAGAAGCGCGCAAAATGGGTTTTGAAATTTTACCGCCCGATATCCAACATTCCGAAGAAGCCTTCAGCGTAGAAAAAACTAAAGACGGTAAAGAAGCAATAAGAATTGGCCTTATGGCAATTAAAAATATTGGTGATGAAGTTTGTGAAAGTATTGTCCAGACGCGTCAAAAAGGTGGCGAGTTTAAAGATTTTATGGATGTTTGCTCAAGAATAGATTTAGAAGCAACAAATAAACGCTGCTTTGAATGCCTTATAAAAGCCGGTGTTTTTGATAGCCTTTATCCAAATATGCCGGCGCAGGAATCCAGGGCAAATCTTCTTGCTAATTTTGAAAAACTTGTTGATAAGGCAAACACAATAAATAAAGAAAAAAAAGATGCAACTTTTAGTTTATTTGGCGATGAAATTATAAATGTTGTTAGCACAAAAGAAGAGGCCTTAAAACCCGCTCCTCCTTTATCAAAAGCAACTTTGCTTAATTATGAGAAAGAAGTTCTGGGCCTTTATTTATCTGGGCATCCTTTGGCAAAATATTCCCGTCATTTAGATAAACTTGTTCAAATGAAAATTGCCGATATAGAAAAAAAATCCATCCGCGGCCATGTGGAAGTTGCGGGTATTGTTTCCCGTCTTAAAAAACGCCAAACAAAAAACAAAGATAATTGGGCCCAGATGGTTATAGAAGATGAACAGCAAAGCATTAACTGTAATATTTTCAGTCGTGCTTGGGCAACGCTTAATGGCAAAATAAATATTAATGATATTGTAATTGTAAGCGGGGATATCCGCGGGGATGAACTTTCCGCCAAGCCGGAAATTGTTGTTTCTTCAGTTCAACCTCTTTTAAATTTAATTGCTGCCAAAGCAAAGAAATTAATTATTCGTTTACCGGCCAATTTACCGCAAGAAAAACTTTTTGAGTTAAAAACCCTGCTAACAGCCGCAAAAGGTTTTTGCGAGGTTTCCCTTGTTTTACAAGAGGGGGATAAGCAAACTTTTATTAGCCTTTCAAATCGTATAATGCTACATAAGGCTTTAATAGATTTCTTAGACGAGAATTTGCCCCCAAATTCCTGGGATTTTGAGTAAAATTTTGCCTCTCTTCTAAGAACTTTACTGAAAACCGACTAAAAAAACACTTGCATTACTTAAAAATATTTATTACACTTTTCTCATAGGGCAACTAGCCCGAATTTAAGTAAGGAGAAATACCATGGCAGAAAAAGTTACCAAACTCGGTGTTGAAAGAGAAGAAGGTTTTTTATATTACATCGATAAAGACGGCGATGTATCCAGAGTCCCGATGGCTCGCGGCGGCAAAAAAGGCGGCAAAGCAAAAAAAGTCGCAAAAGCCGGCATTAAAAAAGAAAAAGGATATCTCTATTTCTTAGATAAGAAAGGTGATGTCTCCAGAGCCAAAATGGTAAACGCAAAATAAGCGTTATATAAAAAATTTAAAGCCCCGTTTCTTTTTAGAAGTGGGGCTTTATTTTATGTCTTTGTGGCGATTTCCCTTTTTTTTATTTTTTAAAGATTTAGGATATTCTAGCCTACCGGTTTCTTGTTTTATAGTGCTTTTCCAGAATAGTTTTTTCTAATAGAAAAAGCTAGTAAAAACTATCTCCGAAATATTGCAAAAAGATTTGCTCTGTTTATTTTCCCACTTCGAAAGATTTTTGTTCGGACTTGTTTTATTTTTTTTTTTTTGATAAACTGACTTTATGAAGTAAAGTTATACTGAGGTGTTTTTTTCTCAGTATATCTTCTTATTTTTAAAAAATAAAATCGGTATAGATTCCGGCAAAGACTTTCCGGAATAACAAATGAACAAAAGGAAAAAAAGGAAAGTTTATGAAAAACCGCGCATTTACATTAATAGAATTATTAGTAGTTGTTTTAATTCTTGGCATTTTGGTCGCAATAGCTTTACCTCAATATCAAGTTGCCGTTGCTAAAGCGGATGTCGCTAAGATTATTTCTTTAGTTAAAGTAATAGCAGAGCAACAAAGGGCCTATTATCTTGCGCATAGTAGGTTTGCAGATAATTTAGAGGATTTAGATATTACTGTAAATGCTCCTGATGATTGGTGGTGCCATTTGTATAAAGGCAGTAGTGAGACGGGAGATAACAATGCCGTTGAGTGCGCTAAACCCGTGGATAATCCTACATTAGCAGTAGTCTATTATTATGGCGAAAGAACAAATACTCGCGAAATGGAAAATAAATTATATTGCTGGGCTGATGGTACTTTTGCCAGAAGAGTATGTTCCACGTTTGGTCCATTATTAAACTATTATAGAACCCAATATCGCTATCTTATTCAATAAATTTACATAATTTTAACAAATAAAAATACCCCTCATAACAACTGAGGGGTATTTTAAATAAATATTTTTTTATTTTACCCTTATAGCGAGTTTGCTTTCAAAACCTTCGTGTCCGTCTATTGCTCTTACATGTCCGCCATAAGTTATATCGCCTTTTTCATTAAAGTTAAAAGCAATATGAATAACAGGTAGTGTCGGTTCTTTATCTTTACTTAAAACAGGAGTTATTTTTATAAGCAAATGGGCTTGTTCTGTTTGAGGAAAGATCAAGCGGAAATTAAATTCATATTCATATTTTCCTAAAAAGTCATTCCATACCCAAGAAACAGGTTCTTTACTTTCCTTAGAAGTTTTTGGGTCAAGCAAAACATACTGAGCATTCTCATCAAGTTTTAATTTGTAATATTTTGTTTCCGGTTTTTCTTCATTATTAGTAAAAAGAATATTTTGTAAATCAATTTTTTCTCCGGCTTTGATTCCTTTTGCGTTTAAAAGAAGCGCTAGGTCTTTTTCTACCTGTGCCATATTAATATTGGAATTAATTGTCATAGATTCCAAAGTATTTTTTTGTGCTTCTATTTGTTGTCTTGTAGCCTCCATTTCTTGTTTAATCCTTTCCATTTCTTTATTCATATTATCAAATTCTTCTTTAGAAAGGACATTTATTGTCGTAGCGGGTGTTTTGCTCTCTTTGTTTGTAGCAGGTTTATTATTTTGTGCGAACACGCTAACGGCACATATAGATAAAAATATTGCCGGCAAAATCAAATATGACACTTTTTTCATAAAACTTCCTCCTATTTACTTCCTATCTAAAGTTTATAACTTATGTATTAAATATTCAAGGGCCAAAGGACCTAAAAAAAGTATAGGCCTTTTATTCAATAAACAAAATAGGTCTGCTAAATTCACTATTGCCAAACATTCCAAAAGAATGCCCGTCAAAAAAGATAGTGTTTTCTTGTTGCCTAAGGTTAAACAGAGCATAACTTACGTGCCACTCTGCTTGTTCTTTTTCGGTTGTTGCCGTAATAGGTTTTTCTTCCGGTCCGCTTTGGGTCGGTGTTAAGGTGATAAAAAGACAATTTTTTTCCTTATCTATTTCCATCTTTACTTTATAAAAATATTTACTGGAAATATTTTCCCACTCCCAAACAACATTTTTATCGTGGGTAGTAGCGATGGATTTCTTCCCTTCCATAATGCCGTATAAAAGCAAATATTTACTCTCCGGTAAGGTTAATTTGAAAGTTTTTTGTTCTACTTTTATATCTTTTCCGTCTTGTAAAACTATTATATCTTCCAAAGAAATTTCTGTTGCCGCAGAATAGTTTTCTTCTTGGGCCTTGTTTTTATCTGTAGCAACTTCTTTAGATTTTTCAAGTTCCGTTCTCAAATCTTTTAATACTTTTTGATTTTGTTTGTTTGTATCTTTGTTTATTCCTGCTCCAAGGAGCAAAAATAAAGAAGGTAAAACAATAAAAAATATTTTTTTCATAAAAAGTCCTCCTAAATAGGCTAGTTAAAGTATAATACTTAAATTCAAAATATTCAAGGGGGGATAGAAATTATTTTGCGTTGGCAATAGTCATGGCCGGACCACTTCCGGCAGTAAAATATTTTTCCAGAGCGATTAAAGTTTTTTCTAAGGCTTGTTTTAAAGGGACAATTTCCTGTTTTTGAAATTTAGAAAGCACAAAATCTTTACCTTCAAAAAAAGCAGGTTTTGGCCCGATACCTATTCTAAGGCGCACGATATTTTGCGTACCTATTTGGTCAATAATATTTTGCATACCGTTATGCCCGCCGGCAGAACCGTTTAATTTCAAACGGATAGAGCCTAAAGGCAAACTCATTTCATCAAAAATAATAATAATATTTTGCGGTTTAATTTTATAAAAATTTGCAATACTTGAAACAGCCGTTCCGGAAAGGTTCATATAAGTTAAAGGTTTAACTAAAAAAATATTTTTACCTTGCCAAGCAGTTTTAGCGTAAAAGGCTTTTGCGCCTTGCCAATTTTGCCAAGAGGCCTGCAAGTGTTCTGCCAAGATATCAAGTGCCATAAAACCGGCATTATGGCGTGTTAAATCATATTCTTTGCCCGGGTTTCCAAGTCCGGCGATTAAATAATTTTCCATAAAAATATTTTATCAAAAATGTAAACATTGTAAAAATTTTATAAAATGCTATTATGGTTATTCTTGAAGGCAAAACTTTAGCCACGCAAATAAAAGAAAGTTTAAAACAAAGGGTGCTAGATCTTACCGAAGCACTCAACAGACCGCCGCGCCTTGTTGGTATTAGTTGGCAGGGCGATTATGCGGGCTATCTTTATTTGACAAAAGAAGTTAAAGCCGCGCGGGCTTTAGGTATACGCGCAGATATTGTTGAGTTAGATGAAAATACAACTCCTAAAGATTTTATTATGCTGCTTGGCAAAGTTTACGGCGAAGAAAGTATTGATGCTCTTTTAATTCCGCGCCCCTTACCGCCTGCTTTAAACGATTTGGATATTGCCCCTTTAATAAATCCGGCGCAAGATATTGACGGCGCTTCTTTGGTTTCTATGGGGCGTTTATTTATGTGTAAAACTTGGCAACAGGTAAAAAATTTAAAAACATTTATTCCGTGCTGTCCTTTAGCGGTAATGCGCCTTTTGGAATATCACAAAATTGATTTAGAAGGCAAAAAAGTGGCAGTTATCGGCAGAAGCAATACGGTTGGCGGGCCTCTTGCCAAAATGCTCACCTGCGCAAATGCTACAATAACTTTATGCCATACTAAAACAAAAAATTTGAAGGAAATTTTATTAAATCAAGAAATTATTATAAGCGCCACCGGCAATGCCCGTTTTATTAAAGCGGATATGGTCGCAAAAAATGCTATTTTAATAGATGTAGGCACAAATTTAGATGATAAAGGCAAACTTTGCGGCGATTGTGATTTTGAAGCAATCAGTAAAACAAACTCTATTTCGCCTGTTCCCGGCGGTGTAGGACCTTTAACACTAGCAAGTTTGCTTGAAAATATTGTATTATCAGCAGAGAGGAAAGTAAAATGAAACAAACCTTAGTATTAGTTTTATCTTTAGTTTTTTTCAGCGGCTGTTTGGGAGGCCATACTACTGCTAAAGGCGAAGCCGCTTCGCCTTCCCGCAACGAGAGCAAAACCTTCGCCGAACATTATGAAGAGCTGGAAAAAGAGCCCGTCCCCACTAGAGAGCAAATGTCCGCTATGCCAAACAATTTGCAAACGCAAGAGGAAAGGGCAGCCGAGGTAGCGGCTCAGGCTCAAGCTGAAAGAAGGGGCGAACCTCCCTTGATAGAGTCAAACTATATCTTTAAAGTTCAACCTAATAAGGGTGTTTATAGTTATGACGAGCATAATCAAGTTTGGCAGGACCACCGCACCGCTAGAGAATATAAAGAAACAAAAAGACTTTGGGCTAAACCCAAAAAATACAATGCCGCCAAATATTATGGCGAAAGCAGTTCATCAGAAGATGTTAGTTATAGTGAGGATTATTAATTATGAAAAAAACATTAATTACTTTAATAGTTTTTATTGTGCTTGCCGTTATTGCCTTCTTGCTTTTAAGCACAAGTGGTTTTCTTGGGGAAGATCTTAACCAAAAAGGGCAAGATTTATCAACAAATTTAACTGATATGGTTAATAAAAGTAAAGAGGCTTTTACGGAACTTACCGGTATTGGCGAAGAACCCAAAAAACCGGAACCTCAAGTTCCGCAAGAAGATCCAAAAATTACAAAATTCTTTCAACAATTAAAAACAGCTACTGCGGAAGATCTTTCGCAAATGGTCTTACAAGGTTTTAAACCGACCAAGCCCAATTTAGCAGGCGAACCGCCTATTGTTTATATGGCCCGCTATAATAATAACCCAGAAGTTTACACTTTAATGTTAAATATCGGTGCAAGCGTTGCCCAAACAAACAAAAAAGGGGATAACGCTTTAAAGGTTGCTATTGAACGCGGTGCTCCTTTGGAAATTGTCCGCATATTATATGCTAATCAAGAAGAACTTGATGCCAAAGAGAGACAAAAGAAAATTCAACAAGGTCCCGGGGCTCAAGTTGTAGGTTCTTATTATCCTTCTATTGAAAACAGCCAGGATTCAAATAACGGAACAATATATTATAATGGCTATCGCAGAAATAGAAACTTACAAGGTCTTTAGGAAGAAAGCTAGTTTATAAACTAGCACCCAAAGCAAAAAAATTAGTTTGATTTAAGACGGGGTTATCGCAGAAAACAGCATCAGCCCCGTCTTTTTTTAATTGTTCAAAAAGCGTTAGATCATTAACGGTATAAATAAAAACTTTGATATCTCTTTTGTGGCAAAAATCAATAATATTTTTATTTATTTTTTTATAACTTGTATTAAAACTATAAGGCTTTAAATTTTCAATTTCTTCTTCATTAAAATCTTCGCTAAGGCGGCCTATTTTTAATTTAGGTAGAAGAGTTTTGACTTTATATAAAGAAGGTAAATAAAAGGAAGAAATTAAAAAATTGGAATTTTTATCTTGTCCGTATTTTTTAAGGCAGAGGGCAAGTTTTTCCTCAATACCGGGGTAAATATTTTCTTTATTTTTTATTTCAATATTCAAGAAACTTCTTTTATTTAAAATTTGTAAAAGTTCTTCTAAAACACAAATATCAAAATTTTTTAATTCTTCCAAAGTATATTCTTTAACAGGTTTTTGGTTAATAAAATAATCGTGGTTTAAAACCAAAAATCCGTCCTTTGAAACTTGTATATCTGTTTCAAAAGTATTTACACCCATAGCATAGGCTGCTTTAAAAGCCTGTAAAGTATTTTCTTTGAAAAAGGCGCTTGCGCCACGATGGGCTATTATTTGCATAAATTTTGTTTTATAGAATCAAACACTTCTTGCGGCACTTCTAGGCCCGGGGCATTATCACGCCCGCTTTTTTGGCCGTGATGGTCGCTACCTGCGCTGACTAGCAAATTATATTTTTTAGTAAGGGATAAAAGAGTATCTCTCATTGCTTGTTTATGGCTTGGGTAATAAACTTCTATTCCGTCTAGTCCGCTACTAACCCACGCGGGAAAATTCCAATATTCTTGAACAATTCCCAAATGGGCCATAAAGGTTTTTCCGCCTGCTTGTTTGATTAAAGAAATAATTTCACAAACACTAAAACCTTCATTTGGCACATAACCCGGCTTGCCGGGAATTAAAAATTTTCTAAAGGCCTCTTGTCTTGAAGATGTTATTTTTTTATTTCTTATAGCATCGGCAATATGCGCTCTTGAAGCAACTGTTCTAACAAGTTTAAAAACCTCTTCTTCAGTTATATCAACACCGGCAAGTTGTAATTGTTTAATAATTTTTTTTGCGCGGATATTTCTGTTTTCTCTATTCTGGGCTAGAGCCTCATTTAAGCGCTTATTTTCGGGGTCAACATTATAGCCTAAGATATGTAAGTGGTCGTGTTCTGCAGAACTTATTTCCACCCCGGGGACAAATAAAATACCTGCTTTTTTGGCAAGTTCACTTGCTTGTGGCAAGGCTTCAAGAGTGTCGTGATCTGTTATAGACATAATTTGCACGCCCGCTTTTTTATAAGCGTAAACCACTTCACTGGGGGAAGATGTCCCGTCCGAAAAAGTGGTATGGGCGTGCAAATCTACAATAGGCATATTATATTTTTTCTACGGCAGTAATTTGGGGTAAGGCTTCTTTTAAATATTTTTCAATTCCGTTTTTCAAAGTTAAAGTTGCCATCGGGCAAGAACCGCAAGCCCCTTGCAGGCGGACTTTAACCACACCGGTTTTTTCATCAAAAGAAATAAATTCCACATCTCCGCCGTCGGCTTGTAGCATCGGGCGCACTTTTTGTAAAAGTTCAACAATTTTTTGTTCCATATAAAAATCTCCTTTACTATATGATAACATTTTATAAGGCGTTGTTTAAACACCTATAAATATGCTATACTTTTTTTAGGATGTAATTAAAGGAGTGTTTAATTATGAAAAACATAAATAAAGTTATTTTTGCTTTTGTTTCAATGTTTTTAGCAGTTAATTCTTTTGCCGCTGCGAAATATGCCAGCGTTAATGTAAAAGAAGGCAATGTCCGCAAATGCGCAAGTACACAATGCGCTGTCAAATTTAAAGTTTGGAAATATACTCCACTTGAAATGTTATCTGTAAGTAAAGATAAACAATGGGTAGAAGTAAAAGATTTTGAAGGTTTTACCGGTTGGATTCATAAAGATTTACTTAGCGAAACTCCGGCTCTTAGTGTAAAAGTTGATGCAAACATCCGCCAAAGCCCCAGTGGCAGTGCAGATGTTGTTTGGGTTGTGGAAAAGGGCTATCCTCTTAAATTCTTAAAAAAACAAGGTGCTTGGCTTCAAGTTACCGATGACGACGGCCTTAAAGGCTGGATTAGCGCTTCTTTAACTTGGGGTTTCTTAGAATATAAGAAATAGGTTTTATATGAGAATTTTTCTTATTATTTTTACAATAGCAGTTGCTGCTTGGGGCACTTGGACTTTAAGTAAAGAGCCTGTTAATGAAGGTTTTAATTTGGCCGGTAAAGTAGAAGTAGCGCCGCGCCTTTTAAAATCAGCACAGGCAAATAATATTTCTTGCTCTATTATTGTCAAGAACGAAGCAGATGTTCCCGTAGCAATTAAAAGAATAATAAATCCGCAGTTCCCTTTAGATTTTTCTATGGATAACAAAGATTTATTAATAGAAGGCTACCAAGGCAATTTAAAAGTTGAAGTTCAAATAAACTCTCACGGCAAACTTGGCGTTTTACAAAGCGGAGATATTTTTAGCGAAGAAACAAAAACTTATGTTTCCGGTCAAAAAGATATTGTTGTTGTGGCAGATAAAATGATGGGTAAACCCACACTTGCCGGTAATAATAATAGAGGAAATTTCTTTAGAACAGCAGCCCGCTAGTAGTTTTGAATTCTTAAGATTATATAACAGCACCTGTAAAGGTGCTGTTTTTTTATTTTTCTATATCCTGCAGGCCGTTTTTGGTTAAAGTAATTTTAATTTCTACAAAATCTTTACCGGCATTTACCGCAACTCCCGCCGGCTTTAAATCTTTTGTTAATTCTTTTATTTGTTGATTAGATTTAACAAAATCAAGTAAGTCCTCAAGTTTTTCACTTTTAATTTTAACGGTATTTTTGGTTTCAAAATTTTCGTTCATAAAAATCCTTTATTGAAAAAAATTATAACTACATTATAATATTTTGTAGAGCGCTTGTTTATTTTTTTTTTGATAAACTACTTTTATAATCTTAATCATTTAAAGAGGCAAAAGTATGAAAAACCGCGCTTTCACGCTTATAGAGTTATTAGTCGTTGTTTTAATAATCGGTATCTTGGCAGCTATCGCCGTGCCGCAGTATCAAAAAGCTGTTTATAAAAGCCGAGCTACACAATTAATAACAGCAACAAAACAACTTTGGGATGCCCAAAAAAGTTATTATTTGCAACATGGCGAATATTCCTTAAAAGCAGAAGATCTTGATATAAATTTTGTAAATGCAACAGGTGCTTATTTCCATATTAAAGAAGATGTCTATTGCATGTTTAGTCAATATAATCATGTTTATTGTTATGATCAGTCAATGGATGTGTCTATTGTTCAGCTTTATAGTGGTGCAACACAATGTTATAGTTATGCTAATCAAAGAGGGGAGGATCTTTGTCAAAATCTTGCCAAATCAAAAGATTTCCAAACGGGGTGTGGCAACAGTTGCCATATATATAGTATAAATTAAAGTTTTTATTAAAAGCTATTTTTATTTTTTGATATCTTTTAGGCCGTTTTCAGTCATTAAAATTTTGATTTCAAGAAAATCTTTGCCGGCTTTTACGGAAATTTCCGTAGGTTTTAAATTTTTTGTTAATTCTTGCACTTGTTTATTTGAGCTAATAAAATCAAAAGTATCTTTAAGTGTTGCACCTTTAAGTTTTTCTATACTTATATTTTCAGGCATATTTTTCCCTTTTTATAAAAATTAAATTTTCACTAAATTAAAGTTTTTATCAAAAATATTAAAAGCAATTTTCTTGCCTTTTTTAAAAAGTCCTTCCGTCGCATTAACAAGTTTGGCAGGATTTTGCGTCGCACACAAAAACGCCACTTCCGGCGCAATATTCCAAGATATTAAATTCTTAACACCTTGCTCCATAGTCAAGGCAGAACCGGCAATAACGCCGTCTTTTTTGCGCACAAAAACACCATTTTTAAAAATAACTTCCTCGCCATTGGCAAGCCCTTTTTTAAGGCCGCTTGGTGTTAAACTATCGGTAATAAGAACAATTTTATTTTTATTTTTTAGGGCAAAAACAAGTTTAACAATTTCCGGCAAAATGTGGTGTCCGTCTGCCAAAAGTTCTAAAGAAAAATCTTTGTTTATTAAGCCCGCACCCACAGCACTCGGTTCTCTGTGATGAAGACCGCTCATCGCCAAGAAAAAATGCGTTATATGTTTTGCGCCAAGTTTAAATGCTTTTTTCATATCTTGGTAAGTTGCGTTAGTATGCCCTAGTTGTAAGAGAACTTTATTTTTTTTACACCAAGCAGCAAGTTTGTTAAAGTTTTTTAACTCGGGCGCAGCAGTGATAGCAACAATTTTACCGCCTGCTGCTTTATATAATTTTTCCATTAAAGTAATATCAATTTCCTTTATATCACCCGGCTTCATTACGCCCGGTTTTTTAGGCGATAAAAAAGGCCCTTCCAAATGTAGTCCAATAATTCTTGCGCCTTTTTCTTTGCCAATCACACTAGAAAAACTTTTTAATTTTTTTATCATCTCACTAGGCGCACTTGGGTATAAAGTAGGGCAAAAAGCACCAACACCGATTTTAAAAAGTGCCTTAGATAAATTAAGTAAATCTTCCTCTTTTCCATCCGCACCAAAGCCAAAAGCCCCGTGAATATGTGTTTCCACAAATTTCGGCACAAAATATTTACCTTTTAAATCAATAATTTTTGCGCCTTTAAAATTTTTAATTTCGCCAAAAATAAAATCTTCCAAAATATCCTTATTTAAGACGGCAGAACCAAGTTTAAATTTGCCGTTTAAAAAAATATTTGCGTTTTTATAAATTGTTCTCATAAATAAATTATATAAAACTAAAGCCTATTTTTTTGGTATAATATTTATATGATAAAAAACATTATTCACTCTCCCTTTATGATTTTGGCTATCTCAATTAAAGATAGTTCCGGGGTTTAATGTTTTTTAAAAAAGCTTTTTGTTAAAACCCCAAAATTTAAAAAAGTTTTGGGGTTTTAAATTTAAACAAAAAGAAAAAATTAAAAGTAAAATTATTTGTTTAAAATAAAACAAAAAGAAAAAACAAATAATTAGGATTGGAGGAATCCATGGAAGACGCTGCTACGCGTAATTTAACAAAACACGGCCACCCTAAAGGGCTTTATATGCTCTTTATGGTTGAAATGTGGGAAAGGTTCAATTATTACGGTATGAGAGCCTTACTTTCCCTCTTTATGATTAGCACTATTATTGCCTTTTCTAAAGAGACTGCAAGTAAAATATATGGTATGTTTACCGCACTTGTTTATTTGACCCCTGTTGTAGGTGGTTATTTGGCTGATAGATTTATCGGCAAACGCCATTCTATTACAATTGGTGCCGCTCTTATGGCCCTTGGTCAATTTTCTCTTGCCTCTTATGATCTTATTAACCCGAGAGTTGCTTTAGCAATCGGATTGACTTTAATTATTATCGGTAATGGTTTCTTTAAACCGAACATTTCTACTATCGTTGGCGAACTTTACGAACCTAATGACCCAAGAAGAGACAGCGGTTTTACCATCTTCTATATGGGTATTAACTTAGGTGCTTTCTTTGCTCCGTTTATCTGTGGTTTCTTTGGCGAACCTTCTGCCGAAACTATGCACAGCATTTTTGGCTTTCAATTCCACTTCGCAGCCCAATGGAAATACGGCTTTATGGCCGCAGGTATTGGTATGGTAATCGGCTTGATTTGGTATCTCGTTTCCCAAAAGAAATATCTTGGCGAAATCGGCTTATACCCCGTTACCAGCAAAAAATCTGTTGAACATGTGCAGGATGCTCCTTTAACAGAAGAAGAAAAAGATAAAATCAAAGCAATCTTTACTTTCGTATTTTTTGCTGTATTCTTCTTTGCCTTCTTTGAACAAGCGGGCACATCCCTTAACTTCTTTGCTTTGGAAGCAACAAAACTTGAGCTTTTCGGCATTTCTTTAAAAGCCTCTTACTTCCAAGCAGTTAACCCGATATTTGTTATGCTTCTTGCTCCTTTGTTTGCGAAAATGTGGATAAAGTTAGGCGATAAAGAGCCCTCTATCCCGACTAAGTTTGGCTTTGGTTTATTCTTACAAGGTTTAGGCTTCGTTGTTATTGCCATAGGCGCAAGCATCTTCTTAACCAGCGGTCCTGTAAGTGCTTTGTGGTTAATCTTTACCTATTTATTCTGCACTATGGGTGAACTTTGCTTGTCCCCTGTCGGTTTATCAATGGTTACCAAACTTGCCCCGCTTAAATTCTTATCTTTATTTATGGGCGTTTGGCTTATGGCAAGTTTCTTCGGTAATATCTTGGCAGGTCTTCTTGCCAGCAGATATGAAACCTGGAAACTTACAACCTTGTTCTCCGTGCCGGCAATCGGTTCTATCGTATTCGGTATAATTATGTGGATTATGACCCGCAAGATCCAAAAATGGATGCACGGCGTAAAATAAATTATATTTATAGTTTATTTCCAATTAAACACCCTTTGTTTTTAACAAAGGGTGTTTTTTTTATCAAATAAGAGCAAAATTTATTATAATAATAGCATAAGCATTTTTTGCTTATAAAAATTTAATCTGTTTTTGGAACCTTGTTTTTTGGAACAGGGTGGCATTGCCGAAAGGTAATCCAGATCGAAGCCAAAAACAGCCGTTTTAGGCACTTTATAGTGGACTTTATAACCCCACTTTATTGTGTTAGTGTTTGCCGTCCGTATGGACGGCAAATCACGGCTGTCTATATTTTGAGGCATTCGATCTGGCTCAAATATAGCAGCCGTTTTTTATTGGATAAAAAACATTTGCTATATTTTCTCAAAAACATTTTAAATAATGGGGGAAAATATGGAAGAACTCACACAAAAAATTATTTCTTATATGAAGGAAAAATATACTGCTAATAATAAAAAATGGTATATTGGGCTAACAGATGAACCAAAAGATATAAAAAAAGAATTTCAGAAATCAAAGGAAATTGTCTGTGAATATTTTAAATCTTGGCCGTGTAAAAATAAAACTCAAGGTAAAAAAATATTAAAAGAACTTTCCATTTTTGATTTTACAATTTGTAAAAAAATACCAGCAACTTTTATTTTTGTTTTCTTAGCTATTGGTAAAAGAGAACATAAAACTTGGAAAATGTTAAATCTTTTAAAACGTGCAGATTATTTAATATTGAAAAAATAAAAGTTTAAATAAATAAGTATATAAATAAACAAATAAAAAGCCCCCGGCGTATTTGCGGGGGCTTTTAAATTCGTCCAAATTAACCAACAGATTAACGTTTGGAGAATTGGAAGCGTCTTCTTGCTTTGGGTTGACCGGGTTTCTTTCTTTCAACCATTCTAGGGTCGCGGGTTAAGAAACCGGCTTTCTTCATAATTTTATGATTTTCCTCGCCCATAAGAGCAAGAGATCTTGCAATTGCGTGGCGCACTGCACCGGCTTGGGATGCAATACCACCGCCTTGAACCTTTACACTAACATCATAAGCTTTTTCAGCTTTGAGTTCGGTAAGGGGCTCCATAACCGTATCTTGGTATCTGGGGCAACCGCGGAAATAATCATTAAGCGGTTTTTGGTTAATTGTAATTTTACCGGCACCTTTGATAACTTCTGCTTGTGCCACAGAGGTTTTTCTTCTACCGGTTGTTATTTTAGTTTCTGCCATAAATCCACCTTATTTTGTAAATCTTTCATTAAAAGAATGTTCTTCGTTAGCGAAAACTCTAAGTCTTTTCATTCTTCTAGCGCGCAACTTGTTATCATCAAGCATGCGATAAACTGCTTTTTCAATGACTTTTGTAGGATCTTTAGCCATTAACATTTCAAAAGAAGTTTCCTTGCCGCCTTTAGCATAACCGGAGTGAGAGAAATAAATCTTTTCGGTTGCTTTATTGCCGCTAACTTTAATTTTAGAGGCATTTGTTACCACGACAAAATCACCGCAATCAATATTGGGTGTAAAGGTGGGTTTGTGTTTACCCATTAAGTAAACTGCAAGTTGTGTTGCAAGTCTGCCTAAGGTTTTACCGTTGGCATCAATATGGTGCCATTTTCTTGTTGCTTCAACTTCCTTAACGGAAGGTAAATATGTTTTTGTCATTACTTTTTCTCGTACTTTTATAGGATTGACTCGGGTCCTATTTCAGTATAATTTGCGCTACCACTGCGCTGATATTTAAGGAATGGTTGGGATAGGATTCGAACCTATGTAGGGCACGCCCGACGGTTTTACAGACCGTTGCTTTTGACCACTCAGCCACCCAACCGTTCCAAAAAATTTGTTAAAGAGCAGAAAACTCTTGCGGCACTTTTCTGCGCCGTGCAGTTTTATTTGCTTTTAAATATTATAACAAAATTATAAAAAATTGGCAAATTATAATTTGTTATTTTTCTATTTTAATAAATAGTTATAAATTTATTATACTATTTTTTGTTTAAGTTAATTAAAAATCCATCGTTGTAGAATAAGATGCAAAACAAGGTTTTATACCGACGGTATAACAAGTGGTTGGGTCTGAACTTAAAGTGCTTGATCCTTGTGTAAAATCATTGCAGGCAGTTGCCCGTGCGGAATTTTTATCGTTTGTTTTTGCTTCACATTCAGTATATTTACGACCCATATAAGACCATATAGCAAAATTCTCATTATAACATCTAACATAGCCGCCGGATTCAGCCCCGATCGCGCAATTAACCTTTTCATCATTAACGGTAATATCAAGTTGGCTTAAATTATTTGCATACTGTCCTGTTTGCATATAATATCTTTGCTGGGCTTGTTTTACACTTTTTGTTAAAGAAATTATTTGTGCCAGTTCGGATTTTGCCACCGCTTTTGAATATTGCGGAACGGCAATCGCTGCCAAAATACCAATAATTAAAACTACTACTAAAAGTTCAACCAAAGTAAAGGCTTTTTTATTTTTAAACATATATTATCTCCTTAATTTTAATTTATCATAAGCAAGTCAGAACAACATTTTTGTAAGCCGTTTTTAATTTTCTCTTTTCTTTAATGGGATAAAATAAAAAACGGCTGCTATGCTTGGGACTAAATCAGAGACCCAAACATAACAGCCGTGGTTTGCCGCCCTAAAGAGCGGCAAACACTCGGCACAAAACAATGGGGTAATTAGTCCCATTATTTTGTGCCTCAAACGAACTATTTTTTGGTCTGATTTAGTCTTTTGATTTCTCAAAAGTCTGTTTTGCTAAGCAAAACCCCAAAAAAAGTTAAATTTTTATAAGTCAATAAAGACTTAAATATTTTTTACAACAAACACCTTAAATATTATAAATTTATTTTACCAAAATATTATAAAACTTTATCAAATAAAATAAAATTATTTACTTAATTTTCTTGATTTTCTTGTGAAATTTCTTTCGAATTTTCTTCCGAATTTTTTTCTAATTTTTCTTCCGAAACTTCTTGTTTCTTTGCGTCTTCTTGGATATCAAACAAAAGTCTTACAACTTCTGTCCTGTTTTTTTCTGAAGCAGCAAGAATTGCGGATAATCCGTTTTCATCTTGTGCGTTAATATCGGCACCGGCATCTAACAATTTTTTAACAATTTCGGTATGACCGGAGGCGGCCGCTTTTATAAGAGCCGTTTGCCCAAATTCATTTGCCAAATTGACTTGCGCACCTTTTGTAATCAAAGCATTTAAAATATCAGTCCACCCGTTTTGGGCAGCAACAATAAGGGCAGTATTTCCGATATCATCTTTAGTGTTAACATCGGCCCCGCTGTCAATTAAAATTTTTGCGACCTCTGTTTTACCGGTTAAAGTTGCTTCCATAAGGGCAGTATTTCGTGCCGTATTTTTTGCGTTAATCTTTGCGCCTTTATTTAGTAAAAGTTCAGTAATTTTTGCTTGTCCGTTTTTAGCAGCGACAATAAGCGGAGTATCACCGAACTCATTTGTAGTGATATTAGGGTCTGCCCCTGCCGTTAAAAGTATTTCTGCGATTTCAGCATTAGGAGTAAAAATTAAAGCTGTTTGATTGTATTTATTTTTTTCATTAATCTTGGCGCCGGCTTCTAAAAGCATTTTAATAATTTCCTTATGACCTTGTTGGGAGGCTTCCATAAGGGCGGTGTTTCCTGTTGAATTTTTTATATTAACATTTGCCCCTTTATCAATTAAAAGTTTTGCGATATCTGCTTTGCCAAATTGTGAAGCACATATAAGGGGCGTATCTAAACTTCTGTTTGGAGCATTTACACTAGCCCCCTTTTCAAGCAATAGATTAGCAATTTCCATGAAATCATTTTTTGTAGCAATAATAAGCGGTGTTTCGCCGTAATCATCGGTTTTGTTGATAAGCGCTTTATCTTGTTCAATAATATCTTTTGTATCCTGCAAGTTGGCATTTTTTATAGCATTTATTAATCTGTCCGGGTCTTCCGGGACAGTAGCTCTTCTTTCGCTAAACATAAAAAAGTGCATATCATCGGGCATCATTCCCGCATCTCTATTTGACCTACTAGGGAAATTTCTTTCACTACTGGAAGTATAACTATCCATCATACTTTCTTGTCTGCTGTCTTTAGAACTAAATTTTGGCGAGTTATCACACCCCGCTATTATAAAAACGCACATTACTATAAAAAGTTTCTTCATATTAAAACCCCTTATTTTATTTTCAAAGAGGGCAGAATAAGTAGGCACTATAAAAATTGTATCAAATTAAATAGAAATACTTAATTAATTTATAAAATTATATAATTTTTTTATTAATATCCTTTGTGCTGTTTAAATTAAAAAACAGCACGGGCAAAATTTTTACCTGTGCTGTTTTTACTCTTGTTGCTAACTATAAACTTTTGATAATGTTTATTAAGTCTTGCCAAGTAGAATCTTGCGTTCCGCCTTGTGCAAAATCAGGCCTGCCGCCGCCTCTGCCGTTTAAACTTGAAGCAATTTTTTTAACCGTCTCGCCGGCATTAAGGCCGCCTTGATAACTTTTGATAACAAAGGAGCGTTTTGCGTCATCGCCACTGGCAACCAAAACTGCGCAGTTTTTATTTTTATCTGCCAAGTTATCAGCAAGAGTTCTTAACTCTTTTATCGGTGTATTTTGTGCGTTTAAGGCAACTAAACAAAAACCGTCTTTTAAAGTAAACTTTTCAAGATTATCAGCCGCCTGAGTTGAGGCAAGTTTTTGCCTTAAATTAAGAACTTCTTTTCTTAACTCTTTTTCAGCTTTAAGTAAAGTAGCAATTCTGTTATCAATTTCTTCAACGGAAGTATTTAAGCGTAAAGAAACTGCCTTTGCGGCATTTGCCATACTCTTTAAAACTTCAATAGCGCTTAAACCGCCAACACCTTCAATACGGCGAACGCCGTTAGAAACCGCGCTATCTTTTAAAACGCGGATAACCATAATATCGCCGGTATTTTTAACATGAGTGCCGCCGCAAAGTTCCAAACTTGCTCTGTCTTTTGGATTTTTAAAACCTTCTTTTGCGATAAGAACAAAGCGGGCAGGATCGGCGTAAGTTTCGCCAAGTAAAGTTGTGGCGCCAAGTTCTTTAGCATCACTTAAAGGGCGCACTTGTGTTTCAACAGGCAAGCGTTGTAAAATCATATTATTTGCTTCGGAAATTACTGCCACAAGTTTTGCTTGGCTCGGTGCGGAAGATAAAGTATAGTCAAAGCGGAAGCGTTCGCTATCAACATAAGAACCGGCCTGCCTAACTTGCTCGCCGAAAATCTTTTTTAAAGCAGCATTGATTAAATGAACAGAAGTATGGTTCGCGGCTGTTTTTGTTCTGGTTAATTCATCTACTTGTAAAAACACTTTTTCGCCAACTTCAATTTTTCCTTTAACTAAAGCAACTTTATGTAAGAAAATTCTTTCAAGCGGTTTTTGCGTGTCTGTAATTCTTGCAACGGCTTCATTATCTTTATAAATAAGGCCGATATCGCCAACTTGTCCGCCGCTTTCTGCGTAAAAAGGTGTTTTATCAAAAACGGCATAACCTTCTTTATCTAAAGAATTTACTTCTTTAAAATCTTTATCAAGCAAGGCAATAATTTTTGCTTTTGAAGAAAGTTCTTCATAACCAACAAAGTTTGTAGATCCAAACATCCCTTCAAGTTTTTGAATAGTTATAACTCTTTCTTTATCAAATTCACTGGCGAGTTTTTTGGAACTTTCCTTTGCTTTTTCCTGCGCTTTATAAAAACCTTCTTCGTCAATTTTGATATTTTTTTCTGCCAAGATTTCTTTTGTTAACTCAAAAGGATAGCCGTAAGTTTCATAAAGGTAGAAGGCTTCCTCGCCGGAAATTTCTTTGGGGTTATCTTTTAAAAGTTCGGCAAGGCGTTCTTCACCTTCGGTTAAAGTGCGGTAGAAAGCTGCGCCTTCTGCTTTTAAAGTATTTGAAATATGTAAAATAGAGGTCTGTAATTCAGGATATTGCTTATAATACATTTCAACAACTGTCGGCACAAGTTCCCACATAAACGGGCTTGTTCTGCCGGCAAGGCGCCCATAGCGTGCGGCTCTTCTTATAATACGCCTTAAAATATAACCGCGTCCTTCGTTTGAAGGCAAAACACCTTCTGCAATTAAGAAGCAGGAACTTCTGATATGGTCGCAAACAATTCTTAAAATTGTTTGTTCCTCTTTTGTTTTACCTTCAATATGTAAAAGTTTTTTTGCGTGAGTGGCAATAGGTGTAAACAAATCGGTATCAAAAGGATTATCAACGCCTTGCATAACCATACAAAGTCTTTCAAGGCCCATGCCGGTATCAATATTTTTTTGCGGTAATAATTCCAAAGTGCCATCTTCAAGGCGGTTAAATTGCGTAAAAACTAAATTCCAAATTTCAACAAATCTGCCGCAATCGCAAGCAATGCCGTTTTTTGCGCAATCGGGGCAGCCTTTATCTTCGCCGAAATCATAATAGATTTCAGAACACGGACCGCAAGGACCTGTCGGGCCCATAGTCCAAAAATTATCTTTTTCGTCAAATTCGTAAATTCTATCTTTTGAAACAAGTTTAGACCACGCTTCGTAAGCCTCTTCATCACGCGGGGCAAGCCCGCCTTTATAAATACTTACATAAAGTCTGTCTTTATCAATTTTAAGTTCATTTGTTAAAAAATCCCAGGCCCAAGCAATTGCTTCCTTCTTAAAATAATCACCGAAAGAAAAATTACCTAACATTTCAAAAAATGTCAAATGCCTTTTTGTAAAACCGACATTATCAATATCTGTTGTACGCACACATTTTTGGCAGGTTGTAGCATTTTTTAAGTTTTTCTTTAAACCTAAAAAGTTTGCTTTAAATTGCACCATACCCGCAGAGGTAAAGAGCAAGGTTGGATCCCCGTGGGGAATAAGCGGACTTGAGGGTAAAATCGGAAGCCCGCGTTTTTTAAAATAATTTAAAAAAGTTTGTCTTACATCTTGGCTTTTCATAATATAATATTATATCATATATATAATGAAGCGTTTATTTATCATAAACCCAAAATCCGGTAAAAACAATAAAGCAAACGAATTAGAGCAAACTATCAAAACGCAATTTTATAATGCCGATATTGTTTTTACAAAAGCAGCAGGCCACGCAACAAAACTTGCCGCAGAGGCCGTTAAACAGGGCTATGAGCAAGTAATAGTTGCCGGCGGTGATGGCACAATTAACGAAGCGGCTTCCTCCTTAATCGGAACAAAAACTGCTTTGGGTGTTATTGCTTTTGGCAGCGGCAACGGGCTTGCGCGGGAAATTGGCTGCCCCCTTGATAATTTACAAAAAGCGTGTAATAATATATACATGGCAAAACCTGTTTTGTGCGACGCAGGTAAAGCAAACGGGGAATATTTTTTCAATGTTGCCGGTATCGGTTTTGAAGCGAGTATTGCCCATGCTTTTGCAAAAGTTAAAACACGCGGTATGTGGCCTTATTTTAAAATCGGCTTTGAACAAATACTTAAATATAAAGCACCCAAAGTTGAAGTTTGGGCCGACGATAAAAGTTTAATTTACTTAAATCCGCTCACTTTAGTTTTTGCTAATGGTAAACAATATGGAAGCAATTTTAAAATTGCACCAAAGGCAAGTTTAACTGACGGCAAACTTGATATGGTATATGTAAAGAGAAGTCCTTTATGGAAACTTGCCCTTAGTTTACCGAGTTTTTTTAACCCCACTTTAAATGCCGTTAAAATAACTCAGGAAAGGCAAATAAAAAAAGCAATAATAACCTGCCAAGGCAAACTTGTTTATCACCTTGACGGGGAGCCAAAAGAAGCAACGGATAAACTTGAAATTGAAGTTTTACCAAAAGCAATTTATTTGCTTATCAGTTGACATATCGGCGCACAAATGATTTAATTAAAAAACAGGGGGAAACCCTTTTTGGAGGAATTATGGAACTTAAAATTACAGCAAAAAATATAAAACTTACAGATGCTATTAAGGCTTATGCGGACTCAAGAGTCGCCAGACTTGATAAATTTTTTAGTGAAGATGCTTGGGCTCAATTAGTTTTGAGCGTGGATAAAAAAATAAACCAAAAAGCAGAAATTACTATCCACGGCGCAAAAAAGAAAATTGCTTCAAAAGCAATTAAACAAGATCTTTATAAAGCAATTGACGAAGCCGTTGCCAAAATTGAAACACAAATCAAAAAGAAAAAAGCAAAAGATGTAAAAGGTAAAAAAGTTTCAAAAAATGTTAAAGAAGATTTATCTGCTTATTTCGGCAATGTTTATGCTCCGCAAGCAGATGTAAAATTCTCTGTAATTAAACAAGTGGAAGTTCATCCCATGAACCCCGAAGATGCCGCCTATGAAATGGAAAGACTCGGCTACACCTTCTGGATGTTTATGGATGAAGATTCCAAACAAATCAATTTAATCTTCAAACGCCTTGACGGAACTTACGGTTTAATTCAACCGGTAAAAACCAAATAAATAAACTATGCCAGAATTTGCCCGCACAACAACAATAGCAAATTTGCTTGAGGCTAAAGGCGAGGACCTTAGCCTCAAGCTGATGTGCGGTTCTCGTTATACAAAAAGGTCCATTTCTAAACCGGGCATTAATAGGCCTGGGCTTGCCTTAGACGGCCACTTGGAAAATTTCCGCGGTGATTTAATACAAATTATCGGCCGCGGGGAATATGCCTTCTGTCAAAAACAATCTTATGCAAGAATAAAAGCAAATTTCAAAAAAATGCTTCGCTCTGATAAAGTGCCTTGTGTTATTGTCACAGCAGGCATGCGTGTTTTACCGGGTATAAAAAAAGCTTGTGAAGAAGAAAATGTTCCTCTTTTAACAACAAGTATGGATACCGCCGCTTTTGTGGCGGAGTTGATAACTTATCTTGATAATTGCACTTCTCCAAGAACGCATGTTCACGGCGTTTTAGTTAAAGTTTCCGGTCTTGGTGTTTTGATTACCGGGGACGCCGGTATCGGCAAGAGCGAATGTGCTTTGGAACTTATTAAACGCGGTCATATTTTGGTAGCTGATGATGTTGTAGAAGTGCAAAAAAGAAGGGGAAATGTTTTACTCGGTTTTTGCCCGCCGATGCTAAAACATTATATGGAAGTTAGGGGCCTAGGTATTATTGATGTTGAGTTATTATTCGGGATAGGTTCTTCCATTGATAGTGCTGAAATTGAAATGGAAGTTCATTTAGTTTCTCCCACAGGTTCTATTGACCGCCTTGGCATAGAACAACAAAAAACAACTTTACTTGGCACCCAGATAAATGCTCTTACTATACCTGTTACCCCGGGCAGAAACTTGGCTGTTTTAATAGAAGTGGCGGCCCTTAATCAAAGATTAAAAAATCAAGGTATAATTTCCGCTAAAGAATTTAATAAAAAACTTCTTTCTAAAATGAAAAATACTTCAAAAGGTTATCAAGATGGAAGAAAATAAAAAAGATAAATTTTTTATAATTACCGGTATTTCCGGCGCAGGCAAAACCCAAGCCTTAAAAATCTTCGGCGATTTTGGTTATTATTGTGTTGATAATTTGCCGCTTGCTTTGTTTAGGGAATTTATTAAGTATATAAAAACAAAACCGGAAATAAAAAATATTGCCCTTGGTGTTGATATAAGAGAAGGCGAAAATATAAAAGCTCTTCCTAAAATATTACAGGAAGAAGCCGTAAAAGAAATGAAGGCAAAACTTCTTTTTTTAGATGCTTCAAACCAAGTTTTGCTTAGGAGATTTTCCGAAACAAAACACCGCCATCCTCTTCCGAATCAACTTTTAAACGCTATTGAAGAAGAAAGAGAGTTTTTAAAACCGATTTTAAAAATTGCCGATATTCATATTGATACTTCCAATTTAACTTTAGGCGAGTTAAAGGAAAAAATTTCCCAATCTTTAGAAGTTAAATCTTCAAAGGAAATGAATATTTCCGTTGTTTCCTTCGGTTTTAAAAACGGCATACCTTTGGAAGCTGATTTAGTTGTTGATGTCCGTTTTTTAATTAATCCGTATTATGAACCGTCTTTAAGAAACAAAACAGGTCTTGATAAAGAAGTTCAAGATTATATAGAAAATTCTCCGGAGTCTTTAGAGTTTTTAAAAAAGATGACCGATATGATTAGTTATATGGTGCCTAAATATATAAAGGAAGGCAAATCCTATTTAACAATTGCTATTGGTTGCACAGGCGGTAAACATAGAAGCGTTTTTATGGCGCATAAACTTGCGCAAGTTCTTGCCGCAAAGAAATTTAAAGTATCGGAATTTCACCGTGATATACAAATAGTAAAGAAGGAAGTATGGTAAAAATAATTTTGATTTCACACGGCAATTTGGCCCAAACTTTGCTTGAAACCGCCGCCCAGATAGGTTCTTTTGATACTAAAGATATTGATACTTTCAGCGTTAGCGGTAAAGGTGATTTTGAAAGTTTACCCGAAAAAATTTCTAAAGCCCTTGGAAAAAACGGCACTTTAATTTTGGTTGATACTTTTGGCGGTTCTGCTTGTAATAGTGCCGTTCAAAATACCCAACATTTAGAAAATGTAAAAGTTCTTTGCGGAGTAAATTTAAATATGCTACTTGCCGCAATTAACAATAGGGATAAAATGGATTTAACAAGTTTAGCTCAAAAAGTTTTAGAAGATGGTAAAAAATCGCTAATAAATATTAGTGATAGGTTAAAATAAAATGATTTGTTTTATAAGAGTTGATAATCGTCTTATACATGGCCAAGTTGTTCAAGCGTGGCTGCCGGAAGTTAAGCCCCAAAAAGTCCTTGTTATAAGTGAGCAGGCCGCCCAAAGCAGTTTGATGAAGAAAATGATGCGTATGGCTTTGCCCCAGGGCTATGAACTTGAAGTCCTTTCGGCGCAGGAAGCAGCATCATCTTTAAAAAAAGATGAAACAAAAAAAGTTTTTGTGCTGGTAGAAGATATAAATCAACTTTCAGAACTTGCCGAAAAAAATATTACTTTAGAAAAAGTAAATATCGGCAATACAAAATATGAAGAAGGCAAAAAGCAGTTTAGTGCGGGTGTATATTTTGATGAAAAAGATTTACTTATTATTGCTAACTTACAAAAAAAGAATATCACTGTCAGTATTAAAACCTTACCTTCTTCCTTGGAGGCAAAAATAAATGCTTGAACTTGTAATTGCTTGCGCAGTTTTAGCTTTACTTGAGATGGATACAACTTATTTAGGGCAGTTTTTATTTTCAAGACCGACCTGCATCGGTGTTATTATGGGTTATCTTTGCGGGGATTTCTTTTTAGGTTTACAATTAGGCGTTTTTACGGAACTTCTCTTTATTGATTTTGTGCCTGTTGGCGGTTTTGTTCCTCCAAGTGGGGCTATTTGTGCGGGGATGGCGGTTATTTTATCGGTTTATTTTAATATGGATATTTATTTTTCCTTTTTTATAGGATTAATCTTATCTTTACTCTTTTCCCTTGTTGAAAAAGCGTTAAGAAAATACCGCTCCAAACTTTTGCCCACCATAGAACAACGCCTGGTAGAAGGTTCTTTAACTCCGGGCAGTTTAATTGTCCAAAGTTTTCTTGTGGAATATATGGCCGTATTTATTTTTGTATTAATAATGGCAACTTTGCTTGGCCCTGCTTTTTGTTATGCGGATGAACATATCCCGCAAAGTTTACATATCGCTTTTAAATTTTCCTATTTTCTTGTGCCTTGGATTGGTCTTTCAATGTTATTTATTTCCTTTAGCACAAAACCGAAGGTGGAATAATGAAAATAAATTTTTTTAGAGTATTTTTAAGAACTTTTCTCTTACAGATATTTTGGAATTACAGAAAAATGCAAAATATCGGCAGGTTATTTGTTGTTTTGCCCATTTTAAAAAATCTTTATAAAGACCATCCTGAAAGAATAAAAAGGGCAATGCAACGCAACTTGGATGCTTTTAATTCTAATCCGGTTATGGCTTCTTACAGTTTAGGGGCTATTATCAAGCAGGAAGAAAAAATAGCCGCAACAGAACCAGTAAAATTGCTTGGCGAAGAAAGAGAATTGCGCGTAATATCTGTAAGCACATCTAATGCGGCAGCCTCTCTTGGGGATAGACTTTTCTGGGCAACCTTAAAGCCTTTTTCCTTACTTTTATTAATCATAACTCTTTATACGGTTCAGGTTTACACTTTTAAAAATTTGGATACCCCTACCGAAAGAATTCTTGCCGCTGTTGGCGCAGTAATATTTTCCCTACTTATATATAATATACCGGCCTTAATTGTGCGTTATAAAGGTTTAAAAGATAGTTATAATGGCAACGAAGATGACTTTTTTGGTTTAATAAAAATAAATTGGAACAGAATTATTTATTCTTTAAAAACTACGGGCCAGATTTTGACTTTCGGAGTTTTTGTTTACAGCCTTTATATAAATTTCTCCGGCGAAGGCCTTAGCGCAGATTTGCTTACAAGAACAGCCTTGCTTGTTTCTTTTTTAGTATTAAGTATTTGGACAAAAAAATTAAATATTCCAAACATTTATCTTTATATCGCGGCGACAATTATTTTCTGTGTTGCTTCGTTTATGAGTTAAAAGAGGTTTTAAGTGATACAAGAAAAAATAAAAATAAAAAATAAACTTGGCATCCACGCCCGTCCCGCAACTTTACTTGCCCAAGAAGCAGGCAAGTTTAAAAGTGAAATTTTTATTGCCAAAGACGGCATTGAAGTTAATGCCAAAAGCATTATGGGCATTATGATGATTGCAGCCGAGCAAGGTTCTGTTTTGATTCTTACAGTCAAAGGCGATGACGAAAAAGAAGCCGCAAATGCTATAAAAAATATTTTTAATAAAATTTTTGAGGAAGAATGATTACATTAAAAGGTATTCCCGCAAGTCCGGGTATTGCTATTGGCCCTGCTTATATAGTAAGCAGTGAAGGCACTAATTTTGAAAAAAAGAAAATTCCCCAAACTAATATTGAATGGGAAGTTAGGCGCTACCAAGAAGCTCTGCGCCTTACTTATGATGATTTAACCAAAACGCAATCTAACGCGCAAGAACTTTTCGGTAAAAATTTTGCCAAACTAATGGCGGCCCACAAACTTATTTTACAGGATCCTTTGCTTGTCCAAGGCGTTATAGAAAAAATAAGAAAAGAACAAATCAACGCCGAATACGCTCTTTACCAAGTTGTTCAAGAAGTTAACTCTACTTTTGAAAAAATTAAAGATGAATTTTTTAGAGAAAGAAAATTTGATATTGCAGATGTTTCAAAAAGATTATTTGACCATTTGGCCAATAAACAACAAAACACATTTGCTTCTATTAAAGAGCCTTCTGTTGTTATAGCGCATAATTTATTTCCTTCTGATACCATCCATTTAAAAAGAAAAAGCGTTCTTGGTTTTGCAACGGATCTCGGCGGTAAAACAAGCCACACCGCTTTGCTCGCGCAAACAATGCAAATGCCGGCAGTGGTTGGGTTAAGCCAGGCAACATCGCAAATTAAAAACGGCGATTTAGTTATTATTGACGGACAAGATGGTCTTTTAATTGTTAACCCCACAACCGAACTTATTGCCCTTTATAATAAAAGAAAAAGCCAACTTGAAAAAGAAGAAAAATCTTTAAAAACAATCAGCGATTTACCTAATGAAACTTTAGACGGCCATAAAGTTAATCTTTATGTAAACTATGACCCAAGACGCGATTTTAAAGAACTTGATACTTTCCGCTCTGACGGGCTTGGTCTTTTAAGAACAGAATTTTTATATATGGATAGGGATTTGCCGCCAACATTTGAAGAGCAGGTTTCTATCTATAAAAAAGCAGCCTTGCGTTTTGACACAAGACCTTTTACTATTCGTTTAGCAGATTTAGGCGGCGATAAAATTGCCCAATTTAAACTTGCTCCGCACGAAAAGGAAGCAAACCCCTTTATGGGTTGCCGCGGAATAAGACTCTTTTTAAAATATCCCGCTTTAATGAAAACCCAAATCAGGGCTATTATCAAAACAGCTTCTTTAGTGCCGGCAAAAGTCAAAATTATGGCACCGATGATTTCCAGTGCTCAGGAAGTTATTGAAGTTAAAAAATTTTTTGAACAAACTTTACAGGAAATGCAGGCAGAAAGCATTATTCCGCAAAATAAAATTGATTTTGGTATTATGGTGGAAGTGCCCAGTATCGCTTTAACTTTAGACAGCGTTATAAATAAAATTGATTTTGCTTCCATCGGCACCAATGATTTAATACAATATCTTATTGCAGTAGATAGAGGCAACCAGGAAGTAGCCGACCTTTATGACCCTTACCACCCGGCAGTTTTAAGGATGATAAACACAATTATTCAAACTTGCCGCAAGAAAAATGTGGAAGTTAGTGTCTGTGGGGAAATGGCTTCCGATCCGGAACTGGTGCCCTTTTTAGTGGGGCTTGGTATTGATAGTTTATCTATCTCTACCAGAATGTTCCTGAGAATAAAAAATACTTTGAGGAATCTAAACTTTGAAGATTGTTCTAATTTAGCGCAAGCAGCTATACTTATGGGCAGTTCTGACGAGATACGCAAATTAAATGAAAAACATTCGTAATTTTTCCATCGTGGCGCATATTGACCACGGCAAGACAACCCTTTCAGATAGAATTTTAGAAGATACCGGCACCGTGCCAAAGCGCAAAATGCACGCGCAACTTTTGGACGGTATGGACCTTGAACGCGAGCGTGGTATCACAATTAAAGCAAAAGCGGTCCGCATAAAATATAAAGATTATATTTTAAATTTAATTGATACCCCGGGACACGTAGATTTTTCTTATGAAGTTGCAAGAAGTTTAAGAGCTTGCGAAGGTGTTTTGCTCTTGGTGGATGCCTCGCAAGGGGTTGAAGCGCAAACCGTTGCACACGCCCATTTAGCACAAAGTCTTGGCCTTAAAATTATCCCTGTTATAAATAAAGTTGACCTTAGCCAAAGCGATGCTGATATTGCAGAAGAACAACTTTGGGAAGTTTTAAAAGAGCCTATTACCGCGCAAAGAGTAAGCGCAAAAACAGGACTTGGTATTGAAGACCTTTTAGAAAGAATTGTAAGCGATATTCCCGCCCCTGAAGGCAAAAAAGTTGCCCCTGCGCGCGCGCTTGTTTTTGATTCTTTTTATGACCCGTTTAGAGGCGTTGTTTTATATGTCCGTATGGTTGATGGTGTTTTGAAAGCCGGGCAAACTTTAAAACTTATGGCTTCGGGCTTTACCTCTAAAATAGAAGAAGTTGGCTTTTTAACACCTAAAGCACAAAAGAACGCGCAAATTGAAGCAGGCGAAGTTGGCTATGTTGTAGCAGGTATTAAAGATATACACCAAGTGCAAGTTGGCGATACTATTACAACTTTAGATAATCCTTCTGATACTCCGTTAAAGGGCTACACCGAAACAAAACCGGTAGTGTTTGCAAGTATCTTTCCTGTGGAATCAACAGAATATCCTTTGCTTAGAACTGCGCTTGAAAAATTAAATTTGTCAGATTCTTCTTTCAGTTATCAAAGCGAAACTTCCAAAGCGCTTGGCTTTGGTTTTAGGCTTGGTTTTATGGGCCTTTTACATATTGAAATTGTTAAAGAAAGACTTGAGCGCGAATTTAATTTATCTTTAATTGCAACAAGCCCAAATGTTATTTATCAGGTAAAATTTACACCGCGCAAAAGCCACCCGCAAGAATTAAGCGCACTGGCCGATGCCGGCAATGGTTATAAATGGATTGATAATCCGGCTAACTTCCCGCCCTACGGCGATATTATTGATATTAAGGAGCCGACGATAAAAATTAAAATTGTCTGCCCGATTGCTTTTATGGATGGCGTAATGACTCTTTTAAAAGAAAAACGCGGAACTTTTATAAGTATGGAGCAACTTTCAAGCCAAAGAGTTGTTATCAATTATTATATGCCAATGGCGGAAATGGTTATAGATTTTTATAATAAACTTAAATCAGTTTCTAAAGGTTATGCCTCTTTTGACTATGAAATTGACGAATACCGAAGCTCTGATGTTGTGTTAATGGAAATTTTGATACACGGCAGTCCTGTTGATGCTTTAAGTGTTATTACCCACAAAGATAAAGCCGTTTCGCGCGGCCGCCTTTTATGCGAAAAATTAAAAGAGTTAATCGGCCGTCAGCAATTTGAAGTGGCCGTTCAAGCAAGAGTTAACGGCAAAATTGTTGCGCGCGAAACTATCCCTGCCTATCGCAAAGATGTTATTGCCAAATGCTACGGCGGTGATATTACCCGCAAACGCAAACTTCTTGAAAAGCAAAAAGAAGGTAAGAAAAGAATGAAGAGTATTGGTAATGTTAATATACCGCAAGAAGCGTTTATCGCAATGTTGAAGATAGAAGAGTAATTTTGCGTCAGATTTTGGGCTATTTTTAATTTTTTGAAAATTTCGGATACGCGGGGTTGCCACCCGCTCTAGGTATACCTCATTTTCAAAAAATTAAAACTATCTCCAAACTCTTCGCAAAACATTTGCTCTGTTTTAATAAATTTGAACCGCGCCTAAAAAATCCACCGCAAAAACCATTTGCTCTGTTTAAACGAAATTTAAAACTTGCGCCTTCTCTAAACGCAAAATACTTGTAAAAATAACTTGTGCTAATCAAAATTTAATTATATTTAATGAAACAGTGATAAGAGCTACCTCTATAAGAAGTAGTTCCTGCAAAATCAGCGCATAAATCATCTGCCTTAAAATTTGTTCCAGGATAAGTGCAACACTCCGTTCTGTTTGGCGTTTCCGGGACTAAAACTTTTTGTAAAACCGCAAAAGCCTTACCATTTTTAAGCACAAGACAATTGGTGTAAACGGAATTTCCTGAAAAAACCATTGAGCAATTATGTCCGGGGGGAAGATTTATATCTAAATCATTTATATCTGAAGCATAATGTCCATTAGCTAAAAAATATGTTTTTTGTGCTTTAACAATGGCATCATTATATAAAATAGTTTTTGTAAAACGAGATTTTTCTACTGCTTTTTGATATTGCGGCACGGCAATCGCCGCCAAAATACCGATAATAAGAACTACTACCAACAATTCAATTAAGGTAAAACCTTTTTTTGATTTTTTCATATATTATCGTCATTCCCGAATGTAATTACCCGGAATCTCCTCCTTTTTTGCTTTTATTTATTAGACTTTACAATTTCAATTTTATTTTTTTTTTTTGATTTTCAAGTCCAGGAAATAATTTTTATGTGGGGTAGCGGCAGTTTTAATCTATAAAAAAGACACTTTCTTTAGGTCTTGGAGCGTTTAAAATCTTCCAATATTTAAAGTTATTTGTTTTAACACTTAAAAAGGCAAAGATAATAGGTTTTGGTGTTTTTTTGTCAATAATAAAATCAAATTTTTCAAATTCTTTTAATATACTTTTTGCTTCTGTTTTATTTTTGCAAAGCCAAGTTTTAAAATAAGCACAAACAATTTTATTTTTAGTTTGAAATTCTTTTTTTATCTGTTTTGGTTTGTCGGTAAGGCCGATATACCACTTATTATAATTAAGGGTATATTTAGTTTTTGTATATTTAATAATTTTTTGTGTAATTTCGTGCATATTTTGGTTTTTTACCCAATAAAAAACGGCTGTCTATTTGAGCCAATAGAGGGTCCCAAAGATAAACAGCCGTAGTTTCCCGCCGCAAAGGCGGGAAACATTCAGCACACTTAAGCCGTCGCGTCAGTGTGCTTAATATCGGCTGTTTTTGGTTCTCTATTGGGCTTTGGTTTTATCAAAGCACCCGTATTTTCATACGATACCAAAAACAGGTTAAATTGTATGTAGAAAAAATATCTACACTTTTAGTATAGCAAATAAAAAGTTATTTTTATTTCTTTATAATTTTGTAAAATAATTTTATCCTCTTATATCCCCTTTATATTAAGGAGAAAAATTATGAACAATATACTTTTTATCAATGCTTGCGCACGCAAAGATTCGCGCACAAAAGAACTGGCTGATGTCGTTTTATCTAAATTAAAAGGCAAAATTACCGAAGTAAATTTACTAAAAGAAAATTTGCAACCTTTAAACGAAGAAACAATAAATTTGCGTTTTTCTTTACTTTCAAAAAAAGATTTTTCTAATTCTATTTTTGATAAAGCGCGTGAGTTTGCCGCCGCTGATATTATTGTTATAGCAGCACCTTTTTATGATTATTCCTTCCCGGCTGTTTTAAAAACTTATATTGAAAATATTAATGTTTCGGGCATAGTTTTCCGCTATACAGAAAAGGGCGAAATTGAAGGCCTTTGTAAAGCAAAAAAAATTATTTACATAACAACTGCAGGCGGACCGATTTTAAATGATGCTTTCGGCTATGGCTATATCAAATATCTTTGTAATAATTTTTACGGCATAAAAGATACAACTTTTATTAAGGCCGAAGGTCTTGATATTTGGGGCGCGGATATTCTTGCGATAATGAACAAAGCAAAACAAGAAGCGCAAAAAATATAAATTTTAGTATAATTTGTGTAGCAGTTAGTCTATAAAAAAGGAGTATTTTTATATGAAAAAAATAACAATTTTACTGGCAGCAATTTTGCTTGTTGCTGCTTGCAGCAGTAGTAATAAAACAACAAAACAAACCGCTAATACCACCCCCAGCACAAATCAAACTACCACACCAAGAACAACCTTTGCAGATTCTTTTGGCAGAACCAGCAAAGATGATCCTATAGACAATAGTATTTTGACAAGTGATTTAGCTACTTTTAAACAATTATATGATTCCCTTGATGAAAACAAGCTTAATTATTACTTAACTTATGCAGCCGGCATTTGCGACCCTTGGAGAGTCCGCGGCGCAAAAGAACCTTCCGCCGCAGTCTGTCAAAAAGATAATAATACCGAAATTATCCGCCTGCTTATTGCCAAAGGTGCAAAAGCCGATACTATACATTTTGTAAAAAAAGAAGGCTATTCCTTATATTTGGCAAAAACTCTTGCTTCCAACTTAAAAGAGTGGAACCCCGGCGCAGTTAGATATATGCTTGCCGGTCTTGATAAATGTTTGGTCGCTTTAACTCAAATGCAAGGCGCAGATACAAGCAAACAAAATTATTATGTCTATGCTGATTTTTGGCGTGATAATAATTGCTCTACCGCAAATTATCAAAAAACTTACGGCAGATATAAAACAGGCGATAAAGAACTTTTTGCTTTAATCGGAACAAGCAAGGAAACTATCCAAAATAAATTCGGTCAAAAACCTACCGTTTATGAACATCCGCTAGAATATAGGGAAGTTCTTACCTATAAAGTAGCCGAAGAAAAAGAACATAAATATTCCATTGAAGGTAAGAAAGGAACGGCTACCGATTATTCCGTTGAAGAATACCATTTTATCTTTACCATTGACCGCGGCGTAGTCACCCAAGTTCAAAAATTATATGTTTCCCAAACAGACGGCAAAGGCCAAACAGAAACAATTAACCAAGAAAAATTAAAACAAAGCCAAAAGAATTTGGAAGAAACGCATAAAGGTCAAATTGTGCAAGGCAGATTAAAAAGAGGCTATAGATAGTAATATGAAAAAATATATTTTTATTTTTACGCTTTTGTTTGCGGCAGTTTTTTCTTTAGCAGAAGATACTTCCGCCGTAAACCAAATGCATAATGCTATGGTGCAAAGCCTTGCTAATACGGAATATTACGACGAAATTTATAAAGGTGTTCCAAATGCGCACGGTGTTGCAACTAGGGAAAATCTTACCGGGGAAGCCGAACTTTTAAGGCAGGGCATAGGCGCGCCTTTTGTTAATAATCAAGGTGGGAAATACCTTAACGGCGCTACGCCTGCTAATGTTAAAAATTACTATGCCCACCCCGCAAACGACCCTTCAAGCACTGTTGTAATGAAATCACCCGTAGAAATTCCGCCAATAGGCGAAAAGAATCCTAACGCAGATGATATTGATGCCATGATGCTTAATGCTCTAGGCGGACAAAAGGCTATTTCCGCTTCGCAAAATTCAAATTATCAGGGTAGTTATGAAACAGCCGTCGGGCAAAAAGCAGAACAAAATTTTGATATGTCAGATAAGATTGCCGCCGCTACCAAAAAACAAGCCGCCGCAGATAGACAATATGCTGCCTTAAATGCTAATAACAATAATGCAAGAACAGATGATGACGATGAACCCGGCTTTTGGGGCCAGCTTGGCAAAACTTTTATGCAAGGTTTAGCCAATGTCGCCATAGAAACAACAAATTATAAATATGGCACAAATATTGAAACTATCGGCAATAAGAAAACTTCAGGCGGGAATAAAAATCAAACTTGCAGATTGGAAGGTGTTACTTTCCGCGGAGATACTTGCACTTATTGTGTTTATAATAGGCCGCGCTCTTCAAGTGATTGCAGTAAATGCTGCTATTCTTTTGGCAAATCTTTAATGCAAGCGCCTAGTTATTCTGCTACCAGTTCCGGCGGAAGACCTGCAGGTTGTCTGTGCCGTTTCGGGCCGACATCAGGCTATCGTTTCTAAAAGTTTTAAATAATCACGCAAAAAAAGAGCCACAGGTTTTAATAACTTGTGGCTCTTTTTAATATTTATTTAAACACCATGCCTATTCTTATTTCTAATTCTTCTATTGCAAGTTTATCTTCAAGCTCTTTTTGTTCTTTAGAAATTTGTTCAACTTGAATATCTTGCGGTGCAATAAACTCAGGAACATCTTTGCCTTGCTCTTGCCTTGCTTGTTCTATAATACCAAACAGCATAGCGGCGGAAGTTATTTCGCGGTAGTGTTTGATTATAGTGCCATCATCTATTGCATCAGAAGGCATTATTTGGAAAGGTTTACCTTCGTAAAAACCGCGTGGCAAGTGTGTAAGCATACCCATACGATAAGTTTTTTTGGGGTTTACGGTTTTCCCGTTTATAGTTACTTTTTCAAGTTTAGGTTTACCGTCATTACAACTAAATGTAATGTGAACATTTTTTGAGTAGCCGTATACAGAGAAGCACTTTCCGTCCCTAAAACCGATTGATTCAAGCATAGCTCTAAGCAAATGTTCTCCGCCGATATTAAAAGTTCCGCTATGTTCTTCGTATGGTGTCATTTCCGCAAAGTAGCGGCCTGTTAAATTGCCCGGGTTATAATCAGAGCGCGTAGAGTTAAGCGAAAAGGCAGTCAAATCAACTTTTTCAAATTTTGATATTTTTTGAAACATTTGGTCTGCCATCATACGCGCTACACCGGGTGCGCGGTCGGCCTGTTCGGGTGCGGGGTATTTGGTAATTAACTTTGGCACATGGGCATAAAGTTTATCATCAAGTTCATTTACGCGGATAGATTTTAAATAGGCCTTTATTTCGGGGTCTTCCGCGCCGTCAAGTCTGATAAACTCCGGCTGGTGAATAGTAATTTCGCCCGTTTTATCATTTTGCGAAATTACAACTTTTGATACACTTTCCATATAAGGTCCGCTTTCTATTACCCAAGGGCCAAGACCTTCCGGCGTGTTAAGTTTTCCTATTAAGGTTTGCATATGTGCGTGGCCGCCAAGCAGTAAACTGACATCTTTTAAAGAAGGTGCGTGTTTTATAGGCTCAAGTATTTTTGTGCGCTTATCTACGGAAATATTGCTCTGTTCAAGCATAGAGTCATGTGCAAGAACAATAATCACTTGTGCGCCTTCTTTTTTAACCGCGCTGATTTCATCTTCAAAATCTTGCGTGGTAAAAGTGTTTACTATTTTCATTTTTTCAAGGCCGTATCCGTCCATCGCCACACCGATTACACCTATTTTAATACCTTCCACATTATATATTTCGTGCGGTTTAACTTTTTTGCCGGGGATTTCTAAATTAAATAAATTCATAGCAAGTATATCACCTTTAAAACCTTCCAGCATTTTACCCATGCCGATATCACCGAAATCGCTGTCGTGGTTGCCTATTGTGGTGGCAGTGTAGCCCATTTTGTTCATTAAGGTAATAGAATATTTCCCGCCGGATAAATTGGCTTCATAAGAGCCGCTGCTGAAATCTCCGCTGTCTAAAAGAATAAATTTTTGCGGAGTGCTTTGTAAAAGAGAAGCAAGTCTTGCAAAACCGCCAAACTGATTGCCTTGCTTATCTTCGCGGCTGAAATAATGTCCGTGCATATCAGAGGTATGATAAACAACAATCTCTTTTGCACTTACTGCGCTGACTAGTAATATCAGCGAAGTTAAAATAAATATTTTCCTAGACATAGTTTTTTCCTCCTTAGTTTTTGTGTTTACAAGTGATACTTGTAGTTATGTTATACGCCGTTTAAGAGTATAAACAAGAGCAATTAGACCCAAAAGTCAATAGGTCTTTAGGCCCATAAAAACGCAAAAACCGACATAAAAACTATAATAACTCCAAATTTAATATAATTTAAAATATGAAAAAAATTTGTTTTGTTTGCCATGCAAATATTTGCAGAAGTTTCGGCGCCGAGTGTATTTTAAATAATCTTGCCGCTAAAGATAATAATAAGGAAATTGTCGCAATTTCACGCGGTATTTACGCGCAAGATTTTTATGCCGTGCCGGATAAACTTTGGTCTTTTTTATCTTCTAAAGGTATTGAAAAAACCGAACATAAATCAACCCTTTTAACTAAAGAAGATTTACAAAATTGCGATTTGATTTTAACTATGACACAAGACCAAAAAGAAGATATTTTAGATAAACACGCCCAATTTACCGATAAAGTTTTTATGCTAAAAGAATATGTCTATGATAAAGAAGAAGAAGTCAAAGACCCCATTTCTTTTAGCGGTTCAAGTTTTAATAAAGTGATGGAAAAAGTCTATCAGTCCGTTATAGATTTATATAATAAGATAAAATAGTTTGACCTCTTTAATATTTGACACTACTCTTTGCTTATTGATATAATATATCTATGCCCCCATAGCTCAATGGATAGAGCACCTGCCTTCTAAGCAGGGGATATAAGTTCGATTCTTATTGGGGGTAATTTTATTTTGGATTATTTTTTGCTCTTTTTTATTTTTTAAGGCTTCGGATAGCAGCGCCCTTCGGGCGCGGTTCCCACTATACCTTGCCTTAAAGAAAATAAAAAATAGTCGGTATGCTTTAGCATACCTAAAAAAATAATCACAAAATAAACATCCTGTCTCGCAATTAATTAAAATTTCCTCAAAACTCTTTGTAAAAATTGTTTTGACTCTCGTTTGCGCCTTCTCTAAACGCAAAATACTTGTAAAATATTTGCTCTGCTTATCTTAAAGAAAATAAAAAATAGTCGGTTCGTTTAGGCCGAACCTTAAAAAATAATCTCAAAATAAAAATGCTCTGTTTTAAATAAAAGTGCTTCTCTTTACGCTCCGTTTGCGCCTTCTCTAAACGCAAAATACTCGTAAAATAATTTCTTCTGCTTGCCTTAAAGGAATTTTAGGAAAATACGCTGAAACAGTTGCTTATTTTTTTTTGATAAACTGACTTTATGAAATAAAGTCATACTGAGGTGTTTTTGCTCAGTATCTCTTCCTGTTTTTTTAAAATAAAAGCGGTGGAGATTCCCGACAAAAAACACTCGGGAATGACGATTAAATAAAGGAGTTAGTATGAAAAACCGCGCCTTTACGCTTATAGAGTTATTAGTCGTCGTTTTAATAATCGGTATTTTGGCAGCAATAGCAGTTCCCCAGTATCAAAAAGCAGTTTTAAAATCCCGCTTTGCGGAATTAGTTTTACTTAACAATGCTCTTGTTAAAGCACAAAAACTTTATTTTTTAGCAAATAATAAATACGCAACAGATCTTTCAGAATTAGATATTGATATACCTCACCATAGTTATGCTTGGTGTCAATCAGAACCTACTTATTCTATTTGTTGGCTAAGAACAAAAGCAGGTGCTCCAATAGCCGTATTGGAAGAAAACTATAAAACAGGTGCCAAAGATTGCTGTGCTTATAAAGAAACTAATTTTATGGGTGCGGAATTATGCCAACTAGAAATGAATAATACAGAATATTATCAAGGTTGCGGAAGTAATGACGGTTGTCATTGTTATAAGGCAAAATAAAGAAAAATTTTTAAATTTCACTCATCAAATTATAAAAGTAGGAAAACACTTAAATAAATCTTAAAAATTGCTATAATATATTTAATGGAAAGAATTTTTTTCTTAACTAATAAGCAAATATATTACTGATTAAAAGCAGGCCCTTTTGTGCGCCTGCTTTTTTTATAGGAGGAACCCCTTATGTTATTTATGCCAAAAGAAGTAAAATTTTTTGATATGCTTGATGCCCAAGCATCTATCGTTATGGATTGCGCTTCTTTGTTTAAAAAGATTGTTTGTACCCCGGAAATTACAAGAGACATGGTCAGCAAAATGCACTCTCTTGAACACGATGGTGATGAATCTTGCCACAGAATTATTAATGCTTTAAATGAAAGTTTTATCGTTCCTTTTGAAAGGGAAGATATTTTGGACCTTACCAATCAAATGGATAATATTATTGACGGCATTTATCTTATTACAAATCGTTTTTATCTTTTCAAAATCTTTGAACCAAGCCAAGAGTCAAAACACCTTGCCGAAGTTATTGAAAAATCCGCCAAAGAAGTTCATGATGCGGTAAAAGCTTTAAGACACAAAAAGAAATTTAAAGAAACAGAAAAACATTGTGTTGAAATTAACCGCCTTGAAAACCTTGCCGATGATATCCGCGATGAAGCAATTTCCCGCATTTTAAATGATGAGAAAATCAATCCCTTAATGGCAATTAAGCAAAAAGAACTTTTTGAAGAAAGCGAAGGCGTTACCGATATGTGCGAACATGTCGCAAATACAATTTCTTCCATTTTAGTAAAGAACAACTAAGGTAAAACTATGTTTTGGGTTTTATTTTTAATATTTTTGGCTTTGGCCTTTGACTATTTAAACGGCTTTCACGATGCGGCAAATTCCGTATCAACCGTTATATCTACAAGAGTTTTATCACCGAGAGTTGCAATTTGGTGGGCAACTGCTTTTAACTTTCTTGCCTGTTTTATTTTCCACATGGGCGTTGCAAAAACTATCGGTGGCGGGATTGTTGATATTTCCGTAGTTGATACCAACCTTGTTTTTGCCGCTTTGCTTAGTGCTTGCTTGTGGAACCTTATTACTTGGTGGTTTGGTTTGCCGTCAAGTTCTTCACACGCTTTAATCGGCGGTATTATCGGTGCGGCACTTGTTAAGGCAGGGCCTTCTTCCTTGATTACAAGCGGTATTTTAAAAATTATTGCTTTTATTGTTGTTGCGCCTGTTATGGGTTTAGTGTTAAGTTTTATTGTTTCTATAATTGTTTATAGAATCGGCGCATTTTTTAAATATCGCCAAGTGGATGCCTTTTTTAAGAAAGCAGAACTCTTTTCTGCTGCCTCTTTCTGCCTTGGCTACGGCGGAAACGACGCCCAAAAAACAATGGGTATTATTATGATGATTTTATTTAGTGCCTTAGCCAGCGACCCTGAAACGGCAGATAAAATTGCCCGTGTTATTATGACAAATCACGAGTATTCCCAATTTTATATCGGTGCTGAAATTTTTGTTCCTTGGAGCGTTAAACTTGCTTGTTATGGCGCAATAGCCCTTGGCACTTTATCGGGCGGTTGGCGTATTATTAAAACTATGGGCCAAAAAATCACCCATTTAAAGCCGATTGGCGGTTTCTGTGCGGAAACAGGTGCTTCACTTTCCTTGTTTATTTCTTCTTGGTTCGGTATTCCTGTAAGCACAACGCATATTATAACAGGCGGTATTGTCGGCGCGGGTATGTTTAAAAGATTTTCAGCCGTTCACTGGGGTGTTGCCAGAAGAATCGTTTGGGCTTGGGTTATCACCATGCCGGCAGCCGGCGCAATAGCGGCTTTAAGTTATTTCTTAAAAACTTTATAATTTGCGCGCAGGATTTTAATTTATTATCATATAGTTATGGCACAAACAACCCCGTATATTAATTTAGCCTCAAAATACCGCCCGCAGACTTTTGAAGAAGTCGTAGGGCAGGAGAGCGTTTCTACCACTTTAAAAAATGCTTTAAAAAGCGGTAGAATTTCGCACGCTTATTTATTTTACGGTCCCAGGGGTTGTGGCAAAACAACAACGGCGCGCCTTTTAGCAAAGGCTTTAAACTGCACCGGCAACGGCAATAATGCGCCAACAGCCACACCTTGCGGCACTTGCCCTCAATGTAAAGAAATTGCCGCCTCAAGCGATATGGATGTTTTAGAACTTGATGCCGCAAGCAATACACAGGTGGAAAAAGTCCGCCAGGCAATTATTGACACCGTCTCACTTGCCAGCGCACGCGATAGATATAAAGTATTTATTCTTGACGAAGTGCACATGCTTTCCGATTCTTCTTTTAATGCTCTTTTAAAGACTATTGAAGAACCGCCCGCCCATGTTGTTTTTATTTTGGCAACAACGGAATTAAATAAAGTTCCTTTAACAATCACTTCCCGCTGCCAAACTTATCGTTTTAAACCTATAAACGAGCAAGATATAACAAATCACTTGCTTGACCTTGCCCAAGCCGAAGGCCTTGATTTAGAAGAAGAAGGCGCAAAAGTTATTGCCCACGCAGCAGGCGGCGCATTAAGGGATGCTTTAACAATTATGGATAGGGCTATTGCTTTTAGCCAAGGTAAAATTACAAAGGAAACAATTTCCACAATGCTTGGTCTTTTGCCGCAAGATTTGGTAATTAAAGCTGCTAAAGCCTTAGTTTCAAAAGATACAACTGCCACACACCAGGTTTTTTCTTCTTTAAAAGAAGAAGGCTTTGAAGCCTTAAGTCTTTTAAAAGATTTAAAAACAACTCTTGGCGAACTTTTCTATTATTCTTTAAAAACTTCTCCGGCTCCGTTTGAAGGTGCTGAGGATTTAATTAAAGATGCCCGCCCTGTCTATATTGCCGGCTTAACACGCAAAATCGGCAAGTTAATTGACGAAGTTAAATTTTCAGATACTCCGGCTCTTATTGCCGAAGTCGGCCTTTTTACAATAATGGAAAGCACTTTTGATGTGGATAGTTTTATTACCCGCTTAGAAAATATTGAAAAGGGTATTGTTCCGGCAGATACGGAAAAAAAAACTTTAAATGAGCCTTCTTTAGCACAAAAAAGCACACAAACTGAAGCAATTTTACAAAATCAGCAAAATTTAAAACAGGAACTTTCCGCCCAGGAAAGGTGGATTTCCTTTACCAAGCAAGTTTCCTTAAAACATCCTTATTTATATGAACTCTTGCAAAGCGCAAAAGTGGAACTTACAGATAAAACAAATTGGATTTTAAGTTTTAGGCATAATGATGCTTTTTTAAAAGATTCTATAACTAAGCGTTTACACGATTTTAAAAATCTTACAAAAGAATTATTTGACGAACAGGTAAATTTTGAACTTAAACTTTTGCCCGCACCTAAAATTACAGAAAGTGTCAAAAAAACAAAAACTTTATATGCTATTTCAAAACCTAAAACAGAAGCAAAAAAACAAGTTATTACTGAAGCAAAGCAAGAGAATATAAAAAAACAGGAACCGCAAAAACCGGCCGAAAAACCCTTAATTAGCAAGGCAGAACCTTTTGTAAAGGAAGATTTTTCCTCTTTTGTTGAAAAACCGAAAATCAGTAAAACTTTGGAAAATATTTTAGATATTTTTGACGGAAAGGTTGTTGATTCCTTATGAAAACTTTACAAAGAGTAATAAATGCTTTTAGGAAATTTCCCGGTGTCGGTCCGCGCCAGGCAGAAAGGTTTGCTTTGTATCTTTTACGCGCAAGCGAAGCCCAAGCGGCCGAATTTACCAAAGCAATTTTAGATATGCGTTTAAAAGTTGGTTGCTGCCCAAGATGTTTTGCTTATAGCGAAAATTCTTCCCTCTGTGAAATTTGCAGTGATGATACCCGCGATTCTTCTTTACTTTGTATCGTTGAAGAGCCTAAAGATATTGAAGCTTTTGAAAAAACAAAAAGTTATAATGGTTATTATTTTGTTTTACACGGCAGTATTTCTCCGATAGAAGGCCGCAATGCTGATGGTTTAAAAGTAAAAGAACTTTTAGCTAGAGTGGAAGAAGAAAAAAATATTATAAAAGAAATTATTATCGCCACAAATCCTGATAGCGAAGGACAGACAACGGCTTTATATCTTGCAGATATGTTTAGGGGTATCGGACCTAAAATTACGCGTCTTGGTTATGGTATGCCTCTTGGCGGCAATATTGATTATATTGACGAAATGACGCTTTCCCACGCCTTAAAAGGTCGCACAAAACTATAATGCATATATCTTTTTACAAACGCCCTTTAGTTATTTTACTTGTTATATATTGTTTGCTACTTGCTTTATTTTTAAAAGCCCCAAAACCGGATAATTCTTTTGAAAATATAAAAAACACTTCTCTTTCTTTACAGGGGGAAGTTGTTTCTTATCCCACTTATAAAAACGGCAAAACAAATTTTATTTTAAAACTTGATAAAACTTATAATAACAAAAAAGTTTATGCCTATTGTTTTAAGGAAGAGTGTAAAAATCTTTTAAGAGGTTCTTTTATTTCTTATAGCGGCAAACTAGAATCTTTGCCAAACAAAACAAATTTCGGTTCTTTTGATTTTGCTTTGTTTTTGAGAAGAAAAAATATTGTTGCCCAAACAAGAATAGAAGTAATAAATAAAACAGAAAAAGCAAATTTATTTTGGCTGAATATTTCTAAAATACGCAAAAGTATTTTAAATGTTTTTGAAAATAATTTTGATAAAGAATTATTGCCCATAATCAGCGGCATTACGCTTGGCGAAAAGGGCGATATTTCCCGCTCGCTTTATGCTGATTTCCAAGATAGCGGCGCAATGCACCTGCTGGTTGCTTCCGGCGGAAATGTCGGTTTTATAACTTTGATAGTTTATTTTATTTGTTCTTTGTTTGGCCTACGCCGTGTAAGTAGTGCTAGTTTTGCTTTAACGCTTGCTCTTTTTTATACTTTAATTGCCGGCGCGGACGGCCCTTTACTTAGAGCCTATCTTATGGCTTTTTGTTCTACGATAGGTTTTGTGCTTGGCCGCAAAAGCGGGCTACTTCAAGGTTTTATTTTAGCGGGGCTGCTTATTTTAATTTATAACCCACAATGTTTATTTGAAGCGGGTTTTCAAATGTCTTTTCTTGCTACTCTTGCTATCATATTGTTTGCCGGTAATTTTAAAATTAAAGATACTCTGCCAAGATATATAAAAATTTTAGCGGAAATGTTTTTAATTTCTCTTGTGGCGCAACTTTCTTTACTGCCTGTTTTTTGTAATTATTTTCATAAAATTTCTTTAAGTGCGCCTTTATCAAATATTATTTTAATTCCCTTAAGTGCTTTAATAATGGGCGGTGGTTTTATTTTATGGCTTACTCACTTTTTGCCTTTTGGTTTTCTTGTAAAAGGCTTAGCGTATATTTTAAATATTTTACTTATAGTTTTTAAATTTTTGGTGGAGGCCTTTGCCGCTTTACCGATTTCCAAAATCGTTTGGCCTTCTTTAAATCCGCTTATAATAATTGCTTTTTATTTAATGTTTTTCGGCTTTCTAAATTTGTCTTTAATAAAAAATAAAAAGCGTTTTATAATTATTGTTTGCACTATCAGTATTATTTTGTTTAGTTGCTCTTTTTATATTGGAAAAAACAGAACGGAAATCTTAAAAGGGCGTTATAGTTTTGTTGTTATTGAAAAAGAAAAAGATATAAATAAAGTTTTCGGCGCCGGTGTTAAAGGCGATATTTTGCGTAATGCGCTTTTAGCCCTCGGCACAAAAGAAATTGATTGTTTATTTGTTAAAGGGACAGCAAGTTCTCTTTACGCCCTAAAAGATTTGGAAGATATAAAAATTAAGAATATTTATTTAGAGCAAGATTTTATAAATGATAAAGCAGAAAAACTACTTGAAAACACAAAAGCCAAAATAAATTTTATTTGGCCGGGCCAAGAATATTGCGGCGTTAAAATAGATAAAGATGAAAACTTAAATTTATCTTTCCAAACAGAAAAAATAAATGTTAGGGATAATCTAAAGAAAATAAAAATTTTAGGTAAAGAAATAAATTTTAAGGAAGATAAAAATTTATCTAAAGGGGATTCTGTCTGAAGATTCTTCTTTTTTATTTCGCAAATAATTATCTAAAGAAAACTCTCCGCTACCCAAAATAAAAAAGCCGAATAATAAAGCAAGGGCAAGCAATACACCGACAATATTTACTCTGTTAAAATCGCCGGCAAAAAAGAAAAATCCGCTAAATAAAGTGGCAATAGTATTTGCTATCGCGCAAAGGCGCGTTCTAAAGCCGAGAATAAGCATAATACTTGCAAGGAAAGTTAAAACAAGCACCCCTATACAGATAGGGTAAGCATAAGGTAGCCCGATAGCCACAGCATTGTCTACAAGTATTTTTAAATTTAAAGTTTCACCGCAAGCTAAAAAAGCAAAAGCCAATCCAAGGAGTGTTCTTTGCACGAATAAAACTAAAGAAAGGCTTTTGCTTTTTTGCATATCACTAGAATCCTATTGAAGCATTAAGGGTATAAAATCTTTCCCTATCCTGTCCTTCTTTTTTGCTGAAGTTATACCACTCTACTGCGGCGTTAACATTTATTATAGAAATACCTACTGTTACGCCCAGTCTTAAATCATCAGTTTCCTTTCTTTCTTTTAACTTAATTAAGCCATAAGAAGCATAAGGTCTGACAATTTTATAAGTATAACCGGCATCTACGGATAAAGAGTAATCCAAGAATCCGCCGTAAACAGCACTTAACCCCGGTATATCAAGCCAAACAGGGTTAAGGCCGGCAGTATCTTTAGAATAGTCAACTGCTTTAGTATAAGTTGCGCCAAGGTCAAGGCCGCCTTTTTCGCCTCTGATAAACGCATAGACATCTGTTTCATTGATATCAATATCAGGTGAGCCATAGAAGGTGTGGAAAGTTTTTCTTGCCCCACCGCCGATTTTTAAAGAATCCATCGGCAAAACGCCCATCATTAAATTAGCAATATCTAAAGAAGCATAAGCACCTAAAGCATAATTAGAGTATCCGTTTTTCTTAGGCGTCCAAGAGCCGTCTGCGCCGATTTCCAAGATGTCTAAAAACGGTGTTTGCCAGTTAAGGCCAAGGCCATATTTATACATTGTATCCATATTATCTCTTGAATATATAGCAGCATTTGGAACAATATCAAGGCCCGGCACAAAAGGCACACCCATATTATAAGATGCTCTTGCTACGCTATAGCCATCACTGCCGACAACACCAACAGCATTAAGTTGCGCATTAGCGGCGACAAAGGGGCAACAGAGTAGTAAAAATACTAATAACTTTTTCATTTTTCCCTCGTTATTTTAGCAGCAGGAACATTTTTTTGTTTTTGCTGTTTTGGCTTTTCTATCTTCTTCTTGTAAGAATTTTTGATAGTTGTGGGCTTTTCTGTTCTTCCAAGATTTTTTATGATAGCCATAGCCAATGATTAAGGGGATAGCTAAAGTCGCTTCGCTGTAAACCATTTGTTCTTGAGAGGTAGAAACTTTACCCCAGCTGGAAGCTTCTTTTAAGGTAGAGCCGGATAAAGCGCCATCTCTAACATCAGCAACGGTGATTTGAACAGCGTATTTGTGCATAGGGATATCTGCGCCCAAAATTTCAGCTGCAACAACGGTATCTTGAACAAAGTTCTTCGGCACGCCGCCGCAGAACATCATAAGACCGCTTTCTTTTGCAGCCATTTTAATTTTGGTAAGTTCTAAGAAATCTTTTGCACTGTCAATGGAAACATGGTGAACAGGATTTTCTGTTTGATGTGCTACAAAACCAAAACCGGCGGAGCAATCGGAGAAAGCCGGCACAAATATAGGCACACCTTTTTTGTAAGCATTATAAATAATAGAGTCTTTACCTTTCTTTTGTTTTTCAAGCCATTTACCCATTTCATAAATAAATTCTCTTGAAGAATAAGGGCGGGGTTCAAGCATATTGCAAATTTTGTGGACGCTTTCGTCGCAAACTTTAAGTTCGTCTTCATTGATGTAGGTATCGTAAATTCTGTCAATATGTAAATCGCGGAGCAAGTTATCGTCTGCAAAGTGTTGGTCGCCTTTATAGTGTTTATAACCCAAAGCCTCAAAGAAATCTTGGTCAACAATATTTGCGCCGTTAGAAATAATTGCATCAACCATATTATTTTGAATCATATCAACAACAACTTTTTTAAGTCCGGCGGAAACGAGTGAACCGGCAATTGTCAAAAAGACGCAACAATCTTTTTCTTTAAGCATTGAATTATAAATATTTGCAGCTCTATTTAAATCTCTTGAAGTATAGGCCATATCTGCCATATCATCAACGAGTTTAACAACATTGTGTTTTTTAATATCAATGTGTTTGATTGTTTCCTTAAGGAAATCTTTTTGTTTCAATTTTGCCATTTTTTGGGGCCTCCTAATTGCTATAAGTTTTATATAATTATTATATAATTATATTAAATTTTTTTAAATCTTTTTATAAAAATTTTGGAGAAAAATTATGTATAACTTTATTAAAAATCAAGATTTACCTGTTTATGAAGCTATTATACAGGAATATGAAAGACAAAAAAATCGTATAGAATTAATTGCATCGGAAAACTTTGCTTCCCCGGCAGTAATGCAGGCACAAGGATCAATTTTAACTAATAAATATGCCGAAGGCTACCCCAGAAAAAGATATTACGGCGGTTGTGAATTTGTTGATAAAGTTGAAACAATCGCTATTGAACGCGCAAAAGAACTTTTTAAAGCAGAAGCAGCCAATGTGCAACCGCACAGCGGCACTCAAGCAAATTTAGCTGCGTATTTATCTTTAATAAATCCCGGTGATAAAATTTTAGGTTTAAATTTATCTCACGGCGGTCATTTATCACACGGCCATCCTTTAAATTTTAGCGGTAAATATTTTAAAGTTGCTTCAATCAATGTGCGCCCCGATACAAATGAAATTGATTATGATGAGGCCTTAAAAATTGCAAAAGAATTTCAACCGAAACTTATTATGGCAGGGGCTTCAAATTATTCAAGAATTTTTGATTGGGCTTTTTTAAGAAAAATTGCTGATGAAGTCGGCGCTTATCTTGTGTGCGATATTGCCCATTATGCAGGCCTTGTGGCAGCCGGTGAATATCCAAGTCCTGTTCCTTATGCCGATCTTGTAACAACCACAACGCATAAAACTTTACGCGGTCCGCGCGGTGGTTTAATTTTGTGTAAAGAAAAATATTTAAAACAAGTTAATTCTTCCGTTTTCCCCGGCAATCAGGGCGGGCCTTTAATGCATATAATTGCGGCAAAAGCCGTTTGCTTTGGCGAGGCCTTAAAACCGGAATTTAAAACTTATCAAAAACAAGTTAAAGCCAATGCCAAAATGCTTGCTAAAACTTTACAAGATAAAGGTTATCAAATTGTCGCCGGCGGCACGGATTGCCACTTGCTTTGCGTTGATTTGCGCTCAAAAAATATAACCGGCAGAGAGGCCGAAATTGCCCTTGATAAAGCAGGCATAACCTGTAATAAAAACACTATTCCTTATGACCCGCAAAAACCAATGATTACAAGCGGTATTCGTCTTGGCACACCGGCAGTTACAACGCGCGGTATGAAGGAAAAAGAAATGATAACCATTGCGGATTTTATTGATGAAGTTATAAACAATCATACAAACGAAGAAAAACTTAAAGAAATATCTTTGAAAGTGGAAAAGTTTTTATCCGCTTACCCTTTATATAAGGAGTTAATATAATATGATACAAATAGGCATAATCGGCGGTAGCGGCCTTTATAATATTGAAGGCTTAAAAAATGTAAAAGAAATCGCAGTAAAAACACCTTTCGGTAATCCTTCAGATAAAATTATTACAGGCGAAATTAAGGGCGTTAAAATCGGTTTTATTGCCCGTCATAACAGACATCATATTTTAACTCCGACGGAAGTGCCTTACAGGGCAAATATTTACGCCCTAAAAAAACTTGGCGCTACAACAATAATCGCTTTTAGTGCGGTTGGTTCTTTGCAGGAAAAATTCCCGCCTAAGACTTTAGTTATGCCGGACCAACTTATAGATAAAACTACTTTGCGCCCAAATACATTTTTCGGCGGAGGTTTAGTTATCCACGCACCTTTTGCCCATCCGTTTTGTAATTGCTTGCAGGAAATTTTATATAAAGAAGCAAAAAGATTAAAAATTAAAACAGCCAAAGGCGCCACTTTAATTGCTATGGAAGGCCCTGTCTTTTCAACTAAAGCGGAAAGTTTGTTTCATAAAAAAATGGGCTTTGATTTAATTGGTATGACAGCCTGCCCCGAAGCAAAACTTGCGCGCGAAGCCAGCTTGCGTTTTGCCCAAGTTTGTATGGTTACCGATTTTGACGCCTGGAAAGAAGGCGATGAAGTGAGTGTTTCTAAAGTAAATGAAACAATGAAATATAATGAAGTCGCGGCAAAAAAACTTATTTTATCGGTAGTTCCTTTAATTGTAAAGAAAAAATTTTGCGCTGCTTGTAAAAAAGAACTGCCCGATTTGACGGCCAGCCACAATAAAGCGGTAAACAAAAAAGTTTTAAAGAAACTTGAAGTAATTTTAAAGCAAGATTTTTAAAAAACCTCTGTGTTTGACAGCCATAAAACCTATTTTGTAAAATATACTTACCGGTAGGTAAATATACTTTTATGGCAAAAAAAGAAAATAAAACCTCTAAAGAAGAAATAAAGCTAAAAGCATTTGAATTAATGGCAAAGCAGGGCGTGCAAAGCGTTTCTATGCGCCAGATTGCTGATGCTTGCGGCGTAAGTAAGCCTATGCTTTATTACTACTTTAAAGATAAAGATGATTTGCTTTTTCAGATGATAAAAGAAAGAATTGACGGCGTAAACAAAAATTTAATTCTTGGTATTAAAAAAGATTTATCTTTACAGAATTTATTTGAAACTTTGTTTTACTCCCATTCTTTAGGAAAAAGCGATTTTAAAGATATGTCTTCTTTCTTAATTCATTTAAGCGTTTATGTCCGCGGAAATAAAACCTTGGAAAATAAACTCTTAAGTATTCGTAAAGAAGCAAATAAAAATATTTATGATATTCTTAATTTGCAATATAAAAAGGGACGCCTTACAAAAAAGAATAAAGAAATCGGTTATTATTTAGTTTTGGCCGTTTTTGCTTTTTTGTCTATGTGTTCCGTTGATAAAAGTATAAAGATTGATAAAAATTTAATAAGTAATATGACAAGTGTTATATTAAAAGGAATCTCTTATAAAGGGGAAAATAAATGATAAACAAAAGTAAATTATTACTTTGTGTTTTTGCGTTTAGTTTGGCAAGTTCTCTTGCCTTAGCGCAAAACTCAAAGGACGGGGTAGATTTGTTTGCCTTAAAAAATGCGGACCCAAATGCTATCACGATAGAACAGGCAATTAAAATTGCTTTGGAAAATAACTCTAGCATACAAATTGCCCAAAAATCAGCAGAGATTTACGACCAGCAAGTTAAGCAGTATTGGTCTTATGTTTATCCGCAGATAAATTTAAGCGCTTCTTATACCCGCACTATTCACCCGCAAGAAGTTTTAACTTCTATGGGTAAATTTAGAATGGGTCTTGATAATGCTACAAGCGGCACGGCAGAAGCCACACTTTTACTTTGGAAAGGCGGCGCAGTTAGTGCTGGCATTAGGATGGGTAAATATCACTCCCAAAGCGGTTATTTACAACTTAATGAAACACAAAATTTAATTAAAGATGATGTAAATATCTTGTGCTACGGGATTATTTTATCCCACGCTTTAATACAAGTTCAAAAGGAAAACTTGGATATCGCAAAAGACCACTTAAAAGAAATTCAGCAAAAATATAAACAAGGTTTGGCAAGCGATTTGGATGTCCTTAACCAAAAAGTTAAAGTTTCCAACAGCGAGCCTGCTTTGATACAGGCAAAAAACGCTTATGAAATCGGACTACTTACTTTAAGAAGAGTTTTAAATAAAGACCCGCAAGATGAACTTTCTTTAAAATGGGAACTTAAAGATATTTTAGAATATCCTATACCCGAGTTAGATACCCTTTTTGAAATGGCCCAAAATAACAGGCCGGAATTAATAATTTCCCAACTCGCGGTGGATATGGCCAAAGAACAGGTTAATATAGCAAAAGCAGACCATTATGGCTCCCTTACGGCTTTTGCCAATGCTACTTATACCGGTTCTTCAGATGAAGTTATTATCCCTATGAGCAGTTATAATTCTTCTTACGGCACAGCCGTTGGTTTAAGATTGAATTTGCCTTTATTTGAAGGTTTTAGGGTTTCTTCCCAAGTGCGCCAAAAAGAACTTGCCTATGAGCAAGCCCTTATTCAAGCGCAAGATACACAAAGAAATATCAAAATTGAAGTTAAACGCGCCTGGCTTAACTTAAACGAAGCAAAGGAAAGGATTGCTTCCACAAAAGGAACAATCGGCCAAGCCCGCAAAAACTTACACAGCACAAATTTAAGATATAGAAACGGTCTTGCTAGCCGTCTTGATTTAGATGATGCCGCCTTGCTTTTACACGATGCGGAGTTGCAATTTGTCCAAGCAGTTCACGATGGCTTTGTTGCCCTTTCAAATTTGAATTACGCAGTAGGTAAAGAAGTCGCAGTAAAATAATTTTAGGAGAATATAAAAATGACACAAATAATAAAACACAGAAATGAAAAAGAACGCAAAATTGCCGGTTATATAATGGGTGCAGTTGTCCTATTAGTAATAGGGGCACTGGTATATAATTTCGTAATAAAGAAAGATCCATCTAAGGTTTTAGATCAAGTTAATACGGAAGTTTTTAATGTTTCCGTTGAAAGACCGCAAAACCGCGATTTAAAACACCAGCTTTTAACTTCAGGCAGTTTAAAAGCTCTTGAAGAAGCGGTAATTTATCCGCGTGTTTCCGGTAAATTATTAAAGAACATTTTAAGGGAAGGGGATAAAGTTAAAAAGGGGCAAACAATATCTTTGATTGAACGCGACGAAGTCGGCGCAAAATATGAACCGGTTGTAGTTCCTTCTACAATTAACGGTGTTGTCGGTAGAATTTATTTGGATCCGGGGGCAAATGTCATCACAAGCACACCTATTGCTTTAGTTGTAAATCAAGATACAATCAGAATTGCTGTTGATATACCTGAAAGATATATCGGTGAAATTTCCAAAGGCCAAACAGCTTGGCTTACCGTTGAAGCTTTGCCGGACCAAAAATTCCAAGCTGTTTTAGACCTTATCAGTCCGGTGGTTGATTCCCTCAGCCGTTCCGTTGCAGTAGAATTTAAAGCAAATAATAAAGATGGCAAGTTAATGTCCGGTATGTTTGCCAAACTTGATATTTCCCTTGCCGAGCAAAAAAATGCTTTATCTTTATCAAAAAAGAATATTTTAGAAAATGCCGACGGTTCCTATTATGTTTTAGTGCCTTCCCAAGATGGCAAAACCGCTGAAAAGAAAAATATTCAAGTCGGTTTTAAAAATAATGACCATTGGCAAGTTTCCGGCATTAGCGAAAATCAACCGGTATTGAACTTCGTTTTCGGTCTTAAAGAAGGCAGCGCCATTGAGGTTAAATAACTATGCAAGATATCAATGAAATAGAGGATATAAACGCTCAAGATAAAAAAATGGTGGACCCAAAAGCGCCCAAAAAAGTTAAAAACGCAACAGGGTTTACCGCATTTTTTATTCACAGACCTGTTTTAACTATAATGTTCAGTCTTGCCTTAGTTGTTGTGGGTTTAATGTCTTACAGCAATATGGGTGTAAGTTTGTATCCTAGTATGGATATACCTTATGCTATGGTTCAAACTATTTTGCCCGGTGCCAGCCCTGAAGAAATGGAAACTTCCGTCACCAAATATGTAGAAGAAGCCGTCAACCAAATTGAAGGTGTGGACGAAGTTTCTTCTTATAGTATGGAAGGTGTTTCCTTAGTGGCAGTTAAGTTCGTAATGGAAAAGGATGCTTCTGTCGGTGCGCAAGAAGTGCGTGATAAAGTTGACCAAGTAAAAAAAGATTTCCCTGACGGAACTGAGCCGCCTGTGGTTATGAAACTTGATATGGATGCTATTGCTGTGTTAAATGTTGTTGTTTCCGGAGATAGAGATATTATTGAGTTAACCGAAATTGCCAAAAAGAAAGTAAAGGAAGGTATTGAAAACGTTTCCGGCGTGGGTGCTGTTAATATTGTCGGCGGTAGAGAAAGAGAAATCCATGTTATTGTTAATCCTTTCAAACTTTACTCTCTTGGTTTACCTATTACAAAACTTACCGGTGCTTTAAAAGAACAAAACTTTGAAACACCCGGTGGTAAAGTGGAACAACCGCATCAATCTTTCAGTTTGCGTATTTTGGGGCGCATACCCGATGTAAAAAGTTTTGAAGATATTTTTATTGCTACTAAAAACGGTGTGCCGGTAAAAGTTTCCGATGTCGCGCGCGTTGAAGATAGCGGCGAGTTTGAAGAAGAAAGCACCATTTTGGATGGCAACCCTTCTGTTACTTTGGAAGTTAAAAAACAAAGCGGTTCAAACACTTTGGCCGTTATTCAAGGGGTAAAAGATAGGCTAACCGAAATCCAAAAAACTTTACCCGGTGATATCAAAATTACTTTAATGGCAGACCAAAGCGGCACAATTAAAGCAAGCGTTCACACGGTTCTAGAACACTTGTTCTTAGGTGGTTTTTTGGCCGGTGTTATGGTGCTTGTTTTTATGGGTTCACTCCGCTCAACCTTAATTGCGTTTTTGGCTATACCTATATCTGTTATCGGCGCTTTTATGTTTATGAATATGAAGGGCTTTACCATTAACAATATTACTTTGCTTGGTTTAACTGTGGCCGTGGGTATTGTTATTGACGACGCCATCGTTATGCTTGAAAATATTTACAGACACATGGAAAAGTATAACAAAACGCCAATGCAAGCAGCACTTGACGGCTCAAAAGAAATTACCGCAACCGTTGTGGCAACCACACTTTCAATTTTGGTTATTTTCTTACCGCTTGCTTATATGAGCGGTATGGTGGGCCGTGTTTTAAGCAGTTATGGTTGGACGGTTGTTTTTGCTATTGCTTTATCCGGTTTAGTTGCTTTAACTTTAACACCTATGCTTTGTTCAAGAATGCTCAAGAAAGCGCCGGAAAAATCCCGCTTTGATAAAATTATTGACAGTATTAATTTGCGTTTAGTTAATTGGTATATGCCATTTTTAAAATGGTCTATCAGTCATAAAATTCTAATGACTATTTTTGCTGTTTTATGTATCGTTTCAATACCTTTTATCGCAGGGCAACTTGGTGGTGAGTTCTTCCCGCAGGAAGATAGCGGTAAAATAAAATTAAGTGTTAAGGCACCTGTCGGCACAAGCTACACGGAAACAAAAGATATTTTAAGTTCTATTGAACAAGATATCCGCCGTTTGCCTTACATAAAAAGTGTTTTGAAAATTACCGGCCGCGGTGGCAGCAATATGGCCTCTTTCTCTGATTCTAAACCGACAAACGAAGGTTATTTACAGATAGAACTTGAAGATAGAGAAAAACGCCAAGCCATAAACACTAAAAAATTTATTGATAAAATGCGCGATATTTTAAGTAAATATGAAGGACTTAAAACAAGCGTTATCGTGCTAAGTGACGGTCCTGCTAACGGTAAAGAAATGCAGTTAAGAATTTCAGGTCCGGATATTAATAAACTATCCGAATATGCCAATGCCTTAATTGCCAAAATGGAAAAAGACGGACACTTTAGAGATGCTGACTTAACTTTGGAACTTGCCAAACCTGAATATAGAGTTGTAATTAACAGAGCAAAAGCAAACAATCTCGGTGTTAAAGTTTCTGATATAGCAAGTGCCTTAAGAACAATGGTCGGCGGAAATGATGATATTACAAAATATAAAGAAGGCGACGAACTTTACGAAGTCCGCGTGCGTGTTGAAGAACAATACAGAAACACAAAAGAAACAATTTCCGCTTTACAGATTCCCGCTTCCTTTGGCGGTAAAGATAGCGTTGTTCGTCTTGATAGTGTTGCCGCTATTGAAGAAGGCATCGGCCCAAGCCAAATAAACCGCTTTAAAAGAGAAAGGGAAGTTTCCGTTGAAGCAAACTTAAACGGAATTGATGTCCGTTCGGCTATGACTTTGGTGAAGAAACTCTTTAATGAACTTCACCCTGCCCCCGGATATACCGCAACGGAAAGCGGTATGTCGCAAGAAATGGGCAAAATGTTTATGAGCTTTATAGTCGCGTTTATTTTGGCGTTCCTTTTCAAATATATGGTGCTTGCCGCCCAGTTTGAAAGTTATACCCACCCGGTTGCAATTATCGTCAGCTTGCCTTTGACTTTGCCCTTTGCTTTAATTGCCCTTTGGCTAACTAAACAAAACCTTAATATTTTTAGTATGCTTGGTGTGTTTATGCTTGTGGGCGTTGTTAGTAAAAACGCTATTTTACAGACTGATTATACTAATCAACTCCGTGCGCGCGGTTATGGCAGAACAAATGCTATTTTACAAGCAAACAAAGTGCGCTTAAGACCTATTTTGATGACAACTTTAACTTTGATTATGGGTGTTTTGCCAATGTTAATTTCCCACGGTGAAGGTGCCGACTCCAGGCGTTCACTTGCTATCGTTATCGTTGGCGGTCAGGCTTTATCCTTGCTTATTACCCTTTTGATGACGCCTGTTACCTATATTCTTATGGACTCTCTTGGCGCTTGGTGGAATAATAAGATTTCCGGCGCACATATACCTGAGGATAAGGACGCGGATGTAATATATTCTGAAGTCCCGCAAGAATATTAATTTTTGTGGCGGCTTTTGCGTTTATAGTGCGTTATGCCTCGCTCACATATGCGGGGCTGCCGCCCACTCGAGATATGCTCCGCTCGGCAAGCCTACTCTAAACGCAAAAATCCTCGCAAAAACCATTTGCTCTATTATATTTCGTCATTCCCGAGTGTCTTTGTCGGGAATCTCATCCTATTATTCCTCGCCCTTTTTCAAAGAAAAGGGGAGAGACTAGGAGTGGGGGTAAATAAATTAAAATTTCCTTAAAAACACTGTGCCGCTATATGCTTTGTTTAGTTTAATATAAAACAAAACTCCCCGGAATAAAAATTCGGGGAGTTTTTTGATATCTAAATTTATCTTCTTTTATTATCTTATTTGCTATATTCTAGTTTTATGGCTTGTCAATTTTTTTTGTTTGTTTATTTTTTGCTAAAACTCGCACAAAATTGAATTTTTATATCCAAGCCACCAACTCGTAAAAAAAAGTTTAATAGGAAAAGGCTTTGTTTTTTTACTCGGACATGGCTGGCTTGTTGGAACATAAAAATATTCCAATTTTGTAAACGCTCCATAAAGCAAAAAATAAACAAACGGGAGAAAGAAAAGACAAAAATAAGCACTCCATATCGCCACAAACAACAAAACGGGTAAGAGAAAGGTATTTCCTAAGATATTAATTTAATTTATACCTTATCCAAGAATTATTGCTACCATCACCGCTACGCCATTCTCCGCCCATTTGTTTACACACATCATTTGCGGTCTCTCCACTAGCAAAACACCAAGCTTCACCTGCTTTTCTTAAAGCATTATCTGACCCTAAAAAATCTGTCATAAATTTTAAATAAGCTATTTTGCCATTTGGTGTTTGGAATTGAATATTTGAAAAATAATTAAACATTCCTATTGTTCCCCAATCACATTTGTATCTTGATACACCCTCACCTGAAGTATTCTGTGTTTTAACACAGGAATTGTTTTTGGGAATAGACACATCAAGTTCATCAAGATCTTTTGAAAATTTCCCATTTGTTAAATAGTAAGCCTGCTGTGCTTGATATAAACTTTCCACTAAGTTAACGCCTCTGTGTAAATCAGTTTTTAAAACTGCTCTTTGATACTGTGGCACGGCGATAGCCGCTAAAATGCCGATAATTAAAACAACAACGAGTAATTCAATTAAAGTAAAACCTTTTTTTGATTTCATAAATGTTTTTTCTCCTGTTATTTTTTTTGACTTCACAAATTCAATTTTATTTTTTTTTTTTTGAAAATCAAGTTTTTCTTCTTTTTTTGCTCTTTTATCCGTCTTAGCAGAACACTTGCTTATTTTTTTTTTTTTGATAAACTACTTTTATAATCTTAATCATTTAAAGAGGTAAAAGTATGAAAAACCGCGCCTTCACGCTAATAGAACTGTTAGTCGTTGTTTTAATAATCGGTATCTTAGCCGCAATAGCCGTTCCGCAATACCAAAAATCAGTAGATAAATCAAGATTTGCCCAACTTAAACTTACAGCTCACGCTATTACTAATGCTCAACAAGCATATTATCTTGCCAATGGTAAATATGCTACTAATTTACCTGATTTAGATATTAGTTTTGCACAAGGAACTTATAGGCCATCGGTAGCGACAGATGGTTCAAAAGATGCAATAGATTTTGATTGGGGCTTTTGTAATATGACAAATTGGCTTAACACTTCTGCGTGTATATTAAATTTTCCTAAAACAAGTTATTCTGTTTCTTTTAGTGGTAGTGGAAAAGTATGTGCGGCTGAAACTTCTTCTTCAAGGGCGCAAGCTCTTTGCAAAGATGCAATACCGAATCCTAGCAGCGTTCATGATTATGCAGCAGGTGTTTATTGCTCTTATGCTTGCACTGTGTATATCGGAATATAAACCAAAATGCTATAATATTTACATAGGCGCTATAAAATAAAAAAAGCGTTTATAAAACTCTTTAAATATGTTATAATATATTTAGCCCCAAATGGTAGGGGCTTTTTAATCGGTGTAAACCGGGGCAAGTTAAATTTTTGGCGCAAACAAATTTTACGCCTGAGATTTGCTTGTTTTTTAGTAATAAATCCCGCGTGTAGCGGTAAATTAAGGTAAATAAAATGGCAAATGAAAGATTAACTTTTGTTCTTTCTTGCACAGAATGTAAAAATAAAAACTACTATTTTGCTAAAGGCAAAAAGAAAGATTATAAAGTAGAATTAAATAAATTCTGCAAGAAATGTGGCAAACAAACAATTCACAAAGAAAGCAAGGCCTCTAAATAAGGGGACTTTTGAAAATTTGAAGTAATAGGGGAGCGTCGGTTAACTGGCAAACCATTGGTCTCCAAAACCAAGACTGAAGGTTCGAGTCCTTCCGCTCCTGCCATTACTTTTAACAGGTAGGTTATAATGACAAAAATAATAAATTTTTTTAAAGAATCTTACGGCGAACTCAAAAAAAGCGTTTGGCTTTCAAAACAGCAGATGATTCAATCAACGATTTTCGTTTTTATCGTTGTTGCTATCGTAACGGTTTATATTTTCCTTATTGATAATGCGCTTGCTGCTATTCTTGGCCGTATCCTCGGAGGTAGATAATGTCCGAAGAAACTTTACAAACACCCAAAAAAGATGCCGCCGGCGAAAAATTTTGGTATGTAGTTCATACCCAAACCGGCTATGAAGATAAAGTAAAAGATAAAATTTTAACCCAAATTAAAGTTAGAAATTTTGCTGACAGAGTCTTTAATGTTTTAGTTCCTACCGAAAATGTTTTAGAAGTCAAACAAAACAAAAAAACTTTAAGAAAACGCAAATTCTTCCCCGGTTATGTTTTGGTTGAAATGATTTTAACAAGTGAATCTTATTGGTTCATCCGCAATATTATCGGTGTAACCGGTTTCTTAGGCGATCCTGTGCCTGTTCCCCTTCCGGAAGAAGAAATCGCCGGTATTGTTGAACTTACCACTTCTACCGAAGGAAAACCGAAGCACGCAATCCAGTTCAGCCATGGCGAACAAGTGCGTATTACCGAAGGGCCTTTCAAACACTTTATCGGTGTGATAGAAGAAGTCAACGAAACCAAAAACAAACTTAAAGTTATGGTTACCGTTTTTGATAGAGCCACCCCCGTTGAAGTGGACTATTTACAAGTGGAAAAAATTAACTAGATTTGTCCTTCGTCTTTTTTAAAGACGGAGATTTAAGGAGTATAATTAAAATGGCAAAAGAGAAAAAAATAAAAGGTTATATTAAACTGCAAATTCCTGCAGGTTCAGCAAATCCTGCGCCGCCAGTTGGTCCGGCACTCGGCCAGCACGGTGTTAACATTATGGACTTCTGCAAACAGTTTAATGCTAAAACCGCAAAATTAGAAAAAGGGATTAAGATTCCTGTTGTCATCACAGTTTATGAAGACAGGTCTTTCTCCTTCATCACCAAGATGCCGCCTATGGCAGTTCTTATTGTAAAGAAACTCAACCTCAAAAAAGGTTCTGGCACACCGCATAAAGACAAAGTAGGCAAGCTTACTCAAAAACAATGTGAAGAAATCGCCGCAGAAAAATTGCCCGATTTGAACACAAAAGATATTAAGCAAGCAGCAGAAATGGTAAAAGGCACCGCAAGAAGTATGGGTGTTGATATCGTAAAATAAATAGGAAGTTAGGGAGGGTTTCAAAACCCGCAAACCTTAAGGAGTAAAAATAATGATTGGAAAAAGACTTAAAGCAGCCAAAGAAACAATTGAAAAGGGTAAATTATATACCCTTAAAGAGGCTGTGGCATTAAGCAAACAAAATGCAAAAGCCAAGTTTGATGAGACTATTGAACTTCATGTTCGCTTGGGTATTGATACCAAGAAGTCTGATCAACAAGTTCGCACCATGGTTGTTTTACCTCATGGCACCGGCAAAACCAAAAGAGTTGCCGTTTTAGCCAAAGGTGAACACGCCCAAGATGCTCAAAAAGCAGGTGCAGATCTCGTCGGCGGAGAAGACTTGGTAGAAGATATAGTAAAAGGAAAGATGGACTTTGATGTATTAGTCGCTACCCCTGATACTATGAAAGATTTGGCAAAAGCTGCCAAAATCTTAGGTCCTCGTGGCCTTATGCCAAACCCGAAAGCCGGAACCGTTACTTTTGATATCGCTACCGCTGTTAAAGAATTAAAAGCCGGTAGAATTGAGTTCAAAGCAGATACCTATGGTATCGTTCATGTTCCCTTAGGTAAAGCCTCCTTTGACGAAGGCAAATTGTTTGATAATGCAAAAGCAGTTTTGGAAACTATCAATAAAGTTAAACCTACCACCTCAAAAGGTGTCTATGTTAGAAGCGTAAGCATTGCTTCCACCATGGGTCCCGGTTTACATGTTGATACTAACAAATTAAACGCATAAAAGCACTCTTTTGCCGCCCCGTTTTCCCTAGTGGAGAACGGGGCTTTTTTATTTTGCTTCAGCTTTTTAGCTATTTTTAATTTTTTAGAAATTTCGGATACGCGGGGTCGTGGGCACAAACTTTGTGTTGCCAGCCGCTCTAGGTATACCGCGCTTTTCTATTATCCCCGGCCCTTTTATATCATAAAAAGGGGGCATTTTTAAAATCGTCATCCCCGAGTGTTTTAGTCGGGGACCCACGCCTATTTTTGTCTTATATTCTACACTTAACAATTTCTTCTATTTAGTTTGCTTATTTGTCAATTTTTTTGTTTGCTTATTTTTTGCTAAAACTCGCACAAAATTGAATTTTTATATCCAAGCCACCAACTCGTAAAAAAACAAGTTTAATAGGAAAAGGCTTTCCTTTTATTCCTCGCCCTTTTTCAAAGAAAAGGGGAGCGGTGTATCTTCATTAAGAAAAAATACTTTTTTCTCTCTTATTTTTTGTTTTTTCCGTATTAACAGGGCGCTTGCGTATTTTTTTCTTTTTTTGATAAAATATGTTTGTA
>JAZKYS010000015.1:0-30722 GCA_045612285.1 Elusimicrobiaceae bacterium
TGGGTTAACAGGGGCCACAACTGCCGCCCCGCCGGAAGAACCACTACCGCCTGAAGAAGCAAGCATAACACCCCCGCCTATACCGAGGGCCGCTAAAAGAGAAATTATAATCGCAGTCATAAGACCTCCTATAAAACAAAAGGTATTTATAATAGTATGTAGGCAAAATCCAAAAAAGTCAAGATATCAATTAAAAACACTTATACAAATGTGTAACCTATTGACATTATGCTAAATAATTAATATAAATTAGTTAGCGATACTTTTCGCTAGGGGGTTAAATGAAGAAAAGGATACTAATAATATTAGTCGGTCTATGTTTGTTATGTTTTGCTTTGTTTGTTCAAGCAGGACAGAACCAAACAAACCAAAACGCAAACCCTGTTATGATCACAGCAGAAGAAGATTGGGAAGATATAACGATTATTAACCCTGCTAAACATGAAAGGCGTTTGCAAGAAACCAGGCAAGTTCACCACAAAATGGAAAATGACCCATTGTCTTTTTATTCAGATTTTAAAGAGGCAGTTGGCAAAATAATAGGGCTTGAGTTTGGGGCAGATATTTCTTTTATGGCGCAAAGACTTTCGCCTAACGGAAAGCAAACTGCTATTCAGGCGATGTATTATCCTTATGCGCAGTGGACTTTGTTTAAAGATAAACCTTTGGGAACAGGGGTTATAAACTTTAACTATACGCTCACGCGTTATTGGGGGCAGGAAGCAAGCGTCTTACAGGAAAGAGGAGAAATTGTAAACGATATTAATGATTCCTCTACTAAAGATGATACTTTTGGGCAGGCTTCTTTTACGCATACTTTGCCCGGCTCTATGAGCTGGCTTTCCTGGACTGTGGGGCAATTTCCGATAGGCAACTTTGACGGGACGGATTATGATGACAATGAACAAACAGGTTTAATTAACTATGTTCTTGCGCAAAATGCGACGCAGGCTTATCCTTCTGCCAGTCTTGGTGCGTATATCCAAATTACGCCGAATGAAAAATGGACTATTGCCGGCGGTTATCAGGATGCCCACAATGTCGGCGGAAATAAAATTGAATTTGATACCGCTTTTGACGGCAAATATACGGCTTTTGGTTCCGTAAGTTATAGTTTTAACTTATTTGGCAAGCCGGGGCAGTATAGTGCTTTGGTTTATTATCAGCCTTCTGTGGAAGAACAACCCGGTTATACTTGGGGTTGGTCGCTTAACAGCCAGCAGGGATTAACGGATAAATGGACTATATTTAGCAGAATTAACGGCATTAGCGAGCAGATTTTGCCTATCAGCCGTTCTTATGTTTTAGGTGCTGCTTATAAAGATCCTTTGAACAGAAATCCTATGGATGTTATAACTTTGGCAGCGGCTTATAACCAGTTAAGCGCGCAAGGCTTGGGCTATCCGCCTTATGTGCGCGCTTATGAAATGGCTATTGAAGGCCAATGGGTTTGGGGTTTTACCCCATACTTAACAATTACGCCGGATATTCAGGTTTATCCTGAGGCCGGTCTAAATTCCAATAAGGAATTTGTGACAGTAGTTTCTTTAAGAACTACTTTTATGTTTTAATTACGGGGGTTTTATTTTATGAAAGAAAATTGTAATTGCAGTCAAGAATATGGAACAAGATATCCGACATTATGTTTTTATAGCGGCGGGGCAGGCCAAGCGCAAGACGGCATACCGCCACAACCTTTTGAAACTTTTTGCTATGACAGCGCTTTAAAACAAGCAAAAATAGAAAACTTTAATGTTATTCCTTATACTTCTGTTTTGCCTAAGGAATTATACGGAAATATCGTGCCTGTTGATATGGTAGCAGATAGCTTCCACCATGGCGCAGTTTTAGAAGTTATTATGGCCGGCAACGGTGCCAATATCAACGAGCATAAAGCTATTGCAACGGGTATTGGTATTTGCTGGGGTAAAGATAAAAAAGGCAATTTAATTGGCGGTTGGGCGGCTGAATATGTGGAATATTTTAGCACGCCTATTGATGATGAAATTGCCGAAGGCCACGCAAGAATGTGGCTTAATAAATCTTTAAACCACGAACTTGCTTTGCGCGGTGTTGAAAAACATAGCGAGTTTCAGTTCTTCCATAACTATTTAAACTTGACCCAGCCTTTTGGTTATTGTTTGACGGTGCTTGGCTTTTTAAACTTTAGAAATGCCGCGCCGGTGGTTATTAAAAAATAGGTGATTTATGGAAAAAAATAACAATAATACAGCAGGTAAACTTGGCGTTATCGGACTTGCCGCAATTGTTATCAGTTCTATGATTGGGGGTGGGATATTTTCTCTCCCCCAAAATATGGCGCAAAGCGCCAGCACAGGGGCTGTTTTAATTGCGTGGATAATAACGGGTATTGGTATGTATTTTATTGCTAATACCTTTAGTATTTTATCAGAAGTAAAGCCTGATTTGACTTCCGGCATTTATATGTATGCTAGAGACGGTTTTGGCCCTTTTACCGGGTTTACTATCGGGTGGGGTTACTGGCTTTCGCAGATATTCGGTAATGTCGGTTATGCCGTTATAACAATGGATGCTTTAAATTACTTTTTCCCCCCTCATTTTGCGGGCGGGAATAATTTGCTTTCCATTATTTGCGGTTCCCTCTTAATATGGTTTTTTAATTTTGTCGTTTTAAGAGGTGTCCGCCAAGCTGCCATAATGAATATTATGGGCACTATTGCCAAACTTGTGCCGCTTGCCATTTTTATAATTTTACTTATCTTTGCCTTCCATTTTGATAAGTTTTGTTATAATTTCTGGGGCCATTTAAGGACTGATAATCTTGGCCCTTTCGGTATGCAACTTAAAAGCACAATGCTTGTTACCTTGTGGGCTTTTATCGGTATAGAAGGCGCGGTGGTGCTTTCTAATCGGGCCAAAAGCCAAAACGAAGTGAGCAAGGCAACATTTCTTGGCTTTATTGGGTGTTTGGTAATTTATATTTTACTTTCACTTTTGCCTTTTGGTTTTATGGACCAACAGGAAATTGCCAAAATTGCAAACCCCTCAACTGCGGGTATTTTGGAAAAACTCGTCGGCCCGTGGGGCAGTTGGTTAATGAATATAGGGCTTTTGATTGCCGTTTTATTTAGCTGGCTTGCTTGGACGATGATTGCAGCAGAAATACCTTGTGCGGCAGCTAAAAACGGAACTTTCCCTAAACAATTTGCCAGGGAAAATAAAAACGGCGCGCCGAGTTTTTCCTTATGGATAACAAGCGCGGTTATGCAACTAGCCATACTTATGGTTTATTTTTCCAATAATGCTTGGAACACAATGCTCAGCATTACAGGCGTAATGGTTTTGCCTGCTTATATTGCAAGCACAATGTATCTTTGGAAACTAACCAAAAACGGCGAATACGAGAAAGCTAAAACAAGCGGCAAAAAAATTGCTTTAATTACAGGTATTTTGGGTTCTGTTTACGGTTTATGGCTTATTTATGCTGCCGGTCTAAAATACTTGTTTATGGCGTTTATTTTCCTTGCTATCGGCATACCTGTTTTTATGATAGCAAGAAAGCAAACGGCAGACGGGCAGGCAATCTTTGCCAGAAAGGAAAAAGGTTCAGTTGCCTTTATACTTGCCGTTGCTGCTTGTGCGATAATTGCTTTTGCCGGCGGGTATTTGAAGTTGTAAATAAAATCAGTTCTTTTGATTTAAGGGGCGTTAAAAAGCGCCCCTTTTTTATATAGCTAAAAAACTTGTAAATACTTGACAAAGAAAACTATAATATATTTAAGACTTAACACAAAAGCGAGGTGTTGTAAAATGAAAAAGTTATTTTTTGTAATGATTGCTTTTTTTATTGTAGCAGGTTTTACTAAAGAAGAAATTGCTTCTAATATAGATAAAGAAATCTTGAATAAATTTAAAACTGAAATAACAAAAGTTAATATTGAGCAACAATCCCCCCGGGCTATTTTTACGGCAATAGATAATAATGATTATGATACAGTTAAACGCCTGCTTGACACTGGCGTAAAAGCAAATCAAAGGGATTATAACGGCAAAACAACTTTAATGTGGGCTGCCACAAAAGGCTATACTGAAATTTGCGAACTTTTACTTTCCTATTATAAAAACCCTAAAGATATAGACGAAGTAGATACTTATGATTGGACAGCTCTTATGTTTGCAGCGGCAAATAATAAACCTAAAACTGTTAAATTTTTAATTGAAAAAGGTGCCAATAAAGATTATAAAACAAAAAGTTTTTCTGAAACAGTGCTGGGCGTTGCTGCCACCTACGGCGCAAAAGATGCCATAAAGGCCTTACTTGAAAAGGGCGCAAATATTGAACAGCGCGGTGATTTTGGCTATACTCCCTTAATGTATGCCGTTGACGCAAACCAAGAAGATATTGTTTCCTTTTTAATTTCTAAAAAGGCCGATGTCAATGCCCGCGATGAAATGGGCGAAACCCCTTTAATGATTGCCGCATCTTTGGGGCATTATAAAATACTTCAAATTTTAATTGCCAATTATGCCAAAATTAATGATAAAAGCTACGAGGATAAAACAGCTTTAATGGCCGCCACCGAAAACGGCTGTTATAGTTGTGTTGAATATATGCTTTCTGAGGAACGCCTGGAAAAAGCAAAAGTAAACGCTAAAGATATCTACGGCAAAACTGCCTTAGATTACGCAAGAATAAACGGGCATACTAAAATAGCGGAATTGTTACAATCTAAAGGTGCTAGTAATTAAGTTTTGTATTAAAGTGCATAAGTCTGATAAGAGTTACTCAAGCCTTCCGGTGTCCAAACATTGCTTTGTCCGCTAAAAGTTCCAAGCGAAGCACAAGTTCTGTTTGCTCTGGTGTCGCCTGTTTTGGCTAAACAGCGTCCTTGGCGGCTTCTTGGGGCATAATTCAACGCAAAGAAAGGTTGAACATATACAATAGATAAATCTTTTTTACCACAATTAATAAGGGCCCCATAATCTTTACCAGAATCACTTATACAACAGAACATTTCGCTATTTGACATACAATTGAACGCCCCGGAAGTATAAGAACTTTCAAAATCATTTGGTAAAGTCAAACTTAAATCACTAAAGTTTCTAGTGCCTTTGCCTGTTCTTAAATAATATTCATCATAAGCATCTTGTAAAGAGTGGGCCATAGCCTCATATTTTTTAAAGTCCGCTTTATCAACGGCTGTTTGATATTGTGGCACGGCAATAGCTGCTAAAATACCAATAATTAAGACTACTACAAGTAATTCAATTAAAGTAAAACCTTTATTTGTAAACATTTCTTTTCTCCTTATATTTGAAAGACTAATAGGTAAAGATTCCAAACAAAGACCTTTTGGAATGACGATTTTATTATTGTTAATCGTCATACTGAGGTGTTTTTGCTCAGTATCTCTCTTATTTTTACATATCTAAATTGTATTTTTTTTTTTTTGAAATGCAAGTCAAATTTTCAGACGGTAAAAAAGGACTTCATCCGTATGAAAAACAAATGTTTGTCTTTTATTTTTTAAGAAATAATAGAAGTAAAATAAAAAAACTAGTTAAAATTTTTTTATATTACAAACGGGGCAATTAAGTTTATAAAATAGCCCATCAAAATTATACCAAGAAAGACAAGCCCGAAAAAGGCAAGTAGAAGTTTTAATTTCATTGCGCCGCGCAGCATAACGGCTTCGGGCAAACTCATGGCTGATACCGACATCAAAAACGCAAGCACCGTGCCAAGCGCAACGGGTTTACCAAAGAAAATTAAAGCAATAGGCACAACACCTGCGCAACTGCCGTAAACAGGCGCGCCCACAAGAGCAGCAAGCGGCACGCTGAAAACGCCCCCCGCATTAACAACTTTGGCTATATATTCATCGGGAACATAACCGTGTATAACCGCGCCAACCGCCACACCCAAAAGTATCCAAACCCACAAGCGTTTGACGATTGCTTTACCCTCAGCAATACCAAATTTAAGACGGCTTTTAAAAGTAGGGAAATTTTCAAAATCAGGCTCGCCGGAAATAAACTCCGGCTCTAAATATTTTTCCATCCCCATTTTTTCAAGCGCCCAGCCAACACTCATACCAAGAAAAATTCCGCCCAGCACATAAATTATCACTATTGGCAGGCCATAATAATTTGGCATTAAAACAACAAGATATTCATTAACTAAAGGTGACACCGCAAGAAAACATATCGCAGCGGCAAAAGGCACGCGCATTTTAACAAGACTTAAAAATATAGGTATAGATGAGCAGGAACAAAACGGCGTAAATATGGCAAATAAAGCGGCGGCAAAACTGCTGATAAATTTGTTCTTACCGCCGAGATATTTTTCTATATTCTCTTTTGAAACATAACTTCTTAAAACACCTATTGCGCTAATGGCAATAAATAAAATCAGCAGAACTTTAACAGAGTCCGCTATAAAAAATAACAAAGAACTGCCAAAACGCGTTGTGGTATCAATACCGACAGAAGTTAAGAGAATATTAAAAAGAGCAGAAAACATTTTTTATGCCTTTATTTTGTTTCTTTTTCTTCTTTATTTTTTTTAGAACAATTACATTTGCCGCAGCAGCAGGGCTTTTTTTCGGCAGATTTTTTTAAGAAATTATCAAGTTTTTCAAGTAATTTTTTAAACATAAAAATTCTCCTTAATTATTATATTTAAAATCAAATTCTTCGTCGCTCATTAAAAGATATAAAACACCTTCAACAATGCTTATAATAAGCGGCAATGTTGTGACGGAAAATATTAAATAAATTAAGCCCCAGCCCCATTTGCCTAAGTAAAATTTATGCATACCAAACCAACCCATGCCAAAGGCAATAATGGCGGTGGCAAATCTATCTTTAATTCTTCTTAAATTTCCGTCTTCGTCAATATAATGTTGCAACATAACTCCCCCTTTCTTTTTTAAAATTATGGGCTTATACCCCGGATTCTGTTGCTTTAGTAAACTAAAGCCGGAAACCATTTGTCTAAGCGGCCTACTTTACCTTAACGCAGGGGCCCTGCATCGGCGTCTTTGGCCTTGCTCCAAGCGGGGTTTGCCTTGCCATAAAGATTGCTCCTTATGCGGTGGTCTCTTAAACCGCCATTTCACCCTTACCTGTTAAAAACAGGCGGTATTTTTTCTGCTGCACTTTCCGTTGAACAGGGTAATATGGCCCTGCCCTCCCGCGTTTTCACACGGCGCTTTTGCCCTAGGAGTCCGGAAGTTCCTCCCCCATACCAAGTATGGAAGCGGTTTCCCAGCCCATAATTATATTTTATCAAATAATTCAAGCTGAACGGGTTTTTTGATTTCAGTTTTTGCGGGTTTTTTCTTTGTGGGAGTTTTTGTAAAAATAGGGTCCTTTTTTTCTTTTTCTTTTTTAACTTCTTTTTTAGGCGCAGTTTTTTTGATAACTTTTTTTATAACTGCCGGCTGAAGTTTTGAAGGTTCTTCTTTTTTTACTTCGGTTACTACGGCTTTTGTTTCTGTTTTTGTTATAACAGGTTTTGGTTCTTCTTTAACAATATCGGAAGTTAAAACAGGTTTAACAGAAACATTTTTTAAAGCCCTATCCATAATAATATTACAAATTTCGTCAGCTTCTTTATTTTGTTCGCGCGGAACATGGGTAATAGTGATTTGTTTAAATTTCCCGGCAAGTTGCTTAATTTCGCCCATTAAAATTTGAAGTTCCGGATTTTTAATTTTATATTCGCCAAGATATTGGCGCACCATTAACTGAGAATCTGCCTTAATGATTAAGGAACATTTACCATAGTCGCTTGCGGCTTTTAAAGCCATTTTTAAGGCAGTAAATTCGGCCTGGTTATTGGTGCACTCTTTAAAGAATAAACCTTCTTTAACAAGAATATTGCCTTGTTTATCTTTAATTATCCAACCACTTGCACCCGGGCCGGGATTTCCGCGGCTTCCGCCGTCAACATTGATAAATAATTCCATAATATTTAATTAGCGGGCGAACGCACACTTGTTCGCCCGCATTTTCCTTCTAGTTTAAATTACGCCTTGGGCTATCATAGCATCGGCAACTTTTTTGAAGCCTGCTATATTGGCACCAAGTAAATAATCGTCTTTCTTGCCATATTTTGTTGCGGCATCAACGCAGGAATTATGAATACCAATCATAATTTTGTGTAGTCTGTCTTCAACTTCTTCTTTGGTCCAAGAAAGGCGGATAGAATTTTGCGTCATCTCTAAGCCGGAAACGGCAACACCGCCGGCATTTGCTGCCTTACCCGGAGCATATAAGACACCTGATTTTTGGAAAAGTTCCACAGCTTCCGGCGTGCAAGGCATATTTGCGCCTTCGCAAACAAGTTTAACACCGTTTTTGACAAGAGTTTTGGCATCGTCAATTTTAAGTTCGTTTTCGCAAGCAGTAGGGAAGGCCGCAAAGCAAGGTATAAACCAAGATTTTTTGCCTTCGTGAAATTCTGCTTTAGTATATTTTTTGACATACTCTTTAAGGCTTGCTCTCTTGACGAAAACAAGATTTTTAAGGAAAGCGATTTTTTCAGCATCAAGGCCGTCTTTATCATAAACTGCGCCGTCATAATCATTAAACCCGACGACTTTGCCGCCAAGTTGCATAATCTTTTCAGCGGTGTGAATACCGACATTACCTGTGCCTGAAATAATACAGTTTTTGCCTTTAACACTTTCATTTACGCGTTTAAGCATTTCTTCGGCAAAATAGACAACGCCGTAGCCTGTTGCTTCCGGTCTGATAAGACTGCCTCCGAAACTTGGCCCTTTACCTGTGAAAACGCCGACAAATTGATTTGTTAATCTTTTATATTGGCCGAACATATAGCCGACTTCTCTTGCGCCAACGCCAAGATCACCGGCCGGAACATCGGTAAATTGGCCGATATGGCGGTAAAGTTCATCCATAAAAGATTGGCAAAAGCGCATAACTTCCATTTCGCTTTTACCTCTGTAATCAAAATCTGAACCGCCTTTACCCCCGCCCATAGGCAGACCGGTAAGGCTGTTTTTAAAGGTTTGTTCAAAACCTAAAAATTTAAGCATACTTAAAGTAACAGTTTCGTGGAAGCGGCAACCGCCTTTATAAGGCCCGATTGCGCTGTTAAATTGGACTCTATAACCGCGGTTTACGCGAATATTGCCTTTATCATCGCACCACGGCACGCGGAAAGTGATAATTCTTTCTGGCTCAACTAACCTTTCAAGAATTGCGTATTTTTGATATTTGGGCTCAGCTGTTAAAATCGGCTCTAAAGTGGAAAGAACTTCTTTAACTGCCTGTTGGAATAAGGTTTCTGCAGGATCTCTTTTTTCAACTTGGTTAAGAATATCTTGCAGATATGCTTTGGTTGACATTTTTAAATTGCCTCCGTTAATTTGGTCATTACCTATATGATAACATTTAATAAGAAAAACAATCAAGTTTTTACTTCATCTTTTGCGTTTCTAATGCGTTATGCCTCGCTCATATATACGGGGTTGCCACCTCTCGTGATATACTTCGCTCGGCAAGCCTTTTATAAACGCAAAATATTCGTAAAAACAATGTGCTCTGCTTGAGCGGAATTTGAAATAAAAATCCTCGCGAAAATATTGCTTCGGCTTTTGGGTAAATTTGTGTTATTTACGAATTATATAGTTATAATATCCACAATTAGACAACTTGCAACTATCTGCTACTCCTCCGAGAGATATACAAACATTTTTTTTATTCTCATTATCACTGTAAACTCTGCACTCTCTGAGGGTTGCTATTCCGCGATATCTTACATAAGACATACTATTTATGTATCCTTGAGAATAGTTTGTACTTAAAATTATCCGAGCAGTAGAATCATCTGAGAACCACTGGTTGCCAATGAAATCTCCGCCTGGCATAGTTATATCTAGGTCGGTAAATTTATTTGTATAAGTATTATTTGCTAGATAATAACTTTCTTCTGCTTTTTCAATAGCATCTTGTAAAACTACAAGTTGCATAAAGTGTGTTTTTAAAACTGCTTTTTGATATTGCGGCACGGCGATAGCCGCCAAAATACCGATAATTAAGACTACTACTAAAATTTCAATTAAAGTAAAACCTTTTTTATATTTCATTATATTTTTTCCTGTATTTTTAAGATAGAAATATTTTATTTTTTTTTTTTTGAAAAGCAAGTTTTTGTAATTTTACGACGATAAAAAGAGTGCTTTTTGTAAAAAGCACAACAAAAAACAACTTTGAGCAAATAAAAGCTAGAAAAATTTTGTAGGAAGAATATTTGAAAAAGAAAAAATTAATCTTCTTTTTTATCTTTTTCTTTTAAATTATTTTTAATATCGCTATAACTAGCCCAGAAACCTCTGCCCCCCTCTTTGACGGAGTAAAGGGCCTCATCGGCACAATGGATAAGGTCGGCTTGTTCTTGCGAATCATAAGGATAAACCGCTATACCCTGGCTGATAGATAAGTGAACATCCTGCCCCTTTGTAAGTTCCGGGTTCATTTTGATATCTCGGACTTTTTGGGAAAGTCTTTTTGCGATATGTTTTGCTTCTTCGGCTGTGGTGCGAGGCAGCATAATAATAATTTCGTCCCCGCCGTAACGGCAAGGAATATCAGTTTGTCTAAGGCTTGTTCTTATCACTTTGCTCACTTCTTTTAAAGCCTCATCACCAAAGATGTGGCCAAAACTATCATTAATAGTTTTAAAGTGGTCAATATCAAGTAAAATTATGGCAAGAGTTAAATTAAATCTTTGTGAGCGGTAAATTTCCTGCGAGAGATTTTCATTAAAAAATCTTCTTAAGCAAAGTTTTGTTAGTTCGTCGTAATTTGAAAGTTCCTGGACCTTTTCAAAAAGGCGCGCATTATCAATAGCAAGGGCAATTTGCGTGGAAAACTGCTTTAAAGATAAAATATCTTCCTGCGAAATTATTGCGCGGGAAAGCATATTATCAAATACAAGCCAACCAAGATTGTTTGACTGCATACTTAAAGGCAAAGATAAAACGATATCGGAACTTGTAATCAGCGGGCAAACATATTCCCCCCCGGGACAATGGGCCAAAAATGCGCGGTGCATATTTTTGGAAACATCTATACTTTTAACTTCGCCTGAAAGGTCTGCGCTGTAGGCCTCATTTACCACTTGGGTTTTGGGGTCTAAAAGATACATTGAAGTTCTGTCAAAATGGAAGGTGTTTTGTATGCTTTTTAAAATTTCTTTTAAACTATCGGCTAGTCGCAGCGAACTTGCAAAAAGTTTGGCAAGCCCGTTTAAAGCGCGTGCGCGCTCAAGTTGGGACATATGGTAAGAATCAATTTCTATCACATTGATTTTGGAAGATAGTTCACTGCAAAGGCCAAGAATAATTTGCTTATCACTTTGGGTAAATTCTTTGCTCTTTTTAAATCTTTCAAATCTCAAAACGCCGTAGCGGCTGCGCATTTGCTGGCCGGAAGTTAAGGCTTTTAAACTTTCAAGCGGGGTTCTCCATTTAACAAGAGCATAAATTACGGGGTAATCTAATGTCGGTGAATCCATTAAGCCATCTTGTAAAAACTTTGCTATTTCAGGCGAGTCTTTATCAACAAAGATATTTTCCTGCAATTCAAAGTTTTCCCCGTTTAAAGAGGTTGATTGCAAAGATATAATAGATTTATCTTCTTCCCAATTAAAAAAAGAAATTCTTTGTGCGTCAAGGTATTCTGCCATTATCGGCAAGGCATGGCGCAAAAGGTCATCTAAGGAATAGAACCTTTTAGACATCTTTCTGTAAAAATCATATAGCAAATGTGTTCTTGGCATAGGGCTTACTCGTTATATAAACTTAAAATATCGTCTGCTTCTTTTTGCTCTTTAAGCAAATATTCTTCTAACTTACCGCTGGAGTAAGTGTTTCTGACAATATCGCTGGCGGTATTTGTCATAATTTCGCCTAAAATTTCCATTAAAGTTCCGCTTGCGATATGGTTGTGTAAAGTTCTTGCCGAGGCAAGAATTTTTGAATAATTTTTAACACGCGCAGGCGAAGAAATTAAGAAACTTTCAAAACTTGCTTCTAAAGCAGGGAAAACTTCCGTTATAGAAGCATATTTAATTTGTTTTTCCGCCGTAGTAAGCCATTTTAATAATAAAGCGGCTTCTTCCTGATGTTGGCCTTTAACTAAAGCAAGGCATGTTGCATCAAGATAGTTTACATAATTTGCGCCTGTTCTGGGAATAGGCAAAGTTTTGACTTCAAAATTTGCTTGTTGCCCTTCAAACATAGCAATGCCCTGGCGGCGTGTCATAATCATACTGGCCAGGCCTGAGGATATTGTGCCAAGGGAACTTCTTTCGCGCAAAATCGGCATATAGCCGTTTATTGCAAGTTTGGCAAATTCTTCAATACCCTGTCTTGTTTGCGGCACATTAAAGCCGGAAAGGTTTTCCTTTTCATCCATCAAAAAACCGCCTTTACTCCAAATACAAGGCAAAACAGTTCTGTGGGATAAAGAACCGCGCCAATCGCTATTTTGCATAGGGAAATACCCTTCTACATCACTAAATCTTTCTTTTAACATTTTACAGGCTTCAAGCATACCTTGCCAGGTGCTTAAAAGTTCTTGCGGATTTTTTGTTATTTTGGAAAGGTGGTCTTCCCTATAATGTAAAGCGGTAATATCAAACCACCAGGGTATAGAATAAATATCCGAAGTCCCCTTTTTATAACAATGCGGATGTAAAAGTTCCAGGTAATTATCAACTCTGAAAGTTTTGTCAAATTCGGTAAGGTTAACTAAAACGCCGGCTTTTATTAAAAGTTCTGTCCAATAATGTGGCATAGCAATAATATCCGGTCCTTTACCGGAACGGACTAAATGGCGAAGCGTAAAAATTTTATTCCACAAAGTTGCGCGGTTAATAACTTTAACCTCAATATTAATGGCAGGATTTTCTTTTTTAAAATCAGCAAGAAAATCATCCATTACGCTGTGGGTTCTTTCCGCATTATCGGGCATTATCCAAAAAATCATTTATTTATTCCAGCTCCTTACAATCATATTAGGGTCTATATTTATTTTACCTAGTTTTGCTTTAAATTGTATCTTTTTATAGGCCGCAAGTGCAATCATGGCAGCATTATCAGAAGAAAGGCCCTTTTTAACAAAGCGTGCCTGAAGGCCTGCCTTCTCGGCTTTTTCCTTCATAAGTTCTTCTAAAGCATTGTTTGCCGCTACCCCGCCACCAACGGCAATAGTTTTGACTTTATATTTTTTTGCCGCTTCAAGAGTTTTTTTGACAAGGGTTTCTACAACAGCACTTTGAAAAGCCGCACAAATATCTGCCTTGCTGGCGTTTTTGTTATCTCTTAAATAATAACTTACAGCCGTTTTAAGCCCGCTGAAGGAAAACTCAAAAGTGCCCGGCATAAAAGGTCTTGGAAATTTTATTTTATCTTTATTGCCCTCTTTGGCCCACTTTGAAACTTGCGGACCGCCAGGATAGCCAAGCCCGAGCAGTTTTGAAACTTTATCAAAGGCTTCACCGGCAGCGTCATCACGCGTTTTGCCAAGTTGTTTATATTTGCCGTAATCTTTGACAAGCCAAAGTTCTGTGTGTCCGCCGGAAACAATTAAAGATACCAAAGGAAATTTTAAAGGTTCAATTTTAGGTGTTCCGGTTAATTCGCAGGCAAATAAATGTCCTTCAAGATGGTTTACACCTATTAAAGGAACTTTATAAAGTAAAGCCAAAGTTTGCGCGGCAATAGAGCCGACTAAAAGCCCCCCCGGTAATCCTGGCCCGTTTGCAAAAGCAATATAATCGGGCTTGATTTTGCCAAGAGCGGAGCTGATAACACTTGCAATTTTTGCTGCGTGGGCGCGGCTTGCCAGCTCCGGCACGACACCTGCGTATTTTTTATGTAGTTCAATTTGACTGTAAACAACATTAGAAACCACTTCCTGCCCGTTTTTTAAAAGGGCGGCAGAAGTTTCATCGCAAGTGCTTTCAATACCTAAAATATAAAAATCTTTCAAAGTAAATCTCCAAATTATATTTCTACTTGTTTTTGGGGTTCTTTTTCCTTCTCTTTTAATTCTTTTTGCTCGTCGCTAAAAGCGGCCAAGGCACCAAGACTTTTGCGTGCTTTTAAAATTTCAACTGCTCTATCAAGCACAATATCCTGAACTTTTAAACTTTCATCGTGTGTTTTAGTTTTCTTGGAAGGTGAATAAATTAAATTTGTATCATATAAAACCGCTTTGTGAGATTTATTTATATCAAAAAGAACTTCCATATCCGGCACGATACCGCCTGTTTCATCGGGATTTTTTGCTTTAAAATTTTTGTGTATCATACGGCCAAGCGGAGTATAATAGCGGGCAACGGTTAATTTAAGGCCGGTGCCGCCTTCGGTATTCATTATCTGCTGGACGCTGCCTTTACCAAAAGTTCTTGCGCCGATTAAAAAGGCGCGTTTATGATCTTGTAAGGCACCGGCGACAATTTCACTGCCGGAAGCAGACATTTCATTAACGAGCAAAACTATCGGTAAATCTTCATATTTTGCTTTTGCTACGCTCTTATATTCTTTAAAAAATTCCGGGTTTCTGCCTTTTGTATAAACAATAAGTTTATTTTCCCCAACGAACATTTTTACCATATCAACCGCGCTATCTAAAAGACCGCCGGGATTAAAACGCAAATCTAAAACTAGGGCTTTCATATCTTGCTTTTTAAGAGTTTCAAGGGCTTTTTGGAAATCGCGGGTTGTATGTCCGGAGAAATCCTGAACATAAATATAACCTATTTCCTTATCTAACATCCTTTCATAAACTACTTGGGGAACAATTTTTGTTCTTTTTAAAGTTAGGGTTTTTTGTTCCTTTTTATTATCTTTAGAGGTTCTTTCTATTATAATTTTAACATTTGTGCCTACTTCTCCGCGTAAAGCTTCAACGGCTTCATTGCCGGTCATATCTTTTACAAGTTTAGTATCTATCTGTAAAATTTCATCGCCCGGTTCAATACCTGCTTTATAAGCAGGAGAGTTTGGCATAGGCGTTGTAACAATAAGCCTATCTTTTTTAGAAGCGTCAAGACGCATACCTACACCGCCAAATTCTCCCCTGGTTTCTTCCTGCATCGGTTTGAGTTCTTTTTTTGTCATAAAGTCAGAAAATTCGTCAAGCCCCCTAACCATACCGGTTAAGGCATTTTCCAAAAGTTCTTTATTATCTTTTTCTTCTACATAGTTGACTTTGATTTTATCCATAACATCAACCATAATTTTCATTTCCTCAAGTCCGCTGTTTACGCCGGAATAAGCAAAAGGAAATAAACTGCCGACAAAAAATGTGGCCACCATAAAAATAACATATTTATTAACTTTCTTTTTCATAAAAAATAACTCCTTAAAAAATAAAATCTATTCAAGCCAAATTTCCGGGTCTTGGGCATTGGTGCCTTTCCTTATTTCAAAGTAAAGGGCGCTTTGATTGCTACCCATACCCGGCCCTTGGGTATCTTGACCTACAAGGCCGATAGTTTGCCCTTCGCTGATTTTTTGGCCTTGCTGGGCTAGTATCTTACTCAAGAAGCCGTAAATCGTAAAGAAACCTTCCCCGTGGTCTAAAATAACGACATTTCCGTAAGACCTAAACTGACCCGCAAAAATTACATTACCATCCGCCACGGCTGAAACCGGCGTCCCTTCTTTTGCGGCAATTTTAATACCGTCCCTAAAAATCCAAGTTTTCAGTTGGACCTGATATTCTTTACCGAATTTACTTATTATTTTACCTTTTATTGGCCAAACAAGCGAATTTTGGGCAATATTTATTGAGGCATTAGAAGTTTTTTGCCCCATAGCTTTGCTTTGTTGCTTGCGGGTTTCTTCGGCCTTTTGTAAAAGTTTTTGAAGTTGCTTTGCGCTTTCTTTAAGTTCTTTTAACTCTTGTTTTCTTTGTTCGTAAAGTTGATGGGTGGTTTGTAAATCTTGTTTTTTCTGTTCGTAATTTTTGGCAAGAGTTTCCTTTTGAGATAAAGCGTTTTGATGTTTCAATTCAAGATTTTTATTTTCTTTTTCAATTTCTTTTAATTGTTTTAAACTAAGTTCTGTTTTATTTTCAAGTTGGGATACAAAATTGGAGTGGCTTATAAGTAAAGATTTAATAATCAATAATTTTTCAAGTTGGGTGGTATCATAAAAAGAATTATTTAAAGAATTTTCCAAAGTATAATAATTTGCTTCGGTAGCAAGCAAGGCGTTCCAAAGAACTCTTGTTTGTTCAAGTTGATTTTTTTGTTCTTCGGTGGAAGAGGCCTTACCTTTAAGCATTTCAATATCTTTAATTAATTTTTTGGCAAGTTGCTCGGTTTGTTTGCCTTTTTTAGAAAGACTTTGAACTTCCTTTTGAAGCATATTTTCTTTTTGTTTATATTTTTGAAGTTCGGCTTCTTTTTGTTTTGTTTCTTGCTCAAGGCGCGCTAAATCTTGGCGTTTATTATCAGCGCCATAGACAAAAGGGCAAGCAAGCCCAAGCATAATAAAGAGTATTAAAATCTTTTCCATTTAGACATTGTCCCCCCAAGGACCATGACTAATACTATAAGTATAATTTGTTCTTTATAACTATTATAAGCAAAAGGTAAACTTAAAGCCAAAGAAGTTATTAAAAGTTTGCTTATAAGTAAACTTATTAAACCCACAATAAAACCGCACAAAATACCGCACAGGCGTTCTTTTGTGGTAAAAATCTGAGTATAATACGCTTCCACAAAAAAGCCAAAGGAAATTAAAGATAAAATAATAAAGACAGCTAGAATATCTATATATTTGATAAAGGCTTTTAAAGAAAGGGCAAGTTTGTTTTGCTCAGTTTTATAATAAACTTCTAAATCCTGGTCAAAATTATAGAGATTATTTTTTAGCCAATTTTCCGTGTCAAGCAAAACCTGTTCGCTTACTTCCACTTCATATAAAGCAGGCATAAAGGCAGGATTTAAGACATAATCGCTTTGCCCTTTTGCGCCTTTAGAAAAAATATCAAAAATATCCTGGGAACTTAACTCTTTATAATTGCTTACGCCGTTTAAATTTTTTAAAGTATCTTGTAGAGATTTTTGTTTTTCTTCTGAGGCATTATAAGAAAGCACTATTTTAAAATCCTTTTGAACGGTATTTAGCGCGTAGACTATATTTTGCCTTGCGAAAATATAAATTTGGGCAAGTAAAGCAAGAGCAAGAAGTATTAAAAACACTCTTCTCTGGCTATTAAATAAAATGGATGTAAAATTATTTTTTTTCATAAAACTCCCTTATTATTTGTGCAATTTGGGTATTATGTATTATATTTGGGGCCTTAACTTCTGCGCCGTAAAAAACAGCTATAAGCGGGCTAGAGGTGTGCGAAGTTGTGTTCCAAACAATACCCAAACTTTCAGAAGCTTTTTTTAAGGCTTTTTCAATACTGAAATCTTTTTGGTTTTCTTCTAAACCCAGTTGTTCTAAAGTTAAATCAAGACCGAGATTATCTTTTATAAATTTTTGTGCTTCTTTAGGGGTTTGTTTTTCCTTTGGTAAAGATTTAAAATTTTTACCTAAAACATAAAAACTTGCTTTTTGCTCAAGCAATTTATCTAAGTTCTCAGGAGAAATATAATCATATTTCCCTTGGACATAGTTTGCGTCCATCTTGTTTTCTCTTTCTTCTTTACTCATTTTTCTGTAATTAAAACCAAAACCGCCGGTATCGTGATCGGCCGTGATAATTAAAAGAGTGTTTGGGTGTTTATCGGTCCAATCTTTAAGATAAGTTAAAGTTTCATCAGCTTCAAACATTTCTCTTAAAGTTGCAGCTGCGTCGTTAGAGTGGGCGGCCCAGTCAACTTCGCCTGCTTCAACTAAAAGAAAAAAGCCTTTTTTATTTTTGCTTAAAGTATCAATAGCTTTTTTAGTCATCGTAGGCAAGCTGGGTGCGCTTTTAAGGCCGTCAATATTAAAGGGATAACCTTCTGCTGCAAAAAGACCGAAGATTTTATTTCCTTTTACTTTTGAAAGGCCTTTTTCGTCAAAGGCAATAGCATAACCGCTTTTAAGCAAAGTTTCAAAAGTTGTATCGTCTTGGTTTTTGGGTTTAATATCATCTTTATAAGGAACTTTGTTTAAAATATTGGTTAAAACACCGCTTTTTAAATTGTTTTCGCTTACAAAATGATTAAAACCGCCCCCCATTACAACATCGGGTTTTACTTCAAGAATATTTTTAGATAAAGTGGTGTAATCGCGCCTGTTTTTTGCGTGGCCAAATAAACCGGCAGGGGTGGCATCAAGAACATAAGTATCGGTCAAAAGGCCGGTAGCTTTGCCTTGTTCTTTTGCCAGCATTAAAACGCTGTCAACAGGTTTAAAATCTTTATCAACGCCGACGGCTTCGGGTTTTGTTTTGTAGCCTGTTTCAAATTGCGTGGCAGCGGCAGCGGAATCGGTTACAATACTAAAAGCGGTATCATTATTAACTAAAGAAAGTTTGCCTTCATTAATTAATTTTTCTAAAGTAGAAGTTCTATCTTTAAAAGGGCTTTTTGGCGCAAGTTTTGCGTATTGTATTAAAAGATTCATTATTGTCGGGCCTGTGCCGTCTGCAATAAATAAAATCACATTTTTAGGTTCTTCTTTAGCAAAACTTGTGCTTATAAAAAACAAAGCACAAAAAACAGTTAAAAATAATTTTTTTACCATTTAGGACCTCTTTTTATTAATTCGGCAAATAATTTAAGATATTGCTGGGAAGAATTTTCCCAAGAGAAATTTTTAAGCATAGCATTTGTCATTAATTGCCGCCATTCATTTCTTTTGGAATAAACTTGAAGGGCTTGGTCTAAAGTTTCGGCAAGCCCGCCGGCATCAAGAGTATTTATAAAAAATCCTGTCGGTTCGCCTGAACCTTGAGAGTATGGCACAACGGTATCTCTTAAACCGCCCACGCGGGAAACTATCGGCAAAGCACCGTATCTCATAGCAATCATTTGGCTAAGCCCGCAAGGCTCAAAGCGCGAGGGCATTAAAAAGATATCGCTTGAAGCATATATTTTATGGGCCAAAACTTCATCGTGAACAGGCCTAAAGGCAACTTTACTAGGGAAAGTTGAGGCAATATTTTTTAAAATTTCTTCTGCTCTTTCTTCGCCTTTACCTTCAATAACAAATTGCACTTTGCCGGCAAAATGCGGGATAATATCGGCAATCAAATCAATACCTTTTTGATAAGCAAGACGGCTTACAACACCGACTAAAGGAATATTTAAATTTTCCTCAAGGCCTAGTTCTTTTTGTAAAGCAGCTTTACATTTTTGTTTGCCTTGTAAAAATTCATCATCATAACCCATAGGTATAAGAGTATCGCTTTGCGGGTCCCAAACTTCGCCGTCAATACCGTTGATAATACCGCTAAAATCATTACCTTTATTTCTTAAAACACCTTCAAGACCGAAACTGTTTTGTCCGTTTAAAAGTTCTCTTGCGTAGCTGGGGCTTACAGTGTTTACTTTATCTGCAAACACAATACCTGTTTTTAAATAACTTATCCCCCCCCAATATTCAAATTTTTCAGGGGTAAAATCTACCCAAAAGAAGCCGGCCTTTTCAAAACTTTCTTTAGGGAAATAACCTTGATAGGCAATATTGTGTATGGTAAAAATACTGCGCGTTCTGGTAAAGAAGGCATCTGTTTTATAAACCGTCTGTAAATAGGCCGGTATAAGGCCTGCTTGCCAATCGTTTGCGTGGATAATATCAGGCCTAAAACCAATAAATTTACAAGCCTCTAAAACAGCGCGGCTATAAAAAATAAATCTTTCGTCATTATCGCCGTAATCGCCTTTTTTTGTTGCGTATAACTCAGGCCTGTCAAAATATTTGCGTGAGCCGATAAAAAATACCAAAGCATTACCCCATTTAAGATAGGAAATGCGGGCTTCTTCTAATTTTTGGCCAATAGGCACAAAGAAAGTGCCCGGCACTCTTTTTAAAGAAGAAGCGTTGGCAATATTTCTATAATGAGGCAAAAATAAAATAACTTTTGCCCCTCTTGCGCGGGAAAAATCTTGTGTTAAGGCGCCTACAACATCGGCAAGCCCGCCTGTTTTACAAAAAGGGAAAGCCTCGCTTGCGGCTAAAACTATATTCATAAAATCTCCTTATTTTATATCATCTTGCCCCATGGCATTTTCAATAATTTCTTCTGTCTTAATTTGGGCAGGTTCTTCTTCCTCAATTTTTACTTCTTCTTTAGGTTGTTCTTGTTGCTCGGTTTTTGGTTCCTGCTCGGGAGTAATTTGCTCTTGAGTATTATTTTCGGTCTTCGGTTCGGTTCCTAAATCTAAAGTTGCGCTTTCAAGCGGAACGGAAGTTTCCGTTATTTCTTTATCCCCTTCTTCTAAAGGCAAAATAGTATCGGCTTTAGGCAGAGGTGTGTTAAAAGGTAAATCATCTTGAATTTCTTTTACTTCTTTTGTGGCAAAAGTTTTTAATTCCGGTAATTGGGAAAGGGAGTTTAAACCAAAAAGTCTTAAAAATTCCTCGGTAGTGCCGTAAACAAGCGGCTTGCCCGGTATATCTTTTTTGCCGACTATTCTGACTAGCCCTCTTTCCATAATCTTTTCAAGCGGGCCGACAATATCAACCCCGCGGATAGATTCAATTTCCGCCCTTGTAATAGGCTGTTTATAGGCGATAATGGCAAGCGTTTCTAAAGCCGCATTTGAAAGTTTTGTTGAACTTTTTTCATTAAATAATTGACGCACCCAGCGGCCGTATTCGGGTTTTGTTGACATTTGAAACCCACCCCCAATTTCCACAATAGCAATAGCGCGGTTTGTTTGGGCATATTCCTGTTGGAGCATACGCACTAACTCGCCCGTTAAAGCAATATCATTAACCTGCGCCACTTGGGAAAGTTTGGCAAGGGTTAAAGGTCTATCGGTAATAAAAAGTAAATTTTCTATAATTTTTTTATAGTCATCCCCTGTAAGCATATCTTGCAGGGTTTCTTCTTTCTTTTCTTCTTTATTTTCCTGCTGAGTCGGGTTGTTTTCCATTTTCTTGCTCCTCTTGTTGTTTGATTAAACTTTTATAATCTAAGTTTTTATTTTCAGGATTAAGGTAAACTCTTATTTCTTTTTTATCTTGGTCTTGGCGTGCTAAAATTTTGCCTATTTTTAAAAGTTCAAGCAAGGCCATAAAACAAGTTATAACGCCGCGTTTTTTAGTTTCGCCGACAAAGATTTCATCTATTAAAACCCAAGGCCTATCTTTAAGCATCATAACAAGTTTATCCATTTTTTTATCAATAGGGAACTCTTCTATTTTTAAAAGTTCGGCGTGTTGCTTATCTTCCAATTTTTGAAAGGCTCTGCGCACGGCGGCAAGCAAATCAAAGATTTGAACTTCAAGCACTTTTTCGCCGGAGTCAAAAACCGGGGCAGATTTATAAAAATTATCTTTAAATTTTTCAAGATTACTTTCCAAGAATTTAGAGGCCTCTTTAAATTTTTGATATTCTACAAGTTTTTCAATAAGTTCTTTTGCCGGGTCGGGGCCTTCATTTTCGGATGTTGGCACTTGGGATGGTAAAAGCTGGCGCGCTTTAATTTGCATAAGCGTGCTTGCCATAACCAAAAACTCGCCGGCAATTTCCAAATTTAATTGTTTGATGATATCCAAATACTCAAGATACTGCGCCGTGATTTCGGAAATATTGATATCATAAATATCAAGATTATCTTTTTTAATCAAGTGCAAGAGAAGGTCCATCGGCCCTTCAAAAATATCAAGATGTATTTTTAAATCTTCTTTTGTCATAAAATATTCATTACTTTTTTAACTTCGCTTAAAGTTTTTGCGGCGCTTTCTCTTGCTTTTAAAGCACCTTCTTTTAAAATTTGATTAAGGTAAGCTTCGTCTTTAGCAAGGGCTTCTCTGCGTTTATTAAATGCATCAATTTCAACTGCCATAAGTTCAAAAAGTTCTTTTTTACAAACAACACAACCGCAAGCGCCTGCCTTGCAATCGGCTTCTTTTTGAGCAAAATTTTTATTATAAATTTTGTGGAAAGCAAAAACAGCGCAACCATCGGGATTGGCCGGATCATTGGCTTTTTTCTTGTTTGGGTCTGTAAACATAGCCATAACTTTTTTACGCACACTTTCAAGATTTTCGCCAAGTTCAATGGTGTTGCCGTAAGATTTTGACATCTTTCTGCCGTCTAAACCCGGCACTTTTGGTATTTTTGTTAAAAGCGGTTTTGGCTCAACTAAAACATTACTTTTATAAATATCGCTAAAACGGCGCACGATATCGCGTGCAATTTCAAGGTGGGCAATTTGGTCTTGACCTACGGGCACATAAGTTGCCTTGTGTATCAAAATATCCGTTGCCATTAAAACAGGATAGCCAAGAAAACCAAAGGAAGCCATTTCATTTAAATCTTGTTCTGTAAGCATAGCAATTTTTTGGGCGGCCCCTTTATCTTCCTGCCCGGCGTATTTTTTCTTAATAAGTTCGTTTAACTGTTCTTTATAAGTCGGGTTTCTAAGCAGCCAGCCAAGCGGTGTAAACATACCAAGCAAGGTAGCAAGTTCGCTAACTTCCGGCACATGGGATTGAACAAAAATTGTGCACTTTTTAGGGTCTAACCCCGCGGCAAGCCAATCTATAACCATCTGCTTGCTGTTTAGGGCAAGATTTTCCGTCCTATCATAAGCGGTGGTAAGGGCGTGTAAATCTGCAACGAAAAAGAAACATTTGTGTTCGTTTTGTAATTTAACAAAATTGCTTAAAGCGCCAAAATAATTACCTAAATGTAAACGCCCTGTGGGACGCATACCGGAAACTACAATATTTTTATCTTCCATTTTTATGCTCCAATTATCAAATTTATTAGGTCTAAACAAAACTTAAATACAGGCATAACAATTATTCTGAATGCCCCTGATACGATAAGAACAATAACAAAAATCATACCAAAACGCTCAAGACTGAGATATTTTAAACTTTGTTTAGCCGGCAAAAAGGCGGCAACAATTTTGCTGCCGTCTAAAGGCGGAACAGGTATCAAATTAAATATTGCCAAAATCAAATTTATTTGTATACCATAACTTAAAATTTTATAAAAAACAATATTTTGGGAATTTAGGGCAATTAAAACTTTATAAATAATTACACACAAAGCAACCAAAAGCAAATTAGAAGCAGGCCCGGCAAAAGCAACTTTTGCCATATCTGTTTTAGGTCTGTTCAGGCGTAAAAAATTGACTGGCACCGGCTTTGCCCAGCCAAACAACGGTAAACCGGAAAAATAGCAAAGCATAGGCAAAAGAATCGTGCCGAATAAATCAATATGTTTTATCGGGTTAAAAGTTAAACGCCCCATAAGATAGGCGGTATCGTCGCCGTTTTTATAGGCAATATAGCCGTGCGAATACTCGTGAAGTATTATTGAAAAAAATAAAATCAGTAAAGTTATAAATATTTCCATATAATAGGTATTTTAGCAATTTTAAAGCCCTTTTTCCAACAAAAAGTGTTTATTTTTGTTTGTTTATAAAAAGGGTGTAGAGCTTGTATAATAATTAATATAACAAGGAAAAAGAGCCCTTGCATATTATTCAAAAATAATATATAGTATTCTTGTTGTTAATTTACTTGGAGGAAATATAAATGAAGGAATATTTTATTGATGTTGTGAAAAATCATTATCTTGATTTTGCCGGCAGAGCAACCAGAACACAATTTTGGTTGTATACTTTGTGGAATTTCTTAATTATGTTCGGCCTTGGGGTTTTAAGCGGAATTTTCGGCGTTTTTAGCGAAACTTTGGGTAATTTTATGGCACTTTTAATGTGTATTGTTGTTCTTGCCCTTCTTTTACCCAGCGTTTGTATCCAAATCCGCAGAGTCAGAGATATTGGTATCAGCGGTTGGTTTACCTTGCTTGGTTTAATTCCGGGTATTGGTCAACTTATTTTATTTGTTTTTGATGTTTTGCCGACTGATTGCTTTAAGAAATAAATAAGAATTTCTTACCTAAAGCCCTTATTTTTTGTTGTTTAACGAAAATAAGGGCTTTTTTAACAGTATTAAAATTCGTATTAAAAATGTATAATATATTTGGAATTATTTTTGTTTTGGAGAAAATTAAATGAACAAATATTTTTGGGATGTTATTATAAATCATTATTTTGATTTTAGAGGTAAAGCGACCAGAAAGCAATATTGGTTTTTTATTTTGTGGGGAATTGTTTTTGTGGTAGCACTTTTTGTGTTTAGTTTAATTTTGGAGTTGTTTTCTCCTATTTTAACCCTAATTACAACTGTAATAAAATGGGCTGTGCTGTTTATTCCGAGTATGGCTATTATGGTGCGCAGGTTAAGAGATGGCGGTTTTTCCCCCTGGTTTATTTTGCTGCTTGTTCCTTCTTATTTATATCTTGGATTCGGTGCTTTTCTTGCTAATACTTCCTCGCAAACTATAAATCCGATGATACTTCTTGGTTTGTTAGGACTTAATGTAATTGTTTTAGCCAGCAGTATTGTATTATTGGTTCTTTTATGTTTACCAAGCAAAAATCCGCAAGAGAATAATTAAATTAATCTAATAAGAAAAATTTAAAACCTCAAAGAATAAATTAAACCCCCCTTTTTTGTAAGGGGTGTTTTAATTAATGATAAAAATATCTCAACCTTAATAAAATGCTAAAATATAAAAATATGACTAAAACTATTAAGGAAAAACAGCCCGCCGGTTTATATTTGCTTTCTCTGACGGAAATGTGGGAACGCTTCAGTTTTTACGCAGCAAGAGGTCTTTTGGTTTTATATCTTGTTGAAGCCTTAAAATTTGAACAGGGGCGCGCAAGCACGCTTTTTGGCACTTTTACAAGTTTAACTTATCTTTTGCCTTTGCTTGGCGGTTTTATAGCAGATAAATATTGGGGTCAAAAAAGGGCCATAGTTTTTGGCGCTGTTTTGATTATTGCCGGGCAAATTGTGCTGGGGCTTGAAAAAGTGCCTTTGCTTTATCCCGCGCTTATAACTATTGCTTTAGGTATAGGGTTTTTAAAGCCCAATGTTTCATCCGTCGTGGGCGATTTATATACAAAAAATGATGCCCGCAGAGATGGCGGTTTTACCATATTTTATATGGGTATTAATCTTGGGGCTTTTTTATGTAATTTAATTGCCGGCACTCTTGGGGAAAAGGTGGGCTGGCGCTATGGTTTTTGGACGGCCGCGCTTGCTATGTTTATTGGGCTGATAATATTTTTAGCTTTACAAAAAAAGTATATTGCCGCTATTGGCAATGCCCCCAAAAAAATAAAAAAGGACGGGCAAGAAGAACAAAAGGCCCCCCTCACTAAGGCGGAAATTAGAAAAATTGCCGTTATTTTTATTTTGGCGTTTTTCTCGGTTTTCTTTTGGACGGCTTATGAACAATCAGGGGCTTCTTTAAATATTTTTGCTTACCAATATACCCAAAGAACAATAAATTTTTTTGGTCATAGTTGGGAAGTTCCGGCAACATGGTTGCAATCTCTTGCGCCGATGTATATTATTTTGCTTGCTCCTTTATTTTCTAAACTTTGGATTTTTCTTGCTAAGAAGGGCAAAGACCCTTCAACTCCGATGAAGTTTGTTATCGGTCTTTGGTTGCTTGGTATTGGTTATGGTTTTATGGTTATTGCTTCAATGTTGTTAGGGCCGGGCGTTAAGATTGGGATGTATTTTCTCGGTTTAACTTATTTATTTCACGTGCTGGGCGAGCTTTGTTTATCCCCCGTTGGGCTTTCAATGGTAACAAAACTTTCCCCTGCGAGATTTGTTTCTTTACTTATGGGCGTTTGGTTTTTGGCTAATGCTTTGGCAAATAAACTTGCCGGCACCTATTCCAGTTATTTTGGCAAGATAGATAATCTTTATTTCTTCGGCGGACTTTTGCTTGGGCCTTTGGCGGCAGGTTTTGTTTTACTTTTAATTAAAAAACCTATTATTAATTGGATGGATAATAAATAACACTATGAAAGCAGAATCAAAAAGCATTATTATTATTGCTGTGGCAAACGGGCTTATTTCCTTTGGATATTCTTTATCAATTCCGTTTTTAACCCTTTATTTAACTACACAAAAGCAAGTGCCGGCAGGCGTCGTTGGCATTATGCTTGCTTTAGCAATGTTAACAACGGCTATTGCAAGCGCAATCAGCGGGGAAGCGTGCGATGCTTTCGGGCGTAAAAAGGTTATGGTGGTGTCTCTTGCTTTGCGCGCGCTTTCAATGCTAATTATTGCCGGGTTTATCTTTTTTGATGCTCATTATATGTGGACTATGGCGGCCCATTTTATGGGTTGTTTTTTGGGTGCTTTTTTTAGGCCTGCTTCCAATGCCTGGATTGCCGATAATACCACCCCCACCCAACGCATAAAGGCTTTTGGCTATATTCGTATAGGTCAAAATCTCGGTTGGTTTATGGGGCCGGCCGTAGGCGGGTTTTTAACGAGATATTCTTATTCTTTAGGTTTTGCTTCAACGGGTTTAACTTTCTTTATAACAACGCTTTATGTCTATAATACCATTAAGGAAACGCTAGCCAAAACTATTGCAAGAAAAACTAATTTTATTGATATGCTTTTGGCCTTAAAAGATACAAAACTTGCCAAACTTTGCACTTATAATTTTTTAATTTCTATTGTCAGTGCGCAACTTGTTGTGGGGCTTTCCTTGCACTCGGTAAAAGTTATGCACCTTAGCGAAAATTTTGTCGGGATACTCTTTTCCGTTCAAGGCTTTACGGTTGTTGTTTTGCAATATTATATAAGTAAATTATCTAGCAAAATCAGTATAACTTCTGCCTTGGCACTTGGTTGTTTTTTGTATGCGATAGGTTATGGCTCAGTCGGTTTTGCTTGGTGTATTGGTGCTTTGATGGCAGGCGTAATTATCAGCGCTATTGGCGAAATGTTTGTTTTGCCGGCAGGCCACAGCCTTGCTTCAAATATTGCGCCAAATAATCAGCGTGGCAGATATCTTGGCCTTTATGTCCTGTCAAATCAGGCAGGCAGCGCAGCAGGTATTTTTATTGCCGGTGTTTTGATGCAAAATATAAGCCCCATTTATGCGCCCGGCCCTTGGCTTGTAGTGGCGGCAATCGGCGCAACAGCCGGTGTTTTATTTTACAGCCTAAAACGCTCTTTGTCTCGCGAGCAAAACGGCCTAAAGCCAAAGACTTCTGTTCCCCCCATAAAACAGATACCATCTTAGTTTTGCTTCTGCTTTTGGGCTATTTTTAATTTTTTAGAAATTTATTTTTTAGTTTGAGGTATACCATCTGCCATATTGGTCCTCACCAACATATTTCCATTGCATTATTTGTTCGCAAAAAGCACCCGGTGGTAAATCGGGGTCAAAATTGGGGGTCCCGGCGGATTTCCTTTCTACACATACTATTGTTCCGTCCATGTTTGGGTAATAAATAGTAAAACATGCTCCTTTATATTTACCGCTAATGCGTGCCATATAAAGTGAAGGGCCAATTCTTTCAAAAGATAAAGACCAATCTTCATTAGATTTGCCGAAAGTACGGTTATTAGAAACGAATTTTACATCTCCGTTAAAACTTGGGGGTATGGTAATATCTAGTTCATCAAAACTTTTTGGCCAATCATTTGTTGCTAAATGATAATTTATTATAGCTTCATCAACGGCTTTTATTAAAAGAAAGGCTTGGCTTGCTTTAGATTTTTCAACAGATTTTTGGTATTGCGGAACGGCGATAGCCGCTAAAACGCCGATGATTAGGACTACAACTAATATTTCAATTAAAGTAAAACCTTTGTTTTTCATATTTTATTTTCTCTCCTTTCCTTTCGTTATCCCCGAATGTTTTTATCGGGGATCTCATTCTTTTTGTTTTTTTCTATTTCTCAACTACCAATATTTTATTTTTTTTTTTTTGATTTTCAAGTTAAATTTTAAGACGGTAAATGCTGCTTTTCTCCGTCTGAAAAAAGTAGTTGTGTATTTTTTTTTTTTGATAAACTGACTTTATGAAATAAAGTCATACTGAGGAGTTTTTGCTCAGTATCTCTTACTGTTTTTTTTAAATAAAAGCGGGATAGATTCCGGACAAAGACCTTCCGGAATGACGAGTAAACAAAAGAAAAAAAAGAGGTATTTTTATGAAAAACCGCGCCTTCACGCTAATAGAGATATTAGTAGTCGTTTTAATTATTGGTATTTTGGCTGCTATCGCCGTTCCGCAATATCAAAAAGCAGTAGTAAAATCAAGAATGGTGCAATTACAAACTCGCGTAAATGCCATTTATAAAGCTGCAAAAGTATATGAACTTACCCACGGCACTTGGCCAACAGATGTGCGCTTGCTTGATATTGATATAACAAAAGAAGCTGTAAGTTTTAGAAAAGATACATATATGACAGCTTTTGATCATATGGCTGCTGTTTATGAAGATGATTCTATATGTGGAACATTTATGAAGGAAGATGGAAAAGGTTATATATGGTGCAGAAATAAAGATATTAATTTTTCAAAGTTTTTTATTAAAGATCAAGAGGCAGATTGGGCTTGTTATGGCATAACAGATATCGGCACGGAAGTGTGCGCTTCTTTCAATAGCAATTAAAAATAAAAATTTTATTTACTTTTCTTTTTAGAGAAAAACTTTTTTATCACAAGCGGGTAAAGGGCAATAATATAAAAAACTAAACTTGCCATAAAAGCCGTGTGCCCCCAATGATAACCAAATAAATGTTTTAAAGGTTTACCGCCGTAAGTTATCATTAAAGAAAGGGGAATTAAGCCTAAAATCCCGCACGCGCAACCTTTTATATTTAGGCCTGTTGCTTTAAATTTTATCCAAGTTTTTTCCACAAAGCGCGCAACGCAAAAGGCAAATAAAGCGCCGCAACTTTCAAAAGAACTTTTCAGCATTTTCTTTGGGTCTACCAACAAATTGCCGTTAGAATCAAAATCTATCGGGTAAGATTTATGGACTGTAAAAATAAGTGCTAAAACGCAAAAAAGCGCAGTAATTAATAAAATTTTATTTTCTTTTTCCGGGTGTTTTTGTAGGTAAGAACCAACTTTCCAAACAGCCCACAAACAAACAATACTTATCACAAAACCGACAAAAACATCTTGCGGTGTATGAACGCCAAGATAATTGCGCGAAAAGCCTGTAAGTAAAGCGAAAATAACACATAAAACCGCTAAAATCTTTGTTTTTTTATTTTGCCAAAAGATAATAGCCGCGCCAAGATATATCGGTGTGCCTGTGCTTGTATGGCCGCTTGGAAAAGAATAACTGCTTGGCAATTTGCCGGCCGGTATAACGCGAGGGTCTCTTATCCACGGGCGGTAAACACAGGCAGTTAATTTTACGATAGCTGTTATCGCAAGCGATAAACATAAAGCCGCCATTATCAAAAGCGCGCGCCTTTTATCATAACACCAATAAAGAAAGGCCATCAGCAAAATCAAATAAGATACCGCAAAATCAGAAGTGCCGTTCATAAACGGTGTTAAAACATTATCTGTTGTGTTGCGTAAATCTTGTAAAAAAAGTAAATAATTTATATCCATATTTTATTCAACATCAAAGTTAAAATAAGTATCTGGGTAAGGCTCATCTTTCAAGGTAAAGTGCCACCACTCAGAATCAAGGCCTTTAAAGCCGGCTTTTTCCATAGCATCTCTTAAGATTTTTCTGTTCTTTTTTTGCTTTTTGGTAAGTTTTTTATAATCGGGGTGGGAAATTTCGGAAAATAAATCAAAAGTTCCGCCCATATCAACAAAACCGCCGTCTTTTTTAATGATAGTTAAATCAACTGTGCTTCCGCGCGTATGGCCTGATTTTGGCATAATATAAATGCCCGCAATTAAATCATCTTTTTGGAGTTTTGGGTAAAAACTTTTATCGCCCGGGTCGCTTGGGTCATTTATCCAAGCAACAAAATTATCAACTGCTTTTTGCGGGCGGTAAGAATCCCAAATAAGCAAGCGATATCCTTGCGCTCTTAAATCATCTGCGGCAATTTTTAAAGCGGCAAGGGCTTTTTTGGTCATATAAGCGCGCGGTGCTTTATAACCATCTATTTTATTACCCGTAAAATTGTTTGGCGAATAGTAGCGTATATCAAAAGCCGCGTCATCAATAACGGTGCTGATTTCGGCAAAGTCAGATTTATCTGTTGAAATTTTATCTGCCAAAGCAGCAGTAGTAAAACTTGCAAGTATTACAAATGAAAGTAAAAGTTTTTTCATATAGATTTTCTCCTATTTATAAAAACAACTAAAACACAAATTATATTTTGCAATATTTTATACTGTTATGCAATTTAAATTTGCTACAATTAAATTTTAAAGAGAGGTTTTTTATGGCTGCAACTTTACACACAAAAATTTTAGGAATAGATTTTGAAAATCCCTTTTTGCTTGCTTCTGCCCCGCCGACAGCATTAATTGAAAGTATTGATATAGCTTTTGAAATGGGCTGGGGCGGCGCTGTTGTAAAAACTATCACTCCCGACGACCTTGAAATGATTGAAGCAACTCCGCGTTATGCCGCCTTGCAAGACAGAAAACATATTATCGGTTTACAAAATATAGAACTTTTGAGCCATAAAACAATAAAATATTGGTGCGACGGTATTAAATTTTTAAAACAAAAACATCC
>JAZKYS010000016.1:0-29138 GCA_045612285.1 Elusimicrobiaceae bacterium
CTTTTGTTTATTCGTCATTCCCGAGTGTCTTTGTCGGGAATCTGGACCGATTTTATTTTTTAAAAATAGGAAGAGATACTGAGCAAAAACACCTCAGTATGACTTTATTTCATAAAGTCAGTTTATCAAAAAAAAAAAATAAGCAACTGTTTCAGCGATTCTTCGTCCTACAAATAGCGTTGGCTTTTGCTTTGCAAAAGCAATTTTCCGCGCCACTCTTTTTATATAAAAAACCCTTCTTTCCGTTAGAAAAGAAGGGTTTTATTTTCCTTAAAAGTTTTACTATTTTATAAGAGGTGTAATAATTTTTAAAAGCGGAGCAATAGTCAAGGCAACAATTGAAATAAGTTTCATCAAAACATTTAAGGAAGGCCCTGCCGTATCTTTGAAAGGATCGCCAACGGTATCGCCGATAACGGCAGCTTTGTGCTGTTCTGTCCCTTTACCGCCGGGTAAAGATTCAATATGCTTTTTGGCATTATCCCAAGCACCGCCGGAATTTGCCATAAACAAAGCAAGCATAACGCCGGAAACCGTCGTTCCAACAATCAAACCGCAAAGCATTAAAGGCCCAAAAACAAAACCAACTAAAGCAGGGGTTATAATACCAATCAAAGCAGGCGCAACCATTTTTTTAATGGCAGATCTTGTTGAAATATCTACGCATTTTTTATAATCAGGCGTTGTTTTGCCCTCTAAAATGCCGGGTATTTCTTTAAATTGGCGGCGCACTTCAAGCACCATATCATAAGCGGCCTTACCGACAGCATCCATAGCCAAAGCGGAAAATAAGAAAGGAAGCATCGCCCCAATAAATAAACCTGCCATCATAAAGGGGTTTGCCATATTAACAACATTAATACCAACAGAAACTCTATATGCTTCAAACAAAGCAAGCGCCGTTAAAGCAGCAGAACCAATGGCAAAACCTTTGCCGATAGCAGCAGTAGTATTACCCACAGCATCAAGTTTATCTGTTCTTTGGCGGACTTCAGGGTCCATATTTGTCATTTGGGCTATACCGCCGGCATTATCTGCAATAGGCCCATAAGCATCAACAGCAAGTTGAACACCCGTTGTTGAAAGCATACCAAGCCCGGCAATAGCTACCCCGTATAAACCGGAAAATTTATAAGATAAAACGACCGCTAAAGCAATAAAGATTGCCGGCCACATTGTTGAAAGCATACCAACACCAAGCCCCGCAATAATATTTGTAGCAGGGCCGCTTTTTGAATTTTCGGCAATATTATTTGTGTGTTTTTTGCCTTCTGCCGTATAATAATCTGTTATAAGACCGATTAAAATACCGCAAACAAGCCCGATTATAACAGCATAATAAATACCGCAATAATAATAAGTGTTTTCCCCAAAAGAAAATTTCTGTGGGGCAATCCATTTAATTACCGGATAAGCAAAAACAGCAAACAAAACTGACGCTAAATAAAGCCCTTTATTTAAAGCCCCTTGCGGATTTATCTTTTTGCCGATTTTAACCGCAAAAGTGCCAATAATTGAAGAAGCAATACCCAAAGCCGCTAAAATTAAAGGCAAGTAAACTAAATTTAATCCGTTTTCACAAGAGCACATTGAAGCCGTGGCGCCAATAACCAAAGAACTTAAAATAGCACCGCTGTAAGATTCAAATAAATCAGCCCCCATACCGGCAACATCGCCCACATTATCGCCAACATTATCAGCAATAGTAGCGGGGTTTCTTGCGTCATCTTCGGGGATATTGCTTTCAACTTTGCCTACTAAATCAGCACCAACATCAGCTGCTTTTGTATAAATACCGCCGCCAACACGCGCAAATAAAGCAACGGAACTTGCCCCTAAGGAAAAACCTGTCAAAACAGGCAAAAGTGTTTCTTGTATAATTTCTTTTGAAGAGCCAAACATCAGCATATAAATATAGGCTAAAGCAGAAATACCAAGCAAAGCAAGCCCCACAACGCTAAGCCCCATGACACTGCCGCCGCCAAAAGCAACTTTCAAAGCGGAGTTTAAAGATTTTTTTGCCGCGCAAGCTGTTCTGGCATTGGTAAAAGTTGCCACTTTCATACCGACAAAACCGGCAAGCCCTGAGAAGAACGCCCCCACCATAAAGGAAACCGCCACCCAACTTAAATAACCCTTATTAAAAACGGCAAGAAGCAAAGCAACCAAAACAACAACTATAAATAAAACTTTATATTCTCTTGTTAAAAAAGCACTTGCCCCTTCTTGTATGGCGGAACTTATATTCTTCATCGCTTTTGTTCCGCGTGGTTTTTTATAAACTATTACAGCTTTAATAAAAGCCGTAAGTAAAGCTACCAGTGAAACTGCTATTGAAACAAATAACAACTTTTCCATTTTAATCCTCCGTCTTAATATTACTTTTCGTATAATTTTAAAATTTGCGGAAATTCCTTCTTAAAAACTTCCACAACTTTACTATCAAAATCTGTGCCGGCTTTAGAAACTATATAATCATAAGCCTCCTTTAAAGGCCAGGCTTTTTTGTAAATTCTGTTCATACAAAGAGCGTCAAAAACATCAGCAACGGCAAGGATTCTTGCTTCTATGGGTATTTCCTCACCCTTTAGGCCTTTAGGATAGCCGGAACCATCCCATTTTTCGTGGTGGGCAACGCTCATTTTATAAGCCGTTTCCAAAATCTTTGATTTAGCGCCCTCAAGTATCTTTTCGCTGTATTTTGTGTGCTCTTTCATTAACTCATATTCTTGCGGGGTCAGTTTGCCCGGTTTAAGCAAAATATGGTCGGGAATTGCCACTTTGCCGATATCGTGTAAAAGACTTGCGTTTTTAATATTTTCAACTTCCCCGGCGGAAAAACCAAGGTTTTTGGCAAGTATTTCGCACACCGCGCTAATATGCGCCAAGTGCGTTTTAGTATCGTGCTGATCGCGGTATTCAGCCGCCACGGCCAGGCGGTAAATCGTTTCAAGATTGGCAAGTTTAACTTCTTCGTAAAGAGCGGCAATTTCAATATTACCGCTGGCAAGTGTGGCAAGCAATTTTAAAAGCCCTTCATCACGGGAGTTAAACGGGGTATTATCCACTTTATTGTTTAACTGAAATACGCCTATAACCTTGCCTTCTTTATTTTTTAAAGGAACGGCAAGCAAAGAGGTTGTTTTAAAACCGGTAATAATATCTAATTCTTTAGAAAATCTGCTATCGCTGTAAGCATCGGCAATATTAACAGTATGCCCGCTTTTTGCCACTGCGCAAGCAATATTATTGCCGTTTAAAGGCATATGAATTTCGCTATATTTTAAGCCTTTACCGCTTGCGATTTTGGACCAAAATTCATTTCTTGTATCGTCTTTAATAAATATAAAGCAACGCTTAACCCCGATGATTTTTTGTATCTGCTGGGCTATTAAACCAAGTAAAGTATCTAAACTGCTATGGTGGGCAATTTCTATGCCGAACTCCGTTAGCAAATTTAGTTTTTCCTGAGCGTCTAAAACACTATTTTCCTGTATTTCGTTGTTCATCTGTAATCTGGGCCAAAGTTAAAATATCTAATTTTATTTTATGTTTTTTAGCTATCCTATCATAAAAAACTTTATCTTCCGGACAAAGCGCAACAAGGGTTTTATCCTCGTATTTCTTTAAGGCAGAAGCAAAAATTTGCTCTTCCTCAAAAGATAAATCACGCCAAAACAAATTTGCCGGCGTATGTATGATGTCCTGTGTAAACTCTACAAAAAAATTAGCATTTAAGCAACTGATAAAAGGGCTTTCTTCCTTTTCGCTAAAGGAATTATTATTTATTATATAGAGCGTATCCTTTTTTGAGCCTGCTTTTAAATTAGGCAAAATAAGTTTTATTTCTTTAAAGGCGCTTATATCTTTTAAAAAGCGCCACAAAATAATATTATCGGTAAAAAGGGCGGCTTTTTTATATAACTTAACTTCCTTTTTTAAATTTTTAAGTATGTAAGCAAGCAAATCTTTATCGCCCAAATAAAGAGCTTCGTTTAAATATAAACTGTGTTTTAAAATTCTTGCGCAAGAAAGCAAAGCCAAATTAAAAGAAGCAAATTTTAGCCCTTCTTTAGAAGTTAAAAGCAAATTTTTAGTATCTTGTTTTTTTGCTTGTTTTATTTTTTTACCCAAACTTAAAAAAGGGTAAACAAAAGAAGAATATTTATGATAGAAGTTTAAATATTTTGTTCTTGAGTTTGATTTAGCAAAATAATTTTTTAATTCAAAAATAAATTCTTCCGTCTTTAAAGATACCGCACAAAATTTAGAGCATTGCCCGCATTGCGTGCAAGTGTTAATACATTTTAAAAGCATTTCCTGATTTTGTTTAAGGTCAATTTTGCGCTCTAAAATAAGATTTAACAGTTGAACTCTGCCCCGGGGGGAAAAATTTTCCATATTATGCGTTTTGTAGGATACACACCCCTGTAAACAAGCACCGCAGCGCGTACAAAGCATACTTTGTTCTTTTAAAAAAGCAAGCCTTCTTGCCAAAGTTATAGCCTTTTTACTAAAATCTTGGCTTTTCAACTGATTGTTTTTTAAGTTTAAAGACATTAAAATCCTCTAATTTATTAAATTTATTTTCTTTATCAAAAATTGCTTTTAAAGATTTATGAATTGTAGCCGGGCTAAATGAACCTAACATTTTAGCCGGCAAGGGTTCTTTAGAATCTTTTACAAAAACGCGTATCGTTAAAGCCGTTATTAAAGCATAAACCCCTAGAGAACCGCAAAGAAACCTAATCAAATCATAACCGGCAACATTTTTAACATATTTGCCGCCGATATTATAAATTTCCCCGTTTGGCAAAATAAACTCAAGTTCGGTTACAAAATCGGCCATTGTTTTAAAGGCCCCACAGGCAAAAGCCTTGCCTATTGTCCCTTCAAAAGTAGGATCTATTGGTAAAGTCATTTTATGTTTGTTTAAAAAGGCTTCAAGTTCGCTAACCGGGCAACCTGCCTGAACTTTTACAAGCCAGTTCTTTTTATCTAATTCTAAAATTTCTTTTACCTCGGAAAGCAAAGTTTCCTTTATTTTTATTTCACCGGACTGTTTAATTTTTTCCTGTAAGGCAAGAATATTTTTATCTTTTGAAATATAAGATTCTTTTGCGCTTTTTGTAGCAAGCGGCAAAATTTTATCCGGATTAGCCAAATTAAACGGGTCTAAAGTTGTTTTAATTTGGCGCATTAAATTTAGCGTTTTTTCATCATACATAAAAGCCATTGCGGCGCGTTTTTCTATACCGATTCCGTGTTCCGCGCTGATACTTGCGCCGATAGAGCCTATAAAAGCATAAATTTCTTTTATAGCTTTATTTATTTGCGCATTGGCATAAAAATTAGAAGGGTCGCAAACAATATTCGGGTGGATATTTCCGTCGCCCGCGTGAAAAACTATACCGGCTTTAATTTGGTAATTATTTAAAATTTCTTTTATTTTTTTTATAGCTAAAGAAAGTTGGCTTCTTGCCACACAAGGGTCAAGCGATATCACCGCTTTATTTAAACGCGCAAGTGCGCTACAAGCCTCTTTGCGTTTTGACCAAAGAATTTTTGCTTCCTGTTCACCCGCTACAATAAAATCAAGAGTGCTGTTTTTAGCGCAAATCTTTTTTACCTTTTCAAGGGAAGTTTCTTCTTCAAGTTCTATAAGTAAAGAGGCTTCTTTACCGGGTGTATTTAAAGCAATTTCGTCAAGAGCTTCTAAAGCACTTGGCACAATACCTGCTGAAATAATTTCTTCCACACTTTTCATTGCCTGTTCAAGATTTTTAAAATCTGCCTGCACGGTTATTTTTTGTTTTGGCAAAGGTAAAATTTTTAGCCATAAACGGGAAATTACGCACAAAGTCCCTTCCGATTTTAAAAGTAAAGAAAGCAAATCAGGCCCTTGGAAATTGCGCTCAAGGTGCATTAAAGCACCGCCGGAAGTTATTAAATCAGCCGCAAGAACATTTGCTAAAGTAGAGCCGTATTTTAAAGTTTTTGCCCCGCCGGAATTTAAAGCTGCATTGGCGCCAAGCGTGCAAAACGCTCCCGAAGCCGGATCCCCGGCAAAAAAGTAGCCTTGCTCGGACAAAGCCTCTTGTAAATCTTGGTTAATTACCCCACTTTGAACAACGGCTATACCTTTTTTAGTATCTATCTTTTCTATCTTATTTAAAGGTTTTAAATTTAAAATAACACCACCTTTTAAAGGAACAGCCGCGCCATCGTGATTTGTAGCACAGGCACGCGCAGTGTAGGGTATTTTATATTTTATTAAAAGGTTAATAAGCGGCCAAAGAGTTTCGGGCTTTTTAATATTCAAAACTGCCTGCGGAACACTTTTAACCGGGCTTCCGTCAAAACCATTTAATAAAAGGCTTATAGAATCGCAAAAAATATTTTCGGGCCCAAGCAAAGAACTGATTTTTTGCCTGGCCTTATCAAAGTTATTATTTATCATCATCTTATTATAGTGTATAATTTATGTATGGCAAAATCTACCCTAAAACCAATAATGGTGTTAAGCGATGCGCACGGTTTTTATCATTCTCTATCGGCAATTTTGATACACGCGGGTTTAATAGATCCGGATTTAAATTGGACCGGAAAGAACACAATTATCATACAACTTGGCGATATTATTGACCGCGGGCACGACTATAAAGCCATTGATTTATTCCTTAATTATCTTCAAATAAAAGCTAAAAAAGAAAAAGGGCAAGTGGTGCGTTTGCTTGGCAATCACGAACTTGAAATTTTAAAGAAAAACTATTTTGTAACAACTATGCCTTATTGGGAAATTACCCCCTTTAGAGATAAACTTATCAAAGATATTTTAGAAGGCAAAATTCAGGCGGCGTGGGCGGCAAGGGGTTATTTATTTACCCACTCCGGCTGCACGGATGCTATGTATCATGTCCTAAAAAAAGATTTACCGCCAAAACCGACCGCGCAACAAGTAGTCCAACTGTTAAACAATATTTTAATTGAAAGTGTTAAAAAAGATGATTTTTCCCACCCGATTTTTTATGTAAGCAGTTCTAGAGGCGGGCTTGACCCTTTTGCCGGTATCTTTTGGGCTGATTTAAACGAACTGCTTGAAAGCCACCAGGCTTGCCCGTTTAAACAAATTGTAGGACACACCATGATACCAAAAATAATTATAAGCCCGGATAAAAAAATAATTTGCACCGATGTCGGTATGCCAAGAGTTTTTAAAGGGGAATTTGAATATATCAAATTTGAAAATAGTAAATATAAAATAGTTAAGATAGAGGAATAAAATGGATAATAAGGCAGATAATTCTTTTAATAATTTAATTGAAACTTGTAAAAAGTTAAGAGGCCCGAACGGTTGCCCGTGGGATAAAGCACAAACCCACCAAACTTTGATTAAGTGTTTAAGAGAAGAAAGCCAGGAAGTTATCTCTGCCATAGAAAAACAGGATGACGAAAATTTAAAAGAAGAACTTGGCGATTTGCTTTTACAAGTTCTTTTCCACACGCTTATTGCCGAGGAAGAAAAACGCTTTACCTTAAAAGATGTTATAGATAGGCTTAATAATAAATTAATTTCGCGCCATCCGCATGTTTTCGGCTCTGCTAAAGCAAGCACCCCAGAAGAGGCCCTTGCCCAATGGAAAGCCGCTAAACTGAAAGAAAGAGAAAACAAAAACAAATAAATCTAATTATTTTATATACTATAAAATAGAGAAGAATATAAAAAACCCCAGGGGAAACAACGGAGAATAATAATGAAAATACATTCCTTTAAAGTCACACCGAATTTACCAAAAAATATGAAGTTCTTAGAAGAACTTTCAAATAATATGTGGTTCGCTTGGAATTGGCCGGCAATCACTTTATTTTTAAGAATAGACGAAAAACTTTGGGAAGAATCCCAAAGAACGCCAAAATGGCTTATGGCAAGCGTATCGCAAAAACGCTTGGAAGAATTAAGCAAAGATAAAGATTTTATTGCCCACTTAAATTTTGTTGAAAAATTATACCGCGATTATCAAAATAATAAAGATACCTGGTTTAATAAAAATAAAGGCGCAGGAAAAGAAAATTTCTTAACGGCTTATTTTTCTATGGAATATGGTATCGGCGAAGGTTTGCCTATTTATTCAGGTGGTCTTGGTATGCTTTCAGGCGACCATATTAAAAGTTCAAGCGACCTTGGGCTTCCTTTAATCGGTGTTGGTTTATTCTACCAAAAAGGTTATGTAAAACAAGTTTTAAATAAAGACGGCTGGCAGGGCGAAGCCTACCCCGAAAATGACTGGGCCCACATGTCTGTTGAAGCAGTCCAAAACAAAGACGGCAGCAATTTAATTGTTGATATCCCCTTAGGCAGAGAAGTTGTTAAAGCAATGGTTTGGCGTGTGCCGGTTGGCAGAACTTCACTTTATCTTTTAGATACCAATTTGCCCGAAAACGCACCCGCCCACAGAACTATTACCGAACAACTTTACGGCGGTGATAGGGAAAACAGAATCAAACAAGAAATTATTTTAGGTATCGGTGGCGTAAAGGCCTTAAAAGCAATGGGCCTTAAGCCAAGCGTTTACCATATTAACGAAGGTCACTCCGCTTTCTTACTTTGCCAACGCATAATTGATATTATGCAGGAAAAGAAAATTTCTTTTGAAGAAGCCTTAGAAATTGTTTGGGCAACATCTGTTTTTACAACCCACACTCCTGTTATTGCGGGTAATGAACATTTTGATTTTAATTTAGTCAAAAAATTTATGGAACCTTATGTTTCACAACTTGGTATTGGGTGGGATGCCTTCCTTGATTTAGGTAAAGAAACACCAAATGCTTCAATGTTCTGTATGACCGTTTTTGCTTTAAAACTTTCCGCATATTTAAACGGAGTAGCAAAATTACACGGTGTTGTTTCAAGAGAAATGTGGAAAAATATTTGGCCCGGCCTTAATGTTAACGAAGTGCCTATAACAAGTATTACAAACGGCGTTCATGTGCCAAGCTGGGTTAGCCACGAAGCAAGCGAACTTTATAAAAAATATATTTACGGCGGCAAAAACGAAATGATAACTTTTGAAAAAAGTATGTTTGAAAAAGTTAAAGATATCCCCGATAATGAACTTTGGCAAACACATACAATCAGAAAAGAAAAACTTATCAATCATATCAGAAACAGAGCCGTCGCCCAGGCAAAGCGTTTATCTTCCAATATCAATTTGGCAAGAACCGCAGCAAATGTTTTAAAACAAGATGCTTTGACTATCGGTTTTGCAAGAAGATTTGCTACTTATAAAAGAGCAACTCTCTTATTTAAAGATTTAAACCGCTTAAGCAAAATTGTTAATGACCCGGATAGGCCTGTTCAATTTGTTTTTGCCGGTAAAGCACATCCGGCAGATACGGCAGGTAAAGAGTTTATTAAACAAATTTTCAATATTATGCTTGACCCGCGCTTTAAAGGCAAAATTGTTTTTGCCGAAGATTACAATATGAACTTGGCAAGATATATGGTTCAGGGCGTGGATGTTTGGCTTAATAACCCAGTTCGCCCGATGGAAGCATCCGGCACAAGCGGTATGAAAGCCGCCTTAAACGGTGCCCTTGCTTTATCAATTTTAGATGGTTGGTGGGATGAAGTCGGTCCTTGTGATTTTAGCTGGTCTATTATCGGCGCACAAAGTTATAAAAATGATGCCGAAAGAGATGAAGTTGAATCTCAGGCCCTTTATAATTTAATTGAGCAGGAAATTGTGCCCACTTATTATGAAAGAAATAAAGATAATTTACCGACAAAGTGGATAGAAAAAATGAAAACTTCTATTGCTACTATTGTTCCTTTCTTTAATACAAACCGTATGGTTCAGGAATATTATGACCGCTTTTACACAAAAGCCCATTATTACGGCAATATCTTAAACGAAAACGGCAATACAGCCGCCGTTGCCAAATGGAGAAATGAGATTTCTTCTAACTGGCCAAGAGTTTCTATCACAGATACAACAGGCAATATTGATAGGGATGTCCTTGTCGGCGAAACTTTGAAGTTTACCGCAAAAGTAACCCTTGGCAATTTAAAACCGGAAGATGTTGTAGTTCAATTCCAACTTGGTTTAAGAGGTCTTGGCGGTGCTTTTGAAAGCGTTAAAGATTGCGAAATGACTTGTAAAGGCAAACAGGGCGATGTTTATTTATATGAAATTGACTTAAAGCCCGAGTTAAGCGGCCGCCAAGATTATGCTATGCGTGTGATACCTTTCCACAAGAATATCCCCCACGCGTGGACGCCTATTCACATCCGCTGGGAAAATTAAAACATCTCCTATTTTATTTAAAAAAGAGATAAAAAAACTCTTCCGACAAAACCAGAAGAGTTTTTTTATTAACAGGAACAAATCCTTTTTATAAAAATTAATGTATATATTTTGAATAAGTACAATAAGAGCCGGGACAGCTTGCTTGATCAGCAGTTTTTCCGGTTTCTTCTTGGCACACTTTATGGCATAAATCTGTTTTATCTTTAGTCCAGCATAAACACAATGCGGTATTAGGCATTGGCCCAAAATTAAAAAAATAGTAATAAGAGAGAACTTCCTTACCTACCTTATTTGGTGTTGCGCAAGATACGGCAGCTTGGGATTTTTCGTCCCATAAAGTGCAATCAATATTACTTGGTTTAATTACATCTAAATTATTATAGTTTGTTGTATAATGTCCATTAGCAAGGTAATAGGCCTCTTCAGCATTAGCAATACTTTGAACAAGATTTTTTATAGTAGCAAGTCTACTTTTACCAACAGCTTTTTGATATTGAGGAACGGCAATAGCCGCCAAAATACCAATGATAAGAACAACTACTAATAACTCTATAAGCGTAAATGCTTGGTTTTTCATATATTTACCTCTTTTTGATTAAAACTTACAAAAGTAGTTTATCAAAAAAAAAAAATAAGCAAGACTTCTCTAAAATATCGGCCTACAAAAGTGTTTTGGCTTTTATTTCATAAAAGAAATTCTCCGCGCTACACTTTTTATAAAATTTGTTCTTTTTTTGCCGATTTTAACTTCTCATAATTTCTTTTAACAGCTACAGGGGGGCGATATAGCCTTTACTTAAAACTTGATTTTCAAAAAAAAAAAAAATAAAATATTGATAGTTCTAAAAAGAAAAAAAACAAAAAGGTGGAGATTCCCGACAAAAACACTCGGGAATGACGACATTAATAAACACCCCCCTCTCCCCTTTTCTTTGAAAAAGGGCAGGGAATAAGCGGACGAGATTCCCGCTTGCCCGTGCGGCGAGCACCGGGAATGACGATATTATTAATCGTCATGCTGAGGTGCTTTTGCTCAGCATCTTTTCTTATAAAAAAATAAGGAGAAAAATATGTTTACAAAAAAAGGTTTTACACTTATTGAATTACTTGTAGTAGTTCTTATCATAGGTATTTTGGCGGCTATTGCCGTGCCTTATTATCAAGAATCTGTTGAAAAATCTATTATGCAAGAAGCTATTATAAATTTAAAATCTATCGCTCAAGCAAATGATGTGTTTTTTTTACAAAACGGCAGATATGCTTATCCATCTGAAATGAGTAAATTAGATATAATAATAACTGGCGCTGTATCTGGAACAGAAAATAGAATAGATACAAAATATTTTCGTTATTCTCCGGATGCTTGGGGGTCTACAACTACTTATGGGTATAAGGCCTTTGCAATAAGATTACCTAATAGCCCCCTTTATCTACACATTGATAAAAACAATCAACTTAAATGCACTTCTTTTCCAGAAAGGAATTCCGCACAAAAAAAGCTCTGTGATCAAATAAATCGCGACGGGCATTTATAAAATTATTTCAAAGCGGCGTCTTTAATAATTTCCGATAAAGTAGGGTGGGCAAAAGTCATATTTGCTAAATCATCAAGGGTCATATTGTTTTTTATGGCAAGAGCAATTATATGAATAAGTTCGCCTGCCTGCGCGCCCACAATTTGCGCGCCCACAGTTTTGCCGCTTTCTTCTGATGTAATAATTTGGCAAAAGCCCTCGCTATCACCTTGTGCTAAGGCGCGGCCGTTTGCTAGATAAAAACTTTTATGGGCCTTAACTGGCATTGTTGCCTTTTCTTTTAAAATACCGATAGTTGCCGCTTCCGGCCAGGTATATAAAACTGCCGGTATTAAATCATTATTATACTGCGCTTTACCTGTTAAAATGTGGCTAACAGCAGCACTAGCCTGCGCCGCTGCTGCGTGGGCAAGCAAAGAAAGGCCCGTAATATCGCCAACGGCGTAAATATTATCTTTAACTTGCATTGTTTGCGCGGGGACTTTAACGCCTTTTTTATTATATTCAATGCCAAGTGCTTCAAGGTTTAAGGCTGATAAATCTGCAACTCTGCCAAGGGCAAGCAAAACTTCCTGAGAAGTAATTTTTTCGCCATTTTCCAAAATTATAGTTTTTTCGCTATCGCTAATTTCTATATTTTGTGCGCCGATACCTGTTTTAATTTCCACTCCGCGTTTTTCAAGCGCATTTGTAATTGCGCGACTTATATCCTGGCCCATAGCAAGCGCGATATTTGGCAATTTTTCCACCAAGATAACTTTGACCCCAAGAGCATTAAAGAAACAGGCAAACTCACAACCTATTGCACCGCCACCTAAAATTGTTATAGATTTTGGCAGTTTTTCTAAATTAAAAATTGTGCTGTTGTCTAAAAGTTTATCTTTAAATTTTTCAAAAGCAGGCGGGTAAAAGGCCTTTGTTCCGCAAGCAAGAATAAGAGCATCAAAAGTTATTTCTTCATTGTTAACTAAAATTGTTTTAGAATCTTTTATTTTTGCTGTTCCTTTAATTATATTTACTTTTGCACTTTTATATAAAAATTCTAGCCCGCGTTTAAGGCGCATAATAACCGCTTTGCGGCGTTCTTGTATTTTGGAAAAATCATAAGAAGAGGCTAAAGCAGAAAGGTCTGCTTCCTTTGTGCTATATTTGGCAATTTCTTTTAAGGAAGCAAACTCGTGTGCACTGGACAACCAAGTTTTAGACGGCACGCACCCGCAGTTTAAACAAACACCGCCCAGTTCGCCTTGTTCTATTAAACTTACTTTTGCACCAAGTTTTGCTGCTTTTAAAGCGGCTTCCTGTCCGGCAGGGCCGGCACCGATAATTACAATATGTTTTTCCATTTTAATTAACCACCTGTTTTAATGCTCTAATAAAAGTATATAATATTTATATGAGTGAAAAACCTTCTTTTTTTGGACATAGAGAAAGACTGCGTAAAAAATTTCTAAACGGCGGTATTGATTCTTTCCTGCCGCACGAAGTTTTAGAACTTATTTTAACTTACTCAATACCAAGAAAAGATACCAAAACTTTAGCCTGGACTTTGATTAAAAAATTTGGCTCTTTAAGTGATGTTCTTGATGCAAAAGAAGAAGATTTAAAACAAGTTAAAGGTATTGGCCCTTCAACAATAGTTTTACTAAAGTTAATGCGTTCAGTTATGCGTAATTATTCTTTAGAAAAAATTAAAGATAGGGCAGAAATTTCTACACCGGAAAACTTGCTTGATTTCTGTAAAGCCTCCTTGCAAGGTCAAAAAGAAGAAGCCTTTGAAGTTATTTTTCTTACTGTCAGAAATACCGTTATCGCCGTTGAAAGACTTTGCCAAGGAACACTTGATAAAGCCCTTATCTCACCAAGAAAAATTTTAGAAAAAGCTTTTAGTTATAATGCTGCCGGTTTGATTTTTATACATAATCACCCATCCGGCGAGCCAACACCTTCCGAAGAAGATAAAAACTTAACCGAAACTTTAACCCGTATTGCTACCCCTTTGGGTATTATGATTTTAGACCATATTATTGTTGGCCGCGGAAAAGTTTTTAGTATGAAGGCAAATGTCTTTATTAAAAATGATACGGATAAATAACTTTTTTAAATATTATGGGACAAAAGATAAAATGAAAATAAGTTTTATTTTAGTTAAACCTAGAAATCCGCAAAATATCGGCGCGGCAGCGCGCGCAATGGGTAATTTTGGTTTTGAAGATTTACGCCTGGTAAACCCTTGGGACCCGACTTGGCAGGAAGCAAAAAGCGCTGTCGGTGCAAGTCCGATTTTAAAAAAAGCAAAAGTTTTTAATACTATTGAAGAAGCCGCAAAAGACACCCATATTTTAATTGCTACAACCGCTTTAAAAAACAGAAAGCCCTTTCAGCAAATTTTAACTTTAAATAAAATTGATAGTTTTTTAAAAGAAAATAAAGATAAAAAAATTGCTATTTTGTTTGGTAGCGAAAAAACCGGTTTAACCGCCGAAGATATTGATAAGGCAGACTATATTTTAAATATACCGACTTCGGCAAAAGTGCCTTCTATAAACTTGGCGCAGGCAGTTATTTTGTGTTGCTGGGAATTTTCTAAATATAATTTAACAACACCGCGCACAAATATCAAAAAATCAGCCACAATTAAGGAAAAAGAAATTGCTTTAAATAATCTTTTATTGCTGCTTGATAAGCTGGCCCTTCCGCCAATTTTAAATAAAAGAATTTGCACCCAAAAAATACAAAAAATAAGCGCAGCAAAAAACTGGACTAAAGAAGATATTTTCTTTATCAATACTATCACACAAAAAATAATAAAAAAATTATAAAGAGGAAAAACCATGAAAAAATTAATTACGATTATCGGTATATTAGGAATTATTTTAATTATCAGCATTTGTCTTATCAACAAAAAGCAAAACACTAAAAACCCCGTTTTACCAAAGGCACAGCCAATATATACAGATAATGGTATTTCTAACATCGCTAAACAAGATAGTGCTGTATTAGAAATTTTGCCAACTATGAATAGTGTTTCTATCGCTAAAAATCAAGTTTGGGCCGGAGTGTTTCAGTTAGTATGGGATGATTTGGCAAATGAAATTAATAAAGGACCTATTTTGTTTGAAGGTTCCCAACCGGAAATGGCAAATCTTTTAAACAAAAATTCTTTTAGTGTAAAAGATTTATCCGCAGATTCATATTATAAAAAATGGGGTCTTGTATCCCCCCAATTAAAACAGGAAATTGAAGAAGCTATTTGGACTAAATTCCAAGAAAAAAGCAATATTTTAGATAGTTTTAATTGGAGTTCAGCCCCCGAAAAATACATATTATATACTATGTTAAAAAAAGATTTGGAATATGTGGAAGAATTTAAAACATTGCAACAGGACCTTTTTAAAGGGAGTTCTTCCTATGTAAATTATTTTGGAGTTATAACAAGTGGTTCTTCTAAATTAAAAGAATCTGTAAATGTTTTATTTTATAAGGATTATGATAATTTTGCAGTTACTTTAAAATCTAAACAAGGCGATCTAATCCACTTATACAGAACTGATGATAATAAAACTCTGGCGGAATTTTACAGCGAAATGAAGCAAAAATCTAATACCGAAAAAGATTATTTGCATGAAGAAGATAAATTTAAAGCCCCCGCTTTAGATTTTAATATACAGCATGAATTTGATGAACTTAATAACAAAAAAATTATGCCTTCAGGTTTTATAATTGAAAAAGCAATAGAAGCAATTAAATTTAAAGGAAATAAACTCGGAGAACCCATTGCAAGAGAAGCTAAAACAAGTTCAACTTGGGGTAATCATCCTCACATTCAACCAAAATTCATCAGAAACTTTTACTTTACAGGGCCTTATGCTATCTTTATGGAAGAACCGGGCAAACAACCTTATTTTGCGGCTTATATCACCGACCCCGCACCTTTACAAAAATAAATAATATCTACAAGAGAATTAAAAAGGGCCACTAAATGCGGCCCTTTTATTTTTGCGCTTAACTAAAAACAAGATATTTTGAGAGTATTTTTTAAGGTGCGCTTTTTATTTTAGCGCACCTTAAAAATATTATGAAACTATATTTTTGAAGCGTTTAGATATTCTTTTAAGCGTTTATCAATTTTTTCTTTATCTACACTTGCAAGTTTGGAAACGCTGAAACTTTCTATCGCAAAAGAGGCCATAACAGAGCCCATAGCAAGAGCGCGTTTGATATTTTTTAAACTGTGCCAATTTTTAACGGAAGCAAGATACCCGACAAATCCGCCGCCAAAACTATCGCCTGCGCCTGTGGTATCTTTAGGATATTCCACCAAATAAGGCGGTATTTGGCAAAGGCAATCTTTACTAACTAAAAGAGCGCCGTGCGGCCCAAGTTTGATAACAGCAATTTGAGGCCCCATTTTTAAGATTTTTCTTCCGGCTTCAATTAAATTATAAGAACCGGTAAGTTGGCGTGCTTCGGCCTCGTTAACAAAAAGGATATGAACTTTTTTTAATAATTTTAAAAGTTCCGGCTTATTATTGTTAATCCACAAATTCATTGTATCGCAAGCAATAAGACGCGGGCCTTTTAATTGTTTCAAAACTTCAAGCTGTAAAGAGGGGGCAATATTGGCCAAAAACACCGCGCACCAATATCAAAAAAACAGCCACAATTAAGGAAAAAGAAATTGCTTTAAACAATCTTTCGCTCTTGCTTGATAAACTGGCTTTACCGCCGATTTTAAACAAAAGAATTTGCACGCAAAAAATACAGAAAATAAGCGCAGCAAAGAACTTCACTAAAGAAGATATTTTCTTTATAAATTCTATCGTTCAAAAGATAATTAAGAAAATATAAAATTTGTTATAATATAAAAGGAGAAATTATGAAAAAAACAACTACAATTATTGCTGTTCTTGCAATTATATTAATTGTCAGCGCTTACTTTATCACTAAACCATCTGACAACTATGCAATAAATAATACAAATAAACCTGTTTCCAATGTTGCGCTGCCAAACAATACCCCTGAAGAAACTTTACCTGTTACGGATAATACAAATGTGGAAAAAGTATATACCGACGCAATAGAAATTTTACCTACTATGGATAGCGTTTCTACTGCTAAAAACCAAGTTTGGACCGGGGTATTTCAATTAGTCTGGAATGATTTAACTAATGAACTTAATAAAGCACCTATTCAATTTGCAGGTTCTCAACCGAAAATGGTAAACCTTTTAAACAAAAGTCCTTTTAGCGTAAAAGATTTATCTGAAAATGCCTATTATAAAAAATGGGGTCTTGTATCTGCCCAATTAAAACAAGAAATTGAACAAGGTATTTGGACTAAATTCCACGAAAAAAGCCAAATTTTAGATATATTTGATTGGACTCCTGCACCTAATAAGTATTTACTCTATGCCATGTTAAAAAAAGATTTAGAATATGTGGAGAAATTTGATGAATTGGGAGATGGCAATTTTAAAGCAAGCAAAACCCCTGTAAAATATTTTGGAGTTATGGCAGGGAATTCTTCTAAATTAAAAGAATCTGTAAGTGTTTTATTTTATAATGATGATAAGGATTTTGCAGTTACCTTAAAATCTAAACAGGGCGATTTAATACATTTATACAGAACTGACGGCCAAAAAACCCTTGCAGAAATGTATGCCGAGATGAAGCAGAAACCTAATGCAGAAAAAGATTATTTACGCGCAGAAGATAAATTTAAAGCCCCTATTTTAGATTTTAATACACAACGCGAATTTAAAGAACTTTATAACAGGGAAATTATACCTTCGGGTTTTATAATTGTTAAAGCAATAGAAGACATTCAATTTAAAATGAACGAAATCGGTGCTAAACTTATAGCAGAAGCCGCAATAGGTTATAAAGCCCTTGGAATTACCATTGTAGATACAAATGCTAGATATTTTTACTTTACAGGACCTTATGCTATCTTTATGGAAGAACCTGGTAAACAACCTTATTTTGCGGCTTATATCACCGACCCCGCACCTTTACAAAAATAAATAATATCTACAAGAGAATTAAAAAGGGCCACTAAATGCGGCCCCTTTATTTTTGCCCTTAACTAAAAACAAGATATTTTGAGAGTATTTTTTAAGGTGCGCTTTTTATTTTAGCGCACCTTAAAAATATTATGAAACTATATTTTTGAAGCGTTTAGATATTCTTTTAGGCGTTTATCAATTTTTGCTTTATCTACACTTGCAAGTTTGGAAACACTAAAACTTTCTATCGCAAAAGAGGCCATAACAGAACCCATAGCAAGTGCGCGTTTAATATTCTTGAGATTTTGCCAATTTCTAACCGAAGCTAAATAACCGACAAAACCACCGCCGAAACTATCCCCTGCGCCTGTAGTATCTTTTGGATATTCCACCAAATACGGCGGTATTTGGCAAAGGCAATCTTTACTGACTAAAAGTGCGCCGTTAGGCCCAAGTTTAATAACCGTAACCTTTGGTCCCATTTTTAAGATTTTTCTTCCGGCTTCAATTAAATTATAAGAACCGGTCAGTTGCCTTGCTTCTGCTTCGTTTACAAATAAAATATGGACCTTTTTAAGAAGTTTTAAAAGGTTAGGTTTATCATTCTTAATCCACAAATTCATTGTATCGCAAGCAATAAGGCGCGGGCCTTTTAATTGTTTCAAAACTTCAAGCTGTAAAGAGGGGGCAATATTTGCCAAAAACACCGCTTTTGTATTTCTATCTTGAGGTTTTATTTTAGGGCAAAAATCCGAAAAAACATTTAATTTTGTTGATAAAGTTGTGGCATTTTTAAAATCTTTATCATAAGCGGCTCTCCAAGTAAAAGTTTTGCCGTCTTTAATTTCTAAAGAATCTAAATTAATACCGCGCTTTTTAAAAATACCGATATGCTTTTTGGAAAAGTCTTTACCCACAATAGCAACAAGTTTTGTCGGCGCAAAAAAACTGGCCGAAATTGAAGAATAACTTGCCGAACCACCCAAAACATTGCTTGCGCTTGCTTTATGTGTTTTTATGGTGTCAAACGCAATAGAACCTACGATTAAAACGCTATTCTTTGCCATTTTTAATCTTCTTGTTGTTCGCTATAATTAGGCGCAAGTTTTGTAAAAGTTATAGGATGGCTTTGATTAAAACTATGAGAAAAATTGGTTGCCAAAGTTTGCGCTTTTAAGAGCATAAATTGTTCTTTTTCTGAGGCTTTATCTTTAAAAATAGTCTTCTGGGCGAATTCTTCTTCTTGAGGAGAAGTCTTTGCCGTAAGAAATAAAATTTTTTGATAATCATTTTTAAGTTTTTCATCCCTTATGCTTTGCTCAAATTCATCGGGATTCATACCAAGCCTGTTTCTGATAATCCACAAATAAGTATCTTTATTAAAAACACCGGAAAGATTAAAAATCGGACTATTTTTGATAGTATAAGCAACTTCCATATCGCTAACCCCAAGGCCCAGTTCTTTAGCGGCTTGTTTATAAACAGATTTAGAAATTAAATCTTGTAAAACAACCTGCTTTAATTGTTCCCTGGCAAGAATATCTTGCTCTTCTGTTTCTTGGGCTTCAAGAAGTTGATAAGCCTGTTTTAATTCGCGGTCATAATCAATATATTTAATCTTATCCTCTCCGACTTTTACAACAGGCGCATTAGGCCCGTAGGCCTCATTTACGGCGCCAACACCGACATAACCTAAACTACCCAAAAAACAAGCAATAATAAAAATTAAGATAATAACTTTGTATTTATTAAAAAATGATATCATTTCTTTTTCTCCTTGGTTTTAGGGGCCTCTTCTTTGATTTCTTCCTCAACTTCAATTTTTTCTTCGTCATCAAAATTTTCTGTTTCAGGTTTACTGACAACTTTAATACTTGCGTTAACTTCGGCACCACCCTCAATTAAGATTTTTTTAGAGCGGACATTGCCGTTAAGTTTAGCCGTGCTTAAAATTTCCACACTATCGGCGCAGATATCGCCTTCTAAGGTGCCGATAATTACAACACCTTTTGCGCTGATATTACCTTTCATAAAACCATTTTTGCTTACTGTGACATATTGGGCATTATCTACATTGCCTTCCAATTTGCCATCAACTCTGACGGAACCTTGTAAATCTAAAGTTCCTTGAAAATAGCACTCCTCGCTAATTACGGAAACATAATCACCATTTTTAGCATCTTTGTTTAAAAAACCCATACTTCCTCCGTTTTACTTATCATTATTAAAATACCCGCGCGGGTTTACAGGGGTGCCGTCTTTCCAAACTTCATAGTGTAAGTGAACACCGGTTGAACGCCCTGTCGTGCCCATAGCGGCTATTGTTTGACCGCGGCGAACTTTATCGCCTTTTTTAACTTTGATATCTGCCAAATGTCCATACAAAGTGGAATAGCCAAAGCCGTGATCTATTAATATTGCTTGCCCATAGCCCTGGGCCCACCCTGTTTGACGAACTACGCCATCAGCCGTGGCATAAATTTTTGCCCCGGGTTTACCCGCAAAATCAAGACCATAGTGATAAGAGGCAACATAAGTGCCAAATGGGGATAATCTATACCCAAAACCGGAAGTTATCCTTGTCTTATCCGTAGGTCTGATTGAAGGCGTAGCATCTTGAATATTTCTTTGGTTGGCATAGAACCAGGCAATCTCTTGGAAAGAGGCAAGCCTATCTTGGGCAAGAGCATTTGTTTCTTTTAAGTAATTAAGTATTTCCTGCTCCTCTATATCATTGCCTTTTTGGGAGAATATTTCCTTAAAACTAAGGTTTCTTTCTTCTTTGGCCTGTTCTATACCTGCCGGCAAATTAATATGCTTACCGGCCTGCATACCAAGCATTTTACGCATTTGTAAATCTGTATCCCGAGCCATCTTTAAATATTTACGGTTTTGGGCCACTTCTTCCGCAATAAGAGCGAATTTTGTTTTTATTATTTTATTATCTGCTTTTGTTACATTATAATCTATAAAGCGTGTGGCAATAAAGATACAATAAATTGTAAACGCAAGCCATAAAAATAATAATAACAAAACAAGCCACGGATATATTTTTATTCTATACCCTGCGCTAAAGCGGGGCATAAAAGAAATTTCCATGCGTTCAAACAAAAGTCTTGCCAGCTGGGATTGATTTTTTCTCACAAATTATATTTTATCAAATTTAGAGGCATTATTTCGCCTTAAAGGCCAAACCCGCCAAGGCCGCCAGGCATACTGCCTAAAGCCTTTTTTGCGGCTGTGGATTGGCTTTCTTTAATGGCTTTATTTACTGCTTCTTTTATTTCTTCGGCCAATTTCTCTTTGGAAAGGGTGGCTAAATCTGTAAGGATATTAATGTTTTTTACCTCTTGAGAACCGGTTATGGTAATTTCAAGATTCTTTTTAGGGCTTAGAACTTTAATTTCAACGGCATCAAGTTCTTTTTTTACTTGGTCCATTTGACTTTTTAATTGCATTAATTGTTTCATCTTTTCAAACATAATAAAACTCCTATATTTCAAAAAGCGAGTCTTGGCTTAAATAAGCAAGGGCTTTTTTGATTTCTTTATTTTTAAACATTTTTTTAACCGCCTGCTCATACATATCAAGCTGACGCGCATATTTTAAGGAATAAGATTTTAAATCCTTATTATCTATTTTATCAGTTTTAAAATCAACAATAAAGATTTGTCCCAGTTTATCTTCAAATAAAGCATCTATAATACCATTAACCATAATGCCGTTTTCATACATACTGAAAGGTATTTCCGAGCCTAAAAAGGTCATTTTTCTTAATTGCTTTAAAATGGAGCCGTTTTCAAAATTGTTTAAAATATTTTGGCAAGGCGCAAGCAAAGAAGGATTTTCCAAATCTAAAGTTTTCATAGCCAAAGGCAAAGCAAAAGAACCCGTTTGGAAATAATTATTTAAGGCCTTATGGATAAGACTGCCGATATCAAGAGATTCTTGAATTTTAGTTTTATCCCCCTTTAAATCAGAAGGGGCTAAAAATTCTTCTTTTTTATAACTTTCAAATTCTGCTTGGTTTCTTTCCCAAGATTTAATAAAGTCAGACCAATCGCTATTTTCAGTTAAAACTAAAGCCTTTTGCTTTTGTATCAAAAAACTCTGCGGGTCTTTATATTCAAAAGAAGTAGTAAAAAATAAATCATTTTCAAGAGTATCTTGGCTTGGATAAGAACCGCTGTTTTTTAAAGAAGTTCCTATGGTGCCGATTGTTTTTTGATTTGTGGCACCGATAATAAGTTTTTCTTCGGCTCTTGTTAAAGCGACATAAAGTAAGCGCTCTTGCTCTGCCTGTTTATGTAAAACTTCCTTTTCCCGCAAAATAAAATAATTTAAATTTTTTAAGGCTTTCAAACTTATGCCTATTTTCCCTTCTAAATCATCCACATATTTATTTTCCGCAAGTTCTCTTCTGGTATTAAAAGAGTCAATTAAAATAATAACTTTTGCGCTAAGCCCTTTTGATTTATGAATACTCATCATATTGACGATATCAAAGTTTTCTTCCACTAAGGAACTTTGCCCTTCTTTTTTGCTTTCTTTTTTACCTGTTTTTTTATCAATATTTTGAACTTGTATATACAATAATAATTGCCATAAAGTAAAACCTTTGGAGGCTTGTTCAAAGGCTATCTTTAAAAATTTATTTAAATTAGCAAGGCTTTGCTCATTTGCGCAGGCAAGCGTTTCTAAGATTACAAAATCCGTTTTATAAAAAAGTTCATTTAACAATTCCTTTAAGGTCAAATGCCCTGCTTTAATATGGAAATCTTTTAAAAGTTTATAAATATTTTTCACCGCGGAAGAGGCTTTGAAATCTTTAGCAAAAATAGTTAAGGCTTTTTGCTGCCATAAATCTATAAGTTCTTCATCCTTCATTGCGCAAAGAGGACTCCTTAAAACGCCTATAAGGGCAATTTTATCTTGCGGGTCATAAATTACCTTTAAAATATTGATAATATCAATAATCTCTTGGGAGTCATAAAAATTGCCGCTTGATTCCAAACTATAAGGTATATTTAATCTGGTCAAAGCTTCCGTATAAATATTTATTCCGGTAGAGGCAGAATATAGTATCGTTATATCTTTATAAGTTAAAATTTTACCGTCGGCAAGTTTTGTTTTGCCGACCTTATCTTGTATCCAAGAAGCTACGATATTTGCTTCATTGGCGCGCAAATTATCAATAGATACTTTTTCCTGACTGTTTATTAAAAAGAACTCTACCTTTTCCCTATCCGGTTTTTCCCCTTTTTTAAGTTCAATATATTGCGGTTGGATTAGGCTTTGTTCTTTAATAGTATTTTTGCCCCATTTATTAACAAAATCTATTATCTTGCCCTGGCTTCTGAAATTTGTGGTTAGATAAAGCATTTTGGCATTTTGCCTTTGCATAAATTGTAAAAATTTTTGATAAGCAGAAATATTTGCCCCCCTAAAACGATAAATTGATTGCTTAGGGTCGCCAACGACAAATAATTTCCCCGGTTGTAAAACAATATCGTGCCAATCTTCAGCGAAACTATCTTGGGCTTCTGATAAAAATAACATTAATTGGCCTTGCACCATATCGGTATCTTGGAACTCATCTACCATTAAACTTTTATAGCGTTTTTTTAATTCTTTACGGACGGTGGCATTATCCCGCACTAATTCAAGCGCAAAATATATACTTTGATTGTAAGATACTAAATTTTGTTTGATAATTTGTGTTTTTACCTCTTTAGCAAGATCTCTAAATAGTATATAAGCCTCCCTAAGTAAATACAAATTTTTGGGTATTAAAGTATTAGCCAAATCAATAAAATTTCTGGCAAAAACAATTTCTTTTTCGTCGTTCCAGCCTTCATAAAATTCATCCTTGCCCGGTTTGGCAATTTCCTCTAAGGCGGGTAATTGTAAAACTTCTTCTTTATTCAAAGAATCTAAATTAATAAGTAAATCAGATAAGCGTGCTATTGCCTGTTCAATACATTTTTCCGCTTTGCGCTTTTTTTGGTTTTTAGGCAAATTGGCTATAACTAAATTTTTGGCAATAGCAATTTGCCCGCTTACAAAAGTTTTAATTTGGGATAAAGAACTTTCAAATTCACAAAAATCAAAATAGGGTTCCCTCATCAAACCGGCAAAATATTTTAAATCCGTTAAAGAAACTTCTTTAAGGAGATTTTCCCACAAATTGCGGTGGGGGCTTTGTAAAGAGAGTTCCTTTTCCAAAAAAGTGGCCCAATTTTTATCAAAAATATAATCGCCCATAAAGCCGGTATCAATTTCTATACCCGGCGCAAGTTTTGCCTGTAAGGGATAATTTTTTAAAATTTGAAAAGCAAAACTGTGAATTGTGGAAATTTGCGCCCTTTCTATAAGTTCAAAATTTTCTTCTATCAATTTAATAAGTTTTTCCCTATCTTTACCAAAAATTTGTTCTAAATATTTTGCTCCGTCCGTCAATAATTTTAATTGTTCAGCAGATAAGTTTGCTTCCTCTTTGTCTGATAAAATACGCAAGATAAGGCCCAAAATTTTCATAACACTTTGCTTAATTTCGGCAGCGGCTTTATCTGTAAAGGTAATGGCCACAATTTCGTCAATTTTGACATTTTGCCCTAAAATCAAATAGCAAATTCTACAAGCAAGCAGTTTGGTTTTGCCGGTGCCGGCGCCGGCTTCAACAATAACATTTTGATTGTGAGTGGAAATAGCAGCTTTGCGGGCCTCTATATCAGGCGCAACAAAACCTAAATCTTCTTTACAAAACATTTTTAAAATACTACTTATTTCTTTTTGCTCTTGTTTTGTCATATTTTCTAAACTCCGCTATCTTTTTTGCCTGGGTGCTAAAAAAGGCTCTTCTTTGGGAAGGACCGTGATTTTTGCGGCAAATATCGCTGTAATTACAATAAGCACAATTATTTTCCCCGGGATTTATGATAAAAAAGCCTTCTTCTATTAAGTCTTTTAAAAATTTAATTGCTGACCAAAATTTATCTTTAAAGGTTAAATATTCCTGATAAGTAATATCTCTAAAGGCCTGTTCTTTTATTCTGCCATAAGACATTTTATCCGGAGTGCTGTTTTTTAACTCCGGCAGATTTTTAGCCATTTCAAAATAAAACGGACCTTGAAGATTGCCTAGTTCAAAAATTAATTTAAGGGCACTTTCCTTCATATTCCCCGTTTTATAGTCCATAACCTCAAAAGATTTTTTATCTTCGGAGATATCAATTCTGTCAATTTTGCCTTGTATTTTTAAATCATCAAAATCGGCAGAAATATTTTTTTCAAAATAAGAAGGTATTTTGTGCTCTTCCTGTAATCTGGTTAAATCCTTAACTACGAAATCTTTTATTTCCTGTTCCATCTCTTTACAGTAAATAAACCAAAGTAAAGGATAAAGACCATATTTTTTATAGTCTTCTTGCGGTAAATTTTGGTCTATAAAATCCTGTAAAATTTCCAAAGAACCTTTGGCAAAAATTTTGTCAAATAATTTGTTTTTTGAAAGATGACTGTAAAATTGCTCCAAAATCTTATGGGCTAAATTGCCCCTATCTCTATGGTCAAGCTGATCTCTTTGTAAAACAGTAGAATCTTCTTTTTTTAAAATATTTTCAAACAAATATCTGGCAGGGCAAAGGTAAGCATTTTTGAAGGAAGAAGGAGATATCCCTTTTGTCCTTATATGCTGCCATAAAGGACCTTTTGCGCTACAAATTAAATCGTGCGGGCCTAAAGGGCCTTCTAAACTAAAACTAAAAGCCTTAGCAAAAGGTTCCTGCTCCTTTTTAACAAGTTGGGCGGCTAAAGCAAAATTGCCTTTTATGGAACTAAGGATAGCGGCTTCCTGCGGGTTTAATAAATCCGGCGAAATTTTATACCACTGGGCAAGCTGTTCTAAAGGGCGACGGCTTAAAGAAAACCTTTCCGGTTTATCCAAAATTTTTTCAAGCAAACTTAGATAAATAGAATCTATTTTTAATTTGCCTTCGCTGTCGCATCTTTCATAAATTAAAACTGCTTTATCACCGGCCGCACTTAAAGCGAAGTAAAAAAACAATTTTTCTTCCAAGTAGCGTTGCGCGCTAACTTTAATATTGTAGCCGATTTTCTGTAAAGCAGAACGCCAAGAATCTTTAAAAACAGGGTCTTCGCTAACAGAGGCAGGCAACTGCCCTTCATTTAAACCAAGAATAATTATTGCTTTAAAAGATTGTCCCCTTAAATTCATAATATCGGCAATAGTTAGGGAATTTTCCAAATTAACTACAATATTTACTTTTTCCTGCTCAACTAAATAAGTAAATTCGTCTAAAAATTCTCCCTTTTTGGCATGGCGGACTTTATCAAAAGAAGAAATATCTTTTAAAATTCTCTCAAGCCTATCAAACAGTTTTTGTTCTTCCTCTGATAAATTATCTAAATCAAGGAAAAGATTAAAAATATCTCTTGCCCGTAAGGTTAGAATTTCAAAATTTGTAGCCTCTTCCAATTTATCAACGCGTTGCTTAATTTGAGTTAGCAAAATTTTTAAAGTAAGAGCGGAATTATCCCCCTTTGCTATTGCTTGGTCAAGCAAATTAACCCATTGTTCAAAACCTGTTTGGACACCGATATTTTTTATCGTTTGGGGCCAAAAGGGCTGACGATTCTTTAAATAAGGGCTGTTTATAAACGATAAAACACTGTCTTTATTAAAATTATTTCTTGAGATATTAAGTAAACTCAAGCAAATATTTATTAAAGGCTTTGTGTTAAAAAGTTCTTCAAAATTAATATTTATCGGTATAGCATTTTGTTCAAAAACTTGGGCAAGATAATCTTTATAAGGTTCTAAGGAACGCGCACAAACTGCTATATCTTTAAAAGCCAGGCCCTGTTTTCGCAATAGCAAAACTTCCTTTGCGGCACTTTTAACTTGGTCTAAAGTGCCGGAAGTATCTATAATTTTTATAGGGGCAAGATATTTTGTTTCTTGCTCTTGCGGGCCTTCAAAAAGATGCGAGCAAAAAGTTTCAAGTTCCGTTTTAGGTAAGGCCGCTTTTTTATGTTTAAGGCCAAGACCCACTATATTTGTTAAATAAAAATCTTTAATATATTTATAAGCCGGAATATCTTCATAAGGAAAAAATATTGTAGTTGGGTAATTTTGGCTAATCTCTTTTAAAATATCATATTGAAGGGCGGTAAAATCATAAATACCATAAAAAATAATTTGTTTAAATTGGGAAAGATATTTGTTTTGTGCTATATTATTATAAGCGGAAGTAAAAAAATCTTTATAAGAATTTTTGCCGGCCACTTCTGTTAACTTTAAATAGTTTTCATAAATAAAAATTAACTCTTTTAAATCTTTAGTGCCTAAAGTTTCGTCAAGTTCCTCAATTTTTAGCAAATCTTGCGGCATAATAAGAGCGTTTTGCATATCCATAAAAGCCGTTTGTAAAGCCCGCCCATAACCGACAGAAGAATTTAATTTATTATTTTGTAAAAAATTTTTTAGTTTAAAATAATCTAATTCCGTTTTTTGCTTTAAGGATATATAGTTTTCGCTTGTTTGATTAATAGCGCAAACAAGGCCAAGCATATCCTGCCAAAACACGCAGGAAAGATATTCATTAGAAGATAAAAGTTTTTCCTTTAAGCTTTGGGCAAGGCGCTTGCTTTGAGTAATTATAAGCACTTTTTCAAGAGGATTTTTTTTAATTGTGGCAAAATATTTTAAAAACTCCCTTTCAAGTGCTTTATAAGAGCCGCTTATAAGTTCCATATTAAAATAATATATAATTTTATTATACTCTTGTATAGGATATTTTATGACAATTACAACAGCTGTTATCTTAGGTTTACTTCAGGCTTTGGGCGAATTTTTGCCAATTTCAAGTTCGGCCCATTTGGTCTTATTTTCTTTTTTCACTAATAACACTTATCAGGGTTTAACTTTTGATGTTATGCTCCATTTGGCAACTTTGATTGCCGTTTGTTTTTACTTTAGAAACGATTTAGTTTCCTTAATAAAAAAAGGGTTGACCGAGCCCAAAAGTGAAGACGGGCGTTTGTTCTGGTATATCGGGCTTGCAACGATACCTGCCGCTGTTGCCGGATATTTTTTGGAAGATATGGCGGAAGAAACTTTTAGAGCGCCGTGGATACTTGCCTTAACTTTAATAGTTTTTGCTATTTTACTTTTTATTGCAGATAGAAAAGGCAAGCAAAATATAAAAGAAAATCTTTCCTTAAAAACTATGCTGTTAATTGGCTGTGCGCAGGCGCTTGCCTTAATACCCGGTGTTTCGCGCTCAGGTATAACAATTACGGCCGCTTTATTTTTAGGCTTATCAAGGAGTTTAAGCGCCAAAATATCTTTTCTTTTATCTATGCCGGTAATTGCAGGCGCTGCCGTTTTAAAATTATCTCATATTTCCTTATCGCAAATTGACGCCCCTTTAATTGCGGGCTTTTTAAGCGCAATGATAGGCGGTTTTTTGGTAATTAAATTTTTGATGAAATATATTCAAAAACACAATTTTGATATTTTTGTTTATTATAGAATCTTGCTAGGGATAATAATACTTCTAAAACTTGCTTTTTAAAACCTTTTACTGTTATTCTTCCGGTTTTTTAAAATAATCGGTATTATTTCTATTTGAATCTATCCAAGTAGTAGTGGTGCTACTGGTATATTTTTCCGTAAAACCTAATGCGGCGCATATTTCATTAGCTTTGGTATCTTGCTTAGCGGCACATACAAATTTTTTAGTATTAAAATCTACTTGAAGGAAATAAAAACCACCGCCATAATTTCTACCGGCATACATACAATTTTCGTCATTACAAATACGCCAATAAAAACCAACATTTTGATAATATTGATTACGCGTTTCTATTTTAAAAGGCACTTCTATATTTAAATCTGAAAGTTTAGAAGTATGTGTATTATGAAGTAAGAAATAAGCAAGTTCGGCCTTAGCAATATTATCAAGCATAGTATATACTTGGGAAGCTTTGCTTATTTCTACTGATTTGTGATACTGCGGAACAGCAATTGCCGCCAAAATACCTATTATCAAAACTACTACTAATACCTCTACTAAAGTAAATGCTTGGTTTTTCATAAACTTTCCTTTTATTTTTGATTAAAACTACAAACATATTTTATCAAAAAAAGAAAAAAATACGCAAGCGCCCTGTTAATACGGAAAAAACAAAAAATAAGAGAGAAAAAAGTATTTTTTCTTAATGAAGATACACCGCTCCCCTTTTCTTTGAAAAAGGGCGAGGAAT
>JAZKYS010000017.1:0-54061 GCA_045612285.1 Elusimicrobiaceae bacterium
TTTTTTTTTTTTGAAAATCAAGTTTTTTGTAAAAAACTTGTTTGCGCCGTCTTATTTTTCGCTGAAAAAATAATCAAAAAGAGAACAAATTTGCAAAAAAGAGTAGCAAACAAAATTGCTTTTACAAAGTAAAAGCCAAAACACTTTTGTAGGACGGAGAATTGAAAGAACAGTTGCGTATTTTTTTTTTTTGATAAACTACTTTTATAAATAAAAGTAGGAGAGATGCCGAACAAAAGCGATTTCGCCGTGACGCTTAATAATTAATAAAATCGTCATACTGAGGTGTGTTTGCTCAGCATCTATTCCGCTTAAAATCGGAAGAGATTCCCGACAAAGGCACTCGGGAATGACGGATGAAAATAAATCAAAAAAGAGGTGTTTTTATGAAAAACCAAGCCTTTACATTAATAGAGTTGTTAGTAGTTGTTTTAATAATTGGTATCTTGGCTGCCATTGCTGTTCCACAATATCAAAAAGCAGTATTAAAAAGTCGTTTTGCAACTATTAAAGATTTAACAAGAAGCATTGCCGAAGCTGAGGAAATCTATTTTTTAGCAAATAATTCTTATACACCTGATGTTAACAACTTAGATATAAATGTTCCAACACCAGTTTCTTCTAAAATAAAGTCAGAAGAGGGGGGGTATTTATATCCTTGGGGATATTGTATTATAGAAACAAAAGGAAGCAAGCAAAATATAGTTTATTGTATATTGTTAAAAGAACAAAATTCAACTGATATAAGTTCAGGAAACCGCATAATGTCTTATTGGATAGCTTTTAAAAATTGGAATAATAAATCTGTTCGTGGAAAAAGGGCCTGTTATGCTTATGGTAGTGATTTAGATTCTATACAAGATCAACTTTGTCAGGCAGAAACAGGGGCAGCAAGCGCTGAATATTCAAGTAGTAGTTTGCGAAGATGGCTTTATGATTAAAATATTCTATATTTGATTTTTTACAAATAAAAACCCCCTGTTTTAAACAGGGGGTTTTATCTTTATAAAAAAGATTTTATTTTGCTTCGGTTGCGCCGGCTTCAGGTGTGGCGGTTGCTGCTACTGGTGCCGGAGCAACATTTTCGGCATTAACTTCTTCCTTAACAGTTTGACTACCGGGAGTAAGTTTTGCCTTTTCTTGAAGTCTGGCTGCTTTGCCGGAGAGTTTTCTTAAGTAGTTAAGTTTAGCTCTTCTGACTTTGCCGACTTTTAAGACTTGGATTTTTTCAATTCTGGGGGAGTGTAAGGGGAAAATTCTTTCCACACCCACGCCAAAGGAAATTTTGCGAACGGTAAAGCTTTCGCTAATACCGCTGCCGCGTCTAGCCATAACAACACCGTCAAAATTTTGGATTCTTTCGGTATCGCCTTCAACGACTTTTACGGATACTCTTAAAGTATCACCGGCTTTAAATTCAGGGATACCTTTTTTTAATTGTTCTTTGTTATCAATATTCATTTTTTTCTTCCTCTTGTTTCTTTTTTTGCAGGGACTTTGCTTGTTTTGAGAGGTCTATTATCAAGCAAATCAGGCCGAAACTGTTTAGTAATTTTTAAGGCCTCCTCTTCCTGCCATTTTGAAATTTCTTTATGATTTCCGCTTAACAAAACTTTTGGCACTCTTCTTCTGCGCCAAACTTCAGGGCGGGTATATTGTGGCGCTTCAAGAAGGTTATTTTCAAAACTTTCTTTTTGCGCAACATCTTCTTTAACGAAGGTGCCCTTTTGAAGTCTTGTTATGGCATCTGTCATCACGCAAGCGGCAAGTTCACCGCCGGTAATAATAAAATCGCCAAGGGAAACTTCTAAATCAATTTCAGGGTATATTCTTGCGTCTACACCCTCATAATGCCCGCAAACTATAATTAAATGCCTTTTTTTAGCAAGTTTTTTTGCTAAAGTCTGGTCAAAAACTTTGCCGCGGGGGCTTGTCATAATTATAAAAGAACTTTTCTTTTTAAGTTTTTTGATAGACTGATACAGGGGTTCTGCCATCATTAACATTCCGCTTCCGCCGCCGTATGGTCTAGCATCAACTGTTTTATGTTTATCTTTTGCAAACTCTCTTGGGTTTTGGTAATTGATTTTTACTACGCCTTTCTTTCTTGCCCGGCCGATTATACTGCTACCTAGAACGGCTTCCATCATTTCCGGGAAAAGGGTAATAATATCAATCTTCATATCAAAGAGCGTTTTTAATCTTCTAACTTCAAGGAAACTTTTTTGTTTGCCTTTGAAGCACTTGCGCTAAGGATAGTTCTGACTGCTTTAATAATACAGCCGTCTTTACCTATCACTTTGCCTTTATCTTCCGGCGCAACGCGCGCGTTTAGATAAACATTATTTTGTTCTTCCTTCATTTCAACAACTACACCCTCTTTATTGAGGGCCAAAGATTTAAGCAAATAAAGGGCTAAGTCTTTCATTTAGAACACTCCGCTTATTTGCTTGCTTTTTTAATTAAGCTTGCCATGGTTTTAGAAGGCACTGCGCCAACTTTTACCCAATGGTTCAATCTTTCTGTGTCAAGTTTAATTTGCTCATTTTCTTTTAAGCAGGGATTAAACGTTCCTAATACTTCTTTTGCTTGGGAACCGACTGCGCTTCTCTTTTCTGCAACTACGATTCTGTATTGCGGTTGAGAGCGTTTACCTGTTCTCTGAAGTCTGATTACCACTGACATTTACTTGTTCCTCCTGTTTATTATTGTGCCAAAGCCGCATTTTTTATATCGGCTAGGGCTTGTTTAATATCTGTTTGGCCGAAAATTGCCGCACCCGCCACAAGTGCTTGTGCGCCGGCTTTACGGGCAATTTTGGCAGTTTGGCGGTTAATACCGCCGTCAACTTCCACTAAAATATTATGTTCCTTTGCAAGTTTTGCCACTTGGCTTATTTGCTCCTTGCTTTGTGGCAAAAACTCCTGCCCGCCAAAGCCCGGATAAACGGACATAACTAAAATCAAATCAAGTATATCTAAATAGGGCACTAAAGTTGCGGGGTTTGTATCCGGCTTAATTGATAAACCGCACCAAAGACCGGCCTTTTTAATTTGCTTTAAAGTTTCCCTAATATTGCCTCTTGCTTCGGCGTGTATGGTTAAAGCACTTGCGCCGGCTTTTAAAAAAGGCTCAATAAATTTTTGCGGTTCTTGAACCATCAAGTGGACATCTTGCGGTATCTTAACCATTTTATCTAAATTTTTTACAATAACCGGGCCAAAACTTAAATTTGGCACAAAGTGGCCATCCATAATATCAATATGTAGCCAATCGGCTTTTGCTTCCTGAACAAGTTTAACTTGCTGGCCAAGGCAAGTTAAATCAGCCGAAAGTATTGACGGCGCGATATAAACCTTATCTTGTTTTAACTGCGGCATTGGTATCATCTTATCTCATCTCTTTTTCGCGGACTAAAATGCCGTCAACATAAATTCTAAATATTGCCAAACCGCCGTAAGGAACATTTAAATCTATTTTAGAACCGGGTTGTTTTACTTCGTTTAAAATTTCTCTTTCGCCCAAAGAATCTTGAACGATAATCCTGACCATATTATCATTTTTGCCTTGCGGTAATTCATAATGGATATGGTGCACTTTTTCATTTTCTTGAACGGGGCGCGTGCTAACAACAACGGTTATAGTGCTTTGCGGTTCAAGTTCTGTATCGGGGCTGGGCTGCTGCTCGGTAATTGTGCCATTAGGGAAGGGGGAATTTTTATCTTCCTTAATTTCAACTTGCATATTTTCCGCTGAAGCCCACAAATTGACATCCGCAATTTTTTTGTGGCGGAAATCCGGCACTAAAGTTAAATTAGAAGGCGGTAAACCGCTTGAAATAACTAAATTAACTGCCTGACCTTTATCTAAAGTTTCACCCGCAAGAGGTTGCTGGGAAATAACAAACCCTTTTTCTACCGTCAGGGAATAAGCGGTTTCTTTTGTGCCTACGGATAAATGATTTTGCCTCAAAAGAAGTTCGGCATTTCTAAGGGGCAAATTAACAAGATCCGGCACGGGTATATTTTCGCTGCCTTGGCTTACATAAACACGGATAACTTTGCCCTCTCTTGCGGTTGTGCCGGCGGTGGGTAATTGCCTGATAATAGTGCCGGCCGGTAATTTTGCGTCAAATTCAGAGCCGATTTTGCGCAAAGCAAGTTTTGGCCCTTCAAGTAAATCTAAAGCTTCAACAACTTTTTTGTTTGTTATATCGGGCACGCGGACTTCCTTTCTGCTGTGAACTAAGGCGGAAAACGCCCAATCAAAAGAAACAAAAGCAATTACACCTAAGAAAATGGCAATAAGCCCTAAAACTAAAATAACCTTAAAAATGCTTTTTATTACTATTGGTTTATCGTTTAAAAATTCGTCAAAATTTTTATTTTGTTTATTTTCTTTTTTCATAATTTTCTATAAAAAAACTTCACTGCCCGTCTTAAAACCTCTGCCATTGGCATAATCTTTAGCGGACATTGTGTTTTTACCAGCAGGGCGCACTTTTTCTATCAGTAAAACACCCTCTATACATTGTATAAAAAAACCGCCCTCTTTTACAATAGATATTAAGGTGCCGGGCTTGGCCTTAGTTTGGCTTTGTTTATCTTCTAAAAAACTTGTTTTTAAAATTTGAACACCTTGGCCTTGCGGTGTTAAAGCGCGGGCATAACCCGGCATGGCACTGGCAAGCCCTTTAACTTTGCCGTGTATTTCAAGAGATGTCATTTTACTAAAATTGACAACGCACTCTTCTTTTAAGATTGTCGGGGCAAGGCTTGGCGTGCCAATTTGTTCTATTTTTGTTATTTTGCCTTGCGAAACCTCTTCTAAAACTTCTTTTGTTGCTTCAAGCCCGAGATTAGTTAATTTTTCAAAAAGGGTAATAGAATCTTCATTTGGCAAAATTTCAGTTTTTCTTTGAAGGGCAATTTTGCCTGTATCAAGGCCTTCGTCTATCCAAAAGAGCGAAACGCCCGTTTCCTTTTCATTATTAAAAAGCGTGTATTGGACAGGTGCCGCCCCGCGGTATTTTGGCAAAAGTGAAAAATGGACATTTAAAATACCGTATTTTAAGGCTTCAAGCGCCGGCTTTCTGAAAATTTTGCCGTAGGCAACGGCAAGGCCTAAATCTGCTTTTAAGTCGGCAATTTGCGGCACAATATCTTTAAATTTTTCAGGACTCATAACGGGGAGTCCCAGTTCCAAGGCGCGTTTTTTGACAGGGCAAGGCTTTACTTCAAGCCCGCGGCCAAAAGGTCTATCAGGTTGGGTAACAACAAGCAGAACTTGCGTTGTTTTGGCAAGTTCTTCAAGGAAAGGGACCGCCACGCTTGGCGTGCCAAAAAATACCGTTTTTAACATACCTATATTTTATCATTTTTTGACTATCTAAAACTGTAAAATTTTAATAATTATAAAGTTTGTTTATTCCACCAACAACGGGGGGAAGAATCATTAATACATTGTGGAGAAGTGGACCCTGTTTCCTGTTGACAAGTTTGATTACATAAATCATTGGTATCAAGAGAATAACATAAACACGATACTCTGTAGGGACGCGCACTGAAATCAAAATAACGATAATAGCGAAGGGTTACATTATTTATATAAACTTGACAAGCAACAGCACCATTTGATTTTTCATCCCATAAAATGCAATAAACATCGTTTGGTTTGATTATATCTAAATCTTCAATATTTGTTGTATAGTGATTATTAGCTAGATAATAAACTTCTTCTGCTTCGTCAATAGATTGAACAAGATTTTTTACGGTGGAAAGTCTGCTTTTTGCAACTGCTTTTTGATATTGCGGAACAGCTATTGCTGCCAAAATACCGATGATTAAGACAACTACAAGTAATTCAATTAAAGTAAAACCTTTTTTTGATTTTTTCATTTTATTTTCTCCATTAATTTATGTGTCATTCCCGAGAGTCTTTGTCGGGAATCTCCATCTATTATTAGAAAGAGGAGGAGATCTCCGACTAAAACACTCGGAGATGACTTAAAAAAACACCCTACCCCTTACCCCTCCCCTTTTCTTGCGAAAAAGGGAGGGGATAAAAAGAAAATTTCTTCCTCATTTCCCTCCCTTCTTAAATAATAAGAGGGGAGGGGAAGGGTGGGGTATTTCTTCAGCTACCAATATTTTATTTTTTTTTTTTTGAAAATCAAGTTTTTTGTTTTACGACGGAGAAAATAAAAAGGATAAAATAAAAACGCCCTCAGTTTTAGAGAGCGTTTTTATGGAAAAGGTAATTTTATTTATTCTTTTCTTGAAAATCTTTATTTTCGGCATCTTTATCTCTGTTTTCATTTTCCGAATTTTTAGGAATAAGATGCCCGAAGAAAGTTTCCGATAAAGATTTTTTGGAAGAATTTTTCCTTCTTTTCTTTTTTGGTTGAGGTTCTTTTTCTGCTGTTTCTACCGGTATTTCTTTTTGTTCTTCTTTTTTAGGTGCTTGATTTTCTTGCGGTATTAAGTGGCGCACCATTGCCAAAAAGAAATTCTTTTTATTTAATTTATTTTCAAGTTGGGCGCGGGTTTGATTATCATTTTCATCACTGTCATCGTCGGAAATTCTTTTATCAAAATGAAATCTCTGTTTACTAAATAAAGACCTTTGCCCCGTAATTAAAAAACTGACTATACAAGAAACCGCGGCGTAAGGCGCAATATCCGCACCGAAAAGTTCCATAGCCATAATACTCGCAGCAAGCGGGGTGTTTGCCACGCCGGCTAGAATACTAACAAGCCCTAAAGCCGCAAAAGTAATGGTGTTTAACCCTAAGGCATTAGCAAAAAAGTAGCCCGCATTTGCGCCGATAAAGAAAACAGGTGTTATCAACCCGCCGACGCCGCCGCCCGCAAAGGTCAGCGAAGTTGTTAAAATTTTCAAAGCAAAACCAAAGGGCGCGGCCTTATCGCCTGCTAAAATGGCATCCACTCTTTGCATAGTTAGACCAAGGTAAATATCCGAAGTTAAAAGCGTTATTAAAATAATTAAACAACCGGCCAAAAAACATTTCCAAAAGACGGAAAAACGCATAGAAATATATCTAAATAAAATTTGTGTGAATCTCAAAATTTCTATAAAAGCTAAAGATATAACACCAAAAAATATACCTGCCGCAAGAACATGCCACAAAGAACTATCCAAATTTAAAGCGGATAATTGTAAAGGGTGGTAAACATATTCCACGCCCCACATTTGTGTTATCTGATAAGAGGTTATCCCCGAAATAAAAGCCGGGAACATAACCTCATAAAATATAGAGCCGACACTTAAAACTTCAAGACCGAAAATTGCCCCCGATATCGGCACGCCGAACACCCCGGCAAAACCTGCCGAAACACCGCAAATCATAAGTTTGCGCCTTTCATTAGCATTTAAGGAAAATAAATTTGAAATAAGGGAAGCCACCCCCGCACCGACATCAGCGCAAGGGGATTCTTTACCGGCAGAACCGCCCGCCGCGATAGTTAAAATTGGCAGAGAAAAGGCTTTTATTGATGAAATAACACTGATTGGTTTTTTATTATTAATACTGGCAATTGCCGCATTGGTAGAAAATCCCCTGTCTTCCGGATAAATTTTGCGGGCAAGATGATTAACAATAAGCAAAGCAACGGGCAAAAAGAAATAGTAATATTTATAAGAATTTGTGAAATTTATAGATTTGCTAAGCAAGTGTAAAAATAAAGCATTAAAACAGCCAACTACCATACCTATAACAGTTGCCCAAAGAAACCATTTGAAAATGCTTAAAACAGCAATTTTTCTTCTTAAATTAAATTTAGTTTCCATATTTTAAATATTCAGTAAAAGCATTATGGCAAGGCCTAAAAATACCAAAGATAAACAAAGTTTAGCAACTGCCAAATGCTTTTTAAAGAAATTATTTATTCCCTCTGATTTAATACCGATTGCGCAAAGTATAAATACTGAAAGCAAAGGCAAAATAAACATTACATTATACATCAGTAAATAAACCCACGCTTGAAGGCGCAAAGCCGGGTCCTTCATAATTAAAACGATAGTAGGTATATAAACTTGGCCGGTGCAGACGGCTTCCACCAAAGAAACACTAAACCCAACAGCCAAGGAAGCCAAAATTAAACCGATTGTTGAGTGCTCTTTACCTCTTAAAAAGAAGCCGATAATTTTGTTTATTCTTATTTTTAAATTTGTGGAAAGAGTTAAGAGCATTTCTTTGCTGTTTTTTGTTTTTAAATAAACCAAAAAGTCATAGACACTTAAAGCGAATAAAAGGAAGCAAAGGCTTGCCGTCACGATATAAAATACTTTTATAAAGGTTTGAAAAGCGCTTAAAGCATAAAGGGCTTTAAATAAACCAAGACCAAGTAAAATATAAGTTATAAACACGGCTAAGCAATAAGCAGAACCTATTAAAATAACTTCTTTTTTATCATAGCGGTAAATTGTCAAAAAGGAAACCAAAAATACAATTACGGCAAAAGCACAAGGATTTATACCATCAATAAGCCCATTTACAATAATAGCCGCGAAAGTAAATTTAGAGAAGGCTTCTTTTGAATCAACTTCGGCCAAATCCTTTGTTTTGGTATTATTTTTAATTGTTTCTTTTATGACGGCTTCTGATAAAGATTTAATTTCGCCGGGGTAGCCTATTAAACAATGTTCGCCGGCAACCAAGCAAGGCACGCCATATTCTTCAAGATTATATTTATCGGCAATATCCTTTAATAAAAGGTTGCCTTTCCCGTCTGAAGTATCAATATCTATAAAATTTACTTTATCCTTAAATTCTTTTTTTAATTTTGGGTAAAATTCTGTTTTAAAATGTAAACAATGCCCGCAAGTGGGGGAAGTAAAAACATAAATATCAGGCTTGCCGTTTTGGCCTTGCGGCAAAGAAGTTTGCTTATTATCTTGCGCAAACAAAGCAAAAGGCAAAAATAAAATTATTAATAATAAAAATTTTTTAATACTCATATAAAGATACCTCTATTATAACTTTTTATTTTTCAGAAAACCTTAATCACGCCAAGAAATAACTTGTATGGTTTTTCCCGTATCGGTAAATTTATCCAGTGCGGTTATGACAGCATCTTTTGTGGTTTTACCGGAATACCCGATAATACACTTATTTCCCACCAATATAAGAGGCACGGCTATCTTGTCGCATTTGGCTTTAGCTTTCTTAAAAAATCTTTCATCTTCAGAACCGGGGCGCACATTGGGGGAAGGTTCATAAAAATTAACTTCATCACCATATCGTTTTTTTAATTGGGGGTAAAGTTCCCGTTTAAATTGTTGGCAATAAGGACAAGTGGGCGAAAGATAAACATAAACAATAGGTTTATTCTTTTTTGTTGAGTTTTTATTGGCTGTTTTATTTGTTGAGGTTTTTGAAGGGCTTGCTGTTTTTCCGTTTCCTTTAAGGGCGCTGTTTATTGCGGATACGGTTTTATCTTTTATATCCGCAGGATAGCCGGCGATACATTGATTGCCTACAACTAAAACCGGAACACCTTGCGCCTTACATCCTTTAGTAAGTTTACTATATAATTGCGCTCCTTTGAAATCTGCCAAAGCATAATCATAAAAATTAACTTTACTATCAAATTGTTTTTTTAGTTCCGGATAAAATTCTTCTTTAAATTGTTCGCAAGAAGGGCAAGGGGTTATATTAAAAATATAAACATCCAACTTGCTGTTTTCGTTTTTTGATGAAGTTGTTTGCGCAAAGGAAATAAAAGGTAAAAACAAACAAATCAAAAAGAAAAATCTTTTCATTTTAAGACACCTTTATTTTAAAGTAATCAAAAAATCTTTAATGCCGTTCATAACCATATTAACAGACATCAAAATTAAGAGCATACCTGTTAATCTTTCAACTGCAATAAGACCTTTTTTCCCAAGTAAATTGCTTATCGGGAAGGAAAGCATTAAAACAGCCGCGTTAAAAGCCGAGGCAACAAGTATTGCTATTAAAACCAAAAGTGCTTTTGAAAGCGGACCCGCAGATAAAATTAAAATCATACTCAAACTGGCAGGGCCGGCAATCAAAGGTATAGCCAAAGGCACTACGAAGGGTTCTTCATCTTTAGGGTTTAATTTTGTTTCTTCTTCCAAAGAAGAATTGAAAACAAGTTTAACCGAAATAATAAACAAAATTATACCGCCGGCAATACCCATAGAATAAGGCGCAATGCCAAACCAGCCCAAAATTTTTGTGCCGGCAAAAAGGAAAGCAAGCATTATAAGCAGGGCGATAAATAATTCCCTAAGTAAAACTTTTGTGCGTCTTTCCGGGGCCACTTTTTTTAAGGCCGTAATAAAAAGCGGAATATTCCCAAACGGGTCCATTACCAAAATTAAAGTTACAACTGCTGATAAAATTATATCCATAAAAAACCTCTATCACTTAATGATACTATATTTAAAACTAAAGGGCAAAATTTTTGCTTCGGATTTTGCGTAAATTTCAATTTTTTTCAAACTTCGGATACAAGGGGTTGCCACCCCGCGTGGTATACCTCGTTTGAAAGAAACGCTTTTTCTAAAAGAAAAAGCTAATTGAAATTTTCAGCAAAATCCTCGCAAAAACCATACGCCCTACTTAGAATTAAAATTTCCAGCAAAATCCTCGCAAAAATATGTGTTCTATTATATTCGTCATTCCAAAGTGTTTTTTGTTTAGAATCTTCACCTCTTTAGACTTATCTTCTTTTATTGTTTTTTCTAATTATTTGTCAACTTTTTTGTTTCATTGGTTACGGCTCAAGTTGTGCAAGCTATTAGTTATTTATTTTATTTATTAATATAAAAAACCCGCTATTCTATTAAAGAATAACGGGTTTTTTGAGTTAGCAAAACTTATTTTACTTTAGCATTTGCCTTTAAATATTCAAACACTTTCTTTTCATTTAAGGAAGCAAGAATTTCTTCTTTTCTTTCTTTAAAGAATTTTTCAATTTGTGTTTTTTGTTTAGGACTTTGCTCAAGGGCTTTCTTTAATTCTGCCTGTAAATCTTCTTCGGTGGCAACAAGATTTTCCTTCTTAGCGATAGCGTGAACAAGATAACCGATTCTCAAATCTTTTTCCACAGAAGGTTGCATTCTTTGGGCAAAATGTTTGCGGTTTTCGTCAGTCAAATCAGGCTTTTTACCGCCGAACATTCTGTTTAAAAAGTTTTCAACAGCCAAATTTGTGTGATAAGCAACCAAACTTTGCGGAAGTTCAAAATTATTTGCTTTAACAAGGGCTTCTTCAATTTGGTTTACGAAATCCCTTTCGCTTGCGTTTTTGGCATCTTCTTTTAAATTATTTGTCAAAGTTTCTTTAAGTTTTTCAACGCTGTCAAAACCCATATCTTTTGCGAAATTATCGTCTAAAGTGGGCATAATTTTTGTTTTGATTTCTTGAACTTCAACGGTAAAGTTAATAGTATCCTCGCCGATTTTTGTATCAAATTTAACAATTTGGCCTTTTTTTGCGCCTTTAAGTGCATCAGACATACCGGCAATATTTTGTTCGTTCTTCATATTGATAAGTTCTTCGTTTGCGGTATATTCTTTTTGGGCAACACCGTTTTTAGAACCGCTGTATTTAACGACTACAAAACTATCTTCTTTGACGGTAGCATCTGCGCCTAAAGTTTCCAAGCGGGCATTATGCTCTAAAAGATGGTCAATATTTTTTTGAATTTCTTCCGGTGTAACATCGGCAGATTTTTTTGTTACGGTAATACCTTTATAATCTTTAGGTTCAACTTCCGGTGCTACATCTACGGAAATTTCAAAAGACCAGGGGCTGTTTTCTTTTAAAGAACTGAAATCTGCTTTTGTTAAAAGGGGTGTCATTACAGCTTGGATTTTAGATTGTTCAATTGCTTTTGCAGCTGCACTGCGAACGACTAAATCAATAGCAGCTTCTTGGATATGGGCAGGGAAATTTCTTTTAACCAAATCGGCTGGGGCTTTGCCTGTTCTGAAACCTTGAATTTGTGCTTTTGTTTGAACTTGACCGACTGCTGAAGTATAGCATTTATTTACTAAAGAAGCTTCTGCTTTAACTTCTAATTTAACATTACAACCTTTTTTTTCAATTTCCTTATAGGAAACTTCACTATCTTGCGCTACTGCGAAATTTGACATACATTCTCCTCAAAAAATGGGCGGAAAGGGACTTGAACCCTTAAGGATTGCTCCATACGGTCCTAAGCCGTACGCGTCTGCCAATTCCGCCATCCGCCCTTGTGTTAAAAAACGTAGAACGCAAAAAAATGTGTTCTACGCTCTTCTAAAAAATTGGGCCATGTGAGACTCGAACTCACGACCTTACGCTTAAGAGGCGTCTGCTCTACCAACTGAGCTAATGGCCCTTTTCTATATAAATTATACAAAACTTTTTATAAAATTGCATAAAATGCTAAAAAAGTGTTAAAATTAAATTATGTTATTTTAAAAGGAGTTTATGAAAATGAGGAAAACTTTTTTGGCTTTAACATTAGTAGGTGCTTTATTTTCAGGGGCATTTGCACAAGTAATAAGTGAAGAAACAAATGTCCTTATGGCCGACCATAAGATTATGGAATTAGGGGAAAAATACTTGGCCTTGCTCGCTGATAAATACCCGGAAGAAGCAACCCGTCTTGGCACAGGTATTTATCACGATCAACTCTTACAAAGAGATAAACAGAGCCAAGTTACCAGAGGCAAAGCTATTGAATCTTTACAAAAAACTTTGCTCTCCATTAATCCTAAAAAACTTTCCGTTCAAAAAAGAATGCAATATTATACTTTGCTTGAACATGTAAATAAAAAAGTTTTTGAGGAAAAAACTTTAGACCAACTTAATCAGGATCCTATGTGGTATATGGAATCTTTGACTTCCGTATATGATATTTTGGAAAAAGATTATGCAAGTAAAGAAGACCGCTTGCGTGATATAATAAAAAGAATTGCCGCTTTACCGCAAATTCTTGAACAGGGTAAACAAAATTTGACCAAGGCTCCTGATTTAAGACTTCGCTTAGCTGCCCAAAAAACGCAAGAAGCTTATCTTACTTTTGATGATCTTGCGGATACTCTTGAAAATATGACAAGAGCCGAACAAACCAGAGAAAAACTTTTAGTTGCTTGTAGAAATGCCAAAAAGGCTTTGAAAGATTATTATGAATTTCTAAAAACAACTTTGGAAACAAAAAGTTATTCTGATTTCCGTTTGGGAGAAGAAAATTACCTTTCTTTAATTAAAGATGTCTACTTTGTTAACGGAACCCTTGCTCAACATAAAAAATATGTTGAAGAAGAAGTTCTTAAACGCAAAAAAATTCTTGTGGATTTACTTACTCCGTATATGGTTGATATCTTGACTGAAGAAGAGCAAGTCCAAAGAACAGATGATTTAGGTAATGTTCTTGTTTTACCTTCTGATTATTATATCGTCAGAAATGTAAAATTTGCCTCTGCACCAAGATTCTATGAGATTGCCCAAAACTATGCGGAGACTTACCAGGGTGCCGCCAGATTCTTTACGGAAAAAGGGCTTTTTGCTATGCCCTCTTTACCGTTAGCTTTAAAGAATAATCCTAAATATTTAAGAGTACCTAATACTCTTTCTTATTATTTAGCACCTTATCCTTTTGCTACTAAAAAGAGTAGTGATTTGCTTTTAAATATCTCTGAAGAAGAAAACAAGGATACAATTATATTCAAACCTTTTACTTATTCTGATATCAAAATTGATGTAGCCCAACAATTAATACCGGGTATCAGTTTGAGTTATAATGCCACAGCTGATGAACAACAAGTGCTTGTTAATATTTCAGACGATATGTTCTATTTAAACGGCTGGAGTGCCTATGCTTTGAAACTTGCCCAAGAACAAGGTTATTTTGATGACGAAGCCGATATGGTAAATATTGCTTGGCTTAATTATAAGAGAGCCTTATATGCCTTAGCCGATATTAAAATGCAAACTAAAGAATTAAATTATACTCAAACTTTAGATATGCTTATCAGCGCCGGTATCAATGATGAGGAGGCAACTTCCCAAGTTGATTATATGGCAGTTAATCCGGCAAGGGCTTTATCTTATTTATTAGGGCAAAAAGAGCTTGAAAGACTTAATACGAAATATCAAAAGAAACTTAAAGATAAATTTAGTCAAAAAGAATTTAACCAAAAGGTGCTTTCACTCGGCAGAGTTCCGCTTAATGTGATTGATGAAGGTATAGAACAAGCTTATAAAACAAAACCGGTAGAAAGTTTCTTTAACACAACATATTTTTAAGTTTTTGTTTGATTGTTGAAAAAGTAAACTCCCTCACTTTTATTAAAGCGGGGGAGTTTTTTGTGCTATTAAAAATTATTGCTTATTAGTTTATAAAATAATAGTCCTCCGGTTTCCATGCATTTGTATCAGAAGGCCCCATACTTTTACAAATATCCCGGGCTATTTCATTTTTGCCATAAGAAATACAATATTTTTTATTATTTTCATCATTGGAAAATTCAAAGCCCGGCATATTTGGGTTATAATTGGCAGCACTGCAATATGATTTCCCGGCACAAGTAAAGTAATAGGTATCATCAGCTGTTTGGGGAGCATTACTAAGTAGCAAATGCTCCGGCACATTGACGCTAAGTTTGCTAAAGTCATCGGTGTATTCGTTGTTGACTAAATAATATTCTTGCTGGGCTTGCATAATAGCTCTTAGCATACTTACAGCTTGTGCAGATTTTGATTTATATACGGACTTTTGATATTGCGGCACAGCAATAGCTGCCAAAATACCGATAATTAAAACTACTACTAATAATTCAATTAGTGTGAAACCTTTATTTTTCATTTTATTTTCTCCTTTTTCTAAAAAACGGTAGAGATTCCGACTTGTGCCCGTGCGGCGAGCACCCGAAATGACGATATTATTATTATTAATCGTCATGCTGAGGTGTTTTTGCTCAGCATAATTCCTATTTTTAGATATCTAAATTGTATTTTTTTTTTTTTGAAAATCAAGTCCAATTTTTACGACTGAGAAATGCCTTTTTATTACCTGAATAAAAAGATAAAATAGTATTTGTCAAAGAGCATTTTAATATTTTATATAATATAAAATAGAGGTATTTTATAGATGAAGGCAATTTTTTTATTTTTGAATTTGCTTGGCGGTTTAGGGGTCTTCTTACTTGGTATTAAAATGATGAGTGAGGGCTTGCAAAAAGCAGCCGGAACTAAACTAAGAAGCATAATTTCCAAAGCAACCACAAACAGATTTGCCGCAACTTTATCTGGTATTGCGGCAACTTCCATTATTCAATCTTCTTCTGCTACTACCGTTATGGTTGTTGGCTTTACAAGTGCAGGGCTTTTAACTTTATCTCAAGCTTTAGGGGTAATTTTCGGTGCTAATATCGGCACAACAACGACCGCTTGGTTTATCAGTTTACTTGGTTTTAAAGTTAATATAACAATGTTTGCTTTACCGATGATAGGGCTTGGTTTCTTTTCGCAATTTATTCAAAAATGGCCTTTTGCCCGTCGTATTGGTGAAGCGATGCTCGGCTTTGGTCTTTTGTTTTTAGGTTTAGACTTAATTAAAAATTCTATACCGGATATTCAAAATTCTTCTGCTGTTTTAGCTTGGATTACTAAATTTAAACCCCATAATATATTTATGCTTTTAGGAGTTGTAGGGGTAGGCACAATTTTAACAATATGTTTACAATCTTCAAGCGCAGTTATGGCTTTAACAATTACTTGTGCGGCAAAAGGGTTAATTGATTATCCTACAGCCGCAGCTTTAGTATTGGGCGAAAATATCGGCACCACAATTACGGCTAATATTGCAGCAATTGGGGCTAGCAAAATGGCCAAACGCGCAGCTCTCGGGCATTTGCTTTTTAATTTAATAGGGGTCAGTTGGGCAATAATATTTTTTAATCAACTTCTTAAAGTTGTTGCATATATTGTTCCCGGGGGTACAGAAGGCACAAGTCCTGAAGTTTTACTTACAAGTATTCCCTATCATTTGGCAGCTTTTCATACAGTATTCAATGTTATTAATACTTGTGTAATGCTTATCTTTATTAAACAATTTGAAAAACTGATTATGTTTATTATGCCTTTAAAGAAAAATGAAGAAGATCATGGGGATTTAATTTATCTTAAAGCAGGCATAACTTCCACGCCGGAACTTTCTTTGGAAGCAGCTTCTAAAGAAGCCGATAGAATGGCAGAATTAGTTGAAATCATTTTAAGCAAAATTATGTATGCTTTAAAAACAACTTCTCCAAAACTTTTTACCAGAGTTTTACAAGAAGTTAATACTTATGAACATAACAGCGATATTTTAGAATATAAAATAAATGCCTTTTTACAAAACCTTGCCCACGAACAATTATCCCGTAATATGATTGGCGAAGTATTGCAGATTTTTGATCTTACAAATTATTTTGAAAAAATGGCCGACCATGGAAATAATATTGCTAAACTATTAAAAAAGGCAAAAGAGGGGAAAGTTTTTTCTGCTCAAGATTTAGAAAACCTTGAACTTATTTGTGTAAGCACAAAACTTATTGTTCACGAAGCAAGAGAAACAATTTTGACAGAAAATTTAAACAAAGCAATTGTCATGAAAAGAGCTCTTGAAAGGGAAGCTAAATTAAATGAACTCCGTCATAATTTAAGAGAACAGAAAGGTTTAAGAGATTATAATTCTAAACAAGTTAAATCCCCTCTTTCTTTAACCTTATATTCTGATATTTTAACCGGATTTGAAAAAATAGGCGATTATGCTTTAAATGTAATTGAAACAACTTTGGGTATTAGAGAAGAGAAGTTTTTATCTCTTTTAAACTCTAAAGCCCATACACAAGGAAATCAAAATGGAAGAACAAAATAATAATCAAGAAAAAAATAAATTCAGTATAAATCCGATAATCTTGTTTAAAGATTTAAAAGATTTTATTGCTATGGTTTTTGCTGCTATTAGAGGTAAATTTAAAATTAAATTATCTACTATTTGCTGGGCATTAATAGGGGTATTTTACTTTGTTTTACCTTTAGATTTCGTCCCGGAGGCCTTTTTTACAATTCTTGGTTTAGGGGATGATTTACTCGTGCTTATCTATATTTTAAATCAAATAAGACCTGATATTGAAAGATACAGACAATTTAGACTTGCCCAAAAAGGTATGAACAATGAAAAAGATATTTAAGTTTTTAACGGTAATTTTTACTGTTTTAGTTATTTTTATTTTAGCAGGTATTATCGCTTTAAAAGTTTTATTTCCTAAAGAAAAAGTTAAAGAGCAATTCCAAGCTCAAATTAAAACTAAATTTAACAGGGAAATTGATTTTAAAGATTTGTCCTTATCTTTTAACGGACTTAATATAACAGATTTTGCTATTTCTGAGAAAACAACTTTTCAAGACGGAACTTTTGCTTCTGCCAAAAAGGTAATAGCCAAAATTGACATAAAAGCCCTTTTACATAAACAAATAAAAATTGAAACCATCGGGCTTGAAGATTTTACAATTAATATAATCAAAGATAAAGAAGGTAAATTTAATTTTGATGATTTGCTCGGCGCAGAAGAGCAAACGGCTGAAGTTCAAACGCAAGAGGAGCAAACCCAGCAAATGCTTGCTATAAGCGCAAAACAAATTTACACCAAAAATGCCGCTATTAATTTTTCAGACGAAGCAGAAGGCACTAAATTTGGTATAGATAAACTTGATATTCAAATAGATAATTTTGATTTGGAAAAAGAATTTTCCGTAGTAATTTCTTGTTTAAGCAAAATAAAAACTTCTGCTTTAAATTTAGATCCTGTTTTGTTTAAACTTGATAGTGTTATCAATTTGGCTTCCCTTGATTTACCGAAAGCCAAAGCGGAAATAAATGATTTTTCTATAACTTATGAAGACTTTTCCTTTAACTTAAACGGCCTTATTGCAGATTTTAAAAATCCTCAAGTTAATTTGAGTGGCAGTTTAAGCGGAATAGATAATAATTTAATAAAAAACTTTACCCAAAGTGAAACAACGCCCTTTTCCTTTCCCGTAATTAATGTTATTTTAAGCGCAAAAGCTAATTTAGAAAAAAGCCTGGCTACTATTTCGCAAGCTAAAATTTCTATTGGCAACTCTTTTATAAAATCAAGAGCTTCTTTAGATTATTCACAAAAAGATATTAACTTTTCCGGCAATACGGATTTATCCATTTCGCTTGATGAAATATCTGCTATTGCCAAAGAAACACTTTCTGATTTTAATTTAAAAGGGGCGATAAACGGCAATATTAATATTGCCCAAAATAAAAAATTAAATGTTAAGGGAAGTATTAATTTAAAAGAGGTCGGCGCAAAACTTTTAAATAAAGATTTGGAAAAAACCAATGGTGTTATTACCATAAAATCTTTAAATGATATTTCCACCGGCAAGGTAAACGGCTTATTTGACAGCGAACCTTGGAATATGACCCTAGCCCACAAAAAAGATAAAAACACAAGTATAGATTTATCTTTCTATATTAAAAAATTTACTCTTGAAGATATAAACTTTGAAACTTTACTTTCCAAAAATAAAGGGGAAAAGGCGGAAGAATCAAAAGAGCAAAACCAAAAGGAACAAAAGGCAAAAACACAGACAACTTCAAATCCGGATTTATATGATTTGAAGGCAAATATCACTGTGGATAAAATAGAAAATAATGTTTTAACGGCAAATAATTTTATTGTCAAAACAGATATTAAAGATTTTGACGCAAGTCTTGCTAAAGCAAAAGGCAATTTAATTTTAAATACAAAAGATATTGAGATTAGAGATGTAGATAAACTGATGAACTCGTCAAAACTTTTGAAAATAATGTTTACTTCTGTAAAGGTTATGCAGAAGGCTTTTGATTTTGCAAAACTTGACAATAGTTCCATTACTAATGGTATAATTAATTGTAGTGTTATTGATGCTGAATATACACTTAATGATGGATTATTAAATGTTATTAAAAGCGATATAGATTCTGACTTAACGGTTGTTAGAACATCAGGTAATGCTGATTTGTTGAAAGATTCTATAAATATGAAAATACAAGCACAGCTTGGCAAAACAGGTTCAAATGGTTTTAAACCTGTTGTAATAAATGTCAAAGGTGCTTTAAGCAATCCCAGTTATAAGGTTGATGTTTTATCTTCGCTTACTTCTTTGTTAGGTAAGAATAAGGAAAGTGATTCGGCACAAGATTTGGCTACGCAAACAAACAGCAATGCTAAGGATGTAATTAAAACGATAGGTAGTTTATTTAAAAAGTAATTTGGAGGCAATTTATGGCAATATCTTCTTTTTCAATTTTGAAACAAATAGGTTCTATAAAAATAGATGAGGGTAATGAAATAAGATTTTCTGTTGATGCTTATAAACAAAGTCGCTATCTTTCCGTGCGCAAATATCTTAAATCGGAAACTTACAGCGGCCCTACAAAAGCAGGTATTACCCTTACTTCTGAAGTAGTAATAAAAATTGCCAAAGCCCTTGCCGCTTTACCGGAAGATATTAACACTATTAAAGATGGCGAACTTGGTAAATACGCCAGAAGACAAGGCCTTGCTATCGTTTTAAGGGTAAGTTCTTTTAATACCAGTAAAGGTATTGATATACGCCAATGGCAAGAAGATGAAACCTATACCGGTTGGACCAAAAAAGGTATCCGCTTGCCTTTAGAAAAACTTTCTGAAATTAAAGAGCTTTTTAGATTGTCAGCAGAATATTTTGAAGGAAATAAATAAAGAATATGGCACCAGAGAATCAGCAAAATTCAGCACAAAAAAGCGCCTCGGGCTCTGTTAATTCCACAGGGGCATCGGCTTCTTCAATACCGGATAATCCAGCATCTGCCCCAAGCCGTCATGTGGATTTGGTCGGGCAAGAAATCGGCGGATGTGTAATTTTAGAAAAGATTGCCGAAGGCGGTATGGGTAGCGTTTTTAAAGCTAAACATAAGGCTTTAGACAGAATCGTTTGTGTTAAAATTTTAAGTCCTGCCCTTGCTGATGATAAAAAAGCTGTCGGGTTATTTTTAACGGAAGCCCGGGCTATTGCCGAAATTGACCATCCTAATATCGTTTTCGTTTATAATGTGGGCAAAGAAAAGGGCTATCATTTTATCGTGATGTCCTATATAGAAGGGGAAAGTTTATCTTCTATTGTTCGCCGCCGCCCCAATTTGCCGCTTTCTTTTATTGTAGATGCTTTTTGCGGTATTTTACAAGGTTTAGATGCCGCCCATCAAAAAGGCATTATTCACAGAGATATTAAACCTTCTAACATTTTAATTAATAAAAAACTTGAACCAAAAATTGTTGACTTCGGTATTGCTAAAAAAGTTGATAAAGAAAAGGGTGTTGCCAAAACAACAGAACTTGCCGGAACTGCTTATTTTATCTCACCGGAGCAGGCTTTAGGCAGGCCGATAGACGCCAGAACAGATTTATATGCTCTTGGGGCAAGTTTATTTTATGTTTTAACAGGCAAATATCCGTTTACGGGCAAAAATTCTATGGAAATTATACAAAAGCATATTAATACGCCTGTGCCGGATATTTTAACTTACAGAAGTAATATTCCTGCTTGGCTTGTCCTGGCTGTTAATAAATTAATGGCTAAAAAACCGGAAGACAGATTCCAAAGTGCCCAAGAGGCCTTACTTTTCTTTAAAAAATCAAGAGAAGATGAAAAACTGGCTTTAAATAAAGGTTTAAATATTTCAGAAGAAGTCGGTTTGCGTTTAAGCAAACAGGAAGAACCTTCAAAAGCTACTTTAAAATCCAGGTCCCAATCCCCAGTGGTAAGAAATTATAGTGATGATATCCAACCTATAAAAAGGGCAAATAATATTCAAACTTTTATGCCAACTGTGGGTGAAACTAGATCTAATAAATTTAACATTAACCGCGGTTCTACTTTGACAAAGCCCTCTAAATCTTATATAAAAACTTTGCGTTCTTTTATAAAGAAGAGTGCTATTTCTGTTGTTATTGTTGGCTTTATGATGATTAGTGCCGCTGCCTTGTTTTTGAAACTTGGTTCTTTAGTGTCCGTATTTAATGCCCAAATGAATACAGAAAATAATATTGTATTGCTTTTGTCAAAGGCTTTAATAGATCCTCAGTTCTTTACCCAAAATACAATTATTTTATCTTTGGCTGTAATTTTTTTGGTTTTACTTGTGGCAATGGCCTTCTTTAAATTGGTTAAAAAATCCGTTTTAGTGATTTTGGCTGTGGCGGTTATATCTTATATAACAGGCGTTTTTGATTTATCACAAAGCACCTCTACAATAGCTTTTAATGCTCCTGTAAGTTTACTTATTTATTCCTTTTTGTTAGGCGCAATAGCAATAAAATTAAACGATAAGGAAACCTTGCCTTTTCCGTTTAAGATTGTTTCTGTATTGCTTTTTATGGCTAGTTTTGTATTAGTATATAAATTTGCCGATCCTGCTAATTCTATAATAGGGCCTTTAAGTGTTATGGCTTTTTATGTATTGTTTGCTTTGTGCGCGGCGGCGTGTGTGAGCCTGTTATTTAATAACAGTTCCTTTATGCGTATGCTAAGTGCTATGCTTTTTGTGGCAGCAATAACAGCGGTTTTCTTATATCAGGTTAGCGGTAATGTTTACTATTTAAAAGCTCAGTTAGAGGACCATTCTTTACTCGCTGAAATAACTGAAGAATATAAGGCCAAAGCCTTAGATAATGATTCTCAAAAAAATATTGATTTGGCAAAGCAACAAAATCTTGATAATAAAGAAAAAGAAACACCTGCTAAACCTTTATTAATTACCTTAAACGAAGAACCAAGAGAATTACTTTATAAAATCAATTCAACACCAAACATAACGCCCGAATTGATAGACAATATCTTATGGCGTTATAGCATAAAACAGCCGTTTGACGAGTTAAAAGATTACCAAAAGAACGGTTCTGTTATGCTAATAATAGTAGCTTTGATTATATACGGTTTAATTGCGTATATTATAGAAGTTTTTGCTTATAAAGAGGAAAAATGGACTTTGATATAGAACTAGCATCTTATAGCGATATAGGTAAGATAAGAGAAAAAAACGAAGACAGCGTTTTAATCGCGCCGGAGCTTTGCCTTGGTGCTGTTGCCGACGGCATGGGGGGGCATAACAGCGGGGAAATTGCCAGTAATATAGCAGTTAGCATTTTACGCCAAACTTTAAGTGATTTAAGAGATAAAAAAATCAATATTCCTGATGAATTTGAACCGCAACTGCCGCTTATTTGCCGTAAAGTTTTATACGCAGGTTTTATTGCCAATGCCAAAATATTTACCCTAGCAAGTGAGAATTATAAAAGGCGTGGTATGGGCACAACTTTAAGCGCACTTTATTTTGAAGATAATAATAATTGTGCTGCTGTTCATATCGGTGATAGCAGGATTTACCTTTATAGAGATAATGCTCTTTCTCAAGTGTCAGAAGACCACTCCTATGTTATGGAGCAAGTCCAAAAAGGTCTTATGACTAAAGAGGAAGCAGAAAAATCCCGCATACAAAATATTCTAACAAAAGCGCTTGGTTTAAAAGCAGATTCTCTTTGTGATGCTATTTTAATAGAACCGCGTATCGGCGATGTTTATATGCTTTGTTCCGACGGGGTCAATAAAGGCCTTAATGATGCCGGTATAGAAGAAATTATGAAAAAGGATATTTCTGCCGGTAAAATAGCACAGGAAATTGTCCAAGTGGCTGCTCATAATGACGGCAAAGATAATGTTTCTTGTGTTGTTATCAAAATCGTAGCACCAAAAGAAAAGACTTTTCTTCAAACTTTATTTTCCCGTTTTACGACGGGCAGATAATTAGCAATCCAACAAATAGATTGACAAAAATAAAAAATAATGCTAAATTAGCAGTAAGGGGCATTAATTGCCAATTATAATTTTTTTTATGGAGGATACAAAATGGCTAATATTAAAATTAAACCCTTAGGCGATAGAGTAATTATAAGTCCCATTGAACCTAAGGAAGTTGTCCGCGGGGGTATTATTATACCCGATAGCGCAAAAGAAAAACCTATGGAAGGCAAAGTTGTTGCCGTAGGTCCCGGCGCCTTAAATAAAAAAGGCGAAAGACTCCCGATGGATGTAAAAGTGGGTGATAAAGTGCTTTATGGCAAATACAGCGGCACCGAAATCAAAATGGAAGAAGAAAAATATTTAATTATGCACCAAGATGAAATTCTTGGTATTTTGGGGTAAATAAAGGAGTATAAAAATTATGGCTAAACAAATTATTTTTTCAGAAGATGCAAGAAGCAAAATGAAAACCGGCATTGAAAAAGTTGCCTCCGCAGTGCGGGTCACTTTAGGGCCTAAAGGCAGAAGCGTAGTTTTGGATAAAAAATTCGGCTCACCTTTAATTATTGACGACGGCGTAACCATTGCAAAAGATATTGAACTTGAAGATAAATTTGAAAATATGGGCGCACAATTAATTCGCGAAGTCGCCTCTAAAACAAATGATATCGCAGGCGACGGCACAACAACCGCAACCGTCTTAGCAAGCGCTTTGCTTAATGAAGGTATCAAAAATATTACTGCCGGTGCAAACCCGACTTTTGTTAAAAAAGGTATTGAAAAAGCCGTCGTTGCAGTAAAAGAAGAACTCAAAAAAATGCAAAAACCTGTTAAAACCAAACAGGAAAAAGCACAAATTGCTACAATTTCCGCCAATGATAAAGTTATCGGTGATTTAATTGCCGAGGCTATGGATAAAGTCGGTTTTGAAGGTGTTATCACCGTTGAAGAAGGCAAAACCGCCGATACCACTTTGGAAGTTGTTGAAGGTATGCAATTTGACAGAGGTTATATCTCTCCTTATTTCGTAACCGATTCCGAAAGAATGGAATGTGTTTTGGAAGATTGCGCAATTATCATTACCGATAAAAAAGTTTCTTCTATGAATGAACTTTTACCTTTGCTTGAAAAGATTGTCCAAAGCGGCAGACAATTCTTAATTATCGCCGAAGATGTTGACGGCGAAGCTCTTGCCACCTTAGTTGTTAACCGCTTAAGAGGCACCTTAAAAGGTTGTGCAGTTAAAGCCCCCGGATTCGGTGATAGAAGAAAAGAAATGCTTGCCGATATCGCAGTTTTAACCGGCGGTGAAGTTATCAGCGAAGAACGCGGTCTTAAACTTGAAAACGCAACCCCTGAAATGCTCGGTAAAGCAAAACGCGTTATCATCACAAAAGAAAATACAACCATTGTTAACGGAAATGGTAAAAAAGGCGCAGTTGAAGAAAGAGCCGCCCAAATCCGCAAACAAATTGAACTTTCTAACTCAGATTATGACAAAGAAAAACTTCACGAACGCTTGGCAAAATTAAGCGGCGGTGTAGCAGTTATCAATGTCGGTGCTGCAACCGAAACCGAGTTAAAAGCCAAAAAAGCAAAAGTTGAAGATGCCAAAAACGCAACCAGAGCAGGCGTTGAAGAAGGTTTAGTCCCCGGCGGTGGCACAGCATTACTCCGCTGTGAAAAAGCCTTAGAAGGTCTTAAAGCAGTAAACGAAGATGAACAAACCGGTATCAATATTGTTAGAAAGGCTTTAAGCGCCCCACTTAGACAAATTGCCGAAAACTCCGGCCTTGACGGCGCAGTCGTAATTGAAAAAGTCCGCACTTTAAAAGGTAATGAGGGCTTTAATGCCGAAACCGATACTTATGAAGACTTGCTTAAAGCAGGTGTTGTTGACCCGGTTAAAGTGGTCCGCACCGCTTTAGAAAATGCAGCTTCTATCGCCGGCACCGTTTTATTGACCGAAGCCCTTATCGCAGATAAGCCGGAAAAGAAAGACGAACACATCCATGGCGCTATGCCGGGTATGGGCGGAATGGGAATGATGTAATTTCATTTTGTTCCAAGAAAAAAGGCCTTCTGATAAAGAAGGTCTTTTTTCTTGCTTCGGCTTTTGCGTTTATAGTGCGTTATGCCTCGCTCATATATACGGGGTTGCCACCCCCTCGTGATATACTTCGCTCGGCAAGCCTTCTCTAAACGCAAAATCCTCGCAAAAACATTTTGCTCTGTTTTATTATATTTGAACTTTTCGGATACTCGGGACTGCCGTCCCCTCTTGGTATACCTCGTCTTAAAGAAAATAAAAAATAGGTCGGTGCGATTTATCGCACCTAAAAAATCCTTGCAAAATATATTTGCTTTGATGTAATTAAAATTTTTTCGCTCGGCAAGCCTTCTCTAAACGCAAAATCCTCGCAAAAACATTTTGCTCTGTTTTATTATATTTGAACTTTTCGGATACTCGGGCTTGCCAGCCCCTCTTGGTATACCTTGCCTTAAAGAAAATAAAAAATAGGACGGTGCGATTTATCGCACCTAAAAAATCCTCGCAAAGCATTTGCTTTGCTTATACTAATTTGAAAATTTAATTTAGATAAGTCCAAAATTCTCCAGTAGCTGTGTCTGAGTTTTTGCTTAAATTTTTACATATACTTACAGCCGTTGAATCACTGGAGTATGCCCAACAATAAAATTTCCCTGCTAGTCGGTGTTGAGTATTATTATGGCGATATATTATTGATAAATGTGTGTTATTAGATTTATAAACTTCTATTTTTGAATTTGTTATTTCACAAGTATAGTTTTTAGGACAGGTAAATTCTTTATCTAATTCTGCTTTAGAAGATGCATATTTGCCATTTGCTAAATAATAATCTTCCTGATCATTATGTAAATCTCTTGCTGTTATAATTGCTTGTGCAAGACCGCTTTTTAAAACAGATTTTTTATATTGTGGCAAGGCGATAGCAGCTAAAATACCGATTATTAAAACAACTACTAAAATTTCAATAAGTGTAAAACCTTTTTTTGATTTCATAAATATTTTTCTCCATTTTTTATCAATATTTGAACATATCAAATTTTATTTTTTTTTTTTTGAAAAGCAAGTTTTTTGTTTGGGTTCAAATATATTTAAGGCAAAGCCCGATTAAAATGGCAATAAAAAACCACGGACTTTTGCCCGTGGTTTTTAAAACAAGTTTAAATATTAATACAAATTGATTCCTTGAAAAAATAATATATATAAGCTATACTATTAATATAGAAAAAGGAGTATGTTACAAGTGTAATTTCTTATATCATACTATTTTATGGTTAAGTATAAAAAATATCAAAGAAGCTTTTGTACATAGAGGTTTAAATTATGATAGATAAAAAAGTAAAGGGTTTCACTCTAGTAGAATTATTAGTTGTTGTTTTAATTATTGGTATTTTAGCGGCTATTGCCTTGCCTCAGTATGAAAAGGCTGTAGAAAAAAGCAGAGCATCGGAAGTATATAATATACTAAAAGATATTTATACTGCGGAAACGATATTTTTTATGACTAACGGTCGTTATACTGCAAATTTATCTGAACTTGATTTTAAATTTCCTTATTCAATAACTAAACACAATCAATATTATCAAGGTGGTGATTTTTATTGGCGTATTTCCAATGATGATAAAAGTATGTATGCAGGCAGAAATTATAAAGATGGTTTTTATTTTATTCAAATTCATTTTCCGGAAGGAGATTTTATTTGTGCTGCAAAACAAAATACGCAAGCCAAAGATATTTGTTTGGGACTTGGCTTTACAGAAAAATATCATACATCCGGGGCTACTGTTGCTTGGATAAATAGTAGTGGACATATTGCCGAATATTATAAAAATCCTGGTTCTACAATAAGATAAAAAATTTTTTCTAAAAATATTTTAAAAATACTAAATTGATTATAAAAAACCACGGACTTTTGCCCGTAGTTCTTTTGTAAAATAAGTTTAAAGATTAATACAAATAATCTTTATTTACGATAGTAATTGCGGTAATATCTTTTGGCGAAACAGTTTTTTCGTCAAGGTCAACTTCATAAGTTCCGCAAGAAATAGGATAATCTTTCATAGAATTTTGTGTTTTGCCAAGTTTACCTTTTACATTACAAGTTATTCTGTAAACAGGATATCCGACTTTAGTGGCTTGCCATTGTCTGTCATTAGCAAGCAAGACATTACCTTTTGCGGCTTGCTGTTTATCAATATAGCGGACATAATTATCAATATCTTGTTGATAGAATTGTTTTAATAAAAGAACGGCTTGTGTTCTTTCATAAGCAAGTTTCTTTTCCAACAATTCTTGGCGTTGGGCAGGGTCGCTTAAGTCGTAAGTTTTGGAATTAATAGTATTTACTGTTTGTTGTAAAGAAGCCTGTAATTTGGCATTTTGTTCTTGAAGGGCTTTTTGCTCTGCTTCCAAAGATTCTCTTGTTTGTAAAGTGCCTATAACAGTTTTTTGATTTTGTAAAACGGCTTGTTCTTCCTGAATAGTTGTTTCCACTTTTTCTACAACTTGTTCGCCGGGCGTTTTGCCGGTATCAATGCCGGATAATTCTTTTAATTCATCAATGGCCTGTTGGTGCTCGTTCATAGAGCTTTCTTGGTCTTTATATAAATAGGAACCTTTGTGGCCGTCCTCTTCTTCTTGGGAATAATCTTTAACTTTCAAATCGCCTAGGTCAATTTTTAACAAACCTGCGGTGTCGGACATAACGGAATAATCAAGGTTAATTAACCCGTTAGAGCGCATAACAAAACTCGGCTTAACGGAAGCGTGTATCGTATTAAGCAAATTGGAATAGCGGACATTGAAAGTTAAGTCATCAACATTATATTTATTTGCCTGTCCCGTTTGGGCAAGTTCTTTGGCGAAATCTGCGTTTAGGTGTAAGTTGATTTGTCTTGTTTCGCTATACCAGCAGCATTTTGTTATACAGGCCTTATCGCTGTCAAATCTTTGGGTTGCTTCCTCCGGGTTAAAGCGCACATCAAGGCGATAGCAAACATCAATAGTTTTGCCTTCAAGGTCTTGCTTGGAAGATTCTATAACTATCCATTGTTTTGTAGAATTTCCGTCAAACGAACTCATCCCTGCGCAAGCGCACAGGGGTAAAATAAAAGCCATTAAGGTATAAATTCTTTTCATAATTTGATTATAGCAAAAAAATAATACAAAATATCGTTGTTATAATGTAAAATATAAATATAGATAACGGAGGTCCTATGAAATATATTTTAGTTATACTTGCAACTTTATTTGTTTTGGGTTGCTATTCTGCTCAAACTCAAAACAGCAGCAATGGCAAAAACGGCAATGTTTCAAAATCTGCCAATGGTATTTATGATGAAGAATTTGATTTGCTCGTCGCCCCGGAATATGATTATGAAAGTGATGTTCCTTATGCCGAACAAATTAAAAATACAACAACTACTACTACAACAATAAGTTCTTCTGAAACTAAAACAGCAAAACCGGCAAAACATCCTGTTTCAGTAAACTAGATTTGTTATGAACGAAAATTTGCTTGAGCAAGAAGCCAAAAGACTTTACGGAGTTTTAGGGCAGATTACCCGTCCCGATGGCCAAAAATATTCTTTGGATTATTGCCGCCAGATTGCTCCGCTTACAAGTCAAATAAACACGCTTAAAAAGCAGAAAAAGGCTTTAATCCTAACTCATTATTATTGTTCGCCGGAAATTATTTTTGGCGTTAGCGATGAGGTTGGCGATTCTTATGGCTTAAGCAAAAAAGCGGCCGAGGCCAGCCAAGAGATTCTTATTTTTTGCGGCGTAAGTTTTATGGCGCAAACTGCTAAACTTGTTAATCCTACAAAAAAAGTTTTTCTTCCGCCGACTTATGCGGGCTGCTCTCTTGCGCAAAGTATCACCGCTGAAGAAGTTAAAGAATTAAAAAAAGAGTATCCTAAAGCGCAGTTTGTTTGTTATATAAACAGCACGGCCGAAGTTAAGGCTTTGTGTGATGTTTGCGTCACCTCTGCCAATGTTTTTGATATCGTAGCAAACAGTTCTTTTAAGCAAATTGTTTTTTTGCCAGATATTTTTATGGCACAAAATATTGGGGCTTTCCTTCAGGCTAAAGGCATTAATAAACAAATTATTGCCGCAGGCGGCACTTGTTGCGTTCACGATAAATATACGCTTAAAGATATTGAAATTATTAAACAAAAATATCCGCAGGCAAAAATTATTTGCCATCCGGAATGTAGAAAAGAAGTTTGCCAAGCCTCTGATTTTTGCGGCAGCACAAGCGCAATGCTTAAATATGTTAAAGAAACCTCCGCAGAGATTTTTGCCGTCTTAAGTGAGCGCGGTATAATTGCCGTTTTAGAGCAACAAAATCCAACAAAAACTTTTTTACCGACAGGCAGAACTTGCGCACAAATGAAGTTAAATAAACTGGAAGATATTTTGGAAATTTTAAAAGATAGCACTGATATCCCACAAGTAAAAGTTGACGAAAAAGTTGCCACTTCCGCTTTAAAATCAATTAAGGCAATGTTTAAAGGAGCACAAAAATGATAGATAAAATTATAGCCCTTGCCATAGAAGAAGATATGGGCCTTGGCGATATAACCTCAGATAATATTTTTACCGAAAAAGATAGAAGCACCGCTTCTTTTATTGCTAAAGAAGATATGATAGTTTGCGGCACGCTTGTTGCAAAAGATGTTTTTGAATATGTTGACGGTAAAATTGATTTTAAAATTTTAAAACAAGATGGCGCGCTTGTTAAAAAAGGCCAAGTTATCGCGCAGGTAAAAGGCAAAACTTTAAGCATTTTAAAAGCCGAAAGGCCCGCTTTAAATTTTATGCAACGCATGAGTGCTATTGCAAGCAAATCTTATGAATTAAATAAAATTGCAAAAAAATACGGCGTTATGCTTGTTGATACGCGCAAAAGTTTGCCCGGGTTTCGCAAATTTGATAAATATGCCGTTAGAGTTGGCGGTGCCAAAAACCACCGCATGAGTTTATCAGACGGAGTTTTGATAAAAGATAATCATATCGCAGCAGCAGGCGGTATAAAGCAGGCTGTTTCAAAAATCCGCGCGGCAATCGGCCACACGCCTAAAATTGAAGTTGAAGTAAAAAATTTAAAAGAAGTAAAAGAAGCCCTGCTTGCTAAAGCCGATATTATTATGCTTGATAATATGACTCCGGCTGAAATAAAAAAGATGCTAAAAGTTATAAATAAGCAAGCCCTTGTTGAAGCATCCGGCGGTATTAATCAAAATAATTTAGAAGAATATTGTAAGACGGGCGTTGATGTAATTTCTATGGGTGCTTTAACGCATAGTGTTGGCGCAAAAGATATCAGTTTACTTATTAAATAGAGGTTAATTTATGAAAAAGTTTTTGTGTGCTTTTTCCTTTTTTGTTTTAGTTTTTACTCCGCTTTTTGCCGGGGGAGATATTCGTATTGCTTTAAGAGAACAGGGGGAAATTATCAGCGGTTTTAAAGTGGCAGACTCTTCTGAAAAAGTAAAAATACATATTCTTTATCCCTCTGATTATCAAACTTGCGACCGCACCCCTTTAGTGTTTATCTTTGATACAAATGAATATACAATAGAAAATTTAAGAGGGATGTTTTACGATAATAAAACTACAAATCCGCAAGCTTTAATTGCTGCTTTTAAATTTGAAAAGGAGAGTTTAACCCAAGAACAATTTGATAAATTTTTAGAAGATATTTTTGCCTTCTTTGAATTAAATTATAAAGGGGAAAATGAACCTTCAAAAAAAGTAATACTTGCCAAAAATAATTTTGCTTTGCTTGCTTTAAATTCTTTAAATAAAGAAGCAAACTATTTTTCAAATTTAGGTATTATTTTGGATAATACAACCGCTTTACCTCTGTTAAATACAAATACAAAAAAACAACCGCGCCTTTTTGCTATTTCGCAGAAAGCAAACATTATAAATTTACAAAATATATTTATTGCTGCCGGTTTAGAACCTATGGTAAATTTCTTTTTTCAAATAAATGATAAAGCCACTTTTGAGCAATTTGATTTAAGATATTTTTTAAATTATTTGCCGGAAATTAAAAAAATAAAACCTGTCTTGCCAAAAGAAATTGCGCAGGAAATTCCTTTTTATTTACAAGTTTTAACAACTTATAGCGCGCTTGATTTTATGCCAACGCAAATTAAATTTGCGCCGCCTGTTTTGACTTATGATGAAGATTCTGCCCATTTAAAAGTTTTACTGCCGGAAGCTAAAAAAGTTAAAATAAGCGGTGTTTTTGCGGGCAAAAAATGGGCCCAAAAAGTAAAAATATTAAAATAATCCGGAAATGTGGATAACTTTTTGAGAAATTGGCTTTAGAATACAAAAAATTTCTGTTTTTTTCCATTTTTCAATAGGACTTATCCACAAAATATTTAACGAAATATAGTTAGACATTTTTATTTTTTATTATCTAAAACAGTTAGTAGGTTTTTCGTCTTAAAAAAGGGTGTTTAGAAAGGGTTTTATAAGATTTTATAAAAAACTTAAAAATTAGGTTATCCACATAAAAATTAGGTTATCCACAGGGCTTTAAAATGTTAATTGTCAATAGGTCCAAATTTCTTAAAAATCTGTGGATTTTGCCAAAAAAGGGCCAAAAAAACGCAAAAATGTGGATAACTTGACTTTAAAAAGGAAATAAAAGTTTTGCTATATTTGCTAGTTTTTGTATAATAAAAATATCGGAGGTTTTTTTATGAAAATTTCAATTTTTTCAGTTTTAGTCTTAAGCGTTTTATGCGCCGGGTGTATTAATTCCGGCACAAGAGAAAGCAATGTTAATGATAAATTTACTTTAAGCGCAATCTGCCCCGAACGCGCCGATGAGGACCGCTTGCGCAAACAAAGCGTGGAAGAAATTATTAAATCCCGCAAAATTCCTAGTGTTGATTTTGAATTTGACGGTATAGTTCTTTTGCCTAGTGGGTATGAAGTTTTAGATAAAGTGGCCCAAATAATGACCACGGACAGAAGATATAAATTAATTATTGAAGGGCATACCGATGAGGTCGGTAGTGATGAATATAATGATTGGCTTTCAAGCGCCCGTGCCAATGCAATTAAGAGTTATCTTGTAAGCCGTGATGTTTATTCTGATTCTATTAAGACCTATGGTTATGGCAAGCACCATCCTTTAGTTAAGTCTGATAGTCCTGAAGCTAGGGCTTGTAATAGAAGGGTGAAATTTGTGCTGACGACTAGGCCCTGGGAAATGGTCTTCTAATCTTTCTTTGCTTCGGCTTTTTTCCTCTTTTTTATTTTTTTAAGACTTCGGATACGCGGGACTGCCGTCCGCTCTAGGTATACCTCGTCTTAAAGAAAATAAAAAATAGGTCGGTGTGTTGCTAACACACCTAAAAAATCCTCGCAAAGTATTTGCTCTATTAAGTATTAAAATATCCACAAAAATCCTCGCAAAAACTCGTGCCCTATTAATTCGTCATTCCCGAAAGTCTTTGTCGGGAATCTCCACCGCTTTGTGCTTCTCTAAACGCAAAATCCTCGCAAAGCATTTGCTTCGGCTTTTGGGATATAAATTCAAGTCTTTATATCGTCATATAATAAACATTTGTGCCGGAGTTATGATCCTCTTCGTTTACCATAATTATTCCACCGAATTTTGAACAAATTTGATTATTACCATAACAAACACCATAGGATTGTCCATTTAAATTTGCTGAATAGCCATAATCAATTACGACATCTTCTACATCTAAGGAATTTACTGCACTTGCATTGTTTATCCATAATTTTCCCCAAGGTGTATGATAACCTGTATAAGTAGTTTTTCCGCTTTTAATTTCAGAAGTTTCAGTATAATCTATGCTTATATCTAATTTATCTATTTCATTGGTGTAAGTTCCTGTATTTAGATAGAAAATTTGATTTGCCTCATAAGCGGCTTTTGCTATTGGTAAAAGAGATCTGACTTTAGAAAGTTTTACTGATGTTGCATATTGTGGCACAGCAATAGCCGCTAAAATACCGATAATAAGAACGACTACTAACAATTCAATAAGTGTAAATGCTTTATTTGATTTCATTTTATTTTCTCCGAATTTTAATTTTCCACCCATTCCTCTCCCTTCTTAAAAGTAAGAGGGGAGAGGTTAGGTGTGGGGTATTTCTTTCACAATTTAAATTTTATTTTTTTTTTTTGAAAATCAAGTTTTTTGTTAAAAACTTGTTTGCGAAGGCTTTTCTTCTCATTTCCCTCCCTTCTTTTTAAAAGAGGGGAGGGGTAAGGGGTGGGGTATTGTGTGGCAAAACAAATTTGGCAAAAAGAGTAACAAATAAAACACTTTTTCAAAGAAAAAGATAGCGGGTTTTTTGTAGGAAGAAGAGTTGAAAGGGGAGTTGCTTATTTTTTTTTTTTTGATAAACTACTTTTATAATTTAATCATTTAAAGAGGTAAAAAAGTATGAAAAACCGCGCATTTACATTAATAGAGTTATTAGTCGTCGTTTTAATAATTGGAATACTTGCTGCCATTGCTGTTCCTCAATATCAAAAAGCTGTATTAAAAAGTAGTTTATCACAAGGTATAATTTATGCTCGCGCTATTCATGATGCACAAGAATTATTTTACTTAACAAATAACAGATATGCGGAAAGTATAGCAGAATTAGGCATAGAATTGGATTGCCCTAATAAGTGGCGTTGTTCTACTAGTGTCTATCAAGTAATTATGGATTATGGCGAAGATGAGACACTTTCTATCACCTATAACCATGATTTTGCTTTTGCTCCTACAAGCACTTGGAATGGTGTTTTTTATTGTTATGCTTCTACTTCAGATAAATTAGCTACGGATGTTTGTAAATCAATGGGTATAAATTTTGCATCAGATGCAAATGCGGTGCGCTATCGCTTAAATTAAAAATATTTTGAAACTATTTAATAAGACGAGATTCCAGACAAAGACCTTCGGGAATGACGATTTTGTTTAGCGGACGAGATTCCCGTTTGCCCGTGCGGCGAGCACTGTAAATGACGAGTATTACATAGCAAATAATTTTTCAAAGATTTTGCATTTAGAGCAGGCGCAACCGAGGAAGAGTATACTGTGTGAGTGCCGGCAGGCCGAAGTATCCGACTGAGGTTGCAACGCACTATAAATGCAAAAGCTGCAGTAAAAAAGTGCGCTAGATAAAAATATTTTACAAGTATTTTGAGACTATTTTTAATTAGTTTTTTCTTTCAAAAAAAGAAAAAACGATTTAAAAAATGAGGTATACCTAGAGCGGGTGGCAACCCCGCGTATCCGAAATTTTTTAAAAATTAAAAATAGCTCAAAAGACGAAGTAAAAAAAGTGCGCCTAGTCGGAGTCGAACCGACATCTCCAGCTTCGGAGGCCGACGCTCTATCCATTGAACTATAGGCGCGCAGTCGTAGAAAATTATTATACAAAACTACCAAAAAACCGCGCAATAGTTTTGGGTATTTGTTAGATTAATTTTCTGTTGCGTAGATGCGGCAACCATTATTACAACCTGGGTAATAATTGTCAGCCCCGGTAATTAATTGACAAACAGAATCTCCTCTTGGATTACTTGAACCGTAAGAATAACATTCAAGTATATTAGTGTGATAATGTCTAACGATAGATATATAAGGATTAGTTCTAATACAATAGACATAATATTGCCCGTTTAATACACATTGGGAACCATCATCAAGATTAAGTTCTGCGCCGTTTATATTACCAAAGTTTATATCAAGATCTTCCATTTTTGTGGCATAAGCGCCGTTTTGTAATTGATAAAATTTACTTGCGTCATATAAGGATTTAGAAGTCATTAGCAGTTGGCTTGCTCTGCTTTTATCTACTGCTTTTTGGTATTGCGGAACGGCAATAGCCGCCAAAATACCGATAATTAAAACTACAACAAGTACTTCAATTAAAGTAAAGGCTTTTGTATTTTTCATTTTATTTTTCCTATATTTTTTAAAGATACTAAATTGTATTTTTTTTTTTTTTGAAAATCAAGTTTTTTGTTAAAAACTTGTTTGCGCAGAAATAAAAGCAATAAAAATCCGAGTATTTAACGCTTTGGCATTGTTTGCCAGATAGGCAATACTCGGAAAATATTATAAAGGATTTTTCTTTAAAAGAGTTTAAAATTTTATATTTAAAATTTCTTCGTTTTTGGCATTTTTATAATCAAAGTGCCACCACTCTTTTGAGATAGTTTTAAAACCTGCCTCTTTCATAACTTTTTGTAAGGCAGTTCTGTTGTTAGTAGCAATTTGCGGTATTTCATCGCCTTGATAATAAGCAGCGGAAAGGGGGGAGAAGGTATCAAATTCCGTCGGGGTTAAAAGCGCCTCGCCGTTTTCATCACAAGGGCCAAGGTCAATAGCCATACCTCTACTATGATTTGATACTCTTGAAACAAAGCCCGGTTCAGTAGCATTGTTAACTAATATTTTTTGAACGCTTGCGGGCCTATAACAATCATAAACACATAAATAAAAGGGCTCTTCTGCGTTTAAAGCGGCTTTAGCAGCTTTTGCCAGGGCCAAAGCGGCCGGTTTTTTAAGATAGCATTTTGCTTTTTTATAAAGTTTTTTACCGGTAAAATTATTTTCGGTAGCATATTTTAAATCTAAAAATATTTTTACAGGTAAAGTTTCAATATCTACTAAATTTTTTTCCGCAAGTTTTTCCTTAAGAGTTAAAGGTTTTGTTTCAGTGGAAATATTTTGCGCAGTATTTGCTTGCGGGGCAGTTTCAATTTGCTCAGAAGTTTGGCCTTCTTCCGGTGTTTTATCTTGTGTGGGCTCAGCGTTTTCCTGTAAATCTTCATTATGCCCGTTTGATAAATAATTTTTATTTTCCGCAGGCAAAATACCTTGAGTTATAACAGAATCTTGTATTGTAGGGTCCTTTTGAGAAGAGGGCAAAACCTCTGTTTCTAAAGGTCTTTTTTCTTTATTAACAGCCTGTTGCTGCTGTGGGTAAGGCGACCAATCATAATTATATTTCTTCTCGGCCAAATACATTAACCCCAAATAAACAACAATAAAAGTAAACATTATTAAAATAGTCTTTTTCATATCTTTATTGTATATTATCTTTGGCAAGATTGTAAAGTATAAAAAATATAAAGTATAATATTAAAAAGGCAGTATATCACAAAAAAGGTGGTCTAATAATGAATTTAAGTATTTTATCCGGTGTTATTGGCGATTCGCCAACCTTAAAATTAAATGCCAAAGCAGCCGCTCTAAAAAAAGCCGGTGAACCTATTGTTCACTTAGGCGGGGGGGAACCTGTTGAACTTGCCCCTAAAGGCGCTGTGGAAGCCATGCTTGCTAAAGTTCAAAGCGGTAAAATTAAATATTCCCCGGCCTCCGGGTTGCCGGAACTTAAAGAAGCTGTTTGCGCCTATACAAAAGAGCAATACGGCAAAGATATCACAAAGGAAAATGTTATTATTACCGGTGGGGCAAAACAAGCGATTTACAATTTTCTTTTATGCGCGGTAAACCCGGGTGATGAAGTCATTTTTCCTGCTCCCTATTGGGTAAGTTATCCGGAAATGGTCAAACTTGTCGGCGGAACACCTGTTGTTGTAAAACCTGCCCAAGGTATTAAAGTTAAATTTGAAGAAATTAAAGCCGCAATTACCCCTAAAACAAAAGCCATAATGTTTAACAGCCCGAACAATCCTTCCGGCATTTTGTTTGAAGCAGATTTTATTAAAAATTTAGTTGAACTTTGCGAAGAAAAAAATATCTGGCTTATGACTGATGATATTTACCACCAGCTTGTTTTCGGCGGTAAAAAAGCACCAAGCCCGTTTGCTTACGCAAAAAATCCTGATAATATTGTTGCAATTAACGGCGTTTCAAAATTATTTGGTTTAACAGGTCTTAGAATCGGCTGGGCTGTAAGCACCAATACCGAAATGATTAAAGCCATGGGCCGCATGCAAGCGCAAACAACTTCTTGCACCAGCGATATCAGCCAAGTCGGCGCGCTTGCCGCTTTACAAAAAGACCAGGATTTTATTAAAGATTTACAAAAAACTCTTGAAACAAACAGGGATATCTTGCTTAAAGAATTAAGCCAAATCCCTAATATCAAAGCCAATGTTTCCGACGGAACATTTTATTGCTTGGTAGATTTTAGTTATTATAATAAAAGTTCGCTTGAGATGTCTGCCTTCTTACTTGAAAAAGTTTTGGTGGCGACAATGCCAAGCGCACCCTTCGGCGTGGACGGTTATTTAAGAATAAGCTACTGCGCCGGTAAGGAAAATATTGTGGAAGGTATCAAGAGAATTAAATGGGCTCTTGATAAAAACGCCACAGGTGAACTAAAGATTGGAAATAAAATTATAAAGAAGGAATGGTAAAACAAATGATAAAGATTGATCCAAATGCCCTTAAAAGCCAGTATGCTTTTGAAAATTCGGGCTTAAAAACAAACAAAACAATTTATTGGAACTTGACAAGTGAAGCACTTGCCGAAGAATCCTTAAAAAGAGGGGAAGGCAATATAACCCACGGCGGTGCTTTGTGTGTTGAAACCGGCAAATTAACCGGCCGCGCACCAAACGATAGATTCTTTGTTGAAACCGAAGAAACCAAAAATACTATTTGGTGGCATAAAGGCAATAAGGCTATCAGCGAAGAAAACTTTGAAAAACTTTTCAAAAAAGCACAAAAATATGTTGAAGATAAAGATTTATTTGTTAGAGATGCTTATGTCGGTGCGGCAGAAAAATCCCGCCTTGCTATCCGCGTTATAAACGAATATGCCTGGCATAATATTTTTGCCCGCAATATGTTTATTGAACCTTCAAGAGAAGAAATTACAAAAATTATTCCTGAATTTACGGTTGTCTTTTTGCCGGGCTTAAAAGCTGACCCCGCCACAGACGGCACCGCAAGCGAAACCGCAATAGAAATCAACTTTAAAAAGAAAATGGTTATTATTGCCGGTTCTGCTTACGCCGGTGAATCTAAAAAATCCATTTTTACAGTTATGAACTATCTTTTACCGCAAAAAGGTATTATGACAATGCACTGCTCTGCTAATGTCGGTGATAAAGGCGATAGCGCTGTTTTCTTTGGTCTTTCCGGCACTGGTAAAACCACCCTTTCCGCTGACCCGCACAGAGGTTTAATCGGCGATGATGAACACGGCTGGGACGCAGACGGCGTATTTAACTTTGAAGGTGGCTGCTATGCTAAAGTTATTAAACTTTCAAAGGAAGCCGAACCGCAAATTTACTCCACAACTCACCGCTTTGGCACCTTGCTTGAAAATGTCATCTTTGACCCTAATACCCGCTTATTAGATTTAGATGATGCTACTTTGACCGAAAATACCCGCGCTAGCTATCCTTTAACCTTTATTGCTAACGCAGTCCCCGGTGCCAAAGGACCGCATCCGAAAAATATTATTTTCTTAACTTATGACGCTTTTGGCGTTTTACCGCCGATTTCAAAACTTTCTAAAGAACAGGCAATGTATCACTTTATCAGCGGTTATACAGCAAAAGTTGCCGGCACAGAAAAGGGCGTAAAAGAACCCCAAACAACCTTCAGCACTTGTTTTGGCGGGCCTTTTATGGCTTTACACCCTTCCACCTATGCCCACTTGCTTAAAGAAAGAATTGAAAAGTATAATGTAAATTGCTGGCTTGTTAATACAGGGCTCGTTGGCGGGCCTTATGGCGTAGGCACAAGAATCAGTATCAAACATACAAGGGCCTTGCTAAATGCCGCTTTACATGGTAAACTAGATAATGTAAAATTTGTAAAAGATGATGTATTCGGATTTGAAATTCCAACTGAGTGTGAAGGCGTTGATGCTTCCATCTTGCAACCCGCAAATACTTGGAAAGATAAAGAAGAATACTATAAGAAATACAAAGAACTAGCAGCAGCCTTCGTTAAAAACTTTGAAAAGTTTAAAGACGGTTGTTCACAAGATATTTTAGACGCAGCACCAAAAATTGCTTAGTTTAGGATATTTAATATAAAATAAAATTATAGGAGAAAAATATTATGGCAAAAGCAAATGCAAAATTTATGACACCTTTAACCCCGAGCGCAGAACTCGCAAAAGTTACAGGTTCTAATCCCTTACCGAGAACTGAAGTTGTTAAAAAAGTTTGGGCTTATATCAAAACAAATAACTTGCAAGATAGCACCAACAAACGCAATATTAACGCAGATTCCGTTTTGAAACCGATTTTCGGCGGTAAAAACCAAGTTAATATGTTTGAGATGACTTCACTTATCAGCAAACACCTTAAATAGGTTTTGGTAAAAAAGCCCCTTGCTTTCAAAAGCAGGGGGCTTTTTTCTTCGGCTTTTGGGCTATTTTTAATTTTTTAGAAATTTCGGATACGCGGGCTTGCCAGCCGCTCTAGGTATACCTCATTTCTAAAAAATTAAAACTATCTCCAAAATCCTCGCAAAACGGTTTGCTCTGTTTAGCATTTATAAACGCAAAATCCTTGCAAAACATTTTCTTCGGCTTTTGCGCTATTATAGTGGGTAAAATAAGGTGCAAGGATAGATGCAAGTATTTCCTGCCGGTGTAGGGGTGGCTTTATGCTCTGGAACTGCCATACGGCATAAATCCATAGCTCTTTCAGATTCAGTTTCGGCAGAACATTGAAATGTTGTCCATTCTTGGGTTTCAGGTAAATGAATATAATATACTACATTTAGATTGTTTAACCCACATCTCGGATAATTCAAGGATAGCGTGCACCATCCCCAATCAAAATTTGCTATATCTTTATTATTGTTATAAGTTGCTTGCGGAAAGTTAATATCAAGTTCAGTAAAATCTTTAGCATATCTGCCATTGGCAATATAAAAAGTTTCATCAGCATTTGCAATAGCTTTGGCAGCAAGAAGTAATTGGGAAAATCTGGACCTGTCAACAGATTTTTGATACTGCGGAACAGCGATAGCCGCTAAAATGCCGATGATTAAAACTACTACTAATAATTCAATAAGCGTAAAACCTTTTTTCATTTCTTTTCTCCTATTTTTAGAACTACCAATATTTTATTTTTTTTTTTTGAAAATCAAGTTTTTTGTTTTACTACGGAGGAAAACAAATTTTGCTTAAACAGTAGCGCAAGAAATCACTTTTGCAAAGCAAAAGAAAAACACTTGTGTAGGAAGAAGAGTCAAGAAAGAAATTTGACAAGTTTTTAATAATTTCATAAAGTATACTTACCATAGAGAGTGTATGAGGGACAAGCCCGATGACTACACAGCAACCTACCCAAAAAGGGCAAGGTGCTAATGCTTGAAAGATGGGAACAAACAATTTAGGTCCATCTTTGCGATGGGTTGTTTTATTTTATACTCCTGTGGAATTTTAAAAACAGGAGTATTTTTTATGCCAAAAGAACAAAAGTTAAAACAACTCTATCTAAATATCTTAACAAAACAATTAAAAGATATTCAGTATAAAAAGTGGAAGGCCCTAGACCGATATTTAAGTTTTATGAGCCTTAAAGGAAGTTTATAATGTCCTATTTACACTATACAAAAATAAAAAAGGACATAACGCTGTCGCTTTGCTTTGCTATTATATTATTCTCTGCCAAAATAGGAGTATTTTTATGAAAACATTAAATTTTCAACTAAAAGATACGGCTTTAGACCAGCATTTTAAGCATATTATAGAAAACCCCGGAAATCCGCTTTATAATAGTTTTATTATACACGGAGATACTTTTGCCGGCACTTTAGCCCTGCTACAACTTAAGGAAAACCTGGAATCAAAATACCCGGATAAAGAAGTTTTGTATTATACTTCTTCCAGGCTTAATGATTTTATTAAGAGTATTCCTAAATTACTTATAGAAAATTACCATAAACTACACCCAAATCTTATAGGTGTTTTAGTGGAAGAATTAAGCGTCCGCGGGCTTGATAAGAAAGCGCAAGATAATTTGGCCCTATTCTTAAAAAAGCTTGTAAGCAGGAATATTCAAGTTGTCGTAAGCACAAATATAGTGCCTTATAAATACGGCATAAATACCACTTTTTTGACAGGTGAAATGTATAGTTGGTATCTATCCGGCAGGGAATATATGCTTAAGGGTAAAGCCATTTATACAAAAGATTTATCTAAAGCGCGGACTTTAGAGCAAGATAAAAAGGATAAACCCGATTCTTTAGGAAAAACTCATCGTATAGGGCAGATATACCCCGGTATTTTGATTCAAAATCCGCCTCATAATATTGACCCCAAAATGAATCTTATGCCAAAAGCAAAATGCCCTGCTTGCGGGAAAACAGAACTTATGCCTTATAATTTTGTTCGTTCTATGATTTCCGGCAATCATATAGTGTGGTTTTATTGTAAAAATTGTAAAGAACGCCTAGCCACAAATCAGGTATCGGATTATTTTGCCGCAGTAAATCATTATTATTATAAAGTAAAATAAAGGAGAATTTATGACTTCAAATTTAAACGAATATAAACAACAAAATAAGAAAAAAGAAGATAAAAAAGAAGGTGTTGGTTTGGGCCTTTTCTTATTTTGTTTGATTTGTTTTATCTTTGGCTATAAAACTTGGAGCAAAGTTTTAAATAAATATGTAAAATATTAATTTCCAGTTAAAATTTTCACTAACTAAAATATAATTTTAACTGATATAATATCTTTACTGAGATTTAAAGATAAGATAATAAAATATTTTAGGAGATTTTATGACCGCAGTTTTAAGCACTAAAATTTTAGGTATTGATTTTGAAAATCCTTTTTTGCTGGCTTCTGCCCCGCCGACGACCTGTATAGAAAGCATTGATATGGCCTTTGAAATGGGCTGGGGCGGTGCTGTTTTAAAAACTATTATACCTGACGAGCTTAAACTAGCCGAAGCAAGCCCGCGTTATGCGGTATTAAGAGATAAAAAGCGCATTATCGGTTTTCAAAATATAGAACTTTTGAGCCACAAAAATTTAAAATATTGGTGCGACGGTATTAAATTTTTAAAACAAAAATACCCGTCAAAAGTTCTTATTGCCAATATTATGGCCCCGATAAATAAAGTTGTTTGGCAAAATTTGGTTAAAACCTTAAACAATACGCCTATTGATGCTTTTGAACTGGGCCTTTCTTGCCCGCATGGGATATTGGAAAAGGGTGCGCCCGTTGCGGTAAATGCGTCCGTATCTGCGCAGAATCAGAACATCAGGCCCTACAATTAAATGACGGCAATATCGTAGTAGATAAAAACCGTTGCGTCGGTTGCGGGCTTTGCAGATTTATCTGCCCTTTAGGAGCAATTAGTAATTAATACTTATTCCTTTACCCTACTTTCGTAAAGGGCAAATCTATATTATACGAGCAAAACATAATCTTTTTTATTAAATTAAAAAAGTGCGACATAGTGCTGTCAAAAACACTTTGTAGAATATTATAAATAAGAGGAGAAATAGTATGGCTATCAAACAAAACAAAAATATTAAAAAACAAAAAACTATTAAAACCGGTGCTAAAAAAGTATCTGAAAATAAAGAGCAAGAAATTTTGCCAACAGAAACAGAAATAACCCTTGCCCCCTATACAACAGTAAATGAAATGCTCACAAGCGTATTTTCTTTTTTTAATGAATTTAATATCTTAAAAGGTATAGTGGAAAAGGAAGATTATTTTAAGTTAGTAAAAAAACGCCTTTCCCTCAGTGCGGAGAAATTAGACCATCCTTTGCTTAAAATTTTAACCCAGCAACAATGGAACGACAGCGAATATTTAGGTTTATTATTTGCCATAGGGCTTTATATAACGGAAAAGAAAGCTCTTTCTTTAGACCTTTTATTTAAACTTGCTAATATGAATATTCTTAAGTTTGAAGAAATTATTAGCGTTTATACGGAAAGAAATTCTAAGTTATTCAGCGAAGAATGTTTTGATACTTTACCCCTTAGAAATGGTTTATTTTTAGGTAGTAAAATAATCAGTATTATTAATGGCAATAGAATCCTTCCTAAAAAAGAAATGCCTAAAGTTGCTATTCCTAAAAATAAACTTAATCCGGTTTTAAAAAGTGTTGGTTCTATATGTGCGGAACTTGATAAATATGTGGTAGGGCAAGAAAAAGCAAAAAAAGTTTTGGCAACTGCTCTATTTGAGCATATTTTACGCATACGCTTGAAGGAAAAGGGCAGCAAAAACAAATTTGACAAGAAAAATGTTCTTTTGCTTGGGCCCACAGGTTCCGGCAAAACTTATTTATGCCAAGTTCTTGCCAAAATTGCCAAAATACCTTTTGTTATGGATGATTCAACGCAATATAGCGCAACAGGTTATGTCGGCGGGGATATTCAGGAACTTATAATAAATCTTGCCCAAACAACCAATACAAGAGAAGGCGGCACCATACCTTTAAGCATAGTATTTATTGATGAGTTTGATAAATTGAAATTTTCCAAAGATTCCCATGGCTTTGATATGACCCGTAAAGTTCAAGATAATTTGCTAAAAATGCTTGAAAGTGAAAAATTTTATTTACACACAAGGGGTTTTGCATCTCCAAGAGCAAACTATTACGATATTTCAAAAGTGCTTTTTGTGGCAAGCGGTGCTTTTAGTGATTTGGAAGAAATTTCAAAAGAAACTAAAACTATCGGTTTTACCTCCTCTGCTACGCAAGATAGTAATGAAGTTGATGCCACAAAAATTACAAAATATGGCTTTCTGCCGGAAATTATAGGTCGTCTTACTTATCGCGTTCGGGTAGATAAACTAAACAGAGAGCAACTTATAGATATTTTAACTAAAGTGGAAGATAACCCCATACAGCAATATGGCGAACTTTATAGAGAATGCGGTAGGGAACTTATTGTCCCCACGGATAAAATAGATTCCATAGTAGATAAGGCCTTATCCGAGGGCACAGGCGCGCGCGGTTTAAGCAGTATTTTAGGCGAATATTTGCGCGAGGACCTTGCCACTATGCAGTTGCCCGAAGATGCTTTAACTGCAAATTAGTATTTACAGGCAAAAGGGCTTTGTTTTGGGGTTAAATTCCCTAAACAAGGCCCGCTAAAAAAATTTTAAATAAAAAAGATACAATTATTATAAGGAGAAAAGTTATGGCAGAAATTAAATGTCCCAAATGCGGTGAAGTTATTAAAATAGACGAAGCAAGTTATGCTCAAATCCTTAGCCAGGTTAGAAATGCTGAGTTTAATAAAGAAATTAAAGAAAGAGAACAACAACTCAATCTTAACAAAGAAAATGAAATTAAACTTTTACAGGAACAAGCCAAAGCCGATAAAGAGCAGGCTGTTTTACAATATAAAAATGAAATAACGGCTTTAAAATTGAATCAGGACAACGAGATTAATAAATTGAAAAATGCCCTTATTTTAAAAGAAAAAGAAGTAAAAATAAATGAGCAGTCTTTAAAAGATAAATATGAAACCCAACTAAAAAGTAAAGACGAAGCCATTGCTTATTATAAGGATTTAAAGGCAAAACTTTCAACTAAAATGCTTGGCGAAAATTTAGAGCAACATTGCCAAAATGAATTTAATAAACTGCGCGCCACGGCTTTTAAAGATGCCTATTTTGAAAAAGATAATGAGGTTGTTGACGGCAGTAAAGGCGATTTCGTTTTCAGACAAAGAACCCCCGAAGGCGAGGAAGTTGTTTCCATTATGTTTGAGATGAAAAACCAAGCCGATACAACCGCTACTAAAAAGAAAAATGAGGATTTTTTGGATAAATTAGATAAAGACCGCAAAAATAAAAATTGCGAATACGCGGTCCTAGTTTCTTTGCTTGAAGAAGACAGTGATTTTTATAATAGCGGTATTGTGGATATGTCTTATAAATATCCCAAAATGTATGTGATAAGACCACAGTTTTTTGTGCCGCTAATTGCTTTAATTAGGGATGCGGCTTTAAATAGTTTAGACTATAAAAAACAAATTATTGCTTATCAAAACCAACATATAGATGTTACTAATTTTGAAAGTAAATTAGTTGATTTTAAAGATAAATTCGGCCGCAACTATCAACTTGCAAGTGATAAATTTAACAAAGCAATAGACGAAATTGATAAGAGTATAGCAGCTCTTCAAAAGACAAAAGATAATTTGCTTTCTTCCGCAAATAATTTGCGCCTTGCCAATGATAAATTACAGGATTTAAGCGTTAAAAAACTAACGCGCGGCAATCCTACAATGGCACAAAAATTTGCCGATATTAAAGAAGGCGAAGCAAAATAAACACATAATTATACCTCCAAATAAAAAGGTCCGCTTCCTTGTGAAAACGGGCCTTTAATTTTAATTAGTATAAGCAAAGTTAATCGTTAAAAACAAACTCCACACTGCCGTCTTTATTAACTTTTTGTGTGTTTGCGCCAGTGCCAGTGCCAATTTGTGTAGCGATAAGGTCTTTTGTGTCAATTTCGGCAAACATACCTTTTTTTAATATTTCTAATTGGCCGGTTCTGCCGGATAATTCCACTTCTGCGCGGTCTAAAGAAGAAATAGTTATTTTATTTGCTTCAATATAATCAATATCAACGGAAGAACTGCCTTTTGCGTCAATTTTTACTTGAGCAATATTAACATTTTTTAAAGAAACTTCACCATTTATGTGTGTTTTAATTGTCAAATTTTGCCCTTGTAAATAAGTTTGATTTTTAAAATCAGCCTCGCCGGCGACGGAAATTTTGTTTAAAGCAGGTGCGTTAATATGAACTGCTACATCATCGTCATCACCGGTAAAAAAGGGCTGGTTATAGTCAATAAATAAAGTATTTTCTTTTACTTTAATTTTAATAGCTTTTACAAGTTTGGCCGGTCCGCTTACGGTAAAAGAATAGCCTTCCCCCTGGGAAAAATAAACATTAACATCACCGCCGCTTATTTCAACGGCAGAAAAAGCGGGTGCATTAGGGACCTCGCGTGTTTTATATTCTTGAGCCGATACGGGAGCAAAACTTCCCACAAAGGCAATTATTGCCAGCAATTTTATTATTTTTTTCATAATTAATCTCCTTACTTTACTAACAAGAATATTATAACAAAAACTAATTATTTTTTAAATTAAAACATAAATAATTATAAATTTTTATCAAAAAAAGCGGTTATTTTTTCAATATATTGCTGCTCGGCTACTTTGTAGCAGGATAAATGCCTCGCTTGGGGAACCGCCCAAAATTCTTTTGGTCCGGCCAGTAATTTATAAGTTTTTTGCGCTTCTTCAATAGGGGTTAGGGCGTCTTCCTCGCCTTGTATCATAAGGACAGGGCAAGTTATTTTAGGGGCTGTTTGGTTTAGGGCAAAACTTTCTACTTTTTGGCCTAATTTATGTTCCTGCCACAAAATTAATAAGGCAACAAACGGAAAATAAGGTATTTTAGAGTGTTCCCACATCCATTGTTTTGCCACCTGCTTAAAGGAATAATAAGAAGATTCTAACACCAAGCACTTAATACCGCCATAAACAGCAGTATAATAAGCGGCAGCGGCAGAGCCCATACTTATACCGTATAAAGCAATTTCTTTAGAAATTTCCGGGCAATTATTTTTTAAATAGGAAACGGCGGCTTTAATATCTTTATTTTCTTTCAGGCCGACTTGGCTTTTACCTTCGCTTTCGCCTGCTCCGCGGCAATCTAAATAAAGCAGATTATAATTTTTTGCCAAAAAATATGTTCTTTTTAGCATTTCTCCTTTATTCATACTGAATCCGTGGACTAAAATTATAGTTTTATTAGTTTTAGAATTTCTTATAAGCCAGCCTTTAAGAAGGATATTATCTTCTGTGGCCAAAGAAATATTTTGCGCGTCTAACTGGTATTCGCAAGGGTTTATTTCAATAGCTGTTCTTTGGACATTTACTATAAAAAAAGCCCATAATATTACTAAAAAGATGAAAAACAAAAGTAAAACTATTACATTTATCATATAAAATCTTTCCCTTTAACTATATAAGTATATAATATAATAAATTTATGCTTTAGGTATATAATTTGAGAGTTTTGTTTTAAGAAAGTTAAAAAATAATTAAAAATTTTTAATATATCAGTAATTTAAAAATTATTTAACTGAAAAAGTTAAATCTTCCGGAATAATAATAAGTTGCGGCACTTTCCATCTAGGATCTGAAAGTTTGGGAACAATTCTTGCTTTTACACCAAACTTTGCCCCTTTTTTAGATTTTAATAATTTAATTTCTTCATCTGAAAAAATTTCTTGTAAATAAATTTGTCCGTGGTCGTTAAACCTAGAACCCATTTTTATATTTTTTATAATAGTTTTTCCCTTGTAAGTAATATCTAAAAGGTAAAGTTGGTATATCCAAAAGGGTGGTTTTGGTGAGGCTTTTAAAATCAAATCATTATCTCCCAAATGTTCGCGTGCGCCGGTAATAGGGGCCTCTTGTCCCCAATATAAAGCAGAAATATAAATTGGCACAGGGGGCGTTCGGTCAGAAGTATCAGTCAATTTAATAGGTTTTAAAGGTCCGCCATTTTTATGTGCTTTTAAGAAGGCAATGGTATCTTCTCTAACATCCCTGTGTTCCATATTAGGGTAAGTATGGGTTTGCACATTTGGCGCAATTTCTTTAAGGATATTGCGGGCAATTTCCCAACGCTCCACAGCGTTTGTGCCATAACCATAAACATCCAAAATAAGTTCCCGTTCTTCAGGGAGCATAATATCATCCCAAGGTAAGGGATCATTATAGTCAACAGCGCCGTTCGTATTTAATATTGGCACTTTAAGCCATTCTTTCTTATTAAAATCTTTCCCGGTTTCTTGCTTAACATCATAAGCCCCAACAGGAAATAATAAAGCAATACCGTCTTTTTCTTTTAAAGGAAATGTCGGGTAGTGAGTGCCGCCGATAACAGCTGCCAAAACTTTATCAGGGTGTAAAAATGTAAGGTGTTCCCCAAAAGATCCGGCAGAAGAATAGCCTACAACGAGTATTTTTTTATGTGTTTTTATACCGCGTTTTTTAAGTTGCTTTTTGGCATCTTTTACCATTGCCAATACTTGTAAGTCCATGCGTTTATATTTAGGATCTTGGGATAAAAATGTTAGTCTGTTAAAATCGTGGGCATTTAGATTTTCTCCTCTTTTTCTTAACACAAAAGGCATTAGCATAGGAACATTTAACGCATCTGGAATTTCATATACAATACGGTTGTTTTCAATTTCATCTATTGTATTTTTTTCCATTTCTTCCATGGTATTTACGGCACCGCTGTTATTCATAGTAAAAAGTATAGGCATTTTTTTAGAAGTATCTAAATCTTTTGGCAAATAAATGGCATACCCCCACTCAAAACCTGCTTTGGAATTTTTTGGAAAAGTCAGTATTTCGCCTTTTGCCCCTTTAGCGAACAAAAGTGGCGAAACAGATAAAACAAAAACAAGAAAAACTAAAAATTTTTTCATAAAATTATTCTCCTATCCTAATTTTAGCATATATTATATTTATTAAATCTGCCCGCTTTAAAAGTTGTAAAATGAATATAGAGGTGCTTATGATTAGTTTTTTTATGTGTCTTGTCTTATTAATTCTATCTTTTTTTACTTATGGCAAATATGTGGAGCGCGTTTTTGCCCCAAGCAATGCGCTAACGCCGGAAGTCCGCTTTGCTAACGGTGTAGATTATGTGCCTATGCCGCTTTGGCGTATGGTGCTGGTGCAACTTTTAAATATAGCAGGGCTTGGGCCTGTGTTTGGCGCAATTGCCGGTGCTTTGTGGGGGCCAAGCGTATTTTTATGGATAACTCTTGGCACAATTTTTGCCGGTGCGGTTCACGATTTTGCCTGCGGTTTTTTATCTCTTCGTAATGACGGCAAATCAATTTCAGAAATTACTGGTATTTATTTAGGTCCTAATATCAGAAATTTTATGCGTGTTTTCAGTATAATTTTGCTTGTTATGGTGGGTACTGTTTTTGCTGTCGGGCCGGCTAATCTTTTAGTATTTTTATTTAAAGGCCACGGCGCACAAAATACACTTTTAACAAGCAGTTATTTTTGGCTTGCTTTGATTTTTCTTTATTATTTCATGGCAACTTTTTTGCCTATTGATAAAATTATAGGGCGCGTTTATCCTTTCTTTGGCATTTGCTTGCTTGTTATGGCGTTTGGCGTAACAGGGGGGATGTTTGCCCAAGGTTATAAAATACCGGAAATTACTTTACAAAATCTCCACCCTGCACACTTGCCTGTTTGGCCGCTTATGTTTATAACTGTGGCGTGCGGGGCGATATCGGGCTTTCACGCAACTCAATCACCGCTGATGGCGCGCTGTATAACAAGTGAGTATCAATCCCGCAAAGTATTTTACGGAGCAATGGTTATGGAAGGTATTATCGCCCTTATTTGGGCGGCTGCCGGTTGCGCTGTGTATGAGAGAACCGGTGGGCTTATGACAGGTCTTCAGGAAATGCTTAAAACTTCGGGCCAAGCAGGTGTGGTTTATGATATTTGCTTAAAAACTATCGGGCCTTTAAAACTTGGCACAATTTCTTTTGGTCTTTTATTTGTAATGATTGGCGTGATAATTTGCCCGATTACATCGGGGGACACGGCTTTTCGCGCTTCGCGCCTTGTGCTTGCCGATTGGTTTAAAGTGGACCAAAAACCTTTCTTAAAACGCTTGCGTTTGAGTGTTCCTTTGCTACTTGCCGGTGTAATTATCAGTCAGTTGCCTTATGATATTATATGGCGTTATTTCAGCTGGTCTAACCAAACTTTAGCGATGATAGTTTTGTGGGCCGCAACTTTTTATTTATACGGCAAAAAGCGAAGTTATTTTCTTACTCTTGTGCCGGCTGTGTTTATGACGGCGGTAAGTTCTACCTATTTCTTAATTGCGCCTGAGTGTTTACACTTGCCTAGCAAAATTGCCTGGCCACTTGGCCTTGTTTTAACAGGAATAATTGCTACTTATTTTATTTTCAAGATGAAAAAGGGGAAATAATTAAAAAGTTTTCTTTACGATTTAGTCAAAAATTTATAAGATAATAAATATGGTTGAGTTTAAAGTTGAAGGCAAAACGGTTGATTGTATCTTATCAGGGGTGTTAGACTGTAAAGCACACTTTGATATATCATCCGCTAAGTTATCAAATAAAAAAATACAAATTATCGGCCAAGATATAAAATCTTGGAATACCGATTTTGTTATAGCCCTTTTTGACTTACTCAAGCATATTTCTAAAGATAATATTACCTATTCTCAAATACCGCAAGGTATGGAGCAACTTTTGCGTCTTGCCTTTCAAACACCTTATAAAGAGCAGGAAAACTCACAAACAAAATTGCCTTTTTTAGAAACTATCGGCGAGTGGGGGATAAACTTTTGCCGTTGTGTTAAAAAGGGCACTCTTTTTATTTGTGATTGTTGTGCTTCCTGGGGCAGGCAAATTATCGGCAAAGCTGTTTACCGCGGTAAAGATTTTTGGATGGTTTTGGCAGATTGTGGGCCAAAATCCATATTAATTGTTTCCCTAATCAGTTTTATGGTTGGGCTTATTTTGGCTTTTGTGGGCGCTATACAACTTAAAACTTTTGGCGCGCAAATTTATGTAGCAAGTTTAGTTTGTATTGGTATGACGCGTATTATGGGCGCAATTATGACAGGGGTTATTATGGCCGGCAGAACGGGCGCTTCTTACGCGGCTACTATTGGCACTATGCAAGTTAACGAAGAACTTGATGCTTTACAAACTATGGGTATTTCCAGAACTGATTTTTTGGTTTTACCGCGTATGAACGCTTTGCTTCTTTCTATGCCGATTTTAATTTTACTTTCCGATATTATGGGCATTTTGGGCGGTTGTTTTGTATGTGTGGTATTTTGGGATATACCTTTATCTGAATATATGAAATACACCGTAAGTTCTTTTTATATAAATAACTTTTTGGTGGGTGTTTTCCACGGAATTGTTTTTGGTTTAATTATTGCTTTATGCGGGTGCTATTTTGGCGTTAATTGCGGGCGCAATGCCGATAGTGTTGGCACGGCAACGACAAACGCCGTTGTATATGCTATTGTATGGATGATTGTGATGACGGGGCTTCTTACGGCACTCTTTCAGGTAATAGGGATATGATGAAACAAGAGATTATTATTCGCGCAGAAAACTTAAGCATAGGTTATGAAGGCAAAGTAATTATGCGTGATTTATCTTTTACTATCCCTAAGGGCGATATTTTTATTATTATGGGCGGTTCCGGCTGTGGCAAAAGCACGCTGCTGCGCACTTTAACAGGGCTTATCCCGGCCCAGTCCGGCAAAATTTGGATACAAAATATAGATTTTATAAACGCCCGCCCTAAAGAAAAGTTAGAAATTATGAAGCATAGCGGTATTTTATATCAAAGCGGTGCTTTGTTTAGTTCTATGACTCTTGCGGAAAATGTTGCCCTGCCCTTACAACAATATACCGATTACCCTGCGGGTAAAATCAGTCAAATTGTAGCTTTTAAACTTGCTTTAGTCGGCCTTTGCGGGTATGAAGATTATTACCCCTCAGAAATCAGCGGTGGTATGCGTAAACGCGCCGGTCTTGCGCGCGCCCTTGCCTTAGACCCGGAAATTGTTTATTTTGATGAGCCTTCCGCCGGGCTAGATCCCGTAAGTTCCAGGAATTTAGATGATTTGATACTTGAAATTAACAGAACTTTAGGCACAACTATTATTGTTGTGACCCACGAGCTTGCTTCCATTTTTGCTATCGGTAAAAATAGTATCTTTTTGGATAAAACTATTAAAACAATTTCAGCCAAAGGCAATCCAAACGAACTTTTAAAAAATCCGCCTAATGAACAAGTTTTTGAATTTTTAACAAGAGGAGTTAAACATGAAAAAAGAACCAAATAAAAAAGCCGTTGGCCTATTTTTAGTCATCGGTTTTGCTTTATTTTTAGGAATAATCGGACAAACGATTTTCCACAAAATACATACAGATACAAAGGACTTGGCTGTAATGTATTTTACCGAATCTTTACAGGGATTGGCCGAAGGCTCCCCTGTTATATTTCAGGGCGTGGAAGTCGGCAAAGTTGCGCGTATAGTATTGGTAACTAATAAAGATGATTTAAACTTTCATGTGGCGGTCTATGTCCGCTTCAAAAATACAGATGTTATAAGTGAGGGTTCTCTTTGGGAAAAATTGTGGAAAAAAGATAAGGATTTAGATTTTTTGGGCGTTATGATTAAAGAGGGCCTTAGGGCGCGTTTAGCATCCCAAAGTTATTTAACGGGGCAACTCAGAATTGATTTGGTTATGATGCCGAATACAGAAATTATTATGTTTGATAGCCCTAAAAAGGAAAATATCCCGCAAATCCCGACAATTATATCCCAAAAAGAAGAACTTGTCCGTGGGTTAAATAAAATTAAAATCCAAGAAACACTTGAAAAAATTAACACGGTAGCAGAAACCTTAGGGCAAGAATTGCCTGTCTTACTGCCCGCCCTTACAAAAAGTGCCGAAAACTTGGATAAAACTTTAGCCAAAGTGGCAAGCAGCAGCGAGGAAACAATGACCAATTTAAACGAGACTTTGCGTGATGTTTCAGACGCTGCAAAATCAATAGAAAATTTTACAGATTATTTGGAAAGACACCCCGAATCTTTACTTAAAGGAAAAAAAGGAGAATAACTATGAAATTAATAAAAATCATCATACCTTGTTTATTACTTGGCGGTTGCTTTGGCGGCACCAGCCAAGAAGCAAAATTTTATACTCAATCTGCTATTTTAGCGCAAACAATTTCTTCCGACTATACTGATTTTGTGGGCGTTAATCGTATTCAATTACCAAAATATATAGATAGACCGCAAATAATTACCCAGCTTAAAGATTCCGTGCAAATCAATATGTCAGAATATAACAGATGGGTGGAAGCGCCTTCTATTTTATCAACCCGCACTCTTATAGAAGATTTAACTGTTCTTTTACCTTCCGCAAAAATAAAAGTGAATAATGCAAAAGTAGAAGGTGCTGATAAAACTATTTCCGTAGAAATTGTTAAACTAAACGCTGTTTTAGAAGATAAAGCCGAACTTGTTGCCTGGTATATTGTTAAAGATAAACAAGGCAAAGTTTTAGCAAATCAAAAATTTACGGGAATTGTTGAAATTGGCAAAACTTACGACGATGTGGCCCTTGGGTATAGCAAATTACTCGGGCAACTCAGCCAGGAAATTGCCAATATTTTAGTTGGAAACACAAAGTAAAATTTTTATAAAAATTTTTGATATTTTTTATACCGAATATTGCCCCTTAGGCAAGTATTCGGTATTTTTTATTAAAGGGCATAATATTGATAGGAATTCTTATGGCCTTCCGGTGTCCAAGTATTGCCTTGTCCTACAAAAGTTCCAAGGGAAGCACAAGTTCTATTTGCTCTGGTGTCGCCTGTTTTAGCAGCACACCATCCTCGGCGGTCTGTTTCTGTATAATTGCGGGCAAAGAAACCTTGGGAATAAATAATAGATAAATCTTTTCTCCCGCAGTTAATTAATGCGGCGTATTCTGATCCGGAAGAACTCATACAGCAAAACATTTCGCTATTTGACATACAATTAAAAGTCCCGGTATGAGAACTTTGAAAATCATTTGGCAAAGTCAAACTTAAATCACTAAAATTTCTAGTGCCTTTGCCTGTTCTTAAATAATATTCATCATAAGCAGATTGTAAAGAGTGGGCCATGGCTTCATATTTTTTAAAATCCGCTTTATCAACGGCAGTTTGATACTGCGGCACGGCAATAGCCGCCAAAATACCGATTATTAAAACTACTACAAGTATTTCTATTAAAGTAAAGGCTTTATTTGTAAACATATTTATTCTCCTTATTTTTTTCGGAAAAGATGCTGAGCAAAAACACCTCAGCATGACGAATAAAAATAAAATCGTCATTCCCGAAGGTCTTTGTCGGGAATCTCGTCCGCTTATTCCCTGCCCCTTTTCTTTGAAAAAGGGCGAGGAATCAGCGGAAGTTTTCTTTCCACATAATCAAATTTTATATTTTTTTTTTGAAAAGCAAGTTTTTCTTTTTTACGACGGGAAATGCTTGTTTTATCTTCGTATAAAAAGATTTTT
>JAZKYS010000018.1:0-17240 GCA_045612285.1 Elusimicrobiaceae bacterium
TATGCCATTTCTTTTGATTTACCTTCGCTTGCCAAAACTTTTGTTAAAGCAGCGGTCAAGGTTGTCTTACCGTGGTCAACGTGACCGATTGTGCCGACGTTAACGTGCGGTTTGCTTCTTGAAAACTTCTCTTTTGCCATATTATTTATTTCTCCTTTAAATTACCTGCCCTCTCACTTAAGAGGGCAGGTTAAATTTTTATTTTGCTGCGGCGGCAGTTTTCTTTTCAATTACTGCTTTTGCAACGTTTGCGGGCACTTCTTCATAGTGGCTGGGTTCCATTGTAAAGGAAGCGCGGCCCTGAGAAAGAGAGCGAACGGTTGTCGCATAACCAAACATTTCAGCAAGTGGAACAAGTGCCTTAATATATTTGGCATTACCTCTTTCGCCCATTTCACCAATTTTGGCGCGGCGGGAGCTTAAATCACCCATAATATCGCCCATATTGGCTTCCGGCGTAACGACTTCTACCTTCATAACAGGTTCAAGAAGAACAGGAGCAGCTTTTTTGGCACCTTCTTTTAAACCCATAGAGGCAGCAATTTTAAATGCCATTTCTGAAGAGTCAACTTCGTGGAAAGAGCCGTCGTATACAGCCACTTTGATATCTACCAACGGATAACCTGCTAAAGCACCGCTATCAAGGGCTTCTCTACAACCCTTTTCAACGGCAGGGATATATTCTCTAGGAATACGACCTTGGGTAATTTCGTTGACGAATTCAAAACCTTTGCCCGGAGCTTGAGGCTCTAAGCGCAAGAATACGTGACCATATTGACCTTTACCGCCGGACTGTCTGATGAACTTGCTTTCTTGTTCAACGGTTTTGGTAATGGTTTCGCGGTATGCAACTTGCGGTGCGCCGACATTGGCTTGAACATTAAATTCCCTTTTCATTCTGTCAACGATGATGTCCAAGTGAAGTTCACCCATACCGGAAATAATGGTTTGGTTGGTTTCTTCATCGGTTTTTACTCTGAAGGTTTGGTCTTCTTCGGCAAGTCTTGCTAAAGCATTAGACATTTTTTCAGAGTCATCTTTTGACTTCGGTTCAACTGCAATAGAGATGACCGGTTCAGGGAAGGTAATGCTTTCAAGCACGATAGGATGATCGGGAGAGCAGATGGTTTGACCGACTGAAGCGTTTTTCAAAGCGACAGTTGCGGCAATATCACCGGCTCTAAGAGATTTAACTTCTTCTCTCTTATTTGCGTGTAAGCGCATAATACGACCAACGCGTTCTTGAGCATTTTTAGACGGGAAATAAATAGTATCGCCGGCATCAAGTTTACCTGAATAAATGCGGAAGAAGGATAACTTACCAACATAAGGGTCTGTCTGTATTTTAAAGAGCAAAGCACAGAAGGGTTCCTTTTCGCTATGTTTGCGTTCTTCTTCTTTACCTGTATCAGGGTTAATACCTTTTACCGGGGGAATATCTAAAGGTGAAGGCAAGTAATAGCAAACTGCGTCAAGTAAGGGTTGAACACCTTTATTTTTGTAAGAAGAACCGCAAACAACAGGGAAGAATTTACCGGTTAAGGTTCCTTTTCTGATTGCTTTGCGAATTTCTTCTTCTGTAAAATTGGTTTCGCCGCCGAGGTATCTTTCCATAATAGCATCGTCAAAATCGGCGAGCTTTTCTAACATATGGGTGCGGACTTCTTCGGCTTCGGCTTTTAATTCCTCGGGAATTTCAACTTCATTGAAGGTGGCACCGTTATGGTCGCCATCCCAGATAATTGCTTTCATTTTGATGACATCGACAACACCCTTGAAGTTGTCTTCTTCGCCGACAGGAATTTGAATAGGGCAGGCATTACCGCCGAGTTTATCAACAATGGATTTAGCAGCGCGTCTGAAGTTCGCACCGACTCTATCCATTTTGTTAATATAGGCGATTCTGGGGACATTATATTTATCAGCCTGACGCCAAACGGTCTCAGATTGAGGTTCAACGCCTTGGACGCCGTCAAAGCAGCAAACTGCGCCGTCTAACACGCGCAAAGAGCGTTCAACTTCTGCGGTAAAGTCCACGTGTCCTGGAGTGTCAATAATGTTGAACTGGCAATCGCGCCATTTACAATAAACAGCAGCAGAGGTAATAGTAATACCTCTTTCTCTTTCCTGTTCCATCCAGTCGGTAACAGAAGCACCGTCGTGGGTTTCACCGATTTTGTGGGTTCTACCTGTATAATAAAGGATGCGTTCTGTTGTGGTGGTCTTACCGGCGTCAATGTGAGCGATAATACCGATATTTCTAATTTTGTCTAATGGAAAAACTTGGTTATCAGCCATTTGTCAAACTCCTACCACTTAAAGTGAGCAAATGCTCTGTTGGCTTCGGCCATTTTGTGTGTATCTTCGCGTTTCTTAAAGGCTGCGCCTTCTTTTTTAGAACCGAGAATGATTTCTTCAGCCAATTTTTCAGCCATAGGGCGGCCTTTGCGGGCTTGGGCTGCGCCCAAGAGCCAGCGCATAGCAACAGAAGTGCTTCTGATAGGTTTAACTTCTACCGGCACTTGATAGGTGGCACCACCTACGCGGCGGGCTTTAACTTCTAAAAGCGGTCTGACATTTTCAATACATTTGTTGAATGTTTCCAAAGGATCGCTTTTGGTTTTTGCTTTAATGATATCCATTGCATCAAATAAAATTTTTTCTGCTGTGGATCTTTTTCCTTCAAAATTTATTTTGTTGATAAAGCGAGCTACCAAAACAGAATTATATTTGTAATCTGCGGGGGGTAGAGCGCGTTTATCTCTGGGTCTTAAACCTTTTCTTGGCATATTAAATTAATCTCCTTATTTACCTGCTTTAGGGCGTTTAACACCATAAAGGGAACGGCCCTGTTTTCTGTTTTCTACACCGCTGGCATCAAGTGCGCCGCGGATAATGTGATAACGAACACCCGGCAAGTCTTTTACACGGCCGCCACGAACCAGCACAATGCTGTGTTCCTGTAAGTTATGGCCAACGCCAGGGATATATGCGGTAACTTCCATTTTGGATGTTAATTTAACACGGGCAACTTTCCTTAAAGCTGAGTTCGGCTTTTTAGGAGTTGTCGTATAGACACGGGTACAGACCCCTCTTCTTTGAGGGCAAGATACTAAGGCCGGTGCTTTTGTTTTGTATTCAGCCTTTGCTCTGCCGTGTTTAATCAATTGATTTACTGTTGGCATTTATTTATTTTTCTCCTCTTCTTTTTTACTTTGCTCTTCAAATTCTTGTGCAATTTGTTTCGCTGATATTCCGCTGCCTGCGGGGATTAAGTGGCCGACTATAACATTTTCCTTCAAACCTTCTAGTTTATCCACTTGACCTTTAATAGCCGCATCGGTTAAAACTTTTGTAGTTTCCTGGAAGCTTGCTGCTGAAATAAACGATTCTGAAGCAAGTGAGGCTTTACTGATACCAAGTAAAATCGTTTCAGCAAGGGCTTCTTTTTTGCCGGCAGCTTTAAGTTTGGCATTTTCCCTTTCAAAGACAGCTTTGTTTAATTCTTCGCCTTTCAAGAAGGTAGAATCGCCCGGATCTAATACGCGGACATTACCTAACATTTGGCGGACAATAACTTCAATATGTTTATCGTTAATTGTGACACCCTGTAAGCGGTAAACTTCCTGTATAGCGTTGAGCAAGAATTCTTGAACTTCTTTTATACCTTTCACGCGCAGCACGTCGTGAGGGTCAATGGCGCCATCGGTAAGAGCTTCACCCACGGCAACTTTATCGCCTTCATAGACGACCAAGTGTTTGCCTTGCGGAATGCTGTAATGCTCTTCTTTATTAATTTCATCATTCCTGAGGACTACCTCTATTAGCCCTTTCGGAGACGTTTCCAGCCTAATCACACCTGAAAATTCTGCGATAATAGCGGGGTTTTTGGGTCTGCGGGCTTCAAAAAGTTCCGCAATTCTGGGCAAACCGCCCGTAATATCTTTTGTGCCGCCGGCTTCTTTGGCAATTTTTGCTAAGACATCGCCAGCCTGAACTGTATCACCGGATTCAACAAGCAAAATAGTATCAATCGGTAAAGGATAAGTAATTTTATCTTTTTTGCCTTCAATAACTACGCGCGGGTTCTTTCTACCCACTTTGCTTGCGGTGATTTTGCGCTCAATAATACCGGTAACTTTGTTGCGTTCTTCCTGTAAGGTGATACCTTCTTGAACATCAATAAGTTTGATATCGCCGTCAGTTTCCGCAATAACCGGGAGTGAGTGCGGGTCCCATTCCGCCATCAAGGTATCTTTGGCAACTTTCTCTTTATCTTTTACTAAGATTTTAGCGCCATATTGAACCTTGTATTCTTTTATTATACCATTATCGGCCTCTACAAAGATAGAGCCGTTCCTGGAAATACAGACTTTATTATCAAATCTATCTGTAATAACTTTCAAATCTTTGAAAGCTACTTTACCTGCCACTTCGGCAACAGCTTGGCTGTGGCTTAAAACGCGGGATGCGGCACCACCGATGTGGAAAGTTCTAAGGGTTAACTGCGTGCCCGGTTCACCGATTGACTGGGCGGCAATAATACCGACTGTATCGCCCGGTCTTGCTAGGAAACCGGTTGCCAAGTTAATACCATAGCACTTTGCGCAAATACCGTGTTTTGCGTGGCAAGTTAAAACGGATCGAACGCGGACTTCGCTGATTTTATATTTTTTAACTTTATCGCTTTGGGCTTTTGTTATAACATCGCCTTTTTTAATGATAGTAATTTCTTTATCGCCATCTTTAACAACAACATCTTCCAAAGCGGTGCGGCCAAGTATACGCTCGTCAAGAGCTTCAATAACTTCTTCGCCGCTCATTAAAGATTTAAGAACAACACCGTCATCAGTTCCGCAATCGTCTTCTGTAACAACTAAGTTATGGCCGACATCAATTAAGCGTCTGGTCAAATAACCTGCGTCAGCAGTTTTCAAAGCGGTATCTGATAAACCTTTACGACCACCGTGAGTAGAAATAAAGTATTCCAAAACGGAAAGACCTTCTCTAAAGTTTGCGATAATCGGGCTTTCAATAATTTCGCCTTGACCGCCGGTGAGTTTCTTTTGGGGTTTAGCCATAAGACCTCTGATACCGGCTAACTGGCGAACCTGTTGCCTGGAACCTCTTGCGCCGGAATTGGCCATCAAATAAACAGAGTTAAATTTCTGCTGGCCTTCTTTAACGGGCTTCTTTTCAACGGCGGACATTTCTTTAAAAAGTTCTTCTGAAACATCGTCGGTAACCTTTGTCCAGATATCAATAATTTTATTGTATCTTTCGCCTTCGGTAATAATACCTTGTTTGGCTTGTTTTTGGATACCTTTAACTTGCTTTTTGGCTTCCGCAACGATTGTTTCTTTTGCTTGGGGAACAATCATATCGGCAATAGAAATAGATAAGCCGGATTTTGTTGCATATTTATAACCGGTATCCATAATTCTATCTAATAATTGGACTGTTTCATATTTACCATAATTAGGGTGTTTATAGCAATCGCGGACAATATTGGCAAGATCTTTCTTACCGATATCTTTATTAATATATTCCCAGCCTTTAGGTAAAATTCTGTTAAATAAGATACGGCCCACAGAGGTATAGTTTTTCCATTTAGAAACATCTTTACCTTCGTTTTCTACGCCGGTTACATCTTTAACTTTAATTTTAGCGTGTAAGGAAATTTTGCCGTATTCAAGAGCAACAATAGCATCTTCGCTATCTACGAAAACGGAACCTTCGCCTTTATCACCATCTTTGATTTTGGTTAAGAAGTTAATACCCAAAACCATATCGTGTGAAGGTGCGGCAATAGGTCTGCCTGAAGCCGGTGATAAAATATTATTGGTAGCAAGCATTAAAGTTTTTGCTTCAATTTGGGCTTCTAAGGTTAAAGGAAGGTGAACAGCCATCTGGTCGCCGTCGAAGTCTGCGTTGAAAGCAGCGCAGGTTAACGGGTGAAGTTGAATAGCCTTACCTTCAATTAAAACCGGTTCAAAGGCTTGAATACCAAGTCTGTGTAAGGTCGGAGCGCGGTTTAAAAGAACCGGGTGATTTTTGGTAACTTTTTCCAAAATATCCCAGATTTCCGGGCGCACTCTTTCAAGCATTTTTTTGGCGGCTTTTAAGGTAATGCCTTCCTTTTTCATAAGTTCACCGATAATGAAAGGTTTGAATAATTCAAGAGCCATTAATTTCGGCAAGCCGCATTGATGTAATTTTAAATTAGGACCGACAACGATAACTGAACGGCCGGAATAGTCCACCCTTTTACCGAGTAAGTTTTGGCGGAATCTGCCGTGTTTACCTTTAATAACATCAGAGAGAGATTTTAAAGGTCTGCCGCCGGCACCGACAAAGAATTTACCTCTTGCGCCGTTTTCAATTAAAGCATCAACGGCTTCTTGTAAAAGGCGTTTTTCATTGTAAATCATTACTTCCGGTGCTCTTAAGTTTTCAATATGTTTTAAGCGGTTGTTGCGGTTAATAATTCTTCTGTATAAATCGTTTAAATCAGAAGCAGCAAAACGGCCGCCGTCAAGCGGAACTAACGGGCGCAAATCAGGCGGAATAACCGGCAAGACATTCATAATCATCCATTCAGGCCTGTTGCCGCTGGCTTTAAACTCTTCCATAGTTTTAATACGGCGGTTCAATTTTGTGCGTTCAAGTTCGCTTTGTGTATCTTTCAACTGAGCGTGTAATTGCGGAATTTCTTTATCAAAATCTAAGGTTTTTAAAAGTTCTTGAACAGCCGGGGCACCAATACCAACTTTTAAGCGGGCGCCGTGGTTCTTTCTTGCTTCACGAACTTGGGCATCTGTCAAAAGATCGCCTTTTTTGAAAACAGTTCTGCCTGTTACGCTATCAATAGTATCTTCTAAAACGACATAACTTGCATAGTAAACAATGCGTTCAAGATCAGAAGTTTTCATATCCAAAAGAATACCGATTCTTGAAGGATTTTTTCTTAAAAACCAAATATGCGCAACAGGGACGGCAAGTTCAATGTGGCCCATTCTTTCACGGCGGACTTTACTTTCGGTAATTTCAACACCGCATCTGTCGCAGCACATACCTTTAAATTTGACCCAGCGGTATTTACCGCAAGAGCATTCATAATCTCTTGTCGGGCCGAAAATGCGTTCGCAGAATAAACCGTCTCGCTCCGGTTTTAAAGTTCTATAATTAATAGTTTCCGGTTTTTTAACTTCCCCGCTTGACCAGGAAAGTATTTGTTCTGGGCTGGCGATACCTAATTTAATCGCATCAAAATCAAAAAAGTTAAGTTCGCCTAATTTTTTTGTTTTCTTAGTATTATTTGACAATTCTGACATTTTACTCTCTCTCCGCTATTTAGCCTCTGCTGTGGCTTCTTTTTTAGAGTCTTCTTTAGTGTCTGCTTTTTTTTCTTTAAGCAATTCCACGCTTACACCTAAAGCCTGAAGTTCTTTTACAAGCACTTTAAATGATTCCGGAACACCGGGTTGGGTTGGAAGTTCCCCTTTGACGATAGCTTCATACATTTTTGTTCTACCGACAAAGTCATCAGATTTAACTGTTAAGAACTCTTGTAAAGTGTAAGTTGCGCCATAACCTTCTATAGCCCAGACTTCCATTTCACCGAATCTCTGACCACCGAATTGAGCTTTACCGCCCAAAGGCTGTCTTGTAATTAAGCTATACGGCCCGGTGGAGCGGCTGTGGACCTTATCTTCCACCAAGTGATTAAGTTTCATCATATACATATAGCCGATGGTTACTTTTTCCGCAAAAGGTTCGCCGGTTCTGCCATCATATAAGGTAATACGGCAGTAATCATCCGGCAAGTATTTTTCAGGCACGCCTTTTGCTCTTAAAGCATCTTTTGCTTTGCGCACTTGGGCAATAACTTCTTCTTCGCTAGGACCGTCAAAAACCGGGGTTGCGGTATGAATATTTAAGTGATGGGCAGCCCAACCTAAAGTGGTTTCAAAAAGCTGGCCGACATTCATACGAGAAGGAATACCCAAAGGTGATAAGACTACATCAAGTGGTGTGCCATCCGGTAAGAAAGGCATATCTTCTTCAGGCAAGATTTTGGCAACAATACCTTTGTTACCGTGTCTGCCGGACATTTTATCACCAACTTGGATTTTGCGTTTAGAAGCAATAAAAACTTTAACAGATTTATTAACCGTTACAGCAAGGCCATCGCCTTGGTTAATGGTTCTTGCTCTTTCAAAATATTCAAGAGCGCGTTTTTCAAGAGTTTTGTAAAGGTTATTAATTCTTTCTTCTTCTTTTTTAAGTTCGCTTGCTTTGGTAATTGTTTCTTTAGCATAAGCAAGGGCTCTTTTCTTTTCTTCTCTTAAAGTATTAATAGCTGAAGTTTGTTCTTCTTCAAGAGCTTTGAGTTTTGCTTTTTCTTCTGCTTTAGTAAGTTTTTCTTTGCGGACGAAAACTCTTGTTCCGATAACTTTACCGCTTGTGCCGGGCGGAACTCTTAAAGAGGCATCAACAACATCATCAGCTTTCTTACCGAAGATTACTTTTAAAAGTCTTTCTTCAGGGGTTAGTTGTTGTTCGCCTTTAGGGGTAACTTTACCGACTAAAATATCGCCGGGCCCAACCACGGTTGAAGGTATAATAATACCGTCATTATCTAAGTGGGCAAGAGCATCAGAACCGATATTAGGAATATCTCTTGTAATTTCTTCTGCGCCGAGTTTGGTGTTTCTTGCGTCGGTTGATAATTCGTGTAAGTGGATAGAAGTTAAAACATCCTCTTTTACAAGACGGCTGGAAATCAAAATAGCGTCTTCGTAGTTATAACCTTCCCAACTCATAAAACCGACGAGTAAGTTTTTACCTAAAGATAAAATACCGTCGCACATCGCAGGACCGTCAACTAAAATTTGACCGGCTTTTACTGTGTCGCCTGTTTTTACTAAAGGTTTGTGATTTACGCAAGTATCATTGTTAGATCTTTTGTATTTGACTAATTCATATATATCTAATTTACCGCCATTAGCAGGTTCAATAGCAATTAAATCGGCTGTTGCCATAACTACTCTGCCTGCTTGTTTTGCAACGATAGCAGAACCGGAATCTCTTGCCACGGCATCTTCAATACCGGTGCCGACTAAAGGAGCTTCCGTTTTAAGTAAAGGCACGCCCTGGCGTTGCATGTTACAACCCATCAAGGCACGGTTTGCGTCATCGTGTTCAAGGAAAGGTATTAAAGCAGCTGATACACTGATAACCTGTAAAGGTGAAATATCCATATAATCAACTTCGCTGGGATTAACAACAGGGTAATCATCTTGAACGCGGCAAGCAACTTGTTCAGAAGCGATTTTGCCGTCTGCCGCCACGGGCGCATTGGCCTGGGCAACCATATAATCATCTTCAATATCAGCAGTTAAATAATCAATTTTATCTGTTACTTTTCCGTCTTTAACTTTTCTGAAAGGGGATTCCAAAAGGCCGTATTTATTAACTCTTGAATAGCAAGCAAGAGAGGTGATAAGACCGATGTTTGGGCCTTCCGGCGTTTCAATAGGACATAAGCGGCCATAGTGAGTATGGTGAACGTCGCGGACTTCAAAGCCTGCGCGTTTTCTGTTAAGACCGCCGGGACCTAAGGCTGATAAACGGCGTTTATGGGTTAACTCGGAAAGCGGGTTAATTTGGTCCATAAACTGTGATAATTGGGAAGTTCCGAAGAACTTTCTGATAATTGCCGCCACGGGTTGGGCATTAATTAAAACACGCGGAGTAGGTTTGACGGTATCTTTATTCATTCTATCGCGGGCGGTTTTGGCCATTTGTAAAAGGCCAACGCGGATTTGGTTTTCCAAAAGTTCACCGATACCGCGAACACGCCTATTACCCAAGTGGTCAATATCATCAAGTTTAAAATCAATAGCACTGCCGTAAGTTTCGGCTATATATTCTTCACCGGCGTTTAAAGCGAGTAAGTATTGAACTGTCACGATAACATCTTCCGGTGCTAAGGTTCTGCGTCTGTCATTAGGAATATTAAATTTTTTGAAAGTTGCTTTCTTTAAGTTTTCAAAGAAAGGAGCAAATTTTTTGTTAATTTTAAAACGACCGACAAAACTTAAGTCATATCTTCTGATATTATCAAAAAGTAAACTTTGTAAGAATTGTTCGGCTTGTTCTTTAACGATAAAATCTTGCCCTCTCATTTTTTTGTAGATTTCAAATTGGGCTTCTTTAGCAGATTTAACCTCATCTTTTCTGGCTTCCAAAGTGGCAAGAATTGCAGGGTTATCTTGTCTGGGATTGCCGGCTAAAACTTTAATAGATTTGATTTTGTGGTCAATTAAAGTTTTAAAGGTTTTATCATCAATAGGAGTTGTTGCTTTGTCATCTAAGTTCCAAAGAATTTCACCTGTTTGGGTATCAATAATATCTTCTGCGGCATAGCGGCCGACAATATTATCAATATCTTGTAATTTTACGGAGATATTTTCTGTTTTATAGAAGGCCTGTAAAATTTCGGAGTTTGTTTCAAGACCGCAGGCTCTAAGGAAAGTGGTGGCAAGAACTTTTTTCTTTCTATCAATTCTGACCCAAAGAATATTTGAAAGATCAAATTGAAATTCTATCCAAGCACCTCTGTAAGGAATAATGCGCGCAACATAAAGTTTTTTACCCAAAGTTGATTGTGCTTTTTCTTCATCTTCTTCAAAAATAATACCGGGGGAGCGGTGTAATTGGCTTACAACTACGCGTTCAGCCCCGTTGAAAACGAAACATCCGGCTTGTGTCATTAAAGGAAGATCGCATAAAGTAATATCTTCTTCTTTTACTTCTTTAAGAGTGCCGTTTTTTTGTTTGATATAAAGGCGGACCCAGGCTTTTAAGGGTGCGCTGTAAGTGCCGTCTTGGATTGCGGCTTCCATCGGGCTGGTGTATTTAGGAGCGCCAAGTTCGTATCTAACAAATTCAAGTTTCATACTACCATCGGGAGCTTCTATCGGGAAAACATCTTCAAATGCGGCTTGTAAGCCCCTAAGTTCTCTTTTTGTCGGGGCAATATCTAATTGTAAAAAATCTGTAAAGGACTGCTTTTGCATGTCCAATAAATCCGGTAAAGGCAATTTTGTTTTAAGTTTGCCTAAATTTAGTTGTTTCATTTTTCTTTGGGTCCCTGCTTGTTTTGATATGCTTTTAAGAGCATATTATCCCCTGCCTACTTAGAGGCAGGGGACAAATTTTATGGCTTTTAGTTGAGTTCGATTGTAGCACCAGCTTCAGTTAATTTTTTCTTTAATTCTTCTGCTTCTGCTTTTGCTACATTTTCTTTTACTGCTTTAGGAGCGCCTTCTACTAAATCTTTAGCTTCTTTCAAACCTAAACCTGTAACTTCGCGAACAACTTTAATTACAGCGATTTTTTTAGCAGCGTCAACAGCTTTTAAGACGACATTAAATTCGGTCTTTTCTTCAGCTGCGGCGGCACCGGCAGCGGGAGCTGCGGCAACGGCAACAGCGGGAGCTGCTGCTTTTACGCCAAATTTTTCTTCAACTGCTTTTACGAGCTCGGAAAGCTCAAGAACGCTCATTTCAGCAATAGCGTTAAGTATTTCATCTTTTGTTAATTTTGCCATTTTATTTTTTTCCTTATTTTACTAGAGTAGCTGCCTTCTGCTTTGGCCTGGCCAAAACCCGTGCATTTATCCCTTAGGGGGCTACTACCGCTCTTAGGCGGGTTTGATTTGAAACTTATTTCTTAGAGTCTTCAACAGCTTTAAGAACGTAAGCCAAATCCCTGATAGGAGCTTGTAATACTTGTGCGCTTTGGGCCACAGCATTGTATAAAGCACCAGCAAATTTGCTGAGGTTTTCTTCTTTGCTGCCGACGGTTGCCAAAACTTTGATTTTGGCTTCGTCATACCAGGCGCCTTCGGTATAACCGGCTCTTATCTTAAAAGCCGCATTTTGCTTGGTAAAATCTGCCAAGCTTTTAGCTGACATTGCAACATCGCCGTCTTCTTTTAAAATTGCTACTGCGGTAGGTCCTTTTAAAAGATTTTCATCAACACCTTCAATACCGGCTGTTTTCAAGGCATGGGTCAAGATTGAGTTTCTTTCAATTCTAAATTTACATTTAGCTTTGGAAAGAGACTCCCTTAAACCGGCAAGTTCTTTGAACTTTAAACCTTGATAAGCGGTAAAAAAGATACCAGCGGATTGCTTGATTTCACTAGCAAGACTCTGCGACCTTTCTTTTTTTTGTTCTTTCGTTAAGTTCATACTTTATTAACTTTTACTGCTTTTTATCACGGATTTTTGCGGACTTTTTGCCGTCTAAAAAGACGGAAAAAGAACGGCTAAAAACCCTTACCTAAATTTTACAATTCGGTATGGTTTTTAGTGTCCCATGAAAATCTATTCTATACTACTATATATATTTTATCAAATTAAGGCTGCCTATTGCAACTAATGCAAATGTCCTATCCGCAGCGTTTAATAAATTATAACATTTTTTGTGCTTTTTGTCTATATAAAACAAACAAATTTATTATAATTAAAATCAGTTGTGGTTATCCTTTGTTTTATGCTGAAACAATATCAATATACCTGCTTTTGTTGTTTTCTTGGCCTTCCTCTAAATAAATAATACGCACTTTTTTATCAAAATATTCAAAATCTAAAGTTATATTATTAGTGAAAAAGCATAAAGCACGCAAATTTTTTATTTTAGTAATATCAAATTTTTTGTTTGCGTAATCTGCAATAAAAACTGCCGCATCAGACTGTTGTAAAACTCTGAGGGCTTCCACATTTTGTTTAAGGCTGGCAATATACTCTTTGGTCATATTGGGATTATCTTTATATTTTTTATAAGTCTGCTCGCTGATTTCAAGAGATTTATTAATTGCGAGGTTAACCTCGGCAATTATCTCCTTAAAATATTTAGACTTTGCCTGTTGTAAAGAATTTTGCTGTTTTTCCGTCAAATCTTTTTTAAGTGAGTAGGCTTCTTTGGCATATTTTGTTTTTAAATCTTCTTTTGTTATAGCATTGGCAGCAAAAATATTAGCGCAAGCAAAAGCAAAAAACAGAGTAAAAATTATTGCTTTCATATTATCTCTCCTTTTTAAAATTACTGATACTTAATATATTAGCTAAATTGCGCTAAAAATAAAAGGGAAAAAAGGCCTATCTGTTTTTGGGGCTAAAGGCCTATAATACGACTAAAAACTTTAAATAAAATGCTATACTTATTTATATAGTTTTTAAAAGAGGTGTTTTATGGAAGCTGAAAACGCAGAAAATATTATCCCCGTTAATCCTGAAGAAAATAAACAAGAGTTTTTTGTCGCAAACGGTGTAAAAAATGATAGTTTTGTAAAAGATAATTTGCGCAAAGTTGGAATTATGACATTTTTGCTGACTATTTTTTACCCGATAGGCTGGCATTATAAACAATGGAAAGCCATTAAAAAGAATAATGAAGAATATAAAAATATCTCGCCCCTTTGGCGCGGAGTTTTTTATCCTTTTTATTCCTTTAAACTCACACAAATTATTAAGGAACTTTTTGAAATTAAAAAAGATATTGATTTAAGAACTATCACGGATGAAGAAGAATTAAAAAAAGTAAAAAAACAGCATAATATAAATTTTACAATTTTGCCTTATATTATATGGGGGTCAATAATTTTCTTATTTATATTTTGCTTTTCCCCCGATACTGCTTTAGATAAATTACTTGGTATTATTGCTTGGGTTTTAATTTATTGGCCTATTCATAATTTACAATACGCAATAAATTATATCTTACCGAAAGAAACAAAAGAAAAATCTTTTTCTTTAGCAGACTTGCTTGGCGTGCCGTTTCTTATCCTGTTTTTAGCATTTTTATTTTTCGGAATCGGAGGACAAGGCTGTCTTGAAACAGAAGGAAAAACTCTCAAAGATACTTGCGATAATTATTCCTTCACTTTCCCCTTTGAAAATGAGGAAATTTTCCCCTCAGATGACGATTCAGAACATGCGTATATTTGCCAAGCAGAAGATGTAAACAATAAGAAGGATAATCTTGTCTGTTTGGAAGGATATTTTATTGATGAGCAAGAACCCTTAGAACAAAATAAATTAGAACAAGAAATAGTTAAAAAAATGGATATTGTATCAAAGAAAACAGCAACCTATAAGGATAGTTTGGCCTATTGTTTTGCCGTCAAATCAAAAGAAAATTCTACAAACCTAGTTCAAAATATGTGCTATATGAGAATTAAGGATAAGCCGGAACTTGTATTCTTTATAACAGATGTCTCAAAAAGTAAAGAAATGCCTTTTGAGAATCTTGAAAAACTAATGAATAGTTATCAAAATTTATAAAAGCACAACAAAAAAACAAAGCCCAGATTATAAATAATAATCAGGGCTTTTTTAGTTATAAGATAAGTTTTATTTAACCATAATAAATGGCATATCTCCGCCGTTATATGTCGGCATACGACCGTCCCATTTTTCAATGGCTTTAAGTTGTGCTTCAACCTGACGAAGTTTAATAAGTTCCGGTGTAACAACTTGTTTTTGAAGTTTCAAACTTTCGGCTTCGGCTTTAGCTTTTAAGATTTGCTGTTCGGCATCTTTTTTAACTTTTTCAACTAAGTTTGTTGCCTTTTTTGCTTCTTGTTCAGCAATTTGTTTTTCTTCAACCGCTTTTAAGAATTGCGGAGTAAAATCAAAATCAACGATAGCGATATCAGAAACGATAACTTGTTTTTCTTTCATTTTTTCTTTTAAAACAGCATCAATTTCTTTGGCCACTTCAATACGGTTAGCAATAAGATTTTCGGCAGAGTATTTTGCGATAATTGCTTTTATCCATTCTTCTGTCGTCGGAGCAAGAACAGTATCTACATAATATTCGCCAAGATTTCTATAAATTGCAACGACGGTATCGGGTTGGATGCGGTGGTTAACTGCAAGGCCGACTTTGACGGTCTGCAAGTCTTTAGAAAAAGCTTCCGTCTTGATAATATCTTTCTTGATACGGATAGAAAACTTTTTGACACTTTCAACGAAGGGAGTTTTCCAATGTAAGCCTTCGCCGTAGGAATCAACAACTTTACCAAGTCTTAATTTTACTGCCACTTGGCCCGGTTCAACTACGAAGAAGGAAGACAAGCAAACAACGGCTATAACGATGATACAAATAATAGTAAAAATTGCGCCCACCGTTTTAACCGGATTAATAGAATTATTATAATTTGCCATAAAGCACACCTCTTTATTTTTAATTTACTATTAAATTATATCTTTTATTTTTATTCTTTGCCATAAATTTTAGACGGATATTTTTTGCTAAAAAATGCTATACTTGTTTTATAGAGGTAAAAAATAAAGTTGTAAAATAAGTTGCTAAAATAGAAAGCAATTTATAAAAAATTTAATCTGTTTTTTAGGGAATCCTTAACGGATTAGAATTTTGCGAAAGCAAAAGGACTTGAATACCTAGAAAGCAGTCGTTATAAAAGTGCAAAATGAACGGACTAATTACCCGTTTGTTTTGCGCTTAATATTTGCCGTTCTTTTATAAGGACGGCAAATTACGGCTGTTTATATTATATCTATTCAAGTCTATAATATAATCAGCCGTTTTTATTTGGCTGTATCTTTTGGGAAAAACTTTTTTCCTAGGTTCCTTAAAACAGAAAAATTGAGAGGAACTTATGAATAGAAAAAACAAAAACAAAGGTTTTACCCTTATAGAGTTGTTAGTTGTTGTTTTAATTATCGGCATTTTGGCGGCCATCGCAGTTCCGCAATACCAAGCTGCCGTATTAAAAAGCAGATTTACAACTATGAAAGATATTGTCCGTTCAGTAAAACAAGCTGAGCAAAGATACTTTATGGCTAATGGCAAATATACCAAAAATTATAATGATCTTGATATTAGCTATCCTAATATTACTCCTAACGGATTTACTATAAGTTTTAATGGCGGAAGTTGTGATTTACATTGGTGGAATAAACCTAATGAGGGAATTATATGTATATTAAGCTCCTCACCTGTAATATCTCTTTCTGACAGATTCGGGTTTTCACTTAAAGTTTGCAGAGTTTTCGGGGATACAGAAGGCAATAAAAATACTCTTGCAGATAAAATATGCCAACAAGAAACAGGAAGAAAAACTCCTAATGATTCTTACGACGGAAGTAATCTTTACTACTATTAATAACTAAAGCTATTTTATAAAAACTGTTATAATTATTATAAAAGATGTTTTTACTAGGATTTTGTGTTTAGAGTAGGCGCAACCGAGGAAATACTTTTACGAGTATTTTTTAGGAAATTTTAATTAAATTTTAGCAGAACAAATATTTTTTGCCCTAATTTTTTAGGCACAAATTTTTATACAAGCAGAGCAAATGGGGTTTTGCAAGGATTTTAGTGTTTTAAATATCTAAACTCAGCATATCTTTTACAAGTATTTTTTAATAAATTTCAATTAAATTTTTCTTTCAGAAAAATTGTTTTTTCAAACGAGGTATACCTAGGGGGCTGACAAGCCCAAGTATCCGAAGTTTGAAAAAAATTGAAATTTACAAAAAAGACGAAGTAAAAAGAAAAAGGGTAGCAATGAGACTGACATCGATCTACTCTGACAACACCGAATTGGGTGTTACTACCATCGACCCTGGTGAGCTTAACTGCCGTGTTCGGAATGGGAACGGGTGTGTCCTCACCGGAAAAAACATCAGTCTCATTCCTACCCCTTTATTTCGTTCTATAAATGATGACTTCATTTTAGAACTGGGATCTTGCGACCCACTTTGGTAAGAATAAAATTTAGATTCGCTTTCAATTAGAACCAAGCCACACAACTTACACTTTTGAGCGTAAGCGTATATTCTGGATTAAAGAATACGGCCAAGCCTCACGACCTATTAGTAAAGATTAGCTAAACATATTACTATGCTTACACACTCTTCCTATCAACCCGGTAGTCTTCCGGGGGTCTTATGGGACATAAAGTCCAGGGAAACCTTATCTTGAGGCGGGTTTCGTGCTTATATGCTTTCAGCACTTATCCCTACCGAACACCGCTAATCAGCTATGCCGTTGGCACGACAACTGATATACAGGAGGTTCGTTCATCCAGGCCCTCTCGTACTATGGACAACTCCTCTCAAGTTTCCTACGCACACAACAGATAGAGACCGTACTGTCTCACGACGTACTGAACCCAGCTCACGTACCACTTTAATGGA
>JAZKYS010000019.1:0-65519 GCA_045612285.1 Elusimicrobiaceae bacterium
TCCAACAAGCCAGCCATGTCCGAGTAAAAAAACAAAGCCTTTTCCTATTAAACTTGTTTTTTTACGAGTTGGTGGCTTGGATATAAAAATTCAATTTTGTGCGAGTTTTAGCAAAAAATAAGCAAACAAAAAAATTGACAAATAAGTAAACTAAATAGAAGAAATTGTTAAGTGTAGAATATAAGACAAAAATAGGCGTGGGTCCCCGACTAAAACACTCGGGGATGACGATTTTAAAAATGCCCCTTTTTATGATATAAAAGGGCTGGGGATAATAGAAAAGTCAAGGTATAGTAGGGAACCACGCCCGCTAGGGCGGAACTATCCGAAGTCTTAAAAAAATAAAAAAGAGGAAAAAAGCCGCCGCAAACTTTTGCAAGGATTTTGGTGATAGTTTTAATTAGTTTTTTCTTTTAGAAAAAACGCTTTTAGAAATGAGGTATACCCCGAGCGGGCGGCAGCCCCGCGTATCCGAAATTTCTAAAAAATTAAAAATAACCCAAAAGCCGAAGCAAAAGGCCCTTGTTTTTTTTACAAAATCGGTATATATTATATATATGAAAATAAAAACACTATTTTTATTTATGTGCGCTTTTTTACTGGCCTACCCGCTTAGCGCACAAACTTTTAATGTGCTTATAGGCAGGAGCAAAACTGCCAATATTTCTTTTTTGGAAGATTACGCTCTTATTATTGACGACCATTATTATGGCCCGTTTAGCAAAGAAACCTCTTTAAAAGCAGAAATGTTTGGCCCAAAGGCTATACGCTTTTGGATAAAATATGAAGAAGACGGAGAAAAGAGGACAAGAGATTTCGGTTATACCCAATCAAAAATAAAAGTTGTGCGCGCTTTTAGAGATGGCCTCTTTTCCAGCAAAATTGTTTCACCGGAAAAAGCGAAAAGCAAAAAACTTCCCCGTAAAGATATTACTTTAACAGAGGAAGCCAAAAAGACAACCCCATTTTTCAGATATAAAAATCCCGCTTTATCTGGTTGGATAGAATTTACAGGACCCTTAACTTTAATGACAAGACCGCAAAGTAAAGAAAAATTTTATCTTATAGAAACTATCCCCCTAGAACCCTATTTAGTTAATGTAACGAACTGCGAAATGCGCGTGGCAAATAATATAGAAGCCTATAAAGCCCAAAGTATTTTGGCAAGAACTTTTGTGCTTAATAAAGTAAATGAACGCCTAAATACAAAAAATAAAAATTTTAAAAAATGGTTGGATTTCCAATTTTTACCTGACGAGCGCGACCAGGCCTATATCTGCGAAATGCGCGTAAAAAACAAAACCTTGCCAAGTGAAGCAGTTAAAAATGCCGTTAAAGCAACGGCAAATAAAATCTTACTTGATAAAAATGATAATCCCATAGAAGTTCATTATTGCGCTTATTGTGGGGAGTGCTCTTACTGCTCTCTTAATAAGCGCTGTAAGACGAAAAACGGTATGGGCTCTTGTCAAAACGGTATTGCCTATTATACCGCAAAAAAAGGCTATACCTATGAACAAGTTTTAAAGAAATACCACCCTAATGCCAAAGTAGGCGATTTTTCTTTAAATATGTTAAAACTGGCGGAAACTATACAAGACAGAGAAGAACTTGAAAATAATTTATCCCAAGCCGAAAATAGACTAAAACAAATGATATAATAGTTTTATGAAAAAATTATTATTTTATTTTTGTTTGATATTTTGTATTGCTTGTGCTGTTAAACAAGAAGCACCTTTAGAAGCGGTAAAAAAAGACCTCCCTAAACAAACAGAACAAAAAGATCCTTGTGCTGTTTTTAATAAAGAAATTTTGGCCCTTGCCAAGCAAGACCAATATTTCTTTTTCCCGGTGGATAAAAAACGCCATTTGCCTGCCGAATATACCCCGGCAGATTTAATTGGCAAAGGTAAATTTGCCGTTAGAGAACAAACCAAAAAAGCCTTTGATAAAATGGCCGAAGCGGCAAAAAAAGAGGGAATAAATTTGTTTATTTTATCAGGCTTTAGGCCCTACGCGCGCCAAGAATATCTTTTTAACAGAAGCGTTAAAACAAAAGGCAAAGCACACGCCGATAAATATGTGGCGCGTCCGGGCGCTTCCCAACACCAACTTGGCAGTGCCGTGGATATAAACAGTGTGGAAGATAGTTTCGTTAATACTAAAGAATATGCCTGGCTTAAAAAAAATGCCGCAAAATTCGGTTTTAGTTTATCCTTCCCAAAAGGACAGGAAGATAAAACAGGATATTCTTTTGAACCTTGGCATTACCGCTATATCACAATAGAAGGCTGCCAAATACAGCAAGAGCATTTTAACGATAGTCAGGTTGATTTTTTAGATGCCCTTAATGCTTGCTTTGCGCAAAATTGATACAATAGTATATATGATAACTTTAGATGAAATTAAAAAAACGGCAAAACTTGCCAAAATTGAAATAACCGAACAGGAAGCCCAACTCTATACAAAACAATTAAGCGATGTTTTGGCTTGGGTTGCTAAACTTCAGGAAATTAAAGAAAAACCTGTCTGTAAGGAAAGTATCCCCAGCACTTATCAAAGGGAAGATACCCCCGTTTCTTTTGAAAACAACGCGGCAATAAGTGCCGCTTTTAATGATAAAAAAGATAATTTCTTAAAGGTAAAAAAAGTTTTATGAAAACAGCCCGTCAAATAATTTCAGAAATTAAAGAAGGTAAAACAACTGCCTTAGCCGTAGTTAAAGAAAGTTTAAATAAAATAAAAGAATTAAACCCCAAAATCAATGCTTTTTTGGAAGTTTTTGAAGAAGAAGCCCTAAAAAAAGCCGCCGAAATTGACGCTAAACCTATTGAACAAAGAGGTTTGCTTGCAGGTCTTCCTATCGCCTTAAAAGATAATATTTTATATAAAGGGCACAAGGTAAGTTGTGCAAGCAAAATGCTTGAAAATTTTGTTGCCCCTTACAGCGCAACCGTGGTGGAAAAACTTTTAAAAGAAGATGCCATAATTATCGGCAGAACTAATATGGATGAATTTGCTATGGGCTCTTCTAACGAGAACTCTGCCTTCGGTCCTGTTAAAAACCCACACGATTTAACAAGAGTGCCGGGCGGTTCAAGCGGTGGCAGTGCTGCTGCAGTTGCAAGCGGTATGGTAAGCGTGGCACTTGGCAGTGATACAGGCGGTTCCGTCCGTCAGCCGGCTTCTTTTTGCGGTGTATGCGGCGTAAAACCGACTTATGGCTCTGTTTCAAGATACGGCCTTATTGCTTTTGCTTCAAGCGCAGACCAAATTGCCCCTATCACTTTAGACAGCAAGGACAATGCCTTCATTTTAAGTATTATAAGCGGTGAAGATAAAAAAGATTCTTCTTACACAAAACCTTTTGTTTTAAAAGAAGAAGAAATTAAAGATTTAACTATCGGCATTCCAACTGATTTTTTGGCCGGTTTAAATGAAGAAATTTTATCTGCTTTAAATCAGGCAAAAGATATTTTAGTAAAACAAGGTTTTAAAGTTAAAGATATAACTTTGCCTTATGCAAAATATTCTTCCCCCTGTTATTATATTTTAGCCGGCAGCGAGGCCAGCAGTAATCTTGCCCGTTTTGACGGCCTTAGATATGGCTTTAGCGATAAAACAGCAAAAGATTTAGAAGAAACTTACCTTAAAAACAGAGCCGCTTTCGGACCGGAAGTTAAACGCAGAATTATGACCGGCACTTACTGCCTGGGTAGCGCACACGCACAAGATTATTATTTACAAGCCCAAAAAGTGCGCCAAATTATTAAGGAAGATTTCAAAAGAGCCTTTAGCGAAGTTGATATTATTTTGACGCCAACTTCACCTAGCACCGCTTTTAAACTAGGCGAAAAAGTAAATAATATTCTTGATTTATACCTGGCAGATTTATATACCGTGCCTGCTAATATGGCAGGGCTTCCGGCCTTATCAATACCTTTTGGTAAAGATAAAAACAATCTACCGATAGGTATTCAATTTTACGGCAATTATTTTGAAGAAAATAAACTTTACGGACTGGCCAAACTTTTAGAACAGGAGAAATAAATGTTTGCGGAGTTTTCTTGCGGCGGAGTTATTTTGGAAAATAATAAAGTCCTTCTAGTGCAAGTTAAAAGTATGAAGGGCCGCAAGATTTGGACTTTCCCCAAAGGCCATATAGAACAGGGCGAAACCCCGCGCCAAGCCGCGCTTAGAGAAGTGCTTGAAGAAACCGGCTATAAAGCCTCTATCGTAAAACCGCTTTTAAAAGTGCGCTATGCTTTTACCTTAAAAGGCAGATATGTGCGTAAAGTTGTTCAATGGTATCTAATGAAAAAACTCGGCCGTATCGGTAAGCACGACCCTTCTGAAATTTTGGCAATTAACTGGGTTTCCATAAACAAAGCAAAAGAAATGGTGGAATACCCCAGCGATAAGCGCCTCTTAGAACTTGTTGAAGAAGAAAACAATTTAACAAAAGACTTATCTAAAGTTTTATAAATCAACACGCATTTAAAATACCTTATTATTTCAAATAGTAAAATATGATATACTAAAAATGTAAGTATTTTTTTACTTACATAAAAATTTAATCTGTTTTTGGATGCCGAAAGGCTGCTTTTACATAAGTAAAAGTGTATTCAAATCCCAAAACAGCTGTTATAGGTGTATAACACAAAGTCTAATTAACTTTTGTGATATACGCTGAATGTTTGCATATGCAAACTACGGCTGTTATATTTAGGGCATTGAATACACTTAAATATAAAAGCCGTTTTTTATGCTCCGAAAACCTGTTTAAAAGGAGTATAAAAAATGAATATAGTTTCAAAAAAAACAAAAGGCTTTACCTTAATTGAATTATTAGTTGTAGTTTTGATTATCGGTATTTTGGCGGCTATTGCCGTGCCGCAATATGAAAAAGCTGTTTTAAATAGCAGATTAACACAATATATTGTCTATATGGATGCCTTAAGAAAAGGTGCTGACCTTTATTATTTAGCTAATGGTAAAATGACTAATGATGTCCGGGATCTTGATATAGATGTTGAACCCAATGCGATAACATTTAAAACTTCAACTATATCCCCCCTCGCAACGGGTGTTTTTTTTAAAGATGGACTTGAGTGTATGGTCCACTTTCAAGACATAGCTTGCCTTGGAAAAGATTTCTATTTACTATCTAGTCATTCCTGGAGAAATACTCCTTTTCAAGGAATTATTTGTTTTGGAAAAAATAACAAAAAAGCAGAAGAAATTTGTAAATCAAAATCCAATGGGATATCTGTTTATTATCACGAAAATTTCCAATCAAATGGATATAGGCTACAATAATCTTTTTATTTTTATTACTAATTTAAAAATTTACCTCTTGTAAAAAACATATTAATTATTAATAATATATTTAAGAGGTATATTTATGGAAAATGAAAACGAGAACAGCAAAACTGTTTCAAGTAAAATAATTGTCCTTTATTTAGTAGGGATTTTAGTTGTTATATTTCTTTCCCTACCGTTAATTTTTCAAGAGGAAACAAACCCTGTAAATAAACAAAACAAAGAGCAAGAGGTTTTGCCCCTTCAGAGTGAAAACCCTTTTACCTATTATTTTAAATTATTTAAAAACTTCTACTCATCAAGCAAAAGACAGGAACGCAATACATTTTCAAAAATAAAAAATAATTTGGAAGCAAAAAATAATGTTGCCGGCACTGCTCTAAGAAGAGGCGCCCAGCAATATATGGCTTCTAAATCTTCCGGTAATATTTCAGAAGAGCAAACTGCTATGGCAAGCAAAAATTATTACGCAGAAGAAAACGCACCCCAACAATATTACCAAAACGAAAAACAACAGCAAATTCAAAATTCTTTACAGGAACTAACAGAGCCGTTTGCCAAACAAGAACCTTTTGAAGATTTCCTTATGGAAGGCCTTTACGACACTTCCGAATTAGATTCTTATGAAAGAAAATCAGAAGCAAGAAAAAAGGCTTTAGATATTATTAATCCAAGCCCTTTTGCCTTTTTGCCCTCTGCCGAAATGACAGAAAAACCTTTGGCAAAAAATACTTCTCAGATAATTACTCAAAAAAACACCCCGCAAGAAGCCAAAACTATTTTATTTAGCGACGGAACAAAAACTAATAGAGTTTCCGCTTCGGCCAGCAAATATATTAATAAAGTTTTTAACCCTTTTAAAACTACTGAAACTATCGCAGATAAAATAAACCTGGCAGGACTGCCTTTTGAAACACAAGCAGGTTTAGTATCCGCAAAATTAAACGATATATACACGGATAATCAAGCCTCTTCAAGTAGCTCCGGCAGTTCTTACCCCTATGGCCCGGATAATCAAGGCGGGCAAAGCGGCCCCACACCAAGACCGCCGCTTCCGCCAAATCCGCCCGCACCGCCCCAAGATACTTTTGACCCGACAAAATGGGACCCAAAAGTTGATGTTCTTTGTTCTGTGCCCTCTTTTACAGCGGTTCAGGAAGCCCCTGCCTTATTAAAACCCTTAGGGCAGCCCCAAGAAACGCAAACACAAGAAAAAACGCAAGAAGAATCTAACCCCGATAAAATAGAACATTGCGACCAAGAATTACAGGATAAACTGCCAAAAGTAAATAATGAAATGCAACAAAATTATAATTATTTGCTAGTTTCCGGCAGATATCAAGGTAAAATAATGATACCGGCATATAATTCTTTGTCAGATACTATTTTGACCTTTGGTATTCAATCTGTTGACCAAAACTTTTTAAATTATCCCCAGCAATTACAAGGCAAGAAGTTTTCCGAAAATACAAAACCAACCAATTTTGAATTTGCTGTTGATTTAAACCCTCAAGTTTTTGAACAAATGCTTAGAGATGATAAAACTATTCTTATTTCCGTTGACCCGCAAGATCAGCAAAGACATCCCGAAAAAACTATTTTAATACAAAGCGGCGAAATTGAAACTTTCAGCGGGGTGAACAGAATTATTGACGAGATAAATAACTTCCCGCAAAAACAGGCGGAACTTAAAAGAGCCGCTAAAGAAAACGAAAAAAAGGAAAAAGAACAAAAAGCGCAAGATTTACAAAATAAAATAAATTCCGCAATATAAATTATGAAAATAAAAACAGATTTAAGTAATTTAGAACAGTGCTTACCAAAAAATTTAAATGCTCAAAAAAAAGATGCGTTTAAAACTTTATTCTATTCAAAAATGGCCCTTGTGATGCACGAAAGGTATAAAGGTAAAATAGCGAGTTTTCCAAAAGCGGCTTTTTGGGGGCCGGCCTGGCTTAATATTTGGTATACCCCAGGTGTTAGCGCACCAACTTTGGCAATAAAAAATAAAGAAGAAACTTCCTACACCTTAACTAACCGCGCAAATAAAGTTGCTATTGTTAGCGACGGAACACGCGTTTTAGGGCTTGGCAACTGCGGGCCTAAAAGCGCACTAGCCGTTATGGAAGGCAAGGCCTTATTAATGAATCGCCTTGGCGCAATAGACGCTGAGGCTTTATGTATTGATTCTCTTGATGAAAACGGCCAAAATAATGCCAAAAAAATTATTGATTTTGTGCGTATGGTAAGCCCGTCTTATAGCGCAATTAATCTTGAAGATATAAGCCAGCCAAATTGTTATAAAGTATTAGATGAGTTAAAAAGAGATTGCCCTATCCCCGTTTGGCACGATGATGCGCAGGGAACAGCCTGTATAACTTGCGCCGCTTTAATAAATGCCCTAAAAGTAGCCGGGAAAAAAATAGATAAAGTTAAAATAGTTTTATTTGGCGCAGGGGCCGCAAATACAAGCACGGCAACTTTTCTTTTTGCGCTTGGGGCAAAACCGCAAAATATGATTTTGTTTGATTCTAAAGGCCCTTTACATAAAAACAGAACCGATTTAAAAAATAATCCTAACTATTACAAACAATGGAGTCTTTGCCAAAAAACAAATTTAAAAAATATAAATTCCAAAGAAGAAGCCTTTAAAGATGCCGATGTTTTAATTGCTTTTTCTAGGCCGGGGCCAAATGTTATTGAGCCGGACTTAATTAAACTTATGGCAAAACGCGCTATTGTTTTTGCCTGCGCAAACCCCGTGCCGGAAATCTACCCCGAAGAAGCAATAAAAGCAGGCGCTTTTATCGTTGGCACCGGCAGGGGCGACTTTGAAAATCAAATAAATAATTCCCTTTGTTTCCCGGGGATTTTAAAAGGGGTTTTACTTTGCGGAGCAAAAAAAATAACTGATACTATGGCTATCGCCGCAGCAAAAGCCATTGCCAAACGCGCGCAAGATACCGCTTTAAACCGCCACCACATTTTGCCTGATTCAAACGATAGGGAAGTTTACCCCCTTCAAGCAGCGGCCGTTGCCGCGCAAGCACAAAAGGAAGGCCTTGCAACTATAAAAATTACTCCTAAACAAGTTTACAAGCAAGTTAAAGCGGAAATTACTAAAAAAGATAAAATAAGTAAACTTTTAATTAAAAATAAATTTATAAAAAAGCCTTCCCAAAGTTTAATTGAAAAAGTTTTTAAACAAACTTTAAAGGAAATTTTATGAAGATTATAGAAGCAAAAAAAATTACAACTGCCGTTAGAGAAATGTGTATCAAAGCAGCGCATAATTTGCCCGCTGATATTTTGCTTGCTATAAAAGAATCTAAAACAAAACAAACAGGCCTAGCAAAACATTTAACAGATTTAATGCTTGAAAATGCCAAAATCGCTAAAACAGAGTTTTACCCCCTTTGCCAAGATACAGGCACAGCTGTTTTGTTTGTAGAAATCGGCAGCGAGATTTTTATTAAAGGCAATATTACAAAAGCCATAAACGCCGGTGTCAAGCAAGGCTACAAAGAAGGTTATTTAAGAAAATCTATCGTCAAAGATCCTCTTTTTAAGCGCAAAAACACCACCGATAATACGCCAGCCATTATTCATTATTCTTTTAAAAACGGCGATAAATTAAAAATTTCCCTTTTACTTAAAGGGGCCGGTTCGGAAAACAAAAGTGTTCTAAAAATGTTTGCGCCAAGCGCAAGCGTTCAAGATATAAAAGATTTTATTTTATCAGCCGTTAAAACAGCCGGTGCAAACGCTTGCCCGCCTTTTGTTATAGGTATCGGTATCGGCGGAAATTTTGAACAGTCCGCCAAACTTGCCAAAAAAGCCTTACTTAGAAAAATAAACAATTTTAATAAAAACAAATCTTATGCTGAGTTAGAAAAAGATTTACTTAAAGAAATAAATAAAACAAAAATCGGCCCGCAGGGCCTTGGCGGTAATATTTCTGCTTTAGGTGTTTTTATTGAACAGGAACCCTGCCACACTGCTAGTTTACCCGTTGCCGTAAATATAAGTTGCCATGTTTCAAGGCATATAACAGAGGTTTTATGATAAATCTTACAACACCTTTAAATTTAGAAAAAATAAAAAATATAAAAGCCGGCACGCAAATTTTTTTAAGCGGAACAATTTTTTCTATGCGAGATAAAGCCCATAAAAAAATGGTGGAAGAAAATTTTTATCCTTTAAATTTAAAAAATCAAACAATCTTTTATATGGGCCCTTCTCCGACGAGGCCCGGCCGTAAAAGCGGCAGTTGCGGGCCAACAACAAGCGCCCGTATGGATAAATGGACTCCCACTTTTATAAAAAAAACGGGTATAATTGGTATTATAGGCAAAGGAGAACGCTGCCAAGCAGTTAAAGAAGCTATGAAAGGCAAAGTTGTTTACTTTCTTGCTTTTGGCGGGCTTGGTGCCCTTTACGCAAAATGCGTTAAGAAAAGTGAAGTTGTGCTTTTTAAAGATTTAGGCTGTGAAGCTGTTTATAAACTTGAAGTTGAAAAGATGCCCTTAATTGTGGCACAAGATATTAAAGGAGATTCTATTTTATGAAAAAAACTATATCTTTATCTTTATTTTTAATTGCTGTTATTTGCTTTTGTGCTTGTATAGGTTCTAAAGCGCCAAGAACAACTAAACAAGAACAGGCAGATGAAGCCTCTACTTATAACCGCTCTAAAAAAGCCTCTTATGAAAACAGAATAAGATATTCCGCTTTTGCCCCTTTTATGTATGAAGATAAATTTTATTCTTATTATTCTCTTGCTTATACGCCCTCTAATCCGGATAAAAACGGTTATAGCGAAGCCGTCTTAAAAAACGGTCCCAAAGCAGGGCAAACTGTGCGCACAAAAAATATTATTTATAAAACGAAACCAGCAAGCGCAAGTGATTTAAAAAAAGGGCAAGTTGTTTTAGTAAATCATTGGAATCCAAGAGTTCAAGATGAAAACGCCCGCATTGATATCTGGAGAAAAGGCATTGTCTATAACTTAGATGAAATAGATAATGGTAAAGTTATGCTTGAATTCCCGCATGACCAAAACGATTTTATGGCAACAAAAGAAACTTACCTTTTACAAAATATTCGCCTTATTGTAAAACCAATTTTAAAAGATCCAAGGAATTTTATAGAATAAAATGCTAAAAAAACTATTATTTGTTTTACCCTTTATTTTAGCCAGCGCCTTAAATGCTACGCAGATAGAAGAATACTTAATAGACACCCCGACAGCAAAAGTAGCCCCGGTAAAAACTTTTATGGTAACAAGCCGTATATTTAGCGAAGGCGGTTTGCTTACCTTTTTTTCCTTTACGCCTTTTGAACGCTTTTCTATCGGCACAGGTATAACTTTGGAGCATATCGTAGGAACAAATGACAAAGATATAAAAGTTTTGCCGCCTTCCTTACAATTAAAATTTCAAATGTATGACGGAAGCGAAACTTGGCCGATGCTTGCTATCGGTTTTAACAATCAGGGTTTTTATTATGATCACGACGAAGATAAATATTTACAATTTGCAAAAGGCCTTTATTTATCTGCCACGCAGGAAGTTTTTACTGAAGGTTTAATGTTTAATTACGGCGCAAATATCACAACCGATGGCTTTGAGTTTGACAAACTACACGCTTTTACGGCATTAAATTATGATATCACAAATTATTTGGCCTTTATGGTTGAGTGGGATAATATACGCTCTATTAAAACTTCCCGTGTAAATAGCGGGTTAAGAGTTTATATTTCCGAATTTTTTGCCCTTGATTTTGCCGTGCGTAATTTTAATAATAAAGCAGAAAGAATTTTACAGATAAAATATAATTATACCTTTTAGGGGTTTTTATGTCAGAAAAAATACAAAGAAAAATAATATTTATTAAAAAGAAGTTTCAATTAAAAATTGTTGCTTTCGTAATGTTATGTGTTCTTTTTTCAACTGCTTTGATAACTTATGAGTTTTTATCGCTTTTACAGGATATTTTCTCAAAACACCCGGCCCTTTTACAAAATATTTTTGCGGAGGGTTCTTCTCTAGTCGTATTATTCTTAATTAAAATTGCAATTTGTTTTATAGTTATTTTGCTATTTACGGCGCTTTTATCAAACAAAATTGCCGGCCCGATTTACAGATTTGAAGAGGCCTTCAAGCAAGTGGCCCAAGGCAATAAAAAAGTCCGTGTTTCTTTAAGACAGGGCGATACTTTAAGAGATTTAGAAAAAGGTTTTAATAATATGATGGATATTTTAGATGACAGAGATGAGACAAAGGAGGAAAAATAATGAAAAGATTTTTACTTTTCGTTTTAACTTTAACGCTTGCCGCAGGCGCCTTTGCCCAACAATACAGAATTAAATATACAACCGACGACAAAGACCCTCTTTCTTTAGAAAATGCTATCCGCCTTGCCCTTGAAAATAATTATCAATTACTTTTGACAGAACAAGATGTTATTATCGCAGAGCAAAAAGTAAAAGAAGCAAAATTTTTATATTTACCGCGCATTAGTTTAAACGCCGGCGCAACTGCCTATAATTTAGATTACCCAACAATTATACCGGAAAATCTCGGTATGCGTTTTATAACCCAGGAAGAAGGCCACGAAAACAGCGATTTGTTTTATGGCGCAGGGGTTAGCGCAATACAATATCTTTATACAGGCGGCAGAACAAGCAGCACCGTAAGCCTTGCCAAAGCAACTTTAAAAGAGGCTTTAAGCCGCTATGAAGCCGTTAAAAGCAAAACAATTTATGAAGTAAAAGAAGCCTTTTTTAATTTACTTTTCTTACAAAAGAAAAAAGAACTTTTTGAAGATACTTCCAGTAAAATTTCAAAAATTTTAAATAAGAAAAATAGTAAATCTTGGGAAAATATTTTAGTTAAATCCGAACTTGCCAAAATCAAAAGCGATCAAAATTTTATCGGTGAAGAAACAAGAAACGCAAGCCTTGCTCTTTTAAAAACAATGAACAAAGAACTTAACAATACTCTTGCTATACAAGGAGATTTTGAGTTAAACCCCGTAGAAACAGATTTAAAAAAGTTAAGTGTTTGGGCTATGGAATTTAGACCGGAACTTAAAAGCGCCCTTTATAAACTTGAAATGGATAATATCTCCGTTAATCTTTCCTTAGCAAGAAGATATCCCGATATTATGCTTGGTGCTTCTTATGACAGGCTTGGGGTAAATAATTTCAAAGATGAAAATATGCAAATTACCCTTGCTTTAAAATTGCCTTTAGGTTATGACTACGCAAGCCAAATTAAACAAAAACGGGCCGAACAAAGACAAACTGTTTTAAAACAAGCCGAAATTGAGGACCAAATCCGTATTGAAGTGGCGCAAGCTTATAATAAACTTCTCTTTTGGCAAGAAGAAGCGCAAAACCGCCAAAACACTTGGGAAGATATCAGCAAGGATATCAAAAACATTAATTTCAGTGCTATAAATAAAGAAGATGCTATTAAAGTTTATGAATATTATTATAAAGCAGGGGTAGATTATTTAGAAGGCATCCGCCAATATAAACTTGCTATTGCAGCACTGGAACTTGCCGTCGGGCAGGATATACACTAAACAATAATGAAGAAATTATTTTTCTGTTTACTCACTTTAACTTTAGCCTTAAACTCTTTTGCTTTGACAAGTAAAGAGGAAGATACTTTACTGCGGGAATTTTTATGGCACGAATTTGTTTTGCTGCCAAAAGATAAAAGACCGAAAATAGGCATAACACTTTCTGCGGGCGGCTTAAGAGGTTTTTCGCATATCGGCTCAATGGAAGTGCTTATGGAAAGCGGACTGCCGGTTGATTATATGACCGGCACTTCTATGGGTTGTATCGTGGGCGCTTTGTTTAGCGCAGGCGTAAGCCGTGAGCGTATGTATAAACTTGCCAGTGATATGCCGCTTTCTACCTTATCCAGCGATTTAACTTTAGTCGGTGCTATGAAGTTTTTGTTTAATGATAAACTTTTTTCTTCCCAAAAATTCCAAGATTTTATTGATAGGGAAATAGGCGGGGTTTATTATGAAAATTTAAATATCCCCTTTGCCTGTGTTTCGGCTGATATTAAAACCGGAGAAAAAATTATCTTTGATAGCGGCCCTGTGGCACGCGGTGTTAGGGCAAGTATGAATTTGCCCGGTATTTTTGCGCCGGTTGAATACCGCCAACGCTATCTTGTTGACGGCGGCGTTGTTGATTATATGCCTGTTGATATCGTGCGCGATATGGGAGCCGATTGGGTTTTAGCAATATTTGCTTTGCCTGATTATTCTAAAAATGTGCCTTCTACTATTATGGGTTATGTTTTAAGAACGGCAGATTTAAGAGGTGCCTACTTAACGGCAAATTCCGAAAAAACCGCAAATTTTGTTATTGCCGCAAGAGTCGGTGATATCGGTGCAATGGATGTAAAAGAAACTTTGCGGGCTGTTGATATAGGAGCAAAAGCAACTATAAAAGATTTGGCTGCTTTACAGGAAAATTTGCTTTTGTTTAGCACAGATTATGTATTTAAATAGAACACTCATTTTTATTTCTTTTTTGCTTATGGCTTTAAATGCCAATGCTATTTTTGGCTTAAAAGGCAGAACTGAGCAAAAAGAACAAATCGCCAAAGCGCGCGAGGCCTTTGCTGCGGAAAATTACCCCGAAACTATCCGCCTAATGAAAGAATTTACTTTAAGAGATGCCCCAAAAAGAAGAATAAAAAGAGCTTATGTTTTAATTGCAGATTCCTATATCGCTATGGAAGAATATGACAAAGCAATGCTCACTTTAAGCGAAGCTTTGGAGTTTTACCCAAAAGATACCGGACTGCGCTTAACCTTAGCTGAGGTTTATTATATTTGCGATTTAAACACCCGCGCTATTGAAGAATATGAGCATGTTTTAAATCTTGATAAAGATAATCCTAAAGCAATTTTAGGCCTTGCCCAGGCTATGCTTAAAGAAGGTTTTTACAGTAAGGCTTGCGAGTATTTTAAAAAGTATATAGAATTAACAAATTCCCAGGCGGCAAATGTCTATTATAATTATGCCAAAAGCAATTATATGGCAAATAATTTTGAGCCGGCCCTTGAACTTGCTTTGATTTCTTTTGAACAAAAGGAAACACCCGATACTAAACTTTTAATTGCAAAAATTTATAAAAGCCAGGGCAAACTTGAAAAGGCCCTTTTAACTGTCCGCGATGCGTGGCTTTTGGATATTAACAGGGAAGATATTTATTTGACCTATGCTTTGTGGACAGCTTATGAAAAATCTACCGCAAAACAAGGGCTTGAAATGGCGCAAGATTATCTAAAAGAACACCCAAAAAACCGCCTTGCTTTATTTGTTCAATATATCGCTTATACGCGCCTTGGCAAAGAGAAAAAGGCAAAAGAATCTTTAAGAAAAATTACTGCTTCAAAAGAAAAAGGCTTCATTAACAATCTAGCTGTTAAAATTTTGGGAAATACTGATTTAGACAAATAAAAAACTCCGGGACTAGGACTCGAACCTAGGCTAAACGCTCCAGAGGCGCTTGTGCTACCATTACACCATCCCGGAATATAAAAATATTCTCTAATCTTATTTTATCATTTTTGGCTTTTACTTGCTAGATTTTATTTCATCTCATCATCCTACAAAAATGTTATAGCTTTTACTTTGTAAAAGTAATTTATTTACTACTGTTTTTACAAATATCTTATTTTTTCAGTCGGTAATATTTTTATTTATCGTCGTAGAAATTGACTTGATTTTCAAAAAAAAAAATAAAATATTGGTAGCTGAAGAAATACCCCACCCTTTATCCCTCCCCTCTTTAAAAAAGAAGGGAGGGAAATATAAGGAAAAGGAGAAAATAAAAATGAAAACAAATAAAGGGTTTACTTTAATTGAATTATTAGTAGTAGTCTTAATTATAGGTATTTTAGCAGCTATTGCCCTACCGAAATATCAAGTAGCTGTAGTTAAAAGCCGTTATTCCACAATGAAAGAATTAGCTAATTCTATTAAAGAAGCACAAGAAGTATATTATTTAGCCCACGGAGAATATGCCGCAACTTTGCCAGAATTAGATATTACACTTGGCGATAGCACAACTGATAAACAAGAATACCCTTGGGGTTATTGTGCCATTGAAAAAAACAATGCTCTTGTTTATTGTGCAAACACTCAAATAGGTATGGAATATCAAATAATTTTTAATAATCACCCAGCTACTTCAATAGCAGGGAAGCGCCAATGCGTAGCTTACGGCAATGATTTATCTGCCCCTAATCATAGTATTTGTAAACAAGAAACAGGCTTAGTTAATCCAACAAGTCCAGGTCAAAAACACAGCATTTATAATTACTAATAAAAATATCCTTACAATTAAAAAACCCCTGCCGTAAAAGCAGGGGTTTTTATTTTTACTATTTCCTAAAAATTTTTAGAAATAGAATCTGCCAACTAAAGCACCGCTGATACCGCTTCTATCGGTTTTATAACCGTTTTTTTCCATTTTAGCAGAAATATTATATTTTGCTTCAACACCTAAAGCAAAAAGTTGTGTAAATCTATATTCTGCACCGGCAACAACATGAGGGAAAACTTTGGTTTTATGTTCTTTAAACTCACCAGCTTCAAGTTCGGTTCTCATATAAGTTGCACCGACACCGCCATATAAGCTAACGGCGTTTATACCTTTGTCCATTCTATAATAAACGGTTAAAGGAATGCCGTAAGTGCTTTCTGTAAGTTTATCAGTGCCGACTTTTAGTTCATTATCACCGTAAACATCAACACCAAGTCTAAGACCGAGTTTGCCGGTTTCGTTTAAAGCCCATTCATATTGGCCTTCAATAGCAAAAATGCCATAACCTTCGTCAAGTTCACCACCAAAAGCATCATGCATTTGTTTTAAGGTTTTAGGGTCATTTTGACCTGCGCCAAGTTTTAAACCTAAGCCCCAATCGCTGGCAAAAGCGGCAGAGGCGACAAATACTGCGAGCACTGCTAAGACTAATTTTCTCATTAGTTTCTCCTTATATAATTAAGATACCTAAATGATAGCAAAAAAATAAATAGTTTTACAAGATAAAAGTTTCTTACACGCTTTCTTTTTATGTATAATTTTATTATATGATAAAAGCGCAAAATTCTATCGGTATTTTTGATTCCGGCCTGGGCGGGTTGACGATTTTAAAAGAAGTCAGACGCGTTATGCCTAGAGAAAATATTATTTATTTCGGCGATAGCGCCCATGTGCCTTACGGCTCTAAATCAAAAGAAACGGTTAGCCAGTTTTCTCTTGATATAGCAAAATTTTTGGAATCAAAAAAAGTTAAACTGATTTTAGTTGCCTGTAATACAGCTTCAGCTTTGGCCTTAAATACTTTACAAAAACATATTTCCGTTCCTATTTTAGGCGTTATTACGCCCGGGGCAAAAGCGGCTACGCAAACAAAAAACAAAAATATTTTTGTTATCGGCACCCGCGCCACCGTTAAAAGCGAGGCATACGCAAAAGAAATTAAAAAATTAAACGCAAAGGCAGCTGTTAAACAAATTGCCTGCCCTCTTTTTGTGCCTTTGATAGAAGAAGGCCTTGCCGATGATAAAATAACAAAATTAACGATAGAAAAATATTTAACGGAAATTAAAAAATTCGGCCCTTGTACTTTAATTTTGGGTTGCACCCATTACCCTGTTATAAAAAACAATATTGCTAAATTTTTGCCAAAAGCCGTTTTAGTAGATTCCGCAAAAGAAATAACAAAAGAAGCAAAACTTTTACTTGAAAAAGAAAATTTACTAAACAAAACAGGTAAAGGTAAAATTGAACTTTTTGTAAGCGACAGCCCAAAAAACTTTACCGAACTAGCCAAAAGAATTTTAGGCTTTAATTTAAAAGCAAAGGAAATAAGATTTTATATATGAGAAGAATTTACGACGATGAAAGAATGCTAGAAGCCGGCTTTATAGGCGGCACTTTATCAAAAGATTTCGGCAATGCAAGAGACAGGGAAACTGCCAAAAAAATTTTTGCTGATTTACATTTGCCCGTTGATAAAATGCTTTCCTTAAAGCAAGAACATACTGATACAATTATTTCTATTACAACGGAAGAAGAACTTGTCGCATATAAGGCACAAAAAGAAATTATTGCCGATGCTTGGTTAATTGGTTTAAATAATACAGGTGCTATGATTTTGACTGCAGACTGCGTGCCTTTATTTTTGTGGGATGAAAACGGCAAATATATCGGCCTAGCCCACTGCGGTTGGCGCGGTATTGTTAAAAAATTGCCGCAAAAACTTGCGCGTTTAATTAAAGAAAAAGATAAAGAGGCAAAACTGCTTGCCTATATCGGCCCACATATTGAAAAATGCTGTTTTGAAGTTAAAGAAGATGTGGCAAGCCAATTTCCCGAGCAGAGTTTAATAAAAAAAGACGGTAAAATTTTTGTAGATTTAACTAAAGAAATTGTTTTACAGTTAATGGCAGAAGGCGTTGACGCACTTAAAATTAAACGCGGCTGCCACTGCACCTGCACTTGCTGTAACGAGCAAGATTTCTTTTCTTACAGGCGCACAAAACAAAAAGATAGTTTAATGAGTTTTATATATAAAATTGGCCGATAAAGGCTTTATGAACAGGTCCGGCCATTAAAATTTCGCCATCTTTATTTTCTATTTCAAGAGTGCCGCCTGGCATAACAATTTGCGCTTTACTCGCAGAAAGACCTTTTTTATAAGCCGCTGCCAAAGTGGCGCAAGCACCGCTGCCACAGGCCTGCGTAATACCGGCCCCGCGTTCCCACACGCGCATAAGTATTTTATTAGGCGCAACAACTTGCGCAAATTCTACATTTGTTTTATTAACAAATAAAGGGTTATGTTCTACTAAAGGGCCATATTTGGCAAGATCAATTTTATTAATATCTTCCACAAAAAATACACAATGAGGGTTACCCATAGAAACCCCGCAGCCGTTTAAATTAGGCAAAAGGTCTGTTAAATTTGCGGTGTCTTTTTCTTCGGCTAGTCCAATACCCTGCCAAGAAAAATCAGGTTTGCCCATATTAACGCAAATTTGCCCTTTATTATAGGCTTTTAAAATTTTACCGCCGGGGGCTTCAATAAGAACTTTTTCTTTTGAATGCTTTTCCTCAAAGATTAAACTTGCAATACAGCGTGAACCATTACCGCAAGCAGCCGCCAAAGAACCATCGCCGTTATAAATTGTCATTTTGACATCGGCCTTATCAGAATCGGTTAAAATAAAAAGCTGGTCAAAACCGATACCTGTTCTGCGATTTGCAATAGATTCAATTTCTTTAGCAGTTAATTTAACAATATCCTGCGTTTTTCTACAATCAATAATGACAAAGTCATTACCAAGACCGTCCATTTTTATAAAGGGAATATTTTTCATAATTGTTTAATACGCTCCAAAGCTTTTAAAGTATTTTCGCGCGAGCCAAAAGCCGTTAATCTAAAATAGCCTTGCCCGCCAAAACCAAAACCGCTGCCCGGCGTGCCGACAACAGCGCATTTATTTAATAACTCGTCAAAAAATTGCCAGGAATCTTTGCCAACTTCAAGCCAAATATAAGGCGCATTTTCCCCGCCGTAAACTTTAAATTTTTTGCCAAGTTCTTCTTTAATAATTTTGGCATTTTTCATATAATAAGAAATCATTTCTTTTATTTCTTTTTGGCCTTGCGGCGTGTAAATTGCCTCGGCCGCTCTTTGAACAATATAAGAAACACCGTTAAATTTTGTGGTGTGGCGTCTGCGCCAGAGCGAATTTAAGCTGATTAAGCCTTTTGAACTTTGCCCTTTTAACTCGCTAGGCACAACCATATAGGCACATCTAAGCCCTGTAAAACCTGCCGTCTTAGAAAAAGAGCGTATTTCTATTGCCACTTCTTTTGCGCCGTCAATTTCGTAAATAGAGCGTGGCAAAGTCGGGTCTTGGATATATTCCTTGTAAGCGCTATCAAAAATTATTAAAGAATTATTTTTCTTTGCGTAAGCAACCCACTCTTTTAAATCTTGATGGGTTAAGACGCTGCCTGTTGGGTTATTTGGCGAACATAAATAAATAATATCTGCTTTTTCTGCCGGAATTTGCGGGACAAAATTATTTTCCGCTTTACAAATAAGTTTGCTTATTTTGCGCCCTGCCATAATATTTGTATCAAGATAAACGGGGTAAACAGGATCGCAGATAAGCACGCTATTATTAACAGATAAAATCTCCTGAATATTACCAACATCACATTTTGCGCCGTCGGAAACAAAAATTTCTTCTTTAGATAAATTTATACCTAAAGGTTTATAATCGCCGTTGATAATGGCTTCAAGTAAAAAGTCATAGCCTTGCTCGGGGCCATAACCGCGGAAGGTTTCTTTTTGGCCCATTTCTTTGCTTGCTTTAATAAGCGCTTCAACACAAACTTGCGGCAAAGGCAAAGTAACATCACCAATACCAAGAGAAATAACTTCTTTACCCGGGTTATTTTTTTTGAATTCGGCAACTCTTTTTGCTATCATAGGGAATAGATAGCTTTGTTCTAAATTAAGATAATTATTATTTATGTTCATAACAATAGTATATAAATTTATGAAGAAAATTTTTATAGTTTTATTTTTATTTTGCTTTTGTGCCTGCGCTAAAAAGGATATAACAAACTATCCGCCTAAGGCCGGGCCTATTATTGCTTTTGGTGATAGTATAACTTATGGCTACGGCGTAAGTGCTGCGGAGGCTTACCCCGCCTTGCTTTCAAAAATGTGGGATAGAAAAGTTATAAATTTAGGTATTTCCGGCGATACTTCTTTAAAAGGATATGAAAGGAGAGCAGAATTAAAAGACTTAGAACCTTCTTTTGTTTTAATTGAATTTGGCGGAAATGATTTTTTAAAAAAAGTGCCCCGCGAGCAAACACAAAAAGCCCTTGAAGATTTAGTAGATTATATCCACTCTATCGGCGCCGTAGCTGTTTTAATTGATACCGGCGGGCACGGGCCTATGGATACTTATACAAAAATCAATAAGAAAATTGCTAAAGAAAAAAACACTTTATATATTGACGGAATTATGAACGGAATTTTTACCGATAGAAATTTAAAAACTGACCAAATACACCCAAATAAAGAAGGACACAAAATTATAGCGCAAAGAATTGATAAGGCCTTAAAAAAATATCTTTAAAACATACTGCCGGAAAGAAGCGAAGAATAAAAATCATTTAATCTTTTAACAGCAATATAAAACTGATAACAAAATATTGCTGAAATAATTGTAATTAAAACGGCATTGATAATTTTTACTTTTGTGTTTTTATAAGGTGATTTATATAAGAACCATAAACAAAAAGGGCCTATTATAAAAAGTAAAATCCACACGCCCCACATTTGATAATACCAAGCAATATGGCTGCCTTGGCCTTTACCGCAAAAGCGGCAATAATTATCTGTTTCGTCTATTTCTTTTTTACAGTTATAACAAATCATAAATCTATTCCGCGGGCTCTTAAGGATACCTTTATCTTTGAACGCGCGCGGGCGGTTCTTGCGGCTTCAAGCCATTGTTTTGAAGGTAAAACATTTTTGCGGGTTTGAATTGTGCAGATATCACCGCTTTTTAACTCGTGATTCATTTTGACCATTTTGCCGTTTACAAGAGCGCCGGCATAATGGTCGCCAATTTCGGTATGTATGCTATAAGCAAAATCCAAAGGGGTTGCGTGTTCGGGCAAAACTTTAACTTCGCCCATAGGAGTAAACACGAAAATCTGACTTAAGTTTATATCCGTTTGGAAACTTTCAATAAATTCTCTTGGGGCAGTTAAATCGCGTTGCCACTCAATCCATTGGCGTATCCAATTTAATTTTTCGTCAAAGTGCGGGTCTTCTTTAGTGCCCAGTTTATAACGCCAATGCGCCGCGATACCATATTCGCAAGTGCGGTGCATTTCTTCGGTTCTGATTTGGACTTCAATTAATTGCCCTTCATAAAAAACGGTTGTATGTATGCTTTGATACATATTCATTTTTGGCATAGCAATATAATCGGTAAAAGTGCCGCTAACGGGTTTAAAATTGGCGTGTAAAGCACCTAAAGCGCGGTAGCAATCAAGTTTACTTTCCGTTATAATACGCACGCCCAGCAAATCTTGTATTTGTTCAAAAGAAATATTTTGCTTAACCATTTTTCTATGAATAGAATAATAGTTTTTAACTCTTGAAAGTAAGCGGTGCGGTATTTGTTCTTTTATTAAAACTTTATCTAAACTTTCTTTAAAAGAAAGCAAAATTTTATCTAAACTTTCTGACCTTTTGGCTACTCCGGCAACTAAATTTTTATATTCTTCCGGCTCTAAATATTTAAAAGATAAATCTTCAAGTTCGTTTTTCAAACTGAACATACCAAGGCGCTGGGCCAAAGGGGCATATAAATTAATTGTTTCCTGCGCTTTTTCTATTCTTCTTTTAGGAGCAAGGGCATCAAGCGTTTTCATATTGTGGGTTCTATCAGCCAGTTTAATTAAAATTATGCGCATATCGTGGGAAACGGCAATCAACATCTTACGCCAGTTTTCCATAGTTTGCTCGTCATTAGAAGTGTTTTCAAGTTTATCAATTTTGGTTAAGCCTTCAACCATTAAGGCAATTTCTTTATTAAAATTCTTTTCAATATCGGCAACGGTGGTGGGGGTATCTTCAACCGTATCGTGTAAAAGGGCTGCGCAAATGGTATCAACATCAAGTTTATGTTCAAGCAAGATTAAAGCAACCTCGCAACAATGCATAAAAAAGTCTTCACCCGTTAAGCGTTTTTGGCCTTTGTGGGCTTCTTCAGCGAAGTGATAGGCCTTCTCAATCATAGCGGTATCTTGAGTTGGATTATACGCTTTAAAACCTTCTAATATTCTCTTAAGATAGTCTTGCATAGTTTATTTGTTATGAACAACTTCTCCCAAAATAACTTCGGCCACTCTTTTTGCAACGCCGGGCATACCAAGATGCTCTCTTATGGCGCTCATATTTTTACACATAGCGCTAAATTTCTTTTGATTACCTAAAACATAAGTAGTTTCTTTGGCAATATTTTTTGGTGTTGCCTGGTTTTGGATAAGTTCTTTTACCACCTGTTGTTTACGCAAAATATTTACAAGAGAGATAAACGGAACTTGTATTATCATCCTAGCAATAGCGTAGGTTATCCAAGAAGTTTTATATACAACTACCATAGGTAAGTTTAAAAGGGCATTTTCCAAAGTGGCAGTGCCCGAGCAAGTGATAACAAAATCCATATCCCTTCTGATTTTGTAATCCTTTTCTCTGATAATTTCAAAATCTTTATCTTTCCCGCCGATGTGGCCAAACAAAGTTTCATCGCTAACTTCCGGCACGGCAAATAAATAGGCTTTGGCATTGGGCAAAGTCTTTTTGATTTCTTTAAAAGCCTGCCAGAAAAGTTTGGTATGTTTTTCTATCTCGCTGCGGCGGCTGCCGGGCATCATACCGATTTTAAATTCAGCGTTTTTATCTTCCTTAAAAGTTTTGCGTGAAGGTTCCGGTATGCTGTCAAGCAAAGGGTTGCCCAAGAACATGGCATCCCCGCCAAGTTCGGTATAAATCTTCTTTTCAAAAGGAAAAATGACAAACATTTTTTTTGCCATTTTAACAATTTTCTTGGCGCGGTATTTCCTGCTGGCCCAAACTTGTGGGCAGACATAATAATACACAGGTATTTTACGCGCGTAAGCGGCCTTCATAACACGGCTGTTAAAACCAAAAAAATCTGTTAAAACCACACAAGCAGGTTTTTGTTTATCAAAATAATCTTTAATAAGATTTAATAAATCCAGCAAGGTAAAAATTTTCTTTATCGGTTCAACAAAACCGCTTGCGCCTTTTGCTACCATATCGTATAAAAAGGTATCGCTAAGGGCCTTCATCCTTTGACCGCCGACGGAATCAAAACACAAATTAGGAGAAAGATTTTTTAATTCTTTCATCAAATTAGATGCGTGGATATCGCCGGAAACATCCCCCGCGCAAAAGAAAATTCTTTTTTTAATTGGTGTTTGTTGGTTCATTTTACCTCTAAAAAATCTTTTTATTTAACATTATAACAATTAATCTTATCTATAATTTCCAAAGCAACCTGTAAGGCTTTTGCGCCTTTTTCGCCGCTGGGGCCGGGTGTCTTATGGTTTTTAATACAATCAATAAAGTGTAAAATTTCAGAAGTCATGGGCAGTTGCTTTTCCACCTGCGGAAAAATAACTTCCACATCATCAAGCGTTTTAACTACCGGTGTTTTTTTGCGGTAAATTTTAACTCTTGCGTTCATAAAATCTACGGAAATATAAGCATCTTGCTGATAAAGATTCATTGTTCTTGCTTTTTCAAAACTTGCGCGACTGGCCGTTACATCAGCTACGCAACCATTAGCAAATTTCAAACGGACATTTGCAATATCTTCATAGTTTGAAAGAGCGCTAAGGCCAAGGGCCTCAATACTGATAACATCACTTTTAAGCATAGTTAAAAGTAAATCAATATCGTGTATCATCAAGTCTAAAACAACGCCAACACTTGCAACACGCGGGTCATAAGGCCCCATACGCTTAATAGCAATAAATTTTGGTTCTTTAATATACTTAAATGCTTCTATTACGGCAGGATTAAATCTTTCAATATGGCCTATTTGCAAAAGAACATTGTTTTGTTTAGCTGCTTCAACAAGTTCGCGCGCTTGCTCCATAGTGGAGGCTATCGGTTTTTCCAAAAGGGTATGCTTTTTTTGATTAAGGCAATACATACCGATTTCGTGGTGTAAAGGTGTTGGCGCAGCAATGATAAGGGCTTCAACATCTTTTAACATTTCTTTATAATCGCTGTAAGGTTGACAGTTATATTCTTTGGCAAGAGCGGTAGCTCTTTCAAAATTAGTGTCGCAAACGCCGACAAGTTCAACTTCACTTAAAGTTGATAAAGTGCGGGTGTGAAAAGTGCCTATTCTGCCCCCGCCGATAACACCGAATTTTATTTTTTTATCACTCATAAAACACTACTCCACAAAACTATTATAGCAAAATACGACGAAATAGTTTTATTTTACTTAAAATGTTTATGAAAGATAAGAATCTAAAGTTTATTTATAAACCCAAGCCTTGTATCCAGTACCATTAATAGGAGTAGAACCTGTTTCTTGGGCACATATTTTTTCGCCCATTTCGTCAATGGATATGCATTTTCTGCGTTTATTTGAATATTCAATCTGATATTGAAGATAGGGATTTGAAGAAATAAAGCATCCTATTTGGGCTTGTCCTTCCAACCAACAATTCCCCCCTTCATAATAGCCACTATTTGGAATTGCTATATCTAAATCTTTATAATTTGTTGCGTATTTTCCATTTGCCAGATAATAAACATCTTGGGCGGAAACAACACTTTCCGCGAACATTTTTAACTGCACATATCTGCTTTTAGCAACTGCCATTTGATATTTTGGAACAGCAATAGCCGCCAAAATACCGATTATTAAAACAACGACTAATAACTCTATTAGCGTGAACGCGCGGTTTTTCATAAAAACACCTCTTTAAATGATTAAAATTGATAAAAGTAGTTTATCAAAAAAAAAAAAATACACAACCCCCCTTTCAGCTATCCGTCCTACAAATATTCGCTGGCTTTTGCGTTGCAAAAACAATTTGCCGCGCTACTCTTTTTATAAATTTGTTCTTTTTTGTTTATTCTTTCAACAAGAGTTTTTGCATTCGTGTAATTATTATATAATGAATATATAGGAAAATTTTATGGAAAAAACTTTAATCTTAATCAAACCTGATGCCATAAGCAAAAAACTTACCGGCATTATTATTGACAGAATTGAACACCTTGGCCTTGATATGAAAGCCGCCAAGGTCGCAGTTGTGAGTGAAGAAATTGCAAAAGAACACTATGCCAATTTGGCAGGCAAACCCTTTTTGCCAAGCGTAATCAGTTTTATGCGCGGGGACTATAACGGCATTAAAGACCACAGAATTTATGCTTTTGTTTACGAAGGCGAAAATGCTGTTTCTAAAGTGCGCGCGGCCCTTGGCGCAACAGACCCTGCAAAAGCAGAACCTTGGACTATCCGCGGCGCTTTTGGCTGCTTTAAAGACGGAGTTATGCAAAACTGCGTTCACGCTTCCGGCACACCTGAAGAAGCAATAAGAGAAATTAATATTTGGTTTAAACCCGAGGAAGTTTTATAATGAAAAAGTTTTTACTTCTCTTAGTTTTGGCTTTTGTTTGCCCGCTATGCTTTGCGCAAAGCGAAGTAAGTTGGAAAACACAAGATAATTGGACTATAAAAGGCTCTTTTTTGCCCTCTAAAAATGGCAAAATGGTTATACTTTTACACGATCTTGGCAGAACTAGAGATGATTATAAAAACTTTGAAAAAAGACTTGAAAATGAAACTTTCGGCTATCTTGCTTTTGATTTAAGAGGCCACGGCCAAAGCACTAATCTTGGCTCTTATACCGGTTTTAAAAAATCCGGCACCGATAATGAATATAACCAGATGGTCCGTGATGTTGAAGGGGCGATAGCTTTTTTAAATAGTAAAGGTTATCCGTCTGAAAATATTTTTATTATCGGTGCCGGCCTTGGTGCAAATGTGGCAGCAAAAGCCGTCGGCTTGAACCCACAAATTGCAGGCCTTGGCCTTTTGACACCGGGGTTAAAAACAAAAGATGTTCTTTCTATGGGCGGAATAAAAATGTATAAAAACCCAGTTATGATTGCCGTTGGCTCAGTAGATAGAAAACCTATGATGGAAGCAAACTTGCTTAGAAATGCGGCCTTTTTATCTTCGGGAGAAGGCAAAGTTTTATTTTTAACCGCCTATGAACTTACCGGCACTAAAATGCTTGACCGCTATTTAACAAGTAATGTTATTTGGTGGCTTAAAGAGCCTGCCTTGCCGGAAGTTCTGCCCGATGCCCCTTACTTTGAAGAAACACCGCAAGAAGTTAAACCCCAAGAAGAAGAGATTATCCATTTAGGAACGCCAAGCGTTTTATAAAATGTCAAATTTAAGCGAAACAGAAAAAATAAATAAGAACACCGCTAATTTACATACTCTCACTTTAGATAAGCAAATTGACTTGATGAATAAGGAAAATTTGCGTTCTGTTTTATGCGTAAAAAAAGCAAAAACTTCTATAAAAAAAGCTATTGATTTAGTTGTAAAAACTTATCAAAATAATAAAACAATTTTATTTATGGGCGCTGGCACAAGCGGACGCCTTGGTATTTTGGAAGCTGCCGAACTGCCCCCCACTTTTAGCACTTTACCTAACGAATTTAAAGCAATAATTGCCGGCGGAAACAGCGCTGTTTTTAAAGCCGTTGAAGGTGCGGAAGATTCTTGCCAAAACGGAGCAAAAGATTTCCTTAAAAACTCAAAAAATCTTGGCGCGCTTATAACTATTGCCGCAAGTGGAAACACGCCTTATATTCAAGGTGCTTTAAAAACGGCAAAACAAAAAAAAGTTCCTACAATTTTAATAACTTCAAATAAAAATGCCGATAAAAAAAATGTTGATGTTTTTATTTTTCTTGATAGCGGGCCGGAGTTTATAAGCGGTTCTACCCGTCTAAAAGCGGCAAGCGCGGCAAAATTTGCTTTAAATATGATTACGACTTTAGCTATGACAAAATGTAATAAAGTTTATAAAAATTATATGGTTGATGTTAATGCCACAAATACAAAATTAAAAGCGCGCGCTGTTAGATTAATTGCTTTAACTTTAAATATCAGCAAAGAAAAAGCACAAACTTTAGCCAAAAAAACAAATTATAAAGTAAAAGAAGCCATTTTACTTGGCAAAGGCAAAAAAAATTATAAGACTTTACTTATAAAACATAAAGGCAATTTGGAGGCCGCTTTAAATGATAAATAATCCCGTTGCCCTTGGCTTAATGAGCGGAACTTCTGCCGACGGCTTAACTATTGCCGCTTTAGATTTAAAAGAAAAAACTTGCCTTTGTTATAAAACTTATAAATACCAGACTAAATTACAAAAAGAAATTTTATCTGCCGTCAATTTTACCGCGCCAAAACTTAGCAAACTTGATTATGATTTAGGCAGACTTTATTTAACTTTAACAAAGAAATTTATACAAGAATTTAAACTAAAAAATATAAAAGTTATCGGCTGCCACGGGCAGACAATTTGCCACACGCCGCAAGATAAAGCAACTTTGCAAATAGGGCAAGGTGCTTTTTTGGCAAAAGGTTTAAATGTGCCGGTGGTTAATAATTTTAGAGCCGCTGATATTGCCTTTGGCGGTCTTGGCGCGCCTTTAATGCCGATTTTTGATGAAGCATTTTTTAAAAATTCAAAGCCGATAATTTTGCTTAATCTTGGCGGTATTGCAAATTTTAGTTTAGTCGGTAAAAACATTAAAACTTTTGGTTTTGATATCGGCCCGGCCAATGCTTTAAGCGACAGCGCAGTAGCCCTTTTAACTAAAGGTAAAAAAACTTTTGATAAAGAAGGCGCGCTTGCCGCAAAATATCAGCCGGATATTAAACAAGCAAAAGAACTTGCTAAAAAATTTACCTCTGAAAAAATAGGTCTTTCTTTGGACAGAAATATTTTTGGCGCAAATTTTTTAAATAAATATTTCCCCAAATTACAGGAAAAAGATATCGCCACTTTAAATTATTTTACCGCTCTACTTATAAGTGAAAATCTTAAAAAATTTGTGCTTTTAAAACATAAAGTTAGCGCTATTGCCGTTTCTGGCGGTGGAATTTTCAATAAAACTCTAATTGAAAATTTGCAAAATTTAACACAACTTGATATCATAAACACTATACAACTCGGCCTAGAACCGATGGCAAAAGAGGCTTTAGCTATGGCTTATTTTTCCTGGCAAACAATAAGCAAAAAACCTGTTAAACTAACAAACAATAAAAAAACTATCTTGGGGGAAATTATTTTACCATGAATATAAATCGTCTTATATATCCCGGATTTTGGTTTGGCAAAAGTGATAAAAAAGAAGCCATAAAACTTGCGCGCTTAGGCGTGGGCGGTTTTTGTATTTATAACGGAACAACAAAAGAAGTTAAAGATTTAATTAAAGAACTCCGCGCAAATGCCCCCCACAAATTGCTTATCTGTTGCGATTATGAATATGGCCTAGGCCGTTGGCATAAAGATGCGCCGTTGCTTGCTTCTAATATATCTATCGGTGCAGCTGATAATAAAGAACTTGCCTATAAAAAGGGTTATTCTACCGCCGTTCAGGCGCGTGCCTTGGGTGTTGATTGGGTTTTTGCCCCTGTTGTAGATTTAGCGCAAGAGCCAAAAAATCCTATTGTTAATACGCGCTCTTTTGGCGCAAACCCAAATAAAGTGGCCGCTTTGGCAGGTGCTTTTATGGCAGGTCTTGCCGAGGGTGGTTGCTTAAATTCTTTAAAACATTTCCCGGGCCATGGCTCAACAAATATTGATTCCCATTTAGCAATGCCTGTTATAAAAAAAGATTTTAAATTGTTTGAACAAGAAGACCTTTTGCCATATAGAAAACTCTTAGATAAGGCAGATTCTATTATGATAGGCCATTTAAATACACCTGCTTTTGATAAAAATTTGCCGGCCTCTTTTTCTACTCAAATAATGCAAAATTATTTAAGGGGAAAAATGGGTTATCAGGGTTTGATTATTACTGATGCACTTGTAATGAAAGCAATAGGACCTTTAAGTCCCTTAGCACCTTTGCAAGCAGGCGCAGATATTTTGCTTTGCCCGAGCGAGCCGGAAGTTTTAATAAAAGAATTAGAGAAAAATAAAGAAAGATTTTCCGCCAGAATAGAACAGGCTTTAAAGCGTCAGGAAGAACTTATTTTGAAACTTGAAAATTTACAAAAAAATGCTTTAACAAAACATATAGACGCAAGTAAATTAAATACCGAAATTGCGCAAAATTGTATAGTGCAAAAAGGCACTTTTAACCTAAAAAAAGGCGACAGCGTTTATTATTTTGAAGCGGAAACTTACCCAAGTATTTCTTGGCGCGCACAAACTTTTATTAATGAGTTAAAAAATCAAAATATCAATGTAAAACCTTATACACAGCAAATAAAAAATGAAAAAATAATTATTGCTACCTACTCTAATTATGCGGCTTTCAGCGGACAAATAAATTTTACTCAAGAACAAATAGTTTTACTTCAAAAAGCAATAAACGATAATAAAGAAAGCGCTTTAATATCTTACGGAAGTCCTTTTGTTGATAAAGATTTAAGAAATTTAACTTCTTTTATTATGGCAGGCTCTGCCGGAAAAGAATTTGAAAAAGCCACCGCGCAAGTTCTTCTTGACAAAATAGCGGCCAAAGGCAAAATGCCTTTTTAAATTGATAAAATATAAATATGAGTGAAAATAACGATATTATTATTGCTAAATCTGCCGGTTTCTGCCCTGGTGTAAAAAGAGCCATAGAGTGCGTTTTGGAGCTTGAAGCGCAAGGTTATAAACCTATTTACACGCTTGGCCCGCTTATTCATAATAAGCAGGTAACGGACAGCCTTGAAGCAAAAGGTATAAAAGCAATAGAAAGTTTATCTGAAGCAAAAGATAAAAACGGCGTTTTGGTAATACGCGCGCACGGCATTACACCGGCTTTCCAAAAAGAAATAATGGAATATGGAATGAAAGTTGTTGATGCTACTTGCCTGCTCGTTAAAAAAGTTCATAATGTTATTGAAGAATATGCCAAACAAGGTTATGAAACAATTATCGTAGGCGATAGCAAACACGCAGAAGTTATCGGCTTAATGGGCTACACTCAAGATAAAGGCAAAGTAATAGGTAGTATTGAAGAAGCACAAAATTTACCTAATTTTGAAAAAGTAAATGTGGTTTCACAAACAACACAAAAGGAAGCAACCTTCCTTGAAATTGCAAACATTATAAAACAAAAAGCAAAAATTTGTAATATTTCAAATACCATCTGCCAACCCACAAAACAAAGACAAACAGAAACAACCAAATGTGCTAAAGATGCTGATCTTGTTGTGGTCGTGGGCGGGCATCACAGCGCAAACACAGCACGCCTTGCCAAACTTTGCTCTGATTTATGTAAAAATGTTATTCATGTTGAAACATCACAAGATATAGAACCGCAAATAATTATCAACAGCAAAAAGATTTTTATTACAGCAGGTGCTTCAACACCTATTTGGCTTGTGGAAGAAGTGGCAAATTATATTAAAACTTTAAAGGAGAAAAAATAAATGAGTATCTCAAGAATCGGCATTTTAACCGCCGGAGGCGATTGCCCCGGATTAAATGCAGTTGTCCGTGCGGCAACAAAACACGCTTTAAAAAATAATATTGAAGTTTTCGGTTTTAAAAACGGCTTTGACGGTTTAGTAAAAAATCAATTTGTAATTTTAGATGATAGAATTGTTTCCGGCATTTTAACAAGAGGCGGAACAATTTTGGGAACAAGCAATTTGGCTAATCCTTTTAATTATACTCTTGCCCCTTTAGCAAGTCCGCAAGAACCTAAAGATTTATCTGCTTTAGTTTTGCACGTTCTTAAAGCAAATAAAATTGATGCCTTAATTGCTATCGGTGGGGATGGCACTTTATCAATGGCAAGCAAATTTATTGATATGGGTGTTAAAATTATCGGCGTGCCTAAAACTATTGATAATGATTTAAGCGCAACTGATTTTACTTTTGGTTTTGATTCTGCTTTAGCAGTTGCAAGTGAAGCTGTTGACAGAATACACACAACAGCAGAATCGCATCACAGGGTTATGATTGTTGAAACTATGGGCCGCTACGCCGGCTGGATTGCCTTGCGCTCATGTATTGCTGGTGGTGGCGATATTTGTTTGATACCGGAAATTCCTTATAATATTGATATTATTGCAAAAGCAATAGAACAAAGACAAAGAAAGGGTAAAACTTTCAGTATTATCGTTGCAGCAGAAGGTGCTGTTGATGAATCAGGCCAAATGGCCGTTCAAAAGAAAGTTGAAGGCTCTACCGACCCGATAAGACTTGGCGGTATCAGTGGAAAAATTGCCGCACAACTTGAAAAGATTTTAAATGTAGAGTGCCGCGTTGTCGTCTTAGGGCACTTACAAAGAGGTGGCACTCCCACCGCTTTTGACAGGTGGCTTGCAACAAGATTCGGTGCAAAAGCAGTTGATTTGATTTTACAAGGTCAGTTTGGCAATATGGTGGCTTTACGCGGAACAGATATTGTTAGCGTGCCTGTAAAAGAAGCCGTTGCCAAACTTAAAAAAGTTGACCCGAATGGGCAGGAAGTTAAAACTGCTTTAGAAGTTGGCACAAGTTTTGGCTCCCCCACTTTAGGTTAAATTATAAAAGGAAGAAGATTTTATGGAAAGAATTAGCAAAGAAGAATTAATTTTTGGTTTACACTCAGTTAGAGAAGCCCTTAAAACAAAAAAACGCCAGGTATCTGTTTTATATATCGTGGCAAATAAGACCGCTTCAAAACAGGTAGAAGAAGTTATCCGCCTTGCAAAAACAAATAATGTAAAAATTAAATCTTTAGAGTTAAGACTTATGGATAATCTTGCTTCCGGCGGCAATCACCAGGGCGTTATTGCAAAAGCAGAACCTATAAAAGCTATGCGTCTTTCAAGTGCAATTTACGAAGCGCAAAACAATAAAAAAGAACTTTGGCTTGCCGTTGATGAAGTAACCGACCCGCAAAATTTAGGCTCACTTTTAAGAAGTGCGGCCTGTCTTGGCTTTACCACAATTCTGTTGCCAAAGCACAGAACTGTCGGTATAAATGCAACCGTTCATAAAGTTGCCTGCGGTGCTGTTGAAAAATTAAGAATTGTTGAAGTTTCAAATTTAAATACCGCCTTAATTGATTTAAAGGAAGAAGGCTTTTGGGTTTACGGCGCTGATATGGACGGCAAAAGCATTGTTAATTTTGATTATGCTTACCCTGCTGTTTTGATTGTCGGCTCTGAAGGCACAGGCATACGCCAAAAAACTTTGGAACATTGTGATGATGTTATCAGCATACCGCAAAAAGGTGGCGTTAGCAGTTTAAATGCTGCGGCTGCCGGCGCAATTATTATGTATGATATGTTCGCCAAAAGTTTAAAGTGAATTTACTTCAGCTTTTGCGTTTATATTGCGTTGCGCGTCGCTCACATATGCGGGGTTGCCACCCGCTCAAGGTATACCTCATTTCTAAAAGCGCTTTTTCTAAAAGAAAAAGTTAATTAAAATTTACTCAAAAATCCTTGTAAAACAATTTGCTCTATATAATCTTATCTAAACACAAAATCTTCGTAAAAACTTTGTATTCTGTTTAGCAAAATTAAAACGCAAAATCCTTGTAAAACTTTATGCTGTGTTTAAGTCTTTTTACATTAATTGCTAGTTAATTATTGAAATTCATATAATGGATATCCGCTATATCTTTCTTCCTCTATCAAATGTCCTAATGATTGACAAATTTTTGTACCTAATTGACTAGAATTTTGTCCCATACAACGAAATTTACCCGGTCTAGACCATGAAATATAAGACTGATATTTACTTCCAAGTCCTATCTGGAAATCTCTATAAGGTTTACATGTAGAAAAATCATCACTACGACCAGGGCAATAACTAGCCAATAATACAAAGTTTGAAACAGACCATTCTATAAAAAAATCTCCGCATTTAAATGTTGCGCCTGAAATACGAGAACAAGCAGAGGGTAATTCTATATCTAAATCAGATAAATCATTTGTATAACTTCCATTTGCTAAATAAAAAAGTTCCTCTGCTTGCACTATATTAGCCATCAATGGCAATATTGTGGAAACTTCCGATTTTACAGCTGCTACACGATATTTGGGAACGGCAATTGCTACCAAAATACCAATAATTAAAACTACGACTAACAACTCTATAAGCGTGAAGGCACGGTTTTTCATACTTTTTTACCTCTTTTTTTCTTTTGTTCAATCGTCATTCCGGAAGGTTTTTGTCCGGAATCTCTACCGATTTTATTTTTTAAAAAATAGGAAGAGATACTGAGCAAAAACTCCTCAGTATGACTTTATTTCATAAAGTCAGTTTATCAAAAAAAAAAAATACGCAAGCGCCCTGCTAAGACGAAGAAAAAAGCAAAAAAAGAAGAAATATCGTCGTAAAACAAAAAACTTGATTTTCAAAAAAAAAAAAATAAAATTTAATTTGTTAAGTCAATAAAACAATAGGAGAAAAAACATTTATGAAATCAAATAAAGGGTTTACACTTATAGAATTATTAGTCGTTGTCTTAATTATCGGTATTTTGGCGGCTATTGCTGTTCCGCAATATCAAATAGCTGTTGAAAAATCTAGATATTCCACCATAAAAGCCAAAACAAGAGCTATCGGTGAAGCCGTTAACAGATATTATCTTACAAAAGGTTCTTACCCCAGAGAATTTGGAGAGCTTGATATTTCTTTGTCAGATATTATAGACGCACCAAGAGTGTCCGAGGAAGCAGGCGGTTTTAGTGTTACATTTAAAACATCCAAAGGATATTCTGAGTGCTACATATGGAGATATAATATTTTTTCTCAACTTTATTGTAGTGTTAATAACAATAAAATGCTCTTTTATTTTAATCACAAAACTATTGCTCCCAGTTTATGTAGTACTAAGAAAGACTATGAAATCGGACACAAAGTTTGCCAACAGGAAACAGGTAAAACAAAAGAAGAAGGTGAGGAATCCGGTAATTATTTTATTTATGCTTATTAATTTACACGCCTTTTGGCAGGCGGTCAGATAAAATCTGCGGCAGTTTCAATTTTTCAATTTTAGCTTGAACTGCTTTAATATCATAAGGCAAGCGGATAAGTCTAAAAGTATTTTTCTCGGTATCAAAAATACCAAAAGAAGCCATATTATTTGTGTCGCGTGGCTGCCCGACAGAGCCGGGATTTATCATATATCTAATGCCAGGCATAAGTTTGATACTTACATCTTTACCGTAAAAAACATCAATTTGCGGGATATGGCCTTCCTTATAACTCATAATAAAGGGAACATGGCTGTGGCCTACAAAACAAACATTGCCTTCCCATCTGGGCAAGTTCATAATAAATTGTTCCGGAGTTAAAAGATAATCTCTGTAAGGGTCGTAAAAAGAGCCGTGAACCATAGAAAAATGTTCACCTTGATATTCTGTCAAAAACTCGGCAATAAATCTTTTACTTCTTAAACTTAATTTTTTTGAAGTCAAAGCCATTGCTTTGCTTGCATATTCGCTAAACCAACGCGAAAAATCTTTATGGAACAAACAAACATCGTGATTGCCCATAACAGCAATTAGATTTCTTAACTTCATAACTTCTTTGGTGCATTCTTCCGGATCAGGACCATAGCCCACCAAATCACCACAAAAGGCATAGGCATCTACTTTAAGCTCTCTCATTTTAGCTAAACAAACTTTTAGAGCTTCATAATTAGAGTGAATATCCGAAAAAATAGCATATTTCATAAAATTATTTTACCAAAATAATTATGCGGCTGATGCTGCTTCAACAAGTTGTTTTGTTTTAGAATCCTGCTCTTTTAAATTTAATGATAAAATTTTTGAAACGCCTTTTTCTTCCATAGTAACGCCGTAAAGCATTTGCGCAGCTTCCATAGAGCGTTTATTATGGGTAACAACAATAAACTGTGTCTTAGCGGAAAATTCTTTTATCAAATTGACAAAGCGTTCAACATTGGCTTCATCAAGCGGAGCATCGGCTTCGTCCAAAATACAGAACGGAGAAGGACTATGCGTAAAGAACGCAAACAGCAAAGAGACTGCCGTTAAGGCCTTTTCCCCGCCGGACATTGCAGAAATTGTTAAAAGTTTTTTGCCGGGTGGTTGGGCGATAATTTCTATACCGGTTTCAAGTAAGTTTTCAGGATCGGTAAGTTTAAGTTCGGCCTCGCCACCGCGGAAAAGTATTTGATAAATTCTCTTAAAATGCGTGCGCACTTGGTCAAAAGTATATTTAAAGTTTTCTTTTGTCGTTGCGTTAATTTTAGAAATAGCGGCTTTTAAATCTTTTTTAGCATTCTGCAAATCTTCAATTTGCTTCTTTAAGAACTCATTTCTTTGAGTTAAGGCGTCGTATTCTTCCGGCGCGGTCATATTAACAGCGCCCATATTTTCAATACGCTTGCGCATCATTTTGACTCTTTCAAGGTCAACGGTTTTACCTTCGCACTTCATTTGAGCTTCTTGGGGTGTTGTGTTCCAAGATTCAAGCAAAGTGTTAACGATTGCCGTTTTTTGCCTGCGGTGATTAGTTAAATTATTTTCTAACTCTTGTGCTTTTAAAGCAAGTTCGCCGGAACGGGTTTTATTTTTATTTAAAGCGGTAATTTTATTATTATATTCCGTCTTTAAAACATTTAAGTCGCCGCGCATTTTATTTTCAGATGTTTCAAGTGCGGCAAGATTATCGCGGCAGGCAGCAAGTTTTGCTTGGGAAGTAAGTTTTTCTTCCTGCAAGGTTTTTATTCTTGCTTCGGCGGCAGTTGTTTCCTGCGTGCGTTTTGTTTTGGCTTCAAGCAAAGTTGTCTGTTCGCCCGCGGTGGTTTTATAGTCAAGTTCAATATTATTCTTTTTGATTTTTATTTCATAAAGTTTGGTATTGGCTTTTTCTATTTCCACTTTTAAAGTTTGTTCTTCTTGTTCCAAAGCTGCCCTTTTAGCGTGCAAGGCCTCGTGTTGTTTTTTGGCTTCTTCATGCTGATTGTTAAGGGCGTTTAATTCGTCTTTAAAAGTTTGGACTTTGGCTTTGCGTTTTTCAACGCGGTCCAAAATTTCTTGTTTATTATTGACGATTTGCTTGCTTGCCTGTTCTAAATCATTTAAAAGTCTTTGCTTATTGTTTAAATTATTTTGCAAAGAGTTTAAAGATAAAGATTCTTCCTGAAATTTATTTCTGGCCGTCTTAAGCAAATCTTCCGTCCTGGCAAGGTCATCAATATTTTTTAGAGTTTGCTGGGTAAGTTCTTCTTGCTCTTTATTTAATTCTTTAAGTTCGGCTTTGGCAGATTCTTCTTTACCCCAATAGGCTTCCGGCGATTCTACACCGACGGCACCGGCAGAAAGCCAAAAACCGCAATTTACTTTGCCTTCCGTGCTGCTAGCATTACCTAAAATATAATTAACTAAGGGGCGTAGATTTTCCGCACAATTTATTTTTGCGGATAAATCTTGGGCGCTGTTTGAGCCTTGCGGAACAGCATTTAAAAGGATAAAGCGGCATCTTGTTTTGCCGTTTTGCTTTAAGATTTGTTCGGCTTGATTAAAAGCATTTTCATTTTCGCAAACTACGGAATCAAGATATTTACCGAAGGCTTCTTCAAAGGCAAGTTCCAAAGTTTTATCAAATTTAAGATTCTTTCTAAGAGTGCCAAGCACGCCGGGTATTTGGGCATCTTCCACAAGTTTTGTGCCGACCCAATAAGGATTATTTTTGCCCTGTGTTTGTATCATTTGCATTTTGGTATTAAGGGCGGCTTGTTTTGTTTTTAGAGTTGTTAACTTATCGTTTAACTCTTGTTTTTGGTTTTGGAGTTTTTGTCTTTGTTCTTCCAAATTTGTTTGTTCTTGGCGGAGTTTTTCAACTTCCTGTTTTTTGGTTTCAAGGGAAGTTTTAATTGTTTCTAATTCTTTTTTAACTTCTTCAAGTTGCACTTTTTGCGCAGTTAAAGAACGTTCAAGATTGATTAAATTATTATTTTCGTGCTGGGCGGCGGATTCTTCAAGAGCGATTTTGCCGCTTAATTCCATTTCTTTATGGGTAAAGCCCATTAAATTATTTGTTGCTTTTTCAAAATCTTGTCTGATTTGCAAAATTGCCTGCTCGTTAGCACTAACCTGCTGATATTTATTATTATATTCCTGTTGGGCAGGTTCAAGTTGCAAAGTAATTTCTTCAAGTTTCTTTTTTAAGTTAGCTAGTGCCGGTTCAATTTCGCCTAGTCTGCTTAAACTTAAAGTTTCTTCGGAAGCAAAATTTTTAAGTCGGGCTTGAAGTTCTTGGGCCATATTTTCGCAATTTTGTATTGCGCCTTCTAAAAGACCAATTTGGTATTTATCTGCGGCAATTTTTTCGCTAAACTCGCTTAATTGTTTTTGCTTGTGGGTTAAATTTAAGTCTAATGCGGCGGTTTCGCCTTCGGCCGCGCTGATAGTGCTTTGCAAATCTTCTTTTTCTTTTAAAACGGGTTCAAGTTCGGCCGCGATTTTATTTATTTGTTCTTCGTGTATTTTAATATTTTCAAGGCACAAAATAATTTCACTTTCTTTTAATTCTTCGCGGTATTTTTGGTAAAGGCGCGCTTTGCGGGCTTCGCCGTCAAGTTTTTTGATTTGCTCTTCAAGTAAAGCAAGGGTATCACTTAAGCGGGCAATATCCATATCTACTCTTTCAAGACGGCGGACTGCTTCATCCCTTTTTGCTTTGTATTTGGAAACGCCGGCAACCTCTTCAAACATTTCGCGTCTTTGTTCAGGGGAGGCCTCTAACATTTGATGGACTGAGCCCTGGTCAATAATAGCATAACCTGCCCCGCCGATACCGGTATCTAAAAACATTTCCCTAATATCTTTAAGACGGCAAGGCACGCGGTTTAAGAAATATTCGCTTTCCCCCGAGCGAAAGATTTTGCGTGATACTGTCACCTCATTAAATTCCACCGGCAATTTGCGCGAAGTATTATCAAAAATCATATTAACTTGCGCCATATTTAAAGGCGGGCGTGTTTTGGTGCCGTTAAAAATAATATCAACCATAGAGCCGGAGCGAAGTGCCTTCCAAGACATTTCGCCAATACACCAACGCACAGAATCTATAACATTTGATTTGCCGCAGCCGTTTGGCCCTACAATACAAGATACGCCGGGTTCAAAATTAAGGCGCATTTTATCTGCAAAAGATTTAAAACCGATTATTTCAATTGCTTTAAGATACATGGGGAAAATTCCTATAAAAAAATTAGGCGCAAAATGCCCTATTTATATCATACTAAATTTGGGGTGTTTTATAAAGAAGATATAACAATATTTTGTATAGGAAAAATATCATTTTAGTTAAAAGGAATTTTACCCCTGATAGGTAAAGCCCTTTTTCTCTAAATAATCTCTTAAGGCTTGTTTATTTTGTGCAGTTAATACATCTATATGAAATTTATAGGCCTTTTCATCTTTTGTTCTAAAGACAAGGCAATTATCGCGAAGGGACTGACTTTTAGCCAAATCTGTTATATTGCTGTTTAATAAAGAAGCGACACTTCTCTTTTCGTAAATAATAGCAACTATTTGTGAATACGGCACAGAAAAAGGTGCAATAATACCTTCGTCATTTAAAGCAATAATTGTTTTAGGTTTTATAAAGCGTATAAAGAAAAAGATATCAGAAATTAATTCTATTAAAATTACACCCGTAAAAATTTTATAGACAAGGCCCATATTAGGAACTAATTTAAAATGAATAAATAAAAAGGCAAGTACTATCGTGCATATTGTTACACAAACGGCGCAACATAAACTTACATATTTGTTTTGATAGAATTTTATTGTTCCATCGGACAAAACTTTCATTTTTTGGGTCATTTTAATCTCCGTTTTTATGACTTGTGATTATGGATATATAATACTAAATTTGAGATGTTTTTTAAAGAGAAAAAATGGAATAAACAAAGCAAATGATTTTGCAAGGATTTTTGTGGAAATTTTAATTAACTTTTTCTTTTAGAAAAAAGCGGTTCTTTCAAACGAGGTATACCAAGAGGGGGCGGCAGCCCCGAGTATCCGAAGGCTTTAAAAAATAAAAACTAGTCCAAAAGCCGAAGTAAAAGTTTTGCGAGGATTTTGCGTTTAGAGAACGAAACAAATTTTATCTAAACAGAGCATATAGTTTTACGAGTATTTTGAGGTTAGTTTTAATTAATTTTTTCTAAAGAAAAAATGTTTTAAAAAATGAGGTATACCTAGAGCGGACGGCAGTCCCGCGTATCCGAAATTTTTTAAAAATTAAAACTAGCCCAAAAGACGAAGTAAAAATCAGGAGTCTTGTTTGGAGATGGACATCATCAACTTAATACGGTTAACTTGGTTTGTTTCGCTGGCGCCGGGGTCATAGTCAACGGCGATAATATTGGCACTTGGGTAGCGTTTTTTAATTTCTTTAATAAAACCTTTGGCAATAATATGGTTGGGCAAGCAGCCAAAAGGTTGAACGCATAAAATATTGCGAACGCCGGCTTCAAGAAGTTCAACGATTTCGGCTGTTAAGAGCCAGCCTTCGCCCGCCTGATGACCTAAAGAAGCAATACCGCGCACTTTACGGCGAAGTTTCTTAAAAGAACCAAACGGTTCAAAATGTTTAGATAATTTTAAACCGATACGCTGTGGCAAGCGGAATAATTCTATAACTAAAAGACCAAGACGGCTAAACAAACTATCTTTTAATTTACCCGTTAAATAGCGGTGGCGGAAAATATGGTCATAAAAACCATATAAAATAAAGTCAAGAAGACCGGTTATAACGACTTCGCCGCCTTCCTGCTCAATAATTTGAGCGGCATTATTATTTGCGTCGGGGTGATATTTAAGTAAAATTTCGCCAACTATACCAACGCGCGGTTTCCTTTTTTGGCGTTTAAGCGGAATTTTATCAAAATCTCTAATCATAGCAAAAATATTATATAGGAAAGTAAACAAATTGCCGTTTTTGATATTTTTATGAATACGCTTTAGCCATTTTTGCTCTAAAGCATCTGTTGCGCCTTTTTCTTTTTCATAAGGGCGCATACGACAGGTTAGAGCGAGTAAAGTATCGCCATAACAACCAAGCATTAAAATACGCAAGAAAACTTTGCGACCTGGGGCAAAACCGGTATTTGCTTTTTTACCGCTTACATTTAAAGCAATAACAGGGATATGGGATAAATTGCATTGGGCAAGCGCTTTTCTAAGAAGCCAAGTATAATTTGAAGCACGGCAACCGCCATTAGTTTGGGAAATAAGCAAAGCAATTTTATGTGTATCATAATTGCCGTCTTGTATCGCTTTTAATAATTGCCCTATAACAACAATAGCCGGGTAGCAAACATCGTTATTGACATGTTTTAAACCGAGTTCTATTGCCTCTTTGCTAACGTGCGGTAATTGCACAAGTTTATAACCTTCACTTGCAAAAACATTTTCAATAAATTGGAAATGTAAAGGCGACATTTGCGGCACTAAAATTGTGTGGGTCTTTTTCATTTCAGGGGTAAAGATAGCAAATTTTTCTTTATCACTTTGACTAGTAAGATAGTCTTGCGGTTGTCTATCGCGCATAGCAGCCAAAAGTGAGCGTATGCGTATTTTGGCAGGGCCTAAATTATCGCCTTCATCTATTTTAATTTGGGCATATAAACGCCCTTTACTGCTGACGATTTCTTCCGTCTGATCTGCCGTAATAGCATCAAGTCCGCAACCAAAAGAAACAAGTTGCAAAATAGCCAAATTATCTTGCTTTGCCACAAAAGCAGCAGCACGGTAAAGTCTTGCGTGATAAGTCCATTGATCGCGCACTTTTAAAGGCCCTGGGTCCGGTTGTAAATGAGCAACACTATCTTCAGTTAAAACAGCAAGACCGCAAGAATTGGCAAGTTCGGGTATGCCGTGATTTATAGCCGGGTCAATATGATAAGGGTGACCGCTTAAAACGATACCGAGCTTACCTTGCGCTTTTAATTCCTCAACGGCTTTTGCACCGGCTTCGTGAATATCTTTAGTATATTTTCTTTGTTCGGCAAAGGCTTTTTTAACCGCTTTAGCAAGTTGCTCTTTAGTAAACTTTTTAAATAAATCAACTTTTTTAAGACGCTTTGCCAAAACTCTTTCATCCAAAGGCAAGAAAGGACAATAATAAGGAATATTCCTTTCCGCAATTTCTGTAATATTTTTGAAAAGCAGCTCCGGGTAGCCGGCAACTATCGGGCAATTATAGGAATCTTCCTGAGAAGAAAAATCTTTCTTTTGTAAAATAATTGACGGGAAGAAAATTGCATCAACTTTTTTGCTAAGCAAATTCATAATATGACCGTGCGCCATTTTTGCAGGATAACAAATTGTTTGTGAAGGTATTGAACTATAACCTTCAAAGAAAAGTTTCTTGGAAGATGCTTCCGATAATTCAACTTTAAAGCCAAGTTCGCTAAGTAAAGTAAACCACAAAGGATAAGTTTCAAACATATCAAGCGCACGCGGAATACCGATAGTGCCGTTTTTTGCTTCCTTTGAGGATAAGGGTTTATAATAATTAAACAAGCGGTTATATTTATATTCCGCTAAATTGATATGTTTGCTTTTAGGTTGTCCCGCACCGCGTTCGCAACGATTGCCGGAAATAAAATTTTCCTTCCCGCCGAAATTACTGATAGTTAAAGCACAATGATTTGTGCAACCTTGACAGCGGACATTGCGGGTAGTTATTTTTAAATTATCTATTTCTTCTTTTGAAAGTAGAGCCGTTTTTTTACCGTTTTCAGGCCCGCGCTTTTTGGCAATTAAAGCCGCACCGAAAGCACCCATTAAACCCGATAAACTCGGCCTGATAATTGTTTTACCTACTTGCAACTCAAGTGCTCTAAGTAAAGCATTATTTAAGAAAGAACCGCCTTGCGCAACAATCGTATCGCCAAGTTCTTCAACATTTCTGATTTTAATAACTTTATAACAGGCATTTTTTATGACGGAATAAGAAAGTCCTGCTGCAATATCGCCAACGGGCACGCCTTCTTTTTGCGCTTGCTTTACTTTAGAGTTCATAAAGACGGTGCAGCGGGTGCCAAGGTCAACAGGATTTTTTGCTTTTAAAGCGGCTTCAACAAATTGTGGCAGTTCCATATTAAGCGATTTGGCAAAATTTTCAATAAAAGAACCGCAACCGGCAGAGCAGGCCTCGTTTAAACCGATATGGTCTATTGCGCCGTTTTTTAAGGACATACATTTGATATCTTGTCCGCCGATATCTAAAACAAAGGTAGCTTTTGGTGCGAAGAATGTTGCCGCCGTGCAATGGGCAATAGTTTCAACTTCGTCAATATCAAATTTTAAGCCGGCTTTTAAAAGAGCGCTGCCATAACCTGTGGCGGCGGCGGCTTTGATTTCAAGCCCCGGTTTTTTACGGGAGTAAATTTCCTGTAAAATTTTTATTGCGATTGTAAAAGGATCGCCATTATTTGAGCCGTAAGAAGAATATAAAACGCGGTTTTGCTCGTCTATCAAAACGGCTTTTATTGTTGTGCTGCCGCTATCAATACCCAAGTAAGCAGGGCCTTCATATTCTTCTAAAGGAAAAGTTTTAACATCACTTTTTTGGTGGCGTTTTAAAAATTCTTTTTCTTCTTTTTCGTTTTTAAATAAAGGCGGTAATTTTTGAATATCTTGGTCTGTTTTTAAATCTTTTAAATCGTCTATAATTTTGGGTAAAGAATATTCTTGTTCGGTATGCCTTAAAGCATATAAAGCAGCACCGATTGCAACAAAAATTTCTGCTTTTTGGGGAAAAATTGCGTGCTTATCATCTAAATTAAGCGTTTTGACAAAGCATTTGCCAAGAGATTTTAAAAAGGATAAAGGACCGCCTAAAAAGACAACTGTTCCTTCTATCTTGCGGCCTCTTGCAAGCCCGCCGATAAATTGGTTTACAACGGCCTGCATAATGGAAAGGGAAATATCACTTTTAGTGCAACCTTCGTTAATTAAAGGGACAATATCTGTTTTGGCAAAAACACCGCAACGCGATGCAATGGGGTAAACATTTTTTGCTTCAAGCGCAAGCGCGTCCATTTGCGGAACTTCCAAATTTAAGAAGGAAGCCATTTGGTCAATAAAGGCCCCTGTTCCGCCGGCACAAGTTTCGTTCATTCTTAAATCTGTGCCATTGGTTAGGAAGGTGAGTTTAGCATCTTCCCCGCCGAGTTCTACTATAACATCGGCATTAGGAATTCTATTTTTTATACTTAAACCCGAAGCAATAACTTCCTGAACGAAATTTAAGTTTAATTTTGAATATAAGGTTAAAGCGCCTGAACCTGTTAAAGCCAAGCGAAAGGAATAATTTGGAAATTTAGTTTGAACTTCTTGTAAAATAGCAATAATTTTTTGGCGAACTTCTGACATATGGCGCTGATAAGTGGAAAATAAAATTTCTTCCTTATCATCTATAACAACCACTTTTACCGTTGTAGAGCCGACATCAATACCAATATTTAAAATCTTTTTTTCCATTATTTTATGCTTTTCCCCTTAGACATAAATTATACTAAATTAAGAGTGTTCAATAAATATATACAATTAATGTTTTTACAAGGATTTTTCATTTAGAACAAATCTAGTTTTGCAAGGATTTTTTAGATAAATTAAATTTAAACAGAGCGAATTATTTTATCAAGTATTTTGATTTTAGAGAAGGCGCAAGGAGCGAAGCATATCCCGAGAGGGTGGCAACCCCGTATATGTGAGCGACGAGCAACGAACTATAAAATCAAAAGACGCAGATAACAAAAAGCACTTCTTTTTGAGAAGTGCTTTTAAAATGGTGGACCTGAACGGGATCGAACCGATGACCTCCTGCATGCCATGCAGGCGCTCTCCCAGCTGAGCTACAGGCCCGTAAATATATTATAGCAAATAAATTTTGAAATTGGCAAATTAAAAACATAAAAGTTTTTTAATTTGATATACTAAAATTGTAAGTAGTTTTTACTTACATAAAAATTTAATCTGTTTTTGGAACCTTGTAAAAACAAGGATAGCTTTTGAGAAATCAAAAGCCATAGCGAAGTCCAAGAACAGCTCGTTATTAGGCACAGGACAAACGGCTTAATTACCCGCTTGTTTTGTGCCGAGTGTTTGCCGTTCTTTTAGAACGGCAAACTACGGCTGTTATATTTTTTGGTCACTTCGCTAGGCTAAAATATAGCAGCCGTCTTTCATAAGTTCCAAAAACAGTAAGAGAGGAATTTATGAAAAACAAAAAAGGCTTTACTCTTATTGAAATACTTGTTGTTGTTTTAATTATCGGTATTTTAGCAGCGATAGCTGTGCCGCAATATCAAAAATCAGTATGGAAAAGTAGGGCTACAGGTATGCTCTTTAATTTAAAATCACTACATGAAGCAGTTAAAGTTTATCAATTAGCAAATAGCGCAAATCCATCAAATATAAATAAATTAGATATTTCCCTTAATAATTATAAACAAGCTTGTGTAAACACAGGACCGAGTTTTACCGAATCATCTTGTAAGGCAGATAAATATTCAAATTTATTTCTAAACATAAATACAAACACTGGAAAAGGAACCGGAGAAGTTTTTTCACAATTTAATATAGGTCCTTATAAAAGTGGCGGTTTTTCAATAGCAGGTAATACTGTTATATGTTGGGAATACCCCTCATATATTAGTTTGAAAGGAGATTTTTGTAAAAAAATAATGGGTTGCCAACCAAGATCAGGCATAACAACTGAAGGCAGGCAATTCCTCTGTCCAAATTTATAAAATAAAGACCTTCGGGAATGACAATTTTATCTTTTACAACCCACCCTTTTATCACTTCCATAATTTTTTTGCTAACGCAAAAAAGTCAAGGGTGGGAAATAATAGGAAATTTAAAAAACTAGCGACACAGAGCATATAGTTTTACAAGTATTTTGCGTTTAGAGTAGGCGCAACCGAGGAAGAGTATACTGTGAAAGGCCGGCAGGCCGAAGTATCCGACCGAGGTTGCAACGCACTATAAACGCAAAAGACGAAGTAAATACTAGTTGCTCCAGCAGGGGGTAAAGGAATTCCCCCCAATATTCGCAATCAAATGTTGTGCGCTGCCGTCGGCATCCATAACATAAATTTGGCGTCTGCCACCGCGGGTGGTGGTAAAGGAAATAAAGCGACCGTCAGGCGACCAGAAAGGGTCTTCATTATTACCGCTGTCTGCGGTAAGTTGTCTGATTTGGGAGCCTGTGATATCAACTAAAAATAAATCTATCGGGTGGTTTGGCGCTTGGCGGCCGGCAAAAACAATCCAATCGCCGCTGGGGGACCATTGGGGTGTATCTGTCCAATTAAATTTAGTTAAACGGCGGGTTTGTTTTGTAGTTAAATCCAAAACATAAATTTGAGGATTGCCCGAACGGTTTGAAACATAGGTGACAAATTTGCCATCCGGTGAAAAAGAAGGTGAACCGTCAACGCCGTATTTATCGGTTAATTGCCTTAAATTGCCCGTATCAAGTTCTTTAACGAAGATGCTGGCATTTTCCCCGCGGGACATTGTAAAAACAATTTTGGAATCATCCGGCGAAACACCGCCAATCAAATTTAAGCCTTCACCTTTGATTAAAGATCTGATTTTACCTGCTTTTAAATCAATATAGAAAATATCCGGGTTATTATTGCGGTAAGTAGTATAGAAAATTTTTGTGCCGTCGCTATTCCAGCGCGGTAAAAGGGTGATACTTTTATCTTTTGTTAGTTTGGTTAAATTATAGCCGTCATAATCAACCATAAAAATTTCTTTATAACCGGCGGAATCATTGGCAAAAGCAATTTTGGTATCGGCAATACCGCGTTTGCCTTGTAAAAGTTGGACCACTTGGTCGCTAAACAAATGGGCTAAACGCCTGAGCCCTTTTTGAGAACTTACAAATCTTTTAGCTAAAACTGCTTTTTGGCTTTGCGTATCATAAACAAAAGCCTTTAATTCCCAAGCATTATTTTGGTTTAAAGAAACTTCGCCAAACAAAAGATAATCTGCTTTTTTTGAACGGGCTAAATCCAAAGAAGAAGCCATATTTTTTGTATCAATAAAACCAATATTTTCTTCCAAATTAAAATATCTTGAACGCATTAAATCAGAACGAACGACATTGCTTAAAAGGTTGGCTGTTTCTTGTGTTTTTTCATCGCCTTCGGTATATCTAAAAGAACCTAAAGCAATTTTAGGTAAAGCGTTTGGGTCGTATTTAGAAGAAATACCGATATAAACATCGCTATTTCTGGCAAAACAAAATAAAGGACATAGCAAAAATGCTATGAATAATAAGAGTTTTAAATTTTTCATTTTATATCTTTAAGTAGTTCTTTTGCTTCTTTAGCAAAATCTGTATTTTTGAAATCTTGAACAACAGATTTTAAATACATTGCGGCCTCGTCCTTTTTGTTTAAAGGCAAAATGCTTTGCGCATAAACAATGCGGGTTTGGGCCGTTAATTTACTGTTTGGGTATTTATCAATTAAAGTAGCAGCGTTTACAGCAGCTGTTTGATAATCTTTTAATTCCAAATTGCTTTTGGCTAAATAAAAATAGGCCTCTTCAATATTTGCGCCGTTAGGGGCTGATTTTATATACAAATTAAAACCTTCAGCGGCGGCGGCATAATTTTTATTATCAAATTGTTTTTTTGCTTCCGCGTAAAGTTCTGTCGGGGAAGTTTTATATTGTGTTGTTTCCTTTTCACTTATAGAAGTGTTAATATCATCAAGTTTTGAGGAAAGGGTATCAAGTTTATAATTAAAATCTTTTAAATTATCATTAGCCTGGGTTAATTGAACGGATAAATCTTGTATTTGCTGGTCGCTTGCGGCTTGATTTGCCTGAACGCTTTGTAAAGTTTTATTTAAAGCAGAAATTTGTGTTTTTAAAATACTGATATCATCCCTAGTGGCAACACAACCACAAAGAGAAAGGGAGTTTATCCCCACGAAAATTAAAAATAAGTTTCTAAATTTCATATAAAACAAACTCCCTTTGAAAAGTCTTACATAATTGCTGTATCAGCTCTGCGGTTTTGAGCCCAGCAAGCATTGGTGCTTTCTGTACAGACAGGTTTTTCTTCACCATAAGAAACAACCCTAATGTTTGCAGCAGGAATACCAAGTTTAATGTAATAATTTTTGACTTCTTGTGCTCTCTTATCGCCTAAGACAATATTGTAAGCGATAGTGCCTCTGTCATCGCAATTACCTTCAATTACGATTTTGGTTGCGCCTTTTTCTTTAATAGCGCTGGCATTATCTTCCAGAGTCTTGCGGCTTTGGGCATTAAGGCTGTATTCATTAAATCCGAAATAGACCGGCTCAAGCATTGCAGAAGGAACTGCGAGGGCTTCGCCATCGTCTTCTACATCAAGTTCTTCTTCTACATAGATCTCTGTTGATGCACCAACGGCAGTTGTATCTGCTGTGGCATCTTTCTTAACGTTTTTGCTACAAGCGGCTACGCCGAAAACTAAAGCAAAAACGAGCATTAACTTCATTGTTTTACTCATTGTTGTTCTCCTTTTTAGGTCCTACTTAATCCTATATAATAATAAATGATACAAGACTTTTGGCCTTTCAGTCAATATCTTATCTCGGTAAACGGCCGGACATAACTTCCGCAAAAACTTTAGTCGGTTCTATTTTACTCAAAATAATATGTAATGCCGAAGTTATGGGAACAGCCAAAAAAGCCCCCGGTATTCCCCAAACCAAAGTCCAAAAAACAAGGGAACAGATTATCGTGACCGGGTGTAAATCCATACCGCTACCTAGGAATTTAGGTTCCAAAATACTACCTATTATTATTTGTGTGGCGGTTGGTATTAACAACACAATAAAAAAATGAGCGCTAAAACCATATTGCATATAGGCAATAGGCAAAGGCAGTAAAACTGCTATAACAGAACCTATATTAGGTATAAAGTTTAAGATTATTGTTAATACCGCAAAAGTAAAAGCAAGCTTTACCCCTACGCCATAATATACGGCACCCACACAAATACCTGTCATGATAGACATTATAATATGGATAAACAAATAAGCGGAAATTTTATTTTGAATTTCTTTTATTAAAGGATTTGTTATTTTTGTGCGGCTGCCGCCAATAAATAAAAAGAATAAAAAGAGTATTACAAGCATTGTGCCGGAAAGAAGTTTTATCGTCATACCGCTAAGATTTTTCATAATGGTTGCGCCATAGTCAACACTAATGATTTTAGAAAGGGTATCAAACTCAAAAAAATCTTGTGAAACAGGTATTTTATTTTTAGCAAAAAAATCACCTACTTGCGTAAGTAATTCTGTTATATTTTGCTGATAACTGGAAATAACTTTTAAAAAATTGCTTATAGATTGAATTATAAAAATTGAAACAAAAATTAAAGGAACAATTACTAAAGCAGCGCCAATTAACATTGATATCCACCTGGGCAACTTAAATTTTATGCGGATATAGCGGGTGATAGGGGTAACCATAGTAAAAATAAATACAGAAATTACCAAAGGTATTAAAATTGTTTTTGTGTAGGCTAGAGCAATAGTTAAACTCACCGCGGCAAGAACAATTAAACAAAGAGTATTTATTTTACGATACACTTCAGGAATATTTTTTTGTTCCGTAATTTTAGAAATATTATCTTGTTTTTCCGGCATTTTTCCCTACTTAAATATTATTTTTATCTTGTGATTTAGGAAACTTTAACGAAATTATTGTTCCTATACCATATTGGGAACGCATAGCAATATGCCCTTTATGTAAAGCAATAATTCTTTTTACCAAAGCAAGGCCTAGCCCCCAACCTTCTATTTGACCTGTAAAAAAGTCATCAACTTGATAGAAAGTTTCAAAAATTCTATGTAAATCTTCTTCCTTTATGCCAACGCCGTTATCAGCAATAGCAACAACATCCTGGCCGTCTTCTTCATAATAAAAAAGTTTCAAACGCTTGTTCATATTATTGTTAAACTTAATACTGTTATCAAGCAATTCTTCTAAGGCCATAATAAATAAATTTTTATCAACCGTAATTATTGTATCTTCCGGACATCTGATTTCTATATTCGGGCCTTTACGGCGCATAGTTTCCTCGGAAGAATTTATACTTACGGCATCATCTCTAAAAGCGCATTTTGTAGCCACTTCCGTTAAAATGGGGTATAGATTTATAGGTTCGGGTTTTAAATCGGTTTCTTTTAACTCCGTAATTGAAGAAAAGTGAACAAGCCTATCCACCAAAAGAGCCATTTTTTGACCTTGCTTACTAATATTGCGCAAGGCTTGTATGTTAAACGAAGACATTTCCCCCGGTTGCATTGTTGATAAAATAGTTTCGCTGTATCCGTTTATAATAGACAAAGGTGTTTTTAATTTATGGGAAACTAAGGCAAGTAATTTTGAAGCCGGATCTTTTGCTATTTGTGGTTTTGTTTCTTCTGGCATAAGTTTTTCTTCTGACATAGACACCCCTTATTAAAATTTTAAAGATATTGCACCTTTAAAAATATCTTTATCCTTTTGCGACTGAACAAAAATATGATTATAGGCCAAATTAATATATAAATTATAAGTCAACTTAATAACACTTGAAAACATTAAGGAATGGTGCGCACAAGTATCGTGTTCTTTAAACTCTATATATCTATAAGAAATAGTATTTGAAGTTTGGCTTGCTTCTGAATTCCATTTTATTTTAGCAGCTAAAGAATATTTCGGCAAACTTAAAACATAATTCAAAGTATCTAAAGAAGCAACATTTTGTTGATCTAAAACACCGGCAATATTTTCCACATCGCTTATACCGGAAATATAATCAAAGGTATTACCTGAAAACTCAAAAAAGTAAACATTAAAATAATCAAAAACCAGGCCGCCTTCATAAACTATTTGTTTAAAATCTTCTTTTTGGGTGGTAAGATCGCTTTTACTAACATAAGCATTTTGATTTGCAAAACCTGCTGATAAAAACATACTTGAAGAAGAATTGTCAACTTCATCTTGTTTTATGTTTAAAGTTAGTGTTGCTTTTACCCCGTAGGCACTAGCATCATTGGCATTATCCGGAATAATAAAAGGTCTTAAATAAAAACCAAATCTTTCCGCACGGAACATTAACGGCACACTAAGCGTATAAATATGATTAGCAATATCATCGTGTTCGGTTATATCAAAATTTAAACCGGCATTAAACATATAGTTAAACTCGTGAGATATCCCGACGCTATTTTGCCAAAAATCTTTACTATAAGTAAAGCTGTCGGAAATCTCAAAAGCTCCGGCAGAAAAACTAAATAAGGATAAAATAAGAGTCAAAAATATTTTTCTCATAAATTTATTCTACTAAATTAACTCATTAAACGAACAAGTATTTTGTTAATTATAGCAGGATTGGCTTTGCCTTTTGAAAGTTTCATAACCATACCTACCATAGCCCCTATTGCTTTTGTATTGCCGGCTTTATAATCGGCAACGGCTTTGGGGTTAGCTTCAACAGCCTGCTTGGCCCAAGCTTCTATTTGGGCTTCATCATTAATTTGAGTTTGGCCTAAACCCTTAACTAAATCGGCAATTTTTTTGTTTTCATTAAATGCTTTGGGGAAAATTTCCCTTGCCATCTTAATAGAAATTTTGCCTTCTTGTATAAATTTAATTAAAGCGGCAAGTTCACTTGGGGGCAGGGGGCTATCTTCAATTTCTTTACCGCAAGCATTTAAAGCACCAAGCAAATCAGTGCCAATCCAATTTGAAGCCTGCTTGGCAGGAACTCCGTAAGATAAAACTTTTTCAAAGTAATCTGTAATTTGGCGGCTTTTTGTTAAAACCCCGGCATCATAAGCGGCAAGGCCAAGTTCCTTCTCAAAATATTCTCTTTTTTGGGCGGGAAGCATTGGCATAGAAGCGCGGACTTGGGCAATTTCTTCTTCAGTAATAATTAAAGGTTTTAAATCCGGCTCCGGGAAATAACGATACTCTTGCGCGGTTTCTTTACTGCGCATAACTTTGGTTTGGCCTGCGACTTCATCCCAAAGCATAGTTTGCTGGTGTAAAGTTTCCCCCGCTTTAACTGCGGCAATTTGGCGGTTAATTTCATAAGTCAAAGCATCTTTTACCGCTTTAAAAGAATTAAGATTTTTTATTTCCATCCTAGTGCCAAATTTTGTTTGTCCCATAGGACGGACGGAAACATTAACATCAACTCTTAATTCGCCTTTTTCCATATCGCAATTTGAAACATCTAACCAAGATAAAAGGGCGCGTAAATTTGTTAAATAGTCATAAGCCTCTTGCGGGCTTCTTAAATCAGGTTCGCCGACAATTTCAAGCAAAGGAACACCGCTTCTGTTTAAATCCACTAAGGAATCAGTTGCTTCGTGCATACTTTTGCCGGCATCTTCTTCTAAATGAGCGCGAGTAATACCGATTTTTTTTGTATTACCTTGCGCATCTTTAATTTCTATATATCCTTTACCAATAATAGGTTTATCATCTTGGGAAATTTGATAGCCTTTTGGCAAATCTGGGTAAAAATAATTTTTGCGCGCAAAAACAGATTCTTTATTTATTTGCGCATTAAAACCAAAACCTGCTTTTAAAGCAAGTTCAACGGCTTTTTTATTTAAAACGGGTAAAGCCCCCGGTTGACCGCTACAAACAGGGCAAAGTGCCGTGTTAGGGGCAAGATTCTTTTTTGCTCCGCTAGGGCAAGAGCAAAACATTTTACTTTCGGTATTTAATTGGACATGTATTTCAAGTCCGATAATAGATTCAAAATTTTGTTCCATATATTTAATATAATATCATAATGATAGATTTTAAGAAAGGGCCTTTTTCAAAGTTATAAAGGTTTTCTTTAAATTTATATATAATATAAGTAAACATATTTTATAACACACAAGGATTTTTATTATGTTAAGATTTAGCCCCGGCGCACAAAAAGCAGTTTTAATTGCTCAACAAGAAGCAAAAAAATTAAATCATGATTATGTAGGAACTGAACACCTTCTACTTGGACTTGCCAAAGCAGAAGGCGAAATTTCTTATGCTATCTTATATAATCTTGGTCTTGAAGCACCAAAAATTATTAATGCTATTGAACAACTTGTAGGAAGAGGTGATAATGTTTCTATCCCTAGCGAAATTCCTTTTACCGCAAGATCAAAAAGAGTTTTAGAGCGCTCTTTTGAAGAAGCACAAATTTTAAACAGTGTGTTTATTAATACGGAACATTTACTGCTGGGCCTTGCCGCAGAACAAGAAGGCGTAGGCGCAAAAATCTTACAAAATTTTAATATAACAGAAGACCTTATCCGCGCTTTAGTTTTAAAAACAATTTCCGAACAGGAAAGAGAATTTAAAGAAGAAAAACAAAATAAAACTTTAGCAAATTTGGAAAAGAAACAAGAAACTTCTTCCACCCCGACACTTGATGAACACTCCCGCGATTTAACCCAACTTGCCCGCGAAGGCAAACTTGACCCTGTTATCGGCAGAGAAGAAGAAATTGAACGCTTAACCCAAATCCTTGCAAGAAGAACAAAAAATAATCCGATTTTAATTGGCGACCCCGGTGTCGGTAAAACTGCTATTGTTGAAGGCCTTGCCCAGCGTATGGCAAGCGGCGAAATTGCCGAAGTTTTACATAATAAACGCCTTGTTAATATTGATCTTGGTTCGCTTGTTGCCGGCACAAAATACCGCGGTGAATTTGAACAAAGACTTAAAAATATTATCAGCGAAGTGGAAGAAGCAAAAAATGTTATTTTGTTTATTGACGAATTCCATACTATCGTCGGCGCAGGCGCGGCTGAAGGTTCTATGGACGCTTCAAATATGTTAAAACCTGCTTTAGCCAGAGGTTCTTTTCAATGTATCGGCGCTACCACTTTTGATGAATATAGAAAATATGTTGAAGCAGACCCAGCTTTAGAAAGAAGATTCCAACCGATTACAACGGAACCGGCTTCTTTAACTGAAACTTTAGAAATTTTAAAAGGTTTAAAAAATAAATATGAACAACACCACGAAGTTGTTTTTACCGACGAAGCCTTAAAAGCAGCCGCAAATATTGCTGATAGATATATTACCGAGCGCGCTTTGCCAGATAAGGCTATTGACCTTTTAGATGAAGCCGGCTCAAGAGTCCGTTTGAAAAACTCCACCTTGCCGCCAAGTTTAAGAGAAAAACAAAGAAATTTAACTGCTTTAAATGAAGAAAAAGAAGAAGCTCTTAATAAACAAAAATACGAACAGGCAGAAAAAATAAAACAAAAAGCGGCTAAACTTTCAGAAGAAATTGAAAAAGCAAAAGAAACTTTCTTTAAAAATAAAAAGAAGAAACATCCGCAAGTTTCCGCAGAAGATATTGCTATTGTTGCTTCTAAATGGACGGGCATTCCCGTGACCCGCTTAACGCAAAGCCAGACTGATAAAATTTTAAATATGGAAGCATTTTTACACGAAAGAATTATCGGCCAAGATGAAGGCGTGCACGCAATTTCCCAAGCAATTAAGAGAAGCAGGACAGGTCTTTCTAATCCAAACAGACCTTTGGGTGGTTTCTTATTCTTAGGGCCGACCGGTGTTGGTAAAACAGAACTTGCCAAAACTTTGGCCTCTTTCTTATTTGGCGATGAAGACGCTATGATAAGAATTGATATGTCAGAGTATATGGAAAAATTTGCAGTTTCACGCTTAATCGGTGCGCCCCCAGGTTATGTTGGTTATGAGGAAGGTGGGCAACTGACCGAAGCTGTTAGAAGACGCCCTTACAGTGTGGTTGTTTTAGACGAATTTGAAAAAGCACACCCTGATATTTATAATATTCTTTTACAAGTGCTTGATGAAGGCAGTTTGACCGATAATTTAGGCCATAAAGTTAATTTTAAAAATACTATAATTATTATGACTTCAAATGTCGGTGCGCGTGAAATTGTTAATAAAGGCAACCGCCTTGGCTTTACCGCGCAAAATACTGTTGAACAGCAATATTCCGATATGAAAGGCGATGTTCTTGAACAGGTAAAAAGAACCTTCAACCCCGAGTTTATAAACAGAATTGACGAAATTATTGTTTTCCATCAATTAACCGAAGAAAATATGCACAAAATTCTTGATATAAACTTAAAGGATATTGAAAAGAAACTTGCCGCCCATAATTTAAAAATTAAATTCACGGCAAGCGTAAAAGATTTCTTAGTCAAAACCGGCTTTGACCCAAAATATGGCGCAAGACCTTTGCTTCGCACTATTAGACGCGAACTTGAAGATCCTTTAGCCGAATATATTTTGGAAAATCAACTTGGCGATAAGAGCGAAGTCGTTGCCGATTATGATAAAGCAAAAGATAAAATAGTTTTTAGTATTTCAAAATCTAAAAGTGCTAAAAAATAGGAGGAAGTAAAAAATGGCAGAAACAAATTTAGATAAGAAAAAAGCCCTTGAACTTGCTATCGGGCAGATTGAAAAATCTTTCGGTAAAGGCGCAATTTGCCGTCTGGGCCAAGCAGCAACACAAAAAATTGAGTGTATCCCAACAGGGGCACTTTCCCTTGATTTAGCACTTGGTATCGGCGGTATTCCGCGCGGCAGAGTTATTGAAATTTACGGCCCTGAAGCAGGCGGTAAAACAACTTTAAGTTTACATATCGCCGCGCAAGCACAAAAAGCAGGCGGAACAGTTGCCTTTATTGATGCAGAACACGCTTTAGACCCTTCATACGCAAAATTAATTGGCGTAAATATTGATGAATTATTTATTTCCCAACCTGATAGTGGCGAACAAGCCTTGGAAATTGCAGAAAAATTAGTCCGCTCCGGTGCTACTGATTTAATTATCGTTGACTCCGTTGCAGCACTTGTTCCGCAGGCAGAAATTGAAGGCGAAATGGGTGATTCCCACGTTGGTTTACAAGCACGCTTGATGAGCCAGGCCTTAAGAAAATTAACCAGCCTTCTTGCCAAAACAAAAACAAGTATTATCTTTATTAACCAACTCCGCCAAAAAATCGGCGTTATGTTTGGCAACCCGGAAACCACACCCGGCGGTCTTGCTTTGAAATTTTATTCTTCCGTTCGTTTGGAAGTTAGAAAAATTGAAAACCTTAAAAACGGCGAACACGTTATCGGCACAAGAGTCAGAGTTAAAGTTGTTAAAAACAAAGTTGCACCCCCTTACAGACAAGCCGAATTTACAATGCTCCACGGTGAAGGTATTTCTAAAGAAGCTTGCTTACTTTCCATGGGCGCAGATAATGGCGTTATTGAAAAGAGCGGCAGTTGGTTTATTTATAATGGCGAAAAGCTCGGCCAAGGTGCTGAAAATGCCCGCCAATACTTAAAAGATAACCCGGAAGTGGCAAACGAAATTGAGAACAAATTAAAAGAAATGTTCTTAAACACAGGTTCACTTCCCGCTAAGGCTGAAAAGAAATCTAAAAAAGCAGCCTAAGAATATTCTTACAAAATATAGGGCTTATGGCTGCGCGCTGTAAGCCCTGTTTTTTTAAAAAGAAAAGTAAAAATGGAAATTGAAGATTTTTTAAATCATCTTTCTTTTGAAAGGCAATTATCAAAAAACACTATCCTTGCTTACGGTAGGGATATTAAGCAATTTTTTGATTATTGCGCGCAAAATAAAACAGAGCCGGTGGAGGCAACGCCGGAGTTCTTGGATAATTATATTTACCATTTAAAAGCAGAGTTAATGCTTGCCCCTGCCAGCACTCAAAGGAAACTTGAAGCCCTAAAAGCTTATTATAAATTTTTGATGATTGAAGGGATTTTGAAAAATGACCCTTCGCGTTTTTTAATTTCGGCAAGAACTATCCGCCATTTGCCAAAACAGTTAACAAAAGAACAAATGGAGCGTTTGCTAAGTTTCCCCGCTAAAACTTTTAGCGAAAAAAGAACCCTTGCCATTTTACATTTACTTTATGCAAGCGGTATAAGAGTGAGCGAACTTATTAATTTGCGTATAGAAAATGTTAACCTTGAAGAAAGGTGGCTACTGGCCTTTGGTAAAGGCAGGAAGCAAAGATTTGTGCCTATTAATAAGGAAGCATGCCGTGTGCTAAAAGATTATCTTGAGTTAAGGCGCGCGCACTTTGCTAAAAAAAATACTTCTGATGAATTCTTTTTAAACCGCGACGGCAAAAAAATGAGCCGCGTTATTGTTTGGAAAGATCTAGCCCAAATCGGGCGTTTAAGCGGTATTACAACAAAATTACACCCCCACCTTTTGCGCCACACTTTTGCAACACATCTCTTAAGTGGCGGGGCAGATTTGCGCTCTTTACAGGAAATGTTGGGCCATGAAAGCCTAAATACCACCCAAATTTATACCCATGTTGATACCTCTGATCTGAAGAGAAAGCATAAATCAGCACACCCAAGGGGCTAGTGTGCTATAACAAAAAACATTTTTAAAAGCAATACTCTTTAAAGTTTTTTCTTCCCCCCAAACTTTATAACTGATAAAATATAAGTGTAGAAGTAATGGAGGAAAAAATGAAAAAACTAACAAAAATAGCAACTTTAGTGTTATCCGTTTGCTTTGCCGGACAGATTGCTTTTGCAGCTGGATTTGGTTTATATGAGTTCAGCGCAAGAGGCAATGCTATGGGCGGTGCCGTTTTAGCAGGGGAAGCAGAACCTGCATCCTTGGCACTTAACCCGGCCTTAATTACCCAATTACCCGGCAAACAGGTTCAATTATCCACAACTTTGGTAACAGCAAAAATTGAAGATGTAGAATATGGCTCTGCCAAAACTGATACTGATAGAGAATGGTGGCCTTTGCCAGCTTTATATTATACCCAACAACTTAATGATAAATGGTGGCTTGGCTTGGGTGCTTTTACCCGTTTTGGTTTAAGCAATACTTATTCTGATAAAGGTTGGGTACTTAATGCACCAAGTGCTGCAAGTTTAAACCATGTCGGCGTAGTAACCTATACCGTTCAACCGACAGTTGCTTATCAAGCAACAGATAGATTTGCTGTTTCCGCCGGTCTTGAAGTTCAATATTTAAACTTTACCGAAAAAGTTCGTTTCGGAACACCCAGCACAACTTATGCTGACTTAAATTTAGATGGCGATAGCGTTGCTTTTTCCGGAATACTTGCTTTCTTTTATAATGCTAATGAAAAGGTTAACTTTGGCGGTAGTTTCCGTATGAGAAATGACCATAGTGTAAGAGGTCCGCAAAAATATGACTATGTAAATCCCGCCGTTTCACCTATGTTTGTACAAGGCGGAGATTTCTGGGGAGATATTACCTTTCCCGCACAACTTGCTTTAGGTGCTTCTTATAAACCAACAGATAAATGGTTATTTGAATTTAACTGGACAAATATCTTTTGGAGCTGCTTTAGATCTATTGATATTTATTTTGATAATGTCCCCGGTAAAGCAGGCGGTGGCAAAGATATGCTTGGTACAAAAGAAGGTAACATGAAAGAATATCAAGATGCTTACAGAATCGGCCTTGGTGCTGAATATACTTTAAGTGCTAAAACTAAACTCCGCGGCAGCTTCATTTTTGATAAATCACCTATAAATGACCAATTTATGGATGTTATGCTCCCTGCTGATGATAGATATATCGTCGGTCTTGGTGCAGGTTTTGATTTAGGCAAAAATGTTCTTTTAGACCTCAGCTATAATATCTTGTTTGTTCAAGGTTTAAAAGGTGTTTATACATCTGCTGATTACAGTGATCCAGACAATCCTATTATAAAACACGGTCCTGTTCACTATAAGAGTTCTATCAGCCACTTATTTGGCCTTTCAGTTAGATACACTTTCTAGTTTTCTAACAAGAATAAAAAACTTACAAACTCCGCAAAATACTTTGCGGAGTTTTTTATTTTACCTCAAAAACACTCAAAATGACAAAGCGCAACAGAGCAAAATATTTTTGCGAGGATTTTGGAAATAGTTTTAATTAGTTTTTCTTCTAATACCCCTTCCTTTATCCCTCCCCTAATTTTTTGCTAATGCAAAAAAGTCAAGGGAGGGAAATTAAAAGAGATGAAAAAATGATTTTAGAAATGAGGTATACCCCGAGTGGCTGGCAAGCCCGTGTATCCGAAATTTCTAAAAAATTAAAAATAGCCCAAAAGCCGAAGCAAACCCCTCTTGTAAACATTTACATTTTATAATAAGATATACTTATGAGAATCACTAAAATTTTTATCTTATTTACTTTACTTACTTTACCGCTTTTTGCCCAAAATAATGCAATTATTGTGGAAGGCCCTTACGGCTCTGAGCAAAGGCAATTATCCTCGCAAGAAGAAGCTAAAAAAATTACCGATTTAAATAGAAAAATTGAAGAACTTAACAGAGCAGCAAAGGAAGAAAATTATAAATTTATTCAAAAAGAAGCACACAAACTGCTCGCGCAAGATATAAAAGATTCAAGAATTGAACGCCTGCTCGCTTTAAGTTATGAAAAACAAAGCGATTGTAAAAACGCACTTTATTATGCCTCTCAAGCAATAGCACGACAACCGGCCGACGCCCAGGCCTATGCCGTGCGCGCAAGTTGTTATTATAAAAACGGCGATACTTTAAGAGCAACCGAAGATATTGAAACAGCCTTAAAATTAAACCCCAATTATCTTTTTGCCAAGGATTTAAAAAAATTAATTGATAATTATGATACACAAATTGTAAAGAAAAAATATCAGGCGAAAAATCAAAGAAGATTGCCCTCTTGGTTTTTACCTTATTTAATCGGCGTTTTAATACTTATAGGTCTTTTGCTTTTATTACACTTTAAGGCAATGTATTCTTTAAAAGATAGAAAAGGAACGGCCTATCAAGGTATCAATATCAAAGAAAAGTATAATTTCATCCGCCAAATAGGCGAAGGCGGTATGGGTAAAGTTTACGAGGCCTATGACAATATGTTAAAAAGACGCGTCGCCGTAAAAAGAATACGCCCGGAACTTTTAAAAAATGATTATATAAGAGAACAATTTTTAGCCGAAGCACGCTTGGTTGCAATGCTAAGGCACCCTTGTATTGTGGAGATTTATACAGTTATAGAAACTGCAAACAGCCTTTACTTAGTATTTGAATATGTTGACGGACAAACTTTGGAAACACGCCTTGATATTGATAATAATTTAACTTTGGAACAGGCAAAAGATATTTTTGCTTCCGTATGTAAAGGGCTTGCTTACGCCCACAGCCAAGATATCGTGCACGGCGATTTAAAACCGGGTAATATTATGATTTCAGATAGCGGAATAGCAAAAGTCATGGATTTTGGCGTAGCAAAAAAAGTTGCAGGCGGCTCTAAAAAAGAAGCAAAAAATCTCGCCGGAACGCCGGCCTATATGTCGCCCGAACAACAACAAGGTGTTATGTCAAAACAATCGGATATTTACTCCCTTGCGGTTTGTTTATACGAAACCCTTTGCGGGCAAGTGCCGTGGTCTATTGAAGGCTTTGATGTGGAAACAAAAAAAATTGTTCCCCTTTCAAAATTGGTATCTAATATTCCGCCTACCGTTGATGCTTTGATTGAGAGATGCTTAAAAGAAGACCCTGAAGAAAGAATCCAAAGTGTAGAAGAATTTTGGGAAAGATTATCTAAAGCATAAAATAGAAATATATTCTTTTTTTGTGCTAAAAATGGTATCCTTTATTTAGGTATTAGTTGTTTTAATTAAGAAGATTTTTTGGGAGATTTTATTGTGCAGAAAACTTATGTATTAAAAGACAATAAAATTGTGGAAGATACAAATGTAAGCGCAAACGCTTGCGATGTTTTGCTTTTTGTGGACCCTACTTCCGCCGAGCAACAATATTTAATTAATGAATTAAAAATTGACGAACACACTCTTGCTTCCGCAATGGACCCGGAAGAATTGCCCCGTGTAGAACAAGAACCAAACCACACCGCTTTGATTTTAAATAGACCGCGCAATTATTCCGGCAAGGACCAACTTGTTTTTAAAGTTGCTTCCATGGGTTTATTTTTGTTTAAAGATAAACTTGTTATTGTTATGACGGAAGATATCCCGCTGTTTATAGGAAAAAGATTTAATAATGTAAGTTCTATACAAGATGTTTTCTTGAAAATTATTTATAATGCTATTGCCCATTATCTTGAGCACTTGCGCGTTATCAATATGATTTCAGAAGAGATTGAAAAGAAAATGGCAGAATCTCTTGATAATAAATATTTGCTTAATTTATTTAGTCTTGAAAAAAGTTTGGTGTATTATATCAGCGCAATTACCGCAAACGGTTTTGCTTTTGAAAAATTAAGAACCTTCTCCACGCGTATTGGTTTTGATGAAGCAAGCAGAGAAACTTTAGACGATATTATAGTTGAAAATACCCAATCCCAAAAACAAGCGGAAATTTACTCCGATATTTTAGCAGGCTTAATGGATGCAAGAGCCTCTATCGTAAATAATAACTTAAACTGGCTTATTAAACGCTTAAACAATATAACAATCGGTATTATGGTGCCGACTTTTGTTGTTAGCGCATTTTCTATGAACGTTAGAATTCCGCTTGCGCAACACTATTACGCCTTCTGGATAGTTATGGCTCTTGGCCTATTATCTGTGTGGCTAATGATTTCCATTTGGAAATATAAAAAGTGGTAAAATTTTAGACAAAACAAAACCCCTGCTCATAAAAAGAACAGGGGTTTTTTATTGTGAAAAAACTTAATTAAAATTTCTTAAGATAATTAAGTAGTTCGTCAAATAAGCGCGAAAGCATATCTTGAATATATTGCGAAAAACTTTCCTTCTTTGTCGGGCTTTTTGGCGTTTTACACCAATCAACTTCGGCCTTGGTTTCGCCGTAATATCTGACGGCTAAATGATTATTTACAAGTTCTTCGGATAAATCATAACCTTGATTTGGGCCAAGAACAACGACATCACAAAGGATGCGAAAATATTTATCTCTTTTACAATTTTTAAGTAAAACAGTTCCTTTAGATAAAACTTCTTTTGTTAAGGCTTGGGCTTCTTTTGCTTTTTTCTTTTCGCAAGAGTTTTGGGCCTTCATTTCAGGGGTATCAACGCCGTAAACACGCACGGAAATATCCCTGCAAAAAATATCTTGCGTGCAAGGTAAATTAACTTTAAAAGTATCGCCGTCATAAACGGAAACAACTTTGACATTGTCAAAATTTTCCGCAGTTAAAAGCGAAAAGCAAAATAAACAAAGGCAAAACAAAAAATATTTTTTTATCATAAATTAAAGCGTGTATCTTTCGTAAACTTTCAAATCAAAAACTGAAATGATAGACAAAAGATGATCAAAAATATCCGCCTGTATGCCTTCATAAGAAACCCAATTTGTATCATTGGAAAATGCGTAAACTTCCAAAGGTAAACCTTCTGAAGTCGGCTCAAGTTGGCGCACCATACAAGTAAATTTTTGTGTAATATTTTTATTGTGTTTTAAATATTCTTGGCAATAAGCCCTAAAAGTACCGATATTGGTTAAACGCCTTGTATTATAAATATTTTCGCGGTGTTCAACTTTTTTATTATAATCGGCAAGTTCTTTTTCTTTTCTTGCTAAATAGTCTTTCAAAAGTGAAATACTTTTTAATTTTTCAATTTCTTCCGGTGTTAAAAATCTAATTGAGTGAATATCTATATTAATTGCTCTTTTTATTCTTCTTGCGCCCGATTCGCTCATAGCGCGCCAGTTTGTAAAAGAGTGGGAAACAAGGTCATAAGCCGGAACATTGACAATAGTATTATCCCAATTTTTAACTCTAACGGTGGAAAGCAAAATATCAACAACTTCTCCGTCTGCGCCTTGGCCGGGAATAACTATCCAATCGCCGACTCTTACCAAGTCATTTAAGGAAAGCTGGAAACCCGAAACAAGACCTAAAATAGAATCTTTAAAAATTAAAAGTAAAATTGCAGATAAAGCAGTTAAACCGCCGAGCAAATAAACCGGCTCTTTATTAACAATAATAGATACCATTAAAATAACGGAAACAAGCCAACACACAACTTGAATTGCCTGCACAATACCTTTAACAGGTATTTTGACGGAGCGGGAATATTTCTCGCCAAACACACTTAAACAGGCTGTTACCAGTAAAGTAAATTTTGCAATTATAATGATGTTTAAAATTCTTAAAATAAAAGCTGTAAATTTAGGAAATTCTTGACTTAAAAAAATGTCATTTACGCCGACTAAAACACAAAGCCCGATAGCAAAAAATAAATGGTCCAAAACTTTATGTTTGATAATTAAACTTACCCAACCTCTGCCGATAATTTGTCTTTTATTTAAAAATTTTTCCGTAAGCCATTGTAAAGTGCGGGAAATATATTTTAAGACAATAACAATTAATATTATTATCCCAACACCGATAATGTATCTTGTTAGGGCGCTTTCAATAGTTATAAAATTTTTAAAAAATTCACCTGACATAAACTCTCCTTTTTATGCTATCATATATTATACATTGTATAAATTATGGAGGACTTTTTAAAATGAAAAAAATTATTTTAGGCACCCTTGCTATCTTTTTAGTGGCGCAAGTTTATGCTTTAAATATTACTGACCCCTTTTATATACCACAAAAAGGCGGTTTTATTTCCGACACCACTGTTTTAAAACAAAATAGCGGTATGGCTAGAGCCTACGGTATCAGAGAAAGAGTAGATTACGGTATTACCAACGAAATATCTTTGGGCGCAAGCCTTGGCTGGGCCAAAATTAAAGACGGCGACAGCGGTTTAGAAGACCCTACTATCTACGGAAGATGGAGAGTAGCAGACGAAGCTAAAACTTCTAATGGTATTATTGTTGATTTAAAAGCCTATATCAGCCCTGAAATTTTTGACTCTCCTTTAAACGGCAAAAAAGGCGTGGCAAAAGGTTCTACCGATTTTGGTATTTCCGCTATGGCCGGTTCAAAAGAGTTTGTTAAAGATTTTGTATTATGGGCGGAAGCCGGTGTTGATTTAATAGGAAGCACAAAAGCTACAAAATCAAGCAATGTTCTTTTTATCTCCGGTAATGCTAAATACTATATGGATGATTTAAATTCCTTTGACGGTGGTATTTTCTTAAAGCACTATTCCGCAGGGGATGGGTATACCGGTTATGGTATTAAACTTGATTATGTAAGACTCTTACAAGATAATCTTGCGCTTGTTCCTTTCTGGTCAGCGGAATCCCATAGCGATAATGTGCCTTCTACCGTTCAATTCGGTATTACTTTAAGATATACTTTCTAGTTTCTTAAAACAATCAGACAAAAGACCTTTGCCAAATAGCGCAAAGGTCTTTTTTTTAGTAAAATTAATATATGAAGAAATTTTTATTTTTTGTTTTTATTTGTCTTAGTTTTAATCTTAACGGCGCGCAAATTGTGCGCGGGCCTTATATACAAGATACCGAGCCGACAACGGCTGTTATCCGTTTTTCTACCGATGAGCCATCGCCTGCTTGGATAGAATACGGACCTAAAGATAATTGCTCCCTTATAATGACAAACAGCCCAAAACAAAGAAACCACGCTATTAATTTACACGGGCTTATACCCAATACCCAATTTTGTTATAAAGTTTATGTGGAAAATAATAAAGGCACCGGCGTTCAAGCACCGCAAAGCGGAACTTTTACCACCGCTTACAGCGCAGAAAGAAAAGAATTAAGTTTTCTTGTTTTAGGCAATACCGCAGACCCCAATAATAATGCCGGGCAAATTAAAAAACAACTTGCCCAAAGTATGCTTAACCATCAAGCAGATTTATTAATTCACACGGGCAATATCGCAACCGACGGTCTTTTAACTAATGTTTATAAAGATTTTTTTGAACCTTTTAAAGAAGTTCTTAAAAAAACGCCTTATATTGCTGCGCTTGGCCAAGATGAATATGGCCCCAACAGAACCGAAGCCGAAAGTAAAGGCTTTTTAAACGCAAATTACCGCGTAATAAACTCTATGCCTTGGAGCAAAGGGACACCCAACTATTATTATTATGACAGCGCAAATGCCAGAATAATCGTGCTTGATACAAATAATATGTTTGATGCCGTAAATGCTCCTAAACTTGATAAAGACAGCCCGCAATATGCCTGGTTAAAAAATGCTCTTTCTACCGCCGGTTCGGATAAATGGAAAATCGTTGTTTTACATCACCCTGTTTATTCAAGCGGAGCAAGCGAAGATAGATTAAGCCAGTTGCTTGCCCCTTTGTTTGAAGCATATAGAGTTAATTTAGTTTTACAAGGCTATCAAGGCGCCTATGAAAGAACAAAACCCATACGCTCCGGTGAAGCAAGCAAAACAGGTCCGACTTATGTTAGTATCGGCGGGGCAGGGCGTTCTTTTGAACCTTCATCTTATTCTAATGAGTGGTCCACAAAATATTATGCTACACCGCATTTTGCCCATATTAAAATTGTGGATAGAAAACTTTCCCTAAGAATTTATACCCACGAAGATAAAAAAATTGACGCTTTAGATATTTATTTCTAAACTTTTATATGATTGATTTAAAAGTTATTCAAGGGGATATAACCACCTTTAAAACAGATGCTATTGTTAATGCCGCAAATAAAACTTTGCTTGGCGGTGGCGGTGTTGACGGCGCAATACACCGAGCAGCCGGCCCTGATTTATTAAACGAGTGCCGCACCTTAGGCGGATGCCAAACGGGCGAAGCAAAAATAACCTCTGCCTATAATTTGCCTTGTAAATATGTGATACATACCGTTGGCCCTGTTTGGTCCGGCGGAAAAAATAACGAAGAAGAAAAACTATATAATTGTTATATAAATTCCCTAAAATTAGCAGATTCTTATAATTGTAAAAGTGTTGCTTTCCCTTGTATTTCTACCGGTGTTTACCGCTTTCCAAAAGATAAAGCCGCAAAAATTGCAACTAGCGCGATAAAAGAAATTTCCCCCTCTTTAAAAAAGGTAAAGCAAGTTTTATTTGTTTGCTTTAGCGCAGAAGATAAAATTATCTACGATAATCTATTATAAATTTGTTATACTATAAGTGTAAGTAGCAATACTTACCTAAAAATTTAATCTGTTTTTGGAACCTTGTTTGTAGAACAAGGAGAACTTTTGAGAAATCAAAAGTGCTATGAGGTCCGAAAGCAGTCGTATTATAAATATACAGAAAAGTATATTTTATTCTGCCGTCTTTTTAGGCGGCAGATACGGCTGTTTATATTTGGGTTCCCTCATAGCACTCAAATATAGCAGCCGTTTTTTATTAACTGCGTCCTTTGCTTTTATAGTGCGTTGCAACCTCGGTCGGATACTTCGGCCT
>JAZKYS010000020.1:0-48781 GCA_045612285.1 Elusimicrobiaceae bacterium
TCCAACAAGCCAGCCATGTCCGAGTAAAAAAACAAAGCCTTTTCCTATTAAACTTGTTTTTTTACGAGTTGGTGGCTTGGATATAAAAATTCAATTTTGTGCGAGTTTTAGCAAAAAATAAGCAAACAAAAAAATTGACAAGCCATAAAATTAAATAGAAAAAATAATACAATAAAAGAATATAAGGCAATACAAAAACTCCCACTCTAAAAAAGAACGGGAGTTTTTGATAATATTAATAATATTATTCAACTATTTTTAGCAATTCAGAAAATTTATAGATTGCAGGACTTCTTCCAATAAATTGTTTAGAAATATCAATTATTCCGCTAGATACTAATCTACCAAGAAGTTTATTTGCCGTTCCACGGCTTTCTATTTTAGCATCTATCATAAATTGCTTAGAATTAAAAGCCGGTCTAATAAACAAAGCATCAACTACCGAAGTTGCATATTGAGAATGTATACTCGCTGGAATTTTTATTTTCATTTCATTATATAATTTCAAAATTGCTTCTGCTTTAGAACTATTTCTTTTTGCTTGAAAAATTATCGCTTTTAAGAAAAACTCAACCCACTCTTGCCAAGACTGATTAGTTGTAATTGCATTAAGTCTACTATAATACTCTTCTCTATTGTTTTCCAAATATTCACTTAAATAAAAAACTGGTAAAGTTAAATATTGTTTTGTAAATAAAAACAAAGGAATAAGAATACGACCAATACGGCCATTCCCATCTTTAAAAGGATGTATTATTTCAAATTGAGCATGAACAAAAGCTAACTGCACAAGAATATCAATATCTTCACCATTTAAATATTTTTCCCAATTATCTAAAGCTTGTAGCATATCCATTGGCGTTGGTGGAACATAACGAGCTTCATCTAAAGAACATCCTAAAGGGCCTATCCAATTTTGATCTTTTCTAAATTCCCCTCTTGATTTATTTTCTCCGCGAACACCAGATAATAAAATAAAATGAAGCTCTTTAATCATATTTAAATGTATAAAAGGTCTTTGTTTTAATAATTTTTCTGATTGAAACATTGCTTCTCTATAATTTATTATTTCTTTAACATCTGCCTGTTTAGCAGGATCATACTTTTTCCCAGCTTCACTTTCCAAAACTTCTGATATTGTTGCCTGCGTTCCTTCTATATTAGAAGACAATGTCGCCTCTTGAGTCGTTAAAGGAGATAAAAGAATATGAGGATTTACTATTCCTTTCAACAATCCACTATATTGAGAAAGAGCAGCGTTAGCTTGCCCTACTAAAGAAATTAATTTTTTCCAATCTAAAGATGAAATAGGTAAAAATTGTGGTTTATATGGCAACATAAAAAACTCCTTTTTTTAAAGATATAAATTATTATATCAAATTTGCTGCTCAAAAAATATATTTATTGAGCAGCAAAAGATTTTGTGATTCCTTTTGAAGCAGCAAAAAATCTTTTTTGTTTTCAAAAGTTTATATGCAAAAACTCCCGTTCGTAAAAAAGAACGGGAGTTTTTGATTTTCGCTAAAACAGCTTTGGCAAAAAAGTTTTCAAGTATTTTGATTTTAGAGAAGGCTTGCCGAGTGAAGCATATCCCGAGCGGGCGGCAGCCCCGTATATGTGAGCGAGGCATAACGCACTATAAAATCAAAAGACGCAAAAATACCCCAAGTGTAAAATACACTTGGGGTATTGTGAAAGAAAACTACTTTTTTGCGGGAGCAGCAGCTGCAGCACCTTCTTCTTCCTTTTTACCTTTGGTAGCGGAAAGTTCAGGTTGGGCAGCAGTTGCATCAGCAGTTGCGGCAGCAGCGGGTGCGGCAATAGCTTCATCTTTAGGAATAATAACGTGAACGAGCATAATTGAAGGATCATCAACAAATTCCACGCCTTTGGGGGCTTTAAGATCGCTAATACAAATATGCTTTTCCAAAGAAAGTTCGGTGATATCGGCTTCAATATGGTGCGGAATATCGCCCGGTAAACATTTAACGCGGACTTCGCGGACTGCGTGGTCAATAATACCACCGTTTGCTTTAACTGCGGCACTTTCACCGACGAGAACAACAGGAACCATAGTTTCAATAGCTTTATTCATTGAAACTCTTTGGAAGTCAACATGGATAGGTGTATCTGTTACAACATGATATTGAACTTCTTTAATAATTGCAGGTTCTTTCTTTTTGCCGAGGTCAATTTCAACCAAGGTATTGCTACCTGCTTTTTGAATTGTAGCTAAATCTTTTTGAGAAAAGCTGATTGAAACAGGTTCTTCCCCTGCGCCGTAAATAACGGCAGGAATCATCTTTTGGGCTCTGATTTTGCTAAGTTCGCCACGAACGCCGGCTTTTTCTCTGGCTTGGGCGGTAATTTTAATTTTTTCCATTTTTACATCCTCTCATCTTTATTTCTGTTTTATTTTTTTGAAATTTTAACTTTCTGCTTTTTGCAAAATAAAATTTCTTTCTTTTTTTATTTATTTAAGCAAAAAGGTTGGGGCTTTTTGCAAAAATCTGCTTTTACTGCTTATTTAAACATCTCGCTTATTGAACGGCCGTCGTGATTTCTTAAAATAGCATCAGCCAAAATATGCGAAATGGTTAAAACTTGTATTTTATCACTATGCTTGCGGTTTTCTTCCGGCAAAGTATCTGTGATAAAAAGTTTTTCTATCGGGCTGTTTTCAACTTTTTCAACACCATCGCGTGATAAAACACCGTGCGTGCAAACAGCATAAATCTTTTTTGCGCCCGCTTCTTTAATTTTGCTTGCCACAACAGTTAAAGTGCCTGCCGTATCAACAATATCGTCAACGATAATAACAGTTTTATCTTTAACATCACCGATGATATTATAAACGACTGCCTCATTTGCTTTGGGGCGGCGTTTATCAACGATAACAAGTCCCGCATCCATACGGGCGGCAAATTTGCGCGCTCTTTCCACCCCGCCGACATCCGGGGAAACTACTACTAAATTTTCAGGTTTATTCTTTAAAAAATATTCCAAAAATACGCTTCTGGCGCGCAAATGATCCACGGGAATATCAAAGAAACCTTGTATTTGACCGGCGTGTAAATCCATTGCCATAACTCTATCTGCGCCGGCCTCAGTAATCAAATTGGAAACAAGTTTTGCCGTTATTGGCACACGCGGGTTGCTCTTTCTATCTGCTCTTGCGTATCCATAATAAGGAACTACTGCTGTTATACGCCCCGCACTTGCGCGACGCATAGCATCAATGGCAATTAAAAGTTCCATTAAATTTTCATTTACAGGGGTGCAAGTGGGCTGAATAATATAACAATCAGCACCGCGCACACTTTCAAGAACTTGAACATTAACTTCGCCATCGGCAAAGTGCTCAACATTAATATCACCCAATTTAATTTTTAAGTGTTGCGCGATTTTTTCTGCCAAAGGGCGGTTGGCATTACAAGAGAAAAGCTTTAACTCGCGGGTACACTGGCAATGACTCATTTATTTTTTTCCTTTTCTGTCTAAATTTACCTGGCGGTTCCTGGCTATTGCCAAAATACCTTCAGGTATATCTTGCGTTATGGTGGAACCGGCTGCGATTTTGGCATTATCGGCCACCTTAACGGGTGCTACAAAATTGGTATTTGAGCCGACAAAAACATTATCCCCTATAATAGTTTGATGTTTGTTTTTGCCGTCATAGTTGCAAGTGATAGACCCCGCACCGACATTAACATTTTTACCCATTTGGCAATCGCCGATATAAGTTAAATGCGGCACTTTGGAACCTTCCCCTATAACAGAATTTTTAATTTCAATAAAATTGCCGGCTTTTACTTTTTCTTTTAAAATGCTTTTCGGCCTTAAATGCGCATAAGGCCCGATTTGGCAATTTGCGGCAAGATTACTTTCTTCCACATAACAGCCGCTTTTGATGTGGCAATTATCTAAAATTGTGCTGTTTGTTATCCAGCAAGAGGGTTCTACTATACAATTTTGGCCGATAGTAGTGCTTCCTTCAATAAAAGTGTTTGGGTAAATTACTGTATCTTGTCCGATTTTAACTTGCGCGCCAATATAAGTTGCGCTTGGATTAATAATAATTACGCCATTATCTAAATGTTTTTTATTTATGCGCTCTTGCATTAAAGCTTGAGCTTGGGCGAGCTGTGCTTTAGAGTTAATACCCATAGCGCAAACATAATCTTGCTCGCTTAAGACTTCTGTTTTATCAAACATAGCAAGAGTATCAGTTAAATAATATTCCTGCTTTGGCCCTTGCGGGGTTAATTTATCTAAAGCCTTTGATAAAGGCGCAACTTCAAAAATGTATATGCCGGAATTAACTTCTTTAATAGCGGCGGTTTTTGCGTCTGTATGGGCCTCTTCTACAATTTCTTTAAAAAGGCCTTTTTCGTTTTTAACTATACGGCCATAACCAAAAGGATTTTGCTGAATAACACTTAAAACGGTGCAAGAAGGTTGCTTTGTATTGTGATTGTCAATTAATTTTTGCAAAACATCTGCCGTAATTAAAGGGGCATCGCCCGCTAAAATTAAAACTTGGTCGTATTTTTTAATAAAGGGTAAACTTTCTTTAACGGCGGTTCCGCTGCCGGTTAAGTTTTTTTGAACCATAAACTCAACAGGTGCAGTAATACCCCAGGCGGAAAGATTTTCTTTTATAGTTTCCTTAACAAAATCAGATTTATGCCCGGTTAAAATACCGATACCGGCCGGATTAAGTAAAGAAACTTCTCTTAAAATATGGGAAATAAGCGGTGCACCGCAAACTTGGTGCAACACTTTTGGAAGAGCGGATTTCATTCTGGTTCCTTGCCCGCCTGCAAGTATTAGAACACAGAGATTTTTTTTGGCTACCATTTTTTCATTAACTCTTGCCGTAGAATCTTACTACTAAATATATTATAACAAATTTTACATACTTTTAATATAGTCCGGATTCTGCTGAAGTTTAAATTGCAACATACGCATGTTAAAATCTGCCTGTATTTCTTTAATTGGTTTATCGTAAAGTCTATTTAAATTTTCTAATTTTTTATATTTTTTATATTCTTTGTCAAAGGGTTTTTCCAAAAAGAAAAAATCTCTTTCGTGCCCATTTTCAAAAAGCCTGTCCCCGCAGAAGGAATAAAAAGTTTTAGGCTTTTTCATTGCCATATATAAAACAGCAACAATAGCATCGGCGTCATCACAGGTAAAAGGACCGTTTTTATACATCATAGTATCTAAAGTAAAATGCCCCAGGTCTCTATCTTCTCTTCCAAGTCCGTAAAGGACATCCCCCAGGGCTAAAGTGTGTCCTAATTCGTGAGCTAGGGTAGCCGTAATATTATCCGCATCAAGAGCAACAAAAATTCTTCTTTCAAAATTATTTACAGCCTTACAAGCGCCGCTAATTGTCGGCTCTAAACATTCTTTTTTATAACAAAAAGTAAGTCTTAAAAGAGGTTTGTTTTGCGCGAAATTATAACCTGGTCTTTGGGAAACGAAATTATTAATTTTTTGATTTTGAAGCCCTCTCTCCCTAAAAGGCGTGGCGCATTGTTGCACAACCATTTTGTTTTTGCGCTCTAAAATGGGCACAATATCTTTAAAAGTATTATCAAAATCCGGGTAAATATTGCGATAAGATAAAACATTATCAAACCACATTTGAAAAACTTTATTTATATCAGGTAAAACTTGCGTTTGCGAGCCGTCAATACAATAACTTATGCGGCCTTGCGGTTTTATAAGTTCACGCAAAATTAAATTAGAGGGTATATCATCTTTTAGGATAGCCCAGTCCTCAGCGGCAAAACTTGACAAAGTTAAAAAAACAAGAATAAATAAAATTATAACTTTTTTCATAATTATATTCTAGGAAATTAAAATTTTACCGACAAGGAGCAAAAGACCTATTTTGAAATAGGTCCAAAGACCTTATTGTTATTTGTTTGAAAAAATTATGGCAATTTAAAACAAGTATTGTTATTTAGGCCATTACAAGCATTTGAAGGTGTGCCGCCTAAACTTTTGCAAACGGAAATATATTTTGTATCACCGCCGTTTTCCACATGACAATAATAGCCTTTGTTCGCACCATAATACCACGATAACGTGTATAAAAGTTTATTCCCTTCTACTCTGAAAGCGTGTGGGTTGCCCGATGATAAAAAACCTATTTGAAAAAATTGTGTTTTATGAAAATTGCCCCATTTTGCAGAGGAAACTATGGGAGCTGTTATTTCTCCCGGGATATTAATATCTAACTCGGAAAGAGTCGGAGTTTTATTATTGGTTAATCTATAAACATCCTGAGCTTCTTTTATGCTTTTAAGCAAGACAAAAGCTTCCGAAGCACGAGACCTTTCGACAGCAGTTAGATATTTAGGCAAAGCAATTGCCGCTAAGATACCAATAATTAAAACGACGACTAATAACTCTATTAGCGTAAAGGCGCGGTTTTTCATAAAAATACCTCTTTAAATGATTAAAATGATAAAAGTAGTTTATCAAAAAAAAAAAAATAAGCAAGTGCTCCGTCTGGGCTCAAACAGATATGAGAGAAAAAAGCACCATAAAAAGTATTGACAAATAATACTATATGTATTATACTATAAGTGTATCCCTTAATCCGAAACGGCTCCGGATGGAGTTCAAGCTAAAGACTTTTAGCTAGGATTAAGGGTTTTACATTTATTTAAATTCCCATATATCCTTTATTTTTTTAGCAATATACGGTAAAAGTTGTTTCTTTTCTTTATGAGAATATTTACGGCAAATGGCCCCGCTTACCATATCCGCTAGTTGAATAAGATTTGCTGCTTTTGAGTCTAAAAATTTAATATTTAAATTAAAAGTATCTAGTTGCTTTCTAAGATAAAACATAGCCTCTTTTTGAAACACCTTACTAGAGGATTTATCTATTCTAATTTTTGTTCCTATTTCTAAAGGAGAGTTTTGTAAAAGCTGTTTAAGAAAAAAGCTATAAAACTTTTTAGAATCTTTTTTTAACTCATTTGAATAAATTAAACTTTTATCAACGACAAGAGCATACGCCAAAAAAGGAATTTCCGCTATTTCTGTAAAAAATTTTTGTTTATGGGAATCGCTCGTTTTAGAAAATTTATATTCGGAAGGATAAATACCATTCTTTTTTTTAATATCTTCTATAAAATCATCTATTTTACTTACATTTTGATCTTGAACAGCAATCATCGTTAGAACAAAATATGGGGAAGCACCTTTTTTAAAACCAGAATCGCCAGATTCATCAATAAATAGCATCATATTTCTTATTATACTAAATAAAATATTGTTATATTAAAACACAAAAAACATCTTCGCCGACGGTTCTTTCGGCTTTTACATTGAAAAGGCCTTGCGGTTTTTTATCTGTTTTGATTAATACTCTTTGGAAGTTTGAAGCCGTGGCGCGTAAATAAGAATCTTGGAAATCTTCCCCTATCACTTGCAAAATTTGCCCTTTTAATGTGGCAGCGGCAGTGGCGCGCAACTCTTTATCAAGTTTATGTAAAATTAAACTGCGTTCTTTTATTATATTTGGGTTAAGTTGCGCCATTTGGGCGGCGGGCGTTCCCTGGCGTGCGCTATAACTAAAAACATGAAGGCCGGCAAATTTTGCTTGTTTTAAAAATTCTGCACTTTGTTTAAAATCTTGTTCTGTTTCAGTTGGAAAGCCGGCAATAATATCGGTATAGACAAATAAATCTTTTATTTTTGTTCGTATATAATTTAAACGCGCCAAAAATTCTTCGGCTGTATAATGGCGGCGCATATCTTTTAAAACTTTTGACGACCCGCTTTGTAAAGGCAAGTGTAAATAAGAACAAAACTTCTCCCCCGCTTTACTTAAAACATCAATTAAATCATCACTGATTGTGTTAATTTCTATTGAGGAAAAGCGAACGCGGAAATTCCCCGGCAAAGCAAAAATTTCAGCACATAAATCAGCAAGATTTGCTTTTGTTTTAGGGCAGGAATAATTGCCGATATTTATGCCTGTTAAAACAATTTCGCTATAATTATTGGCAAGCAAATTTTTAATTTCACTCAGCACAATTTCTTTTGGTTTTGATGTTTTTATCGGGCGGGTATAAGGCACAATACAATAGGAACAAAAGCAGTCGCAACCATCTTGAATTTTGATAAAAGCGCGGCTATGACCGCTGTGTTCTTTGACGGACCAATCAATTTCCTTATTAAAAAGTGCCTTAGATAAATCTTCTTTAAAATAAATTTTTAAAGTAGGATATTTTTGTAAAAGATAATCTTTTTTTACTCTTGCAAAACAACCGCTAACAATTATTTGCGCGGCAGGGTTTTGTTTTAAAAGCGTGCGAATAAATTTTTCAGCCTCTTTATCGGCATTAGCGGTGACGGAGCAGGTATTTATAAAACACAAATTTGCATTTTTGTAATCTTGGGTTATTTCGTGGCCTTGGGCTAAAAATTCTTCTAAAAGAGCTTCACTTTCCACTTGGTTTACGCGGCAACCGTAAGTTTTAATAAAAATTTTCATTGCATAGCACCCCAAACAGCAGCAAAAGCGGCACTTTGCGCGCGCAAAATAAAATCGCCAAGACTAACCGAAATAATTTTGTTTTGTTTGGCCAGTTCAATTTCAGAGGTTTCATATCCCCCCTCAGGGCCGATAAAAATTGTTATTTCTTCTGGGTTTAATTTTTGTATCTCTTGTAAAAGCGGTAAAGTGTGCTCGTCTTCATAGCAAATTATTGCGGGTTCTTTTGTTTCTTTAATGGCATCAGCAAAGTTTTGCGGCTCTAAAAGAGTGGGCAAATAAGGCGTGCCGCATTGTTTTGCGGCCGATAAAATAATTTGCTCCCAGCGTTCTTGCTTGGTTTGCCATTTTTTAATTAAATCTTTTTCGCACCTTTTGGAAATTATTGGTTTTATAGCAAAAACACCTGCCTGCGTACAAAGGTTTAAAAGTTCTTCGGTAGCGGGGCGCGAAATTACGGAAAAACATAAAGTTATTTTTCTTTTCGGAGTGAAAGGTTTTAAGGTTTTTAAAACTCGTCCGCTGGCTGATTTTTCTGTAAGTGTTTCTATTTTGCCAAGCCAAAGCCCGCCTTTGCCGTCAAATAAATTGATAGTGTCGCCCACTTTAAAGCGGACAACTTTTAAATGGCGTGCTTCTTCTTGGTCCAAAACCCAAGTATTATTATTAACTTTTGCTATAAACTGCATATTTTACCTTTCTTATATTTTACTTTTTTATGAGAGAGTTTATATCAAAGAAAAAACAAGTTTAGAGCTTTTTCGTCTGAAAAGTTGCTGGACTTGAAAATCAAAAAAATTGAAATATTATTTAATTTAAATTATCTAAATCAAACAAAGTGCTTTCTCGTAAAATAAACGGATATTCTTGAATTTTTTGCCCATCTAAAAGATTTCCTCCTTTATTTTTATCTCTGCCACCCCATTGCTTAAAGAAAAACGGCACTTTTTGCTCTTGGCATTGTTTTTTTATATCTAAAACCCATTCTTTTTGCATAGGGCGGGCATTTTCGCCAGATTCACCACCGAGAATAACCCAATCTATTCCTTTTAAATCAAGATTCTTTAAATTACTCAAAAGCGGTTCTAAAGATAAAAATTTTGTTTTAGCACTACATTTTTTAAGCAAATCAAGGCGATAAAGATACTCCGCACTTTCTATTGTTGTGCCCATTAAAACATTATCATACCAAGACAATTTATTGTTTAATTCTAACATTCTTTCAGGCCTTTTTGTAAGTATTTGATATTTATGATGAGGAGTATTTTTAATTGTTTCAAAAATTTTTAATAAAAAAGATAAAGGCACTTTTTCGTGAAATAAATCACTCATAGAATTTGCAAAAATCAATTTTGGGCTTTTCCATTTAAGAGGGATGCTTAAAGCATCTTCGTGCAGAGCCACTTTAAAACCTTTTTGATAATGTGCTGCTCCTATAGATTGCAAATACAAAGCCATTTTATAAGCATAGCAATTTTGGCAACCTAAAGAAATTTTACTGCAACCCGTAACGGGATTCCAAGTTGCACTGGTCCAGGAAATACGGCTATTTTGTGCCATTTTTACTCCTTAAGTTTATATAAATATTATAGCAATATAAAGAGAAAATTATTATAATAGAAGATAGGTTCTTTACGGAGGTTATATTTTTTAGAAAATAAAATTTTGATAAAAATTTAACTATTTTTTGGAGCTCTTTAGGGCACCGTTTACACAGAAGTAAACACTATTCAAACCAAAAATAGTCGTCTTAGGCATAAAATGGCAGCACTTGCAAAACTGCCGTTTTGTGCCGAACACTTGTTTTTTAAAAACAAGTTACGGCTTTTTGTTTATGGGTTTGAATAGTCATAAGCAGAAAGCCGTTTTCATATATAACTTTCTGCTTAATAAAAGTAATAACAGAGGTAAAAATGTTAAAAGCAGAAATAAACAGATTATTAAATGAAGTCAATAAAAGCGGTTTTACGCTTATTGAATTATTAGTTGTTGTTTTAATTATCGGTATTTTGACGGCTATTGCTATTCCTCAATATCAAAAAGCTGTGCTAAAATCAAAAGCAGGTCAAGTAATGTCTTTAGTGCGTTCTGTGGCAAATGCACAAGAATCCTACTATCTTGCCAACGGACAATATTCTGATTCTTTTGATAAATTAGATTTAACTTTACCATCATCAGAAGCATGTATTTATGATTATGGCGGACCGTGTATGGTTGTTGGAGATTGGCGCCTTCAGATGTATTGTGGAGGAGGAGAATGCGGGAGTATTGAAGCTGCTTATTATGAATCTGCAGAAACAGATTATATTGTTGGAATAGTACACTATTTAATGAATGCAAGAACAGGAAATGCTATCCGAGAAAATTCCGGCAATTTAACTTGTGTGGCAGGACGCAGCGGAGAACAAAAAACTAAAGGACAACAACTATGTAAAGCTCTTGGAGGCATTTTAATAGAAGATTCGGGCGATAGATATTTCAGATTATAAAAATAAACAATGCAAAGCCCCGCACTTTTAAATTTAAGTGCGGGGCTTATTTTACTTAAACAACTAGGTTATAATTTTTGCGATAAAAACCTATTTGGTTAATTCTTCTTCGGTGCGTTCTTCCTCTTTGACGACAGGGGCAACGCGGGCGATTTTGTCTTTTTCTTCAAGTTTGACTAAGCGCACGCCTTGGGCGTTTCTGCCGACGGAGCGGATTTCTTCACATCTGATTCTGATAGCCATACCTTTTTCGGTAATGACCATTAAATCTTTAGATTCATCAACAAGTTTAATACCAACAACTTGGCCGTTGCGTTCGGTCGTTTTAATTGTGATAACGCCGCTGCCGCCGCGGTTTTGGGTGCGGTATTCGCTAAACTCGGTGCGTTTGCCATATCCGTTTTCACAGACGGAAAGGACATCGGGCTGGGCGCCTTCTCTAGGTGCTTGTTCCATACCTACAACGCTATCACCGGAAGCAAGTCTAATACCTCTGACACCTTTTGCCGTTCTACCCATAGCGCGAACTTGTGTTTCATCAAATCTAATTGATTTGCCTTGTTTGGTGGCAATCAAAATATCACTATTGCCGTGGGTTTCTTGGACGGAGATTAAGATATCGCCTTCCTCAAGACCAATAGCAATAATACCTGTTCTTCTAATGTGGGCAAACTCGCTTAGTTCAACTCTCTTTATTGTGCCCATGCGGGTGCACATTGTAAGGTAAGTTTCGCCGCTATTTTGCGGGTCAAAGTTCCTAAAGGCAACGGCTGAGGTTACCTTTTCTTCGCCTGAAATCTGTAAGAGATTTACTATGGCTTTACCTTTGCTTTGGCGGTTGCCTTCTGGTATTTCAAAAGCCTTTAAGGCAAACACTCTGCCGCGGGTTGTGAACATTAAAATTGTGGAGTGGCTGGATGTGACAAAGAGATGTTCAATAAAGTCTTCTTCTTTGGTTCTTCCGCCGATAATGCCTTTACCGCCGCGGTTTTGTGATTTATAAGTATCAAGCGGGATGCGTTTTGCGTATCCGTCATTTGATAAGGTGATAACCACATCTTCTTCTTCAATTAAATCTTCAATAGAGAAGTCGGTAATTTCATTGGCAATTTCGGTTTTTCTTTCGTCGCCGTATTTATTTACGATTTCGGTTAATTCTTCAACAATAATGTCTAAAATTCTTTGCGGGTTAGCCAAAATATCCTGTAAATTCTTAATTGCTTGGGCAAGGTCTTTTTGTTCTTGCTCAATAGCAATTGCTGAAAGTTGTGTGAGTTGATGCAAGCGCATATCCAAAATTGCTTGGGTTTGGGCTTCGCTTAATTTAAAGCGGTTCATTAAAGCAATTTTTGCGGCCGGAGCATCTTTAGAACCGCGGATAATTGCAACAACTTCATCCATATTAGCAATTGCCACAAGTAAACCATCCAAAATATGAGCGCGTTTAAGGGCTTTATTTAAGTCAAAGCGTGTTCTGTTAGTGATAACTTCCTGGCGGTGATGGACATATTGGCGCATAACTTCTTTAAGACTTAAAATGCGCGGTTTACCGTCAACAATAGCAAGCATATTTACACCAAAAGAGGTTTGCAGTTGCGTATGCTTAAATAATTGATTTAAAACTACTTGACCGGTTGCGTCTCTCTTGAGTTCAATAACAAGGCGCATACCGCGTCTGTCGGATTCGTCGCGGATGTCGGAAATTTCGGTAATTTTTTTATCTTTAACAAGGCCGGCAATAGTTTCAATTAAGGATGTTTTATTGACTTGATAAGGAATTTCGGTAATAATAATTGCTTCCCTACCGCCTTTCATTTCCTCAATTTCGGCTTTTGCTTGGATGCGCACAGAACCGCGGCCTGTTTCAAAGTAATCATAAATACCTTTTGTTCCGCGGATAATGCCGCCTGTCGGGAAATCCGGCCCTTTAACAATTTGCATCATTTCTTTTGTGGTAATTGCCGGGTTTTTAATTAAGGCAATAATACCTTGGCAAACTTCTGCTAAATTGTGGGTTGGAATATTTGTTGCCATACCTACTGCGATACCGCTTGAACCGTTAACTAAAAGTTGCGGGATTTTTGCGGGCAAAACTGCCGGTTCCATTAAAGAACCGTCGTAGTTAGGAACAAATTTAACGGTGTCTTTATCTAAATCGTTAAGAAGTTCATCTGCTATTGCTTGAAGGCGGACTTCGGTATAACGCATAGCAGCAGGACTATCGCCGTCAATAGAACCGAAGTTTCCTTGCCCGTTAACAAGAGTGTTTCTCATAGAAAAAGTCTGTGCCATACGAACCAAAGCATCATAAACAGAACTATCGCCGTGCGGGTGATATTTACCAAGAACATCACCGACCACACGGGCAGATTTCTTAAAGGGTTTATTATATTTTAAACCCATTTCCTGCATAGCATATAAGATTCTTCTATGAACCGGTTTTAAACCGTCGCGGACATCGGGCAAAGCACGGCCGATAATAACACTCATAGCATAATCTATGTAGGAGTTTTTCATCTCCGTTCCGATATCTCTTTCTTTAATATTGCCAAATAAATCAGTTGTTTTTTGTTCTTCCATAAATTCCTCTTATAAACTAAATATCTAAGTTCCTTACTTCTAAGGCGTGGGATTCAATAAAGGCCCTTCTGGGTTCAACTTTATCGCCCATAAGCATTGTGAAAACTTTTTCAACATCAGCGCCGTCTTGAATAGAAACGCGCAAAAGTTTGCGTTTGGCTGGGTCCATAGTGGTTTCCCAAAGTTGTTCGGGGTTCATTTCACCCAGACCTTTGTAGCGCTGTATGGTTGCACCTTGTGCGCCGGCATCTTTAACGGTTTTTAAGAATTCTTGTAAACTATAGACCAAGATATCTTTTTTGCCGTCATTAACGGTGAAAAGCGGATTAATTCTCTTCTTTTCATCAGTAATTAACGGGAATTGCTGCATTGTATAACCTAACGGTGCAAGTTTTGTATCTATTGCTAAAAGTTTGCCAAATTCCCTAAGACTTTGATAATCGGGTTTAATCATTTCTTCGTCTATCTCGTTTTCGGGAGTGCCGGCAGCAAGAAATTCTTCTCTCTTTTCGTTTACATAGTTTGTTTCATAATCTTTATAGTCTTGCTCGCTGTAAAAATATTTATAACCGCCGCTTTCAAGAGGGATTCTGTAAAGCGGTAATTGTCCTTGTTCCTTGAAATCATAGAAATCTTTAATACCTAAAGATTTAAGTTCAAGCTTGAAGGTTGCTTCTTGGGCTTCTTTTAAAATTGTAAGCAAGTTTGTAAGTTCTTCGGTAGAAAGTTCTTTACCCTCTTTAGTTTTTGCTTTTACGGAAGAAAGAGCTTCTTTAAAGAGCCAAGCTTGCATTTGTTCTTCGGTTTGCATATATTCTTCTGCTTTGCCTTTTTTAACTTTGTATAAAGGCGGTTGGGCGATATAAATATTACCGTTTTCAATAAGCGGTTTTAACTGCCTGTAAAAGAAAGTTAAAAGCAAGGTTGTAATATGTTGACCGTCAACATCAGCATCAGCCATCAAAACAATTTTGTGATAGCGGAGTTTTGAAATATCAAAACCGCCTTCCCCATCACCAACGCCTGTGCCTACTGCGGAAATTAAGGTTCTGATTTCTTCGTTAGATAAAATTTTGACAAGTTGGGCTTTTTCAACATTTAAGATTTTACCTCTTAAAGGTAAGATTGCTTGGAAAACTCTGTCTCTGCCTTGTTTTGCAGACCCGCCGGCTGATTCACCTTCCACTATGAATAACTCGCATCTTTCCGGGTTTTTTTCCTGACAATCTGCTAGTTTACCAGGTAAACCACCGCTTTCAAGAGCACCTTTTCTGCGGGTTAAATCTTTTGCTTTTCTGGCGGCTTCTCTAGCCACAGCAGCACCGATACATTTTTCGCAAATTGCTCTTGCTGTTTTGGGGTTTTCTTCAAAGAAGGTTGAAAGTGTTTCGCCAACTATTGAGCGGACAATACCTTCAATTTCGGAGTTACCAAGTTTGGTTTTTGTCTGTCCTTCAAATTGCGGATGAGGAATTTTGACTGATAAAACTGCAGTCAAACCTTCTCTCATATCGTCGCCGGTAATGTTAAGGTCTTTATTTTTCAAAAGACCGTTATTTTTAATATAGTCATTAACAATTCTTGTTAAAGCAGATCTAAAACCGCTTAAATGGGTGCCGCCTTCAATAGTATTAATATTATTTACGAAGGAAAACACATTTTCGCTATAGCCGTCATTATATTGAATAGCAAAAGAAATATAGTTGCTGTCAATTTCTTTTGTAATATAAATCGGTTCGGGGTTGATATTTCTTTTATTATCATTTAAGTATTTAACAAATTGGGAAATACCGCCTTCGTATAAGAAAACTTGAGATTTATTTTCTTCTCTTTCGTCAGTTAAAGTAATGCGTATACCGGCATTTAAGAAGGCAAGTTCTCTAAGTCTTTTGGCAATAGTATCATAAGAGAAAATATGATCGCCAAAAATTTGATTATCAGCTTTAAAAGTTACCTTTGTGCCGTGTTCTTTTGTATCACCGATAACTTTAACTTTATCTTGCGGAACACCGCGTTTATATTGTTGGAAATAAACTTTATTATCTCTTCTTACTTCAACTTCAAGCCACTCTGAAAGAGCGTTAACGCAAGATACACCGACACCGTGTAAACCGCCTGAAACTTTATAAGCACCGCTATCAAATTTACCGCCTGCGTGAAGAACGGTCATAACAACTTCAAGGGCGCTTTTACCTTTAAGTTTGGGGTCTTTAACATTTTTCATCGGGTCAACGGGTATACCGCGGCCGTCATCTGAAATAGAACAAACTTTATCTTCTTTTATTACAACTTCAATATGGGTGGCATTACCTGCCAAAATTTCGTCAACTGAGTTATCTACAACTTCGTAAATTAAGTGATGTAAACCCGGCGCACCGGTAGAGCCGATATACATTGCAGGGCGTTTGCGCACTGCTTCAAGACCTTCTAAAACTTGTATTTTAGAAGAATCATAATCTTTTTGTAATTCTGTTTCTGTTGTCATTTATTACTCCTTAAAAATAGAAATCTCTTTTATCCAAGCCCGCTGGAAATTTTTATTTAATTCTTTTATTATATTTTCTTTATTTAGTAAAAGTTCCTGACGGGCCGCATTTACTCTAACTTTAACAAAAATTGTATTTTTTTGAACGGCATATAACTGCCAAAATTTTGCTTTTGAACCAACAGTTTTATTCCAAATATTTTCAAGTAAAACAAGCCTGTTTATTTGCGAGCTGAAACGGTTAAAACTATTTTTAAGTTCATTTGATTCATGCCAAATCGGCTGAGGTTTTTGGCCTAACTTCATGCGCGCACCGGCATTATTACATATTTATATTGTGTTTTACCTTCTTCTTCCACAAGGACCGGTTGGGAAGCATTGTTAAAGGAAAATACCGCTTTACCGGAAATTAATTTTAAAACATCAATTAAATATTCCGGATTAAAAGAAGTTGAAAAATCATCTTTATCATAATCAATTTTTAACTCTTCGGAAAAATCCATTTTAACTGAAGTGGAAGTGATTTTAATTTTATTTTCACTTAAGGAATATTTTACCGTTCCGCCTAAATCACCGGCGCAAAGGGCTGCGCGTTTTGTTGAAGATAATAATTCCCCTACTTCTAAAGATAAAGAAAATTCTTTTTTAGTAGGTATAACCTGTTCATAACTGGGGAAATTACCTTCAATTAATCTGGAAATAAATATAGTATCTTTAAAACTAAAACTCACTTGGTTTTTAGATACATTAACATCAATAAAATCATTATCGGTAGGTTTATTTATACCAAGTAATTTAACAAGTTCATTTAAAATTTTACTTGGAATAATAACTTTAAAATCTTTTACTCCTTGTAATGGAGTATTTGTTGCTAAAGCCAGGCGTCTGCCATCTGTTGCAACTACTTCAAATTTATCTGCTGTTGATACCCAGAAAAGCCCGTTTAAAACATATCTTGTTTCTTGGGTGGAAGCAGAAAAAATTGTATGTTCAATAATATCTTTTAAATCTTTACATTTTAGAGTAAAACTTTCCTCTTTTTCAATAGCGGGAATAATAGGATATTCTTCTTTAGGTGTGCCGATAACCCAAAATTTACTTCTACCGCTTTTAATATGAAGTTTATTTTCATCATCAGTTTCTAAAGTAATTTCTTTACCGGAAGGAAGATTTTTTAAAATATCAGAAAATTCTTTTAAAGGGACGGTTATAGAGCCTTCTTCTACAACTTCGGCATTAATAGTATGTATTGTAGCCATTTCCATATCTGTTTTAGTAAGTTTTACTTTACCGGAAGAGGCTTCCATAAGGAAGTTATAAAGTATAGGTGCTGTTGTTCTGCCTGATACACCTGAAATAATTTGTATACCTTCCAAAAAGTTTTCTTTAGTAATATTTATTTTCATACTTATTATCCTTATTATTATGTTTTGTTAATTGTGTTAATTATGTTAATACATCTATACAACTTTTTATTTTTTATGTTTATAAGTTTACACAATTTATTAACATTATTAACATTAAAATCCTTTTTTTATTTTTGTTAATTGTTATCAACAGATTTCACATCACTTATCAACTGGTTGATAACAGGAACAAAAAACGGGTTATTTTCTATTTCTTCCTTCACTTTTTGTTTAGCGTGTAAGATAGTTGTATGATCTCTATTAAACTCTCTGCCTATTTCCGTTACAGGTAGGGTTGTAAGTTCGCTTGCTATATACATAGCCACTTGGCGCGGCCAAGCAATATTATTGCTTTTCTTTTTAGAATTAATATCTTCCACGCTGATTTTAAAATATTTAGAAACTACTTTTTTAATTTGACTTATACTTATACTATACTTTTCCTGTTCGGAAGTTATAATATCCGCCAAAACTTCTTTTGCAATAGAAACAGAGGCTTGAACACCGTGAATACTACAATAAGCTGTTAGTCTAAATAAACAACCTTCAATTTCTCTGATACTTGCTTGAACCCCTTTGGCAATAAAAGATAAAACATCATCCCCTATATCAAAATTATTAATATCTCTTTTTTGTCTTAAAATAGCAAGGCGGGTTTCAAAATCCGGTCTTTTTATTTCGGTAACAAGGCCGCTGAGTAATCTTGAGGAAAGCCTTTCGCTTAAACCAAGTTGATTTGGGGTTCTGTCTGAAGTAAAAACAATTTGTTTTCTATTATCAAATAAACTATTAAATATAAAGAAAAATTCTAATTCGGAGCGTTCTTTTCCTACTATATATTGTATATCGTCAAGTAAGAGGCAATCAAGGTTTCTATATTTTTTCTTAAAAGCATCAGTAGTTCTATTTTGTATAGAATCTACACATTCGGAAACAAAACTTTCACCGGAGATATATAAAACTTTAGCATAAGGATTATCTTTTAAAACTTGATTACCTATTGCGTGTAATAAATGGGTTTTACCAAGCCCGGGCGCACTAAAAATAATAAAAGGATTATTTACTCTGTCCCCTAATCTTTTTGCCACGGCTATTGCCGCATTATAAGCAAATCTGTTTGAAGGCCCTTCAATAAAACCGTCAAAGGTAAAATAGGAATTTAAATGACTTTCAAAAGGATTTATAACTTTAGGTGTGGGATTAATAACTTCCGGCTCAATAAATCTGGGAACGGCGGGTTTTGTTAAAACAGGCACGCTGTATTCTAAAGTTAAGGGTTCATTTATTAATTGATTTAAACCTTGTAAGATTTGGGTTTCATATCTTTCTTTTATTTTACGAAGCCAAACATCATTAGGTAATTCTATCTTAAAAATACCATTATCAAAGGAAAGCGGCTTCATTGGTTTTATCCACATTTCACAAATATCTTTGCTAAGTTTATTTTCAAGAAAAATTAGGAGATTTGCCCAAATTTCGTTTATATCAAAGTTTTCCATCCAGACACCTTACATATGCTAAAACATAAAAAAATGTTTTATAAGTAAATTTTAGCAGTTTTGTGTTAAAATAGCAAGAAAATAAAATTCTTGTTTATCTATTTTAAAAAAAGATTTTTTTAAAAGCAATAACCTAAAGTGTTTATTTTTGTTTTTTATACGGAAAAATCTATATTTTTTACATTTTTTGTAAAATTTGGTATCTTTTTTTATATACTATATAATGTATGGAGGATTTTTATGAAATCATTGAAAGGAACTAAAACAGAAAAAAATATTTTAACAGCTTTTGCCGGGGAATCCCAAGCAAGAAACAGATATACTTTCTTTGCCAGCGTTGCTAAAAAAGAAGGCTATGTCCAAATTTCTAAGGTTTTTGAAGAAACAGCAAATCAAGAAAAAGAACACGCAAAGAGACTTTTTAAATTTTTAGAAGGCGGAGAAGTTGAAGTTTCAGCTGCTTTCCCGGCCGGTATTATCGGCACAACAGAGCAAAACCTTCTTGCTTCTGCCGGCGGTGAAGACCATGAATGGCAGGTAATGTATCCGGAATTTGCCCAAGTGGCAAATGAAGAAGGTTTCCATGAAATTGCCGCTGTAATGTTGAATATAGCAGTTGCCGAAAAACAACATTCCAGAAGATATAAAGCTTTAAGAGATAATATCTTAAATAAAAAAGTTTTCAAAAAAGACCAAAAAGTCAGATGGGTTTGTGCAAACTGCGGTTTTGTTCACGAAGGCGACAGTGCCCCTGAAAAATGCCCTGCTTGCGCCCACGCACAATCTTACTTTGAAGTCTTGGCAGAAAATTGGTAAAAAGCAGTCAAACTATAACTAGGGGGTAGTTATGTTAGACCATATTAAAGTGAAGGGGAAGAATTTTACCCTTTTAGGAGAAAAACTTAACACAGGTCAAATAGCACCTGATTTTAAGTTAGTCAATACACATATGAACGATGTGTCCCTTAGTCATTATAAGGGGCACATTGTTGTTTTAGCGACAATGCCTTCCTTAGATACGGAAACTTGTTCGCTTGAGGCAAGACATTTTAACGCACAAGCGGCTTTACTAAGCGGTCCAATAAAAATTATTGTTGTTAGTAAAGATTTGCCTTTTACGCAAGAAAAATGGTGCCTTGCCAAAAACGCAGAAAATCTTATAACGCTTTCTGCTTATAAAAACAATGATTTTGCCAAAAAATACGGCGTTCTTATAGAGCGTTTAGAACTTTTGACAAGAGCAGTTTTTATAATAGATAAAGAAGGTATTTTAAGATATATTCAATATGTAAGAAATATTGAAGATGAGCCGGATTATCAATCTGTTTTACAAACGGTAAAAGAATTATTATAGGAGAAAATTGTATGAAATTAAATGATTTATATAAATGTCCTTTATGCGGAAATGTTGTGGAAGTAGCCCATATCGGTGGCGGGGAACTTGTTTGTTGCGGTAAACCTATGGAACACCTGGTAGCCAATACAGAAGAAGCCTCAACGGAAAAACATATTCCTGTTATTGAAAAGACGGCAAAGGGTTATCTTGTTAAAGTTGGTTCCGTTGCGCACCCGATGGAAGAAAAACATTATATTGAGTTTATTGAAGTTTTCTCCCAAGACGGCAAAATCGGCCGTAAATATTTAAAACCCGGGGATAAGCCGGAAGCGGAATTTTTATCCACAGGTGTAGAAATTGTTAAAGCAAGAATTTATTGTAATCTTCACGGTTTGTGGGAGAGCAAATAATGAAGGCCTTAAAAATAACAGATAAAGTCTATTGGGTTGGCGCGGTTGATTGGAATATAAGAGATTTCCACGGCTATACCACCGACGAAGGAACTACTTATAATGCTTTTCTCATCGTGGATGAAAAAATAGTTTTGGTTGACACAGTTAAACACGGCTTTTTTGAGCAAATGGCCGCGCGCATTAAAAGCGTTATCGGCGATAAAAAGATAGATATTCTTATTTCAAATCACTCCGAAATGGACCACACCGGCGTTATAAAAGAAACTATTGCCGAGTTTAAGCCCGGCAAAATTTATGCTTCTATGACGGGTGTTAAAACTTTACAGGAACATTTTGGCAATATTGAAAACTTAGAAGGTGTGGCCGACGGTGCAGAAGTAAATATCGGCAAAGAAACTTTAGTTTTTATAGATTCCAAAATTCTACACTGGCCGGAAAGTATGATTTGTTTAATGAAGAACGAAAACTTACTTTTCTCTAATGATATTTTTGGTATGCATTTTGCTTCTAATAAACATTTTGACGACGAAGTATCGCAAGAAATTTGGTTCCGCGAAGCAAAAAAATATTATGCCAATATCATTTTGCCTTATAGCAATATTGTTAAAGCCTTTTTGGCTAAAGTTAAAGCAAAAAACATTAGTCCAAAAATCATTTGCCCGGACCACGGCATAATTTGGCGTAAAAACCCGCAGCAAATTGTGGATTTATATTCAAAATTTGCCGAGCAAAAAGCCGCCAAAAAAGCGCTTGTTATTTATGATACTATGTGGGGCAGCACAGCAAAAATGGCCGCAAGTATCACTGACGGGCTTTCAAGCAAAGGGATAGAAGTTAAAGAATTTTCTTTGCGCGCTACAAACAGAAGCGAAGTTGCCTCTGAAATCTTAGACAGCGCGGCTTTAATCGTCGGCACGCCGGTATTAAATCAGGAAATATACCCTTCACTTGGGGATACTTTAACTTATTTAAAAGGGCTTAAAAAACAAAATCTTATAGGTATGGTTTTTGGCTCTTACGGTTGGAGTCCTTTAGCAATAAACAATTTACAAAAATTTGTTGAAACTATGGGTGTTAAAATTGTTAAAGAACCTATAACAAGCAAATTTGTGCCGACAGAAGAAAAACTAAAAGAATGTTTTGACGCCGGTGTTAGTATGGCAGAGGAAATAGGTAAAACTTTATGATAGATACCCGCGCTTTAACAGATATGACTTATGGCTTGTTTATCGTCGGCGCACGAGAGGGCGAAAAGTTTAATGCTATGATAGCAAACTCCGTTTTTCAAGTAACCGCCGAACCGCCGAAAATTGCTATTGCTTTAAACAAAAATTCTTTGACGCACGATTATATTAAGGCAACAGGGCTTTTTTGTATTCAGCCGATAGCGCAAGAGGCAGATATGCTCTTTCTTGGTAATTTCGGCTTTAGAACAGGCAAAAACTACGATAAATTTGCTAAAGTATCTTATAGGTTAAATGCGCAAGGTTTGCCGATTGTTTTGGATAATACTTTATCTTGGATGTCAGTAAAAGTGGGCCAAACAATAGATTTAGGCACACACACTTTGTTTATAGGTCTTGTGGAAGATACCGAAATTATTAAAGAAGGCAAACCTTTAACTTATGATTATTATCAAGGCGTTTTACGCGGCAAAACACCGCGCGGCGCCACAACATTTAAAGAAAATAAGGAGAAATAAATTATGAAATATGTATGCGAAGTTTGCGGTTATGTTTATGACGAAGCCATCGGCGATCCGGATAACGGAAGCCCGGCAGGCACAAAATGGGCCGATGTTAAAGCAGATTGGCATTGCCCCGTTTGCGGCGTAGATAAAACCCAATTTAAACCGGAAAATTAATTTTTCTTGTTTTCAAAACAAAACAAAAACAGCCCTTTTTTAAGAGGGCTGTTTTTCTATGTAAAATACTTTTATTCTTTTGCGCCGGCTTGCCTTAAGATATCGGCAATTTGTGTCTTTTTGTATTTAATAGCTTTTTGTAGTGGAGTTAGCCCTTTCTCATCTTTAGCATTAACATCAGCGCCGGCTTTAATAAGCATCTTTACTCCCTCGGTATCTCCAGTAAGTATATAGGGGTTCCAAAGGTAAAGTTTTTTATTATTAATAACAGCTCTTTTACTTTTAAGGTAATCTGCAATTTTTTCATTTCTTAGACTAATGGCAAACATTAAAGGAGTTTCTCCGTTAGTATCTGTCTGATTAATATTAGCGCCGTTTTCAACAAAAAGTTTGACAAAATCAAGTCTTTTATCATCTTTGAAACTAATTGCCGCGTGTAAAGGAGTGTTTTGGCTACAAAAAGAATAAGAACCTTTTTGATTAACATCTGCGCCGTTTTCAAGCAGGAATTTTGCCAAAGATAAATAGTTTTGATAAACAGCGCGAATTAAGAGATTTTCCCCTTTACTATTTACATTACGAACTATAGCACCATTATTAACAAGAACCATAAGAATTTCTTCCTTATTAGAATCTAAAGCATATTCAAAAGGAGTTCTGCCTCGGTTATCTTTCACTTCCATATCAACACCTTGGTCTATAATCATTTGTAATATTTCAGGGTTGGAGCCGATAGCGGCAAAAATAATCGGTTCTGTTAAAGAACTTTTTTTAAGATTAACTCCTCTGTCTAAAAGTTCTTTAACTATTTCAGTATCTTTATGCCAAATAGCACTTTTTAAAGGGGTTTCATTAAAGCGGTTTGGTTCATACATACTTGCTCCTTTGTCTAAGAGATATTTAGCAAGTTCCGTATTATGTGTGCTTATGGCAAAACCTAAAGGCGTATTATTATAAACATCTTTTGTATTAACATCTGCCCCAGCCTCAACCATAGCTTTAACAAAGTTTGTTTTTTTATCGGCAAGAGAAGCCATAAAAAGTTTTCTTCCGTTTTTATCGGGTATATTAAAATTGGCGCCTTTTTCTATAAGAAATTTAAAAGCATCATAGCGGTTATTATCATAGGCTTGGGTTAAGGGTCTGTTATCTTTTGTATCGTGTTTATTAATATCAGAGCCCAAATATATAAGGGTTTTTATTGCCGGAATATTGCCGTATTTTGCGGCCATGTTTATAGGCCACACAGGTTTAGCAAAATAATTTATTAAAGAGCAAGGGATAAGCAAAAAACATAAAACAACAGATAAAGCAAAACAAAGCAAAAGAAGTCCTCTTAACAAGTCAAAAATAAGAGTAAAAAATTTGATTATTTTTTGCATAAAAAGCCCCTTGTTCTAAAGTGTTTTACTTAATTATTATATAAAAAAGCGCAGATTTTAAAAAGAAAAACCTGCGCTTTTTCGTGTTGTAAAAAAGAATTATTTTTTCTTTGTTGCCAAATAACCCATCAAGCGATATAAGAGTTTTGAGACATTAAACTCTGTTATATGTTGCCCTTTAATGGGTGCTGTTTCTACGATATCAACGGCGACAATATTTTTCTTTTGGCAAACGGCTTTAAATATTTTAAGGCCGTCATACCAAGTAAAACCGCCCGGTTGCGGGGTGCCTGTGCCCGGCACGACGCTTGGGTCAAAGCCGTCAACATCAATAGTCATATAAACGGTATCGGTTAAATTCTTTAACACTTGCGGAATTAATTTATCAATATCCAAATTTTCGTGCATAAAGAAGGTTTTAACATTACCGGTGTTTACATATTGTTTTTCTTCAAGGCCGACGCTTCTGATACCCACTTGCACCACTTTAACTTTGCGTGAAGCAGGATATAAAGCGCAAGCGTGCGAGCGTGTATCACCGAAATATTCTTCCCTTAAATCAGCGTGGGCGTCAAAATGTAAAACAGATAATTTTTTGCCGTATTTCTTGATATAAGGATTAATCAAGGCTTGGGAAATAGAATGTTCCCCCCCCAAATAAAAGGGCAGGGCTTTTTGCTTGTCCATAAAATTTTGGACATATTTTTCTATTCTCTTAAAAACGGCTTCTTCGGAACCTTTGCAATCAATCGGTTTTAAGGTATGTATGCCTTCTTTATAGGTTTCGGTTTTTGTTTCTTCGTCCCAAAGTTCAATTTGCGGTGAAGCATCAATAATTGCTTTAGGGCCGTCTTTCGTGCCCCCGCCGTAAGAAACGGTTCTTTCATAAGGCACGGGAATTACAGCAAAACGGGAAGACTCCAGCGGAGTCTGTCCCGTTTCAACTTCTAAAAAATACTTCGCTTTTGGATGTATCATAAAAGAAGAAAAATCTTACCTCACAAAAACGGCAGCTGCTACAACAGTTGTCCAAACGCCGTCAACGCAGATGGCAGATTGGGTAATATTTGTTGTTTTAACGATTTTACCGCTCATTTTCCAAATTTCTTCTTTTTGGTTCCAGGTGGTATTGTTATCAAATTCAATACCAAGGGTGGTAGATAACATCATAGCAGCCAAATCTTCGGCATAATCGCCGGCTTTTTGGTCTGCTTCACCGAAACTATGGTGTTCTGAAATATAGCCGTGGGTGTTTCTGTCTTTAGGAATTGCAAGCCCGACAGAAGCGGAAATTAAGCGTCTGTTTTCGTTGCTGGTATTGCGGCTGATAACACAGTGCAAAATTTGACCCGGGCTTAACCTTTCAAGCCCTTTATTTACCGTCACAACTTTACAATGCGGCGGGAAAATGCTTGATACCGGCACCAAGTTGAATTTTGCGATTTTAGCATCTCTGAGGGCTTCCTCAAAGCTTGCTAATTTTTCTTTATGTCTGCCAACACCTTTTGTAAGGAATATTTCCTTAGGAACAAATGCTTCGTACATGTTTTCTTTTCCTCTTTTTTATTATCTACCCTTTTAAAAGGGATAATTTATTTTATAAAATATTATAACAAAAATATAAGGAAGTTAAAATATGAAATTTTTAAAATTTGTTGGACCTTTGTTTTTAACAACGCTATTAATGGCAGGAGAAAATGTTATGAATATGTATAATCCCGACGGAACTTTACACTTTAATTATAAGGCAAGCGAGCTTGAACCAAGCGAGAAAGCCGCAAGAGAAATTTTGGAAAAAGACCTTGCAAAAATTGTTGCTTTGCCAAAAGAAAGCCGCACTTTTGAAAATACTTTGCTTGCTTACGACGAAGCTTTTGATAAATATTCTAAATCACTCGGGCAAGCAGGGTTTCTTGCTTATGTTTCTACCGACGAGAATTTAAGAAACGCAGCCCTTGCCCTTGAAGAAAAAATCAGCAATTATATGGTGGAAGTGGCCACGCGTAAAGATATTTACCAAGCCTTTAAAGATTACGCGGATACCAACCCGAACTTGCCTAAAATTGAAGCAAAAATGTTAAAAGATGCGATGATTGGTTTTAGAAAAAGCGGTTTAATGTTAGACGATAAAGACCTTGAAACTTTTAAAGATTTACAAAAAAAGAAATCAAAAAATTCAATAGAATTTTCTAAAAATATAAGAGAGTATAAAGATACTCTTGCCGTCTCAAAAGAAGAATTAAAAGGTCTTGGCGATGATTATATAAATCGTCTTGAAAAAGATGAAAACGGCAAATATATTATTACCTTAAACTATCCCGATTATGTCCCCTTTATGTTAAATGCCGACGATGACAACGCAAGAAAACAACTTGAAGAAAAATACTCGCGCCGCGGTGGCACGCAAAATATTTCCCTTTTGGAAGATAATTTATTTTTGCGTTATCAGACGGCAAAACTCTTAGGATATAAAACCCACGCACATAATCGCCTTGATACACGCATGGCAAAAACGCCAGAAAACGTTATGTCTTTCTTGCAAGATTTGGAAAAGAAATTAAAACCGCTTGCCAAAAAAGAACAAAAAGAACTTTTAAAATATAAGACGGAAAAAACCGGCCAAAAAACAAAAAAAATAGAAACTTGGCAAAGCCCTTATTGGTCCAACAAATATAAAAAAGAACATTATGATATTGACGCAGAAAAAATAAAAGAGTTTTTCCCCACCGACTATGTAATAAACAATATGCTTGAAATTTTCGGCAATTTATTTGATGTTAAATTTGAAAAAGCAAATATTGATACTTGGCATAAAGATGTTGTTGCTTATAAAGTTATTGATAATGAAAAGAAAGAAATAATTGCTTATGTTTATATGGACCTTTATCCGCGCGACGGTAAATATAAACACGCCGCTTGTTTTGATTTAGTTAGCGGTAAATTATTAAAAGACGGCACTTATCAAAAACCGGTTACGGCGATTGTTGCGAACTTAAATCCCCCCTCACAAAACACGCCTTCTTTGTTAAAGCACGACGAGGTTGAAACACTTTTCCATGAGTTTGGCCATGTTTTACACAATGTTTTGACGGAAGCAAAATATTCCTCAATTTCCGGCACAGCCACAAGTATGGATTTTGTGGAAGTTCCTTCCCAAATGCTTGAAAATTGGGTTTGGCAGCTGGAAGTTTTAAAGAAAATTTCCAAACATTATAAGACGGGCGAGCCTTTAAGTGATGAAACAATAAATAAAATGATTGCCGCAAAACACTACGCCACAGGTTCCTTTTATTTAAGGCAAAATTTCCTTGCGCAAATTGATATGCGCTATCACTTAACTAAAAAGAAAATTGATTCCACAGAATATTGGTCAAGATATTCCAAAAAAATCAGAGGTGTTCCTTTGAAAAAAGGTGCTTACCCGCAAGCAAGTTTTGACCATATTATGGGCGGCTACGATGCCGGTTATTATGGCTATTTGTGGGCGGAAGTTATCGCGCAAGATTTCTTTAGCGAATTTGAAAAGCACGGTATTTTTAATAAAGATATTGGCAAGAAATACCGCAAAGAAATTTTAGCCGTCGGCGGTAGTTATGAGGAAGAGGAATTGGTTAGAAATTTCCTTGGTAGAAAAGTTTCTAATCAACCATTTTTAAAAACAATAGGATTTTAACTTTATCTTCTAAAATTATTTTATTTGCTTTGTTTATCTTTATTGTTTGTCAGTTTTTTGTTTGCTTGGTTTTGGCTCAAAGTCGTGCAAAATTATATTTTTCTATCTAAGCCGCTAACTCATAAGAAAGCAATTTTTAAAGGTAAAAGCTATTGCTTTCTTACTCGGACATAGCCGGCTTGTTAGAACAGAAAAATATTTCAATTTTGCAGGCACTCCATATCGCTAAAAACCAAGCAAACGGAGAATAAAAAGGCTAAAAAATCCTTGCAAAATATTGTGCTCTGCTTCGCTCGGCAAGCCTTCTCTAAACGCAAAATCCTTGCAAAATATTTGCTTTATTATAGGCGTCATCCCCGAGAGTTTTAGTCGGGGATCTCTCTTTGTTTAACAGCAAAATCTCTTGCTGAAAGAAAGTCAAAAAAAGAACAAATTTTGCAAAAGAGTAGCAAATAAATCAATTTTGCAAAGCAAAAGAAAAAATCTATTTGTAGGACGATAAGTCAAAAAACAGCTTGTTTATTTTTTTTTTTTGATAAACTGACTTTATGAAATAAAGTCATTCCCGAAGGTCGTAATCGGGAATCTCGTCCATTTATTTTATGTAAATAGGACGGGATGCCCGATAAAAACACTCGGGCATGACGAATTAAAATTTAATCAAAATAAGAGGTCTGTTTATGAAAAATCAAGCCTTTACATTAATAGAGCTGCTCGTCGTCGTTTTAATTATCGGTATTTTAGCAGCAATTGCCGTGCCTCAATATCAAAAAGCTGTTGCAAAATCAGAACTCGCGCAAATTATTTCCGTAGTAAAAAGTTTAAAACAAGCACAAGAAGTTTATTTTTTGACAAATGGAAAATATGCTGCGAATATTAACCTTTTAGATGTTTCAGTTAACGACCCTAAAGTTTCGTGTTTTGTAGTCGCTGGGACATATAATTATATTCAATGCTATAATAGAAATTTTGCTTTAGTTTCTTATGTAGATAGAACATATACAGAGTGTGCCACTAAAACGCAGGATATCAACTCTGCTTTGGCTTATGCGTGCAGAGATTTTACACAAAGTTCCACAAGCTCTCTTCTTGATTTAGGGGTGTGTAATACTTTTATTAAACCTTGTGCTGCTACTACTTCCACAAAAAATATCTTTTGATGAAGCTTTTCTTAAAATCGTTTTATATAAGGGTGATTTCTCTAAATCCCCCTTGTGCTTTACCTCTTAAATTGATATCTCCTTTTTAGAGAGGAAAAAGAAATATCGAAATATTAGAAACAATCTTTATGTTTTAGAAGCAAACAAAAATCCTCGTTAAAAAATCGTCAAAAAGACTTGCTTTTTATCTATTAAATTGATATAACATTTTTAGAGAGAAAAAAGGGGTATTTTAAATATGAGAACCAATCCTCATGTTTTGGAAGTAAACGCAAAAATCTGGTTTCATCAACTTAAAAGGGATTTCGGCAATATAAAAACTTTGGCCGATATTCCGGAAAGTTATATCGTCAAATTGAAATCAGCAGGATTTGATGCCCTTTGGCTTATGGGTGTGTGGCAGGAAAGTTTAACTTCCCGTCAGATTGCCCGCACTGATGGCCCTATCAATGATTATCTTAAAAAAATTGTACCTGATTATACGACGGAAGATATCTTCGGCTCGCCTTATTCTATTTGTTCTTATAATGTTGATAAATATTTAGGCACTAACGAAGACCTTTTAAAATTTAAAGCAAAACTTAACGAAAACGGCATGGCTTTGATTTTGGATTTCGTCGGAAATCACTTCTCGGTGGACCATCCTTTAACTTGGCAACAACCGGAACTTTTTATTACTTCCGACGAAGAACCCCAAGATAAAAAACTTTTTTATCAAAATCAAAACGGCACATGGATAGCCCACGGCAAAGATCCTCATTATGCCCCGTGGACGGATAGCGCGCAACTAAATTTATTTAATCCTAAAACAAGGCAAATGCTGGAAGATTATTTAATGAAAGTTGCCCCCCTCTGCGACGGCCTTAGATGTGATATGGTTATGCTTATGTTAAATAAGGTCCACAAAGAAATTTGGGGCAAATATCTTAAATTTGATACCCCCAGCGACGAATTTTGGCCCGGTGCTATACAAAAAGTTAAGGAAAAATACCCCTCTTTCACTTTTATCGCAGAAGTTTATTGGGGGCTTGAGTCCGAAGTCCAAAATCTCGGTTTTGATTTTACTTATGATAAAATTTTGTATGACCGCTTGCTCTTTTCCAGGCCGACGGATATTGCCGCTCATTTAGGGGCAGAACACCTTTACCAAAAAAGAACTTTAAGGTTTATCTCAAATCACGATGAAGAAGCCCCGCTTGCCGCCTTTGGCTCTGCGGAGCGTTCTTTTGCGGCCTCAGCCGTTGCTTATACTTTATCGGGCGCGCGCTTGTTTACCGCTTCGCAAATCTGCGGGGATAAACGCCGTTTGCCTATCCAATACCAACCCTTAGTTAGAGGCGTTGATATTGAGGTTAAAACCTTTTATCTTAAATTTTTGGATATTATTAACCACCCTTGCTTTCATGGCGGCCAATGGGCTTTAAAAACGGCAAAATCTCACGATGGCCAAGATTTATCTTACCAAAATATTTTAACTTGGACTTGGACGCAAAATACAACTTGTAAAGTGGTTGTCATCAATTATAGCGACCAAAAATCTAAATTTAAAATTTGTATAGATAAACTGCCTAAAACAGAAAAAATTCTTTTAAAAGATGAATTTACGGAAAGTTTTATTTCTTCTTCTTATGAAGAATTAAAAAATAAAGGGCTGGAACTTGAATTTGCCCCTTATGAGTTTAAAATATATTCCGTTGATTTTTAATTTTATTTTTAAAAAGTGTCGGTTTTTCGGTGCTTTTTTGTAAAAAAATAAGTTACTTTTAGCTTAATAAAATCGGAGAAATAATGGAACAAACACTTTTTATCACAGGTATTTTTGCTTTTATTTTTGCCAAACTTTCCTTATACTTAAATAAAAAAAATAAATTTAAAAATAAAAAGATTTTAAAAGTATGGGCTTTTGGTGGTATTGTTTTGGCAGGTGTTTTGGCTTATTATATTTTCAATTTTATGGCTACCAATGGTATAACAGGCGGCCTTCCTTTAAAATATATAATTTTTCTATCTGCAATAGTGCTAGGCCTTATTTATTGGGCAAATCTCCAAATAAAAAAAGACCAAAATAAAGTTTATTCTGTAATTTTAGATTGGGCGGAAACCATTTATTTTGCCGCTTTTTTTGCTTCCGTTGTAATGTTCTTTTTTATACAAGCCTTTAAAATTCCTTCCGGTTCTATGCGCAATACTCTTTTAGAAGGTGATAACCTTTTTGTTAATAAAATAGTTTACGGTTTCAGGCTCCCTTTTATGAAAGATAAACTTGTTGAATTTAAACCAATAGAAAGGGGGGATATAATTATTTTTAAATTCCCTGCTGAAAACAAGCAACAAATAAATTGCGGGGAATCTCAATATGGCAGAGATTTCGTAAAAAGAGTTATTGGTTTGCCCGGTGATAAAGTAGAACTCCGCAATAAACAACTTTATATTAATGACGAATTAATCCCCACGCAAGATTATGAAGTTTATGATGACCATTTAAGAGAAGAATATTCCCTTAAAATTTCCCAAGAAGAATATCAAAAAATATGGGAAGATAGAAAGTTAGAGCATATTTTAGGCCTATATTTAAGAGATTATTTCGGCCCTGTGATTGTTCCCCAAGGTCAATATTTAGCTATGGGCGATAATAGGGATTTTTCTTGTGATTCCCGCTTTTGGGGCCCTGTTCCAAAAGAAAATATTAAAGGCAAAGCCTGGCTTTTACACTGGCCTTTAAACAGAATTAGATTTATCAAATAATGCCAATTTTGTTTTCACGTGAAAATTTTAATTAAAATAAAATTGCTTGTAGTTTTCACATGAAAACTTTTACCCCCTTTTTTATAATACTTGACAAAAGTATTATATTATGTTTTAATATTAATAAGGAGAATATATGGCAGAAATAGTTTGCGTAGCAAATCAAAAAGGCGGTGTAGGAAAAACAACTACTTCCGTCAATCTTTCATACGCTCTTGCCTGTTTAGGCCAAGAGGTTTTACTTATTGATTTAGACCCACAAAGCAATGCCAGTTCCGGCGTTGGCGTTGTGGTAAAAGAAGGGGAAAAATCCATCTACAATTTACTTACAAAGACGGCTCCTTTTAGAGAAGTTGTCCGTCAAACAAGTAATGAATTATTAGATGTTTTACCTGCCAGCAAAGACTTAGCCGGTGCGGAAGTTGAATTTGTTAATATACAAGGAAGGGAAAAAGTTCTAAAAGAAACTCTTAGCACTATAAAGAATATGTATAACTTTATTATTATAGATTGCCCCCCTTCCTTAAGTTTATTAACAATAAATGCTTTGGTTGCAGCGGATAGTGTTATAACTCCTATCCAATGTGAGTATTATGCTATGGAAGGTCTTGCTCATTTTATTAATACAACCGGCAAAGTTAAACAATTCTTAAGCCCTAATTTAAAAGTAGATGGCGGAATTTTAACTATGTATGATGCCAGGATGAATCTTGCTAATCAGGTTAAAGATGAAGTATCTAAATTCTATGGCGATAAAGTTTATAAAACCGCTATCCCAAGAAATGTCCGCTTGGCAGAAGCTCCAAGTTATGGGCAAAGTATTATAGAATACGACCCTTCTTGTAGGGGGACGAAAGCCTATATAGAACTGGCAAAAGAGTTCTTAATCCGCAGAGGCTTTAAAGAAGAAGATTTAAAAGAATACAATTTAGCAACGGCTCAAAATGCCGGCTTTGATTTTGGAGGTTAATTTTTTATGAGACAGGTTTTAGGCAAAGGGCTTGATGCCCTTTTAAGTGGCAGCAATATTGAAAATTCACAAGATAATGGCTCTAATACAAGAATACAAAAAATTCCTTTAGATAAAATTATCCCTAACCGCTTTCAACCCCGTAAGACTTTTAATGAAGAAAGTTTACAGGAACTTGCGCAATCTTTAAAACAACACGGCTTAACCCAGCCGGTAGTTGTTGTTTATGATGCCGGTTTAGATAAATACGAAATTGTTGTTGGGGAAAGGCGTTATAGAGCCGCAAAAATAGCCGGCTTTACGGAAATTGATTGTGTTGTTCATACCAAGCTTGATGATAAACAAATGTGCGCTTTAGCTCTTATTGAAAATATCCAAAGGGAAGATCTTAACCCCATAGAAACTGCTTTAGGTTATAAAAGCCTTATTCAAAAATTTATGGTTTCTCAAACGGAACTTGGTGAGTATTGCGGTAAATCAAAGGCGGCTGTTTCCAATTCTTTAAGACTACTTAATTTGGAGGAAAATATACAGGATGCTTTAAGATCCGGCACTATAAGTGAAGGCCACGGCCGCGCCCTTTTAATGTTGCCAAGCGGCGCAAAAAGAGATGCTTTGTTTAACAAAATTATCTCTTCAAAAATGTCCGTTCGCCAGGCAGAAGCAGCGGCACAAAATGCTTTAGAAGATAAACCTGTTAAGGTAAGCAAAAAAGATGCTGATATTGTTGCTTTTGAGCAAAACTTACAAGAAGCCCTTGGCACTAAAGTTGAACTTAGGACTGCTGGTAAGAGTGGCAAAAAAGGTGTATTGCTTATTCATTATAATGATTTAGAGCAACTTGATATTATTGCTGAAAAATTAAAAAGTAAACTTTTATAAATTTTAAAAGTTTATGATTTTGTAAAACCGCTTTTTATAAAAAGAGCGGTTTTATTTTTTTAATCATTTTGCCAAAATTTCCTTTTTGTTTATAAAAACTAATTAAAAATAGTTATAAAATGTGTAAAAAGCAAAAAATCTCAGTCGTTAAAAAACAATAATCCACAAAAATATATCTATTTTTAATTTTTCTTTGAATTAAATAAAACTGCTTTAAATTTTATCAAAAATCAAATCTAGGGCCATTTTTGGGCCAAATCGGCCTATTTTTAGCGTTTTTACAAAAAATAATATCTTTAAAAATCATTAAAACAGCGAAAAACAGCAAAAAAGGAAAATTTAATCAATTTTAAAAAAGAGAAAAAATAAAAAACCAAAAGACCTATTGTCAACACAAAAACAAAAAAATATAAAATAGGAAAAAAGGCCCTTGTTTTATTTTTTAATTTTTCAAACATCATAAAAATAAAAAAACTATAATATAGTATGGCAAAATTAGAAGAGATACAAGAAAAATTCGGTATAGGCACCTCAGAGATAAAAGAAGCTTTTTCGCCCTTAAAGGATTTAAAAATCACGATGATAAGCGCCGCTTCTTACGGCAGCGGTGTTAGCGAAAGCGCACAAACCTTAAACGATTATTTGTCGGAACTCGGCTTAAAAACTTCCTGGCAGACGATAGAAGCCCCGCAAAAATTTTTTGAAATATCAAAAAAAATATCTGATTCACTTGTAGGCGTGGCGGAAGTTTCTTTATCAGAACTTAAAGAATTTAAAATTTTATCTTCTCAAATTCAAATTGATACAGACGCAGATATTTTATATTTACACGATCACCCTGCCTTAATTGCGGCAAGTTATTTTACGCATATTCCAAAAATTTACCGCTGTCATTTTGATATTTCCCGTGCCGAAATAAACACTTGGCAATTTATAAAATCCTATATCAAAAAATGCCAAGCGGCAATTTTTACTTTACCGAGTTTCCACAAAAATTTAGAAAATTTCCAAAGCAAAATTTCTTATATTTTGCCGTCAATAGATCCCCTTTCCGTAAAAAACACTTTTGCTGCGCCTGCGCAAATAAAAGAAGTTTTTAACAAACATAAAATCTCTTTAGAAAACCCTGTTGTTTTACAAGTTTCGCGCTTTGACAGATTAAAAGATCCTTGCGGTTTAATAGATGCTTTTAATCTTGTCCAGAAAGATTTTCCTTCAGCGCAACTTGTTATCGCAGGTGCTCTTGCGCCCGACGATACCGAAGCCGAAATTTGCTACCAAGAAACTTTACAAAAAGCGCAGGGAAATAAAAATATAAAAATACTTTCTTTAAACAAACAAGACGCGCAAATTGCCGCTTTACAAAGCGGGGCAAATATTATTGTTCAAAAATCTCTTGCGGAAAGTTTCGGCCTTGCCATTACCGAAGCTCTTTGGAAAGCAAAACCCGTTGTAGCAAGTAAGGTGGGGGGGATACCTTTACAAATTACCGATAGAAAAACCGGCCTTCTTTGTTCAAGTATTGAAACTTGCGCGCAAAATATTTTGCGTTTACTTCAAGATAAAGCTCTCGCTTTGCGCCTTGGCAAAAACGGGCAAGAACTTGTAAAAGAAAGATTTCTCATTACGCGCGAACTGAAAGAGCATTTAAAAATCTTTAAAAAAATACTACAATAAAGTTAAGATGGGAAAAAGTAGTTTTATCTCAAAAAAAGATTTTGCCCTTACCACTGCTTTGGGTATGGAATTTGCCTTGATAATGTGTCTTGGCACATTCGGCGGATACTGTCTTGATAAAAAGATAAACACTTTTCCCTGGTTTTTACTTTTAGGTGCGTTGTTCGGTTTTGCTTTTGCTTTATATGTTTTAATTATGCACGCAAATTTAGCAACACAACTAGAAAAGACAGAAAATAAAAAATGATACAGGAAATTTTAGAACATCATATTCTTGACCATATCGTAGATATCAAACTTTTCGGCCTTGATATAAGTTTGACTCAGCATACTTTGTTTATGCTCGGTATTTCTATTGCTTTACTTATCTTAATTCCGCTTTTTGCGAATTTAAAATGTGGCCGGTTTAGAACTTTTATAGAAATGTTTGTTGAGTTTGTGCGCTCAAATATAGTTTTACCGAATATCGGCCCGCACGGCAAAAAATTTGTGCCTTTCTTTTGTTCAATGTTAATCTTTTTACTTTTTGCCAATTATCTCGGTATGATGCCGGAAGCCCGCACAATAACAAGCAATATTTCCGTTACAGCCGGTATGGCAATAGCAAGTTTTCTTTTTATAGTCTTTTTAAGTATAAGAGAAAACGGCGTTAAAGGTTTTATTAAGTCTTTTGTGCCCGGTGGTGTGCCTGTATGGCTTATTCCTATGATGTTTGTTTTGGAAGTTTTCAGTTTATTTATTAAAACTTTTGTTTTGGCTATCCGTCTTTTTGCAAATATGACGGCCGGCCATATTATTTTGCTTGGGCTATTTTCTTTTATTTTCTTAGTCGGGCAAAAAAGTTTACTTGCAGGTTACGGGTCTAGCGTGCCTGTTTTATTTATGACCCTTTTTGTTAGTATTTTAGAGTTGCTTGTAGCCGCAATTCAGGCTTATGTATTTACTTTACTTACGGCCATTTTTGCAGGTTTACAAAGCCACGCACATTAGGAGGATGTTATGGAACTTGAAGCATTAAAATATGTCGCAGCCGGTCTTGGTGCAGGTCTTGCAGTTATCGGTGCGGCACTTGGTATCGGTAAAATCGGTCAAGCTTCTTTGGAAGCAACCGGTCGTCAACCGGCAGTAGCAGGTGATGCAAGAACAACAATGATTATCGCTGCTGCTCTTGTAGAAGGTGTTACCTTATTTGCTTTGGTTATTTGTCTTTTGATGACTTTATAATATGAAGACTTTACTTGAACCCAATTTCGGTTTAGTTTTTTGGACGGTAGTGAACTTTCTTATTTTAGTTTTCTTGCTTGCAAAGTTCGCTTGGAAGCCCATTATTAAAGAGATTGATGAGAGGGAAGAAAAAATAAAAAACGATATTTCTTCCGCTCAAGCGGCGCGTGATGAGGCACAAAAAATTAAACAAGAAATGGAAACTAAACTTGAAGATATTTCTAATCAAAGTATCCAAAAGTTAAAAGAAGCCCAAGCAATTGCAGATGGGGAAAAACAAAAAATTATAGACGAGGCAAACAAACAAGCCGGCGCTATGATTCAGCAAGCCAAAGCCGAAATTGACGCTCAAACCCAAAAAGCAATAGAAACTTTAAAATCACAAATGGCAGATACAACACTTCTTGCTTTAAAAAAGATTATCACTAAGCAAGAAGACGAAAAAACTTCCCGCGCACAAGTGCAGGCAGTTTTAAAAGAAATAGAAGAAAAAGCAAACAAATAATATGAAAGCCCAAAATACTTATTTAGCGCGTAAATACGCAAAAGCCTTTGACTCTTGTGCCAAAAACACCGAGGAAGCCAAGGCAAACTTATCGTGCTATCAAAAAGCGTTAAAAGGTATTAAACAGGTGGAAGATATTATTAAAAATCCTGCTATTGCTTTTAATGTAAAAAAGCCTTTGCTTGATAAAGTTTTAGGGCAGGATATCGGTGCTAGTTTTATAAGTTTACTTGTGGAACAAAAACGCTTTTATTTAGCACCTTATATAGAACATGAACTTGTTTTGCTTTTAGATAAAAGACAAGGGCTTGCCCGCGTGCTGATCACAAGTGCTTTGCCTCTTAACACGGTAGAGCAAAAACAAATACAGCAAGCATTAAGCGAATATTTTAAAACATCTTTAAACCTTTCCTTTAAAGAAGATAAAAATATTTTAGGCGGGCTTATTATTAAAAAAGAAGATTTATGTATAGACGGCAGTATTTTAGGCCAGTTAAAAAATTTAGAGCAAGCATTAAAGAGGTAATTTAAAATGGCAATCAGGCCTGATGAAATAACAGCAATAATAAAAGAAAAAATAGAAAATTGGAACGCTTCCACAGATATTAGGGAAGAAGGCCAAGTTATTAGTGTTGGCGATGGTATCGCCCGTATTTACGGGTTAGATAAGGCAGTAGCCGGCGAATTATTAGAATTTGAAAGCGGAGTTAAAGGTTTAGTTTTAAATTTGGAATATGATAACATCGGTTGCGTTTTAATGGGTTCTGATACCCTTGTCAAAGAAGGGGAAAAAGTTTACCGAACAGGCAAAGTTATGAGCGTGCCCGTAGGCGATGAACTGCTTGGCAGAGTTGTAAACCCGCTTGGTATTGCCCTTGACGGTAAAACCGCTATAAAAACAAAAGAAACAAGACCTCTTGAAATTATTGCTCCCGGTGTTGTGGAAAGGCAACCCGTCAATGAACCTTTACAAACAGGTTTAAAAGCTATTGATGCTATGGTGCCGATAGGTAAAGGCCAAAGAGAACTTATCATCGGCGATAGGCAAACCGGCAAAACCGCTATTGCTATTGATACTATTATCAATCAAAAACAACAAGGCAAAGAAGTTATTTGTATTTATTGTGCTATCGGCCAAAAGCAAAGCACGGTTGCTCAAGTTGTTCAAACTTTAAAAGATTTCGGCGCAATGGATTATACTATTGTTGTTAGCGCAAGTGCTTCTGACCCGGCTTCACTCTTATATGTTGCGCCTTATGCCGCTTGTGCTATGGGCGAATATTTTATGTGGCAAGGCAGAGATGTTTTAGTTGTTTATGACGACTTATCAAAACACGCTCAAGCCTATCGCCAAATGTCCTTACTTTTAAGGCGCCCGCCCGGCAGAGAAGCCTACCCCGGTGATGTTTTCTATTTACACTCAAGACTTCTTGAGCGTGCTTGCCGTTTAAATAAAGAAAACGGCGGCGGCTCTTTAACCGCTTTACCGATAATTGAAACCCAGGCAAACGATATTTCCGCTTATATTCCAACCAATGTTATTTCAATTACCGACGGTCAAATTTATCTTGATGCCAATATCTTCCGCTCTGGTATAAAACCGGCTATTGATGTTGGTTTATCAGTTTCCCGCGTGGGCGGTAGCGCACAAAAAAAGGCTATGCGTAAAGTGGCCGGCACTTTGCGTATTGACCTGGCGCAGTATCAAGAACTTGCGAGCTTTGCTCAGTTTGGCAGTGAACTTGATAAAGAATCGCAATTTCAACTTGCTCGCGGGCAACGCTTAACGGAACTTTTAAAACAAGGGCAATATAAGCCAATGCTTGTTGAAGAGCAAACTTTAGTTTTATTTGCCGGCACAAAAGGTTATCTTGATGAGGTTGCCGTAAATAAAGTGCTTGCTTATCAAGAAGAATTACTTAATTTTGCCCGTGCAAAACACTCTGATTTACTTAAAGAAATTGCGCAAGCAAAAACCCTTGATGAAAATCTTGAAAACAAAATCAAGGCAGTGTTAGACGAATTTAAAACATTATTTAAAGGAAAATAAAAAGGAGAAAAAACTTATGCCACAAAAAAAATATTTAGTTACAGGCGGAGCAGGTTTCGTCGGAAGTAATATCGCTTGGGAGCTTGTTCGTCAAGGCCACGCAGTTACAATCGTTGATGATTTTTCTTCCGGTCATTTTAAAAATTTACTCGGCTTTAAAGGCGATATTATTACCGCAAACTTAGCTGAAACCCTGCCCCCGGCAGATTATTATGATGCTATTTTCCACGAGGCCGCAATAACAGATACTGATGTCCACGATCAAAAACTTATGATGCAGGTTAATGTAGAAGCTTTTAGAAATATTTTAAATTACGCAGCAGATAATGAAATTAAAAGAGTAGTTTACGCCTCTTCCGCCGCTACTTACGGCAATGGCGCTTGCCCGATGAGCGTTCTTCAAACACCCGCACCGGAAAATATTTACGGCTTTTCCAAAGCCATTATGGATAATGTTGCGCGCGAATTTGCTAATGATAACCAAGATATGAAAATCGTTGGTCTTCGCTATTTCAATGTTTATGGTCCCGGCGAATATTATAAAGGCAAAACTTCAAGCATGATTTATCAACTTTACAATCAAATGAAGAAAGGCCACAACCCAAAAATTTTCAAAATGGGCGAACAACAAAGAGATTTTGTTTACATTAAGGATATCATCAAAGCAAATATGTGCGCCCTTACCGCAAAAGATAGTTGCGTTGTTAATGCCGGCACAGGCGTGGCAAGAAGTTTCAATGATATTGTTAAATGCTTAAACACCGAACTTAAAACCAATTTACCGGCGGAATATATTGATAATCCTTATAGTTTTTATCAATTAAAAACCGAAGCAGATATTGCTTTAAGCAAAGAAAAAATCGGCTATACTCCCGATTGGACGCTTGAACTTGGCATACAAGATTATGTAAAAGTTCTTGAAGAAAGGAACAAATAAATGGAATCTTTACGCGATATCAGGCAGGAGATAAAATCAACCAAAGCAACGCAGCAAATTATGCTGACGATGAAGATGATATCTTCTGCCCGTATTCGCAAAGCCCAAAATCTTATGTTGGATGGCCGCCCTTTTGCGCACAAAATGGCCGAAATGATTGACAGCCTGCGCCAAGATATTCAAGCGCCGGATAGTGAACTTCGCAAAAATTCCGCTTATCGTTTTTTTGATAATACCGGCACAGATAAAAACAGTGTTATGCTTGTTTTAATTACGGCAGATAAAGGCCTTTGCGGTGCCTTTAACGCAAATTTGCTCAGGGAAACTTTAAAGTGGATAAAAGCCAACGAAGAAAAAGAAAAATATGTTTTTATCGTCGGCAAAAAAGGGCGTGATTTTTTAAGGCGTCTTAAAATACCGCGTTTACATATTGTTGGTGAGTTAATCGGCATTTTCCCAAAAGCCTCTTATGCCCACGCAACAATTATCAGAGATAAAATTTTACAAATCGGTCAGGAAAAAGACCTTTCTGCCGTCCATATTATTTACAATGATTTTAAATCAATGGCAAGCCAAAAATTAGTAAGCAAAAATTTCTTGCCTTTTGATTTTGACGAAATAGAAGGGGATAAAGATATATCAAATATAACTTTTGAACCTAATATGATGGCTGTTTTTTTAGTTTTAATTCCGCGTTTTCTCGGGTCAACTTTATATAGTTTCTTACTTGAAAGTCAGGCAGCCGAACTTGCCGCGCGTATGAACGCTATGGAAAGTGCCAGCAAAAACGCAGGTGAAATTGTAGAAAATTTAAGTGTAAAATTAAATAAAGTCCGCCAGGCGACAATTACCAATGAACTTACGGAAATCGTCAGCGGCGCAAATGCTTTAAATTGAGGTTAGTTTTATGAATACAGGCAAAGTAGTTCAAATTATAGGGCCGGCGGTAGATGTCCAATTTGAAAAAGATTTACCGCTTATAAACAATGCTCTTGAAATTAAATTAAACGATAAAGAAATTTTGGTAGCCGAAGTGGCCCAGCAACTTGGCGATAATATTGTTCGCGCCGTTGCTTTAGGCCCAACCGACGGCCTTGCCCGCGGTGCTGCCGCTGTTGATACAGGCAGTCCTTTAAAAGTGCCTGTTGGCGAAGCTTGCCTCGGTCGTTTGATAGATGTTCTCGGCCAACCAAAAGACCACAGAGGCCCTATTAAAACAAAAGATTATGCCTCAATTCATACGGCGCCGCCTTCTTTAGAGGACCAAAAAACTACCCCTGAAATTTTTGAAACAGGTATCAAAGTTATAGATTTGATTGCCCCTTATATGAAGGGGGGAAAAGTCGGTCTTTTCGGCGGGGCCGGAGTCGGCAAAACCGTTATTATTATGGAACTTATTAACAATGTTGCGCGTCAACATCACGGCAGTTCCGTTTTTGGCGGTGTCGGCGAAAGAAGCCGCGAAGGTAATGACCTTTGGCTTGAAATGCAGGAAAGTAAACTTTCCGATGGCTCAAGCGTTCTTGATAAAACAGTTCTTGTTTACGGCCAAATGAATGAACCGCCCGGCGCAAGAGCAAAAGTTGCTTTAACCGCTTTAACTCAGGCGGAATATTTTAGAGATAAAAAAGGCCAAGATGTTCTTTTGTTCTTGGATAATATTTTCCGCTATGTTCTTGCTAACTCGGAAGTTTCCGCTCTTTTAGGGCGTATGCCTTCTGCCGTCGGTTATCAGCCCACTTTAAACACCGAAATCGGCGCTTTACAGGAAAGGATTACCTCTACCAAAAAAGGTTCTATTACTTCTATTCAAGCGGTATATGTTCCGGCCGATGACTTAACGGACCCGGGTGTGGCATCCACATTTACACACTTAGATGCAACAACTGTTCTTTCCCGTCAGTTAGCAAGTCTTGGTATTTATCCGGCAGTTGACCCGCTTGACTCAACTTCGCGCATTTTGGATGCCAGAGTTTTGGGCGAAGAACATTATAAAGTAGCCCAAGAAGTCCGCAGAATTTTACAAAAATATAAAGACTTACAAGATATTATTGCCATACTTGGTATGGATGAATTAAGCGACGAAGATAAAACAACCGTTGCCCGCGCAAGACGCGTTCAAAAGTTTTTATCTCAACCGTTTTTCGTGGCGGAAAAGTTTACCGGCGTTCCCGGCAAATATGTCAAAATTGAAGATACTATTAAAAGTTTTAAAGGTATTATTTCCGGCGAGTATGACCATATCCCCGAGCAGGCATTTTTCAACTGCGGCGGCATAGAAGATGTTTTAAAGAATTACGAAAACATGAAGCAAAAAGATGGCGACAAATAAAAAACTGCGTTTGCAAATTACAACACCGCAAAAACCTGTTTTAGATAAAGAGGTTGATTTTGTCGTCTTGCCCGCATACGCTGGGGAAATGGGTATTTTACCCGGCCACGCACCTTATGTCGCGATATTAAATTACGGCGAGCTTCGCTATACTATTGACGGCCAAGAAGAAACTTTTGCCCTAATGGGCGGACTAGCCGAAATTGCCAAAGATGAAGTTTCCGTCTTTGCCGAAGATATTGCCCTTGCCCGCGAAGTTGACGAAGAAGCCGCCAAACAAAAAATAGAACAGGCAAAAACATCTTTATCTGCCAAGGGCGCAGATATTGATATGGAACTAGCCGAAATTGAGTTAAAGAAAGCCTTACTTTTGCTTAAGGTTAAGAACAAAAAGAAGAAATAATTTTTTTTGCTTCGGCTTTTTGGCTATTTTTAATTTTTTAGAAATTTCGGATACGCGGGCCTGCCGACCGCTCTAGGTATACCTTATTTCTAAAAGCGTTTTTTCTGGAAGAAAAAACTAATTAAAACTATCTCCAAAATCCTCGCAAAAACAATTTACTCTGTTTTAGAGTGTAAAAAGGAAGGATATTTATGCATGAGAAAACTTTAAATTATGATAATTTTATAAGGAAATTGAGAATATCTAGAGTGGCTTTGATTTTACTATTATTATTCTCTATCTTTTCTCTTATACAAATACTTTTTGGTGTTGCGCCATTTATTTTTATATATCTTTTTTCTATTAGCTTTGTCTTGTTTATCTTGTTGTATATATATCTAGCTTTATATTTTGATAGAGAAATTTTAAAAGAAATGTCTTATGTCTATAATTGGACTTACTTCGGGCATGGCGATATGAAAGACATTTCTTGGAGTTTTGAAGAAACTTTAAAGAATTTAAAAATTTATAGCACATTAGAAAAAATAAATTTTTATTTTTGGCTATCTGGTAAATTCTGTGATAGAGATTTTATTTTATATGATACGCTGATAACAAGTAGATTTGTTAGAAGCGGTTTCCGAAAAAGTTGGTTTTGTATAACCTCTCCTATTAATAACTCTAAAAACATTATTTTAATTAAACCAAAAAAACTATTAGCAAAATTTATTAATAATATTCCTCTTACAAAAATAGAGGTTGATACCCAAGGCCTTTTTGATATTTATGCAGATAATCCACAGGAAGCACTTAATGTTTTAACTTCGGAATTTATGTCAAGATTAATATTTTTTGGCAAAAAAATGAAAGATTCAATTACTTTTTTAATTACGCCAAAAGGTGTTTTATTTTTTAAACAGATTAAACAAAAAGATAGCGTTTCTTTCTTTGCATTAACGTCTTCAAAACAAGAAGTCCTTAAACAATTTAAAAAAGTTGAAGATTTTTTAAAATTATTAGACCTTATAAATCTTTTAGAAAAGAAATAATTTTACAGAAAAACTAAAGCAAATAAAAAAGCCTCTTTCATTAAGAAAGAGGCTCTTTAAATGGAGCGGGCGAAGAGAATCGAACTCTCGTCTCAACCTTGGCAAGGTCGCGTTCTACCATTGAACCACGCCCGCAAAATCTGTATAAGTTTATTATAACAAATTTTTTAAACTTTAGCAAAAATATTATCACAAAATTATTTTCTTGTCGGTCTTTTAATTCTGCTTGGCTCAAGTTTAACAATATCTCTAAAATATTGCGGCCATTTGCCCAGGCGTCCTTCTTTACCCACGCAAGCAAGCGAAGTTGTCCCTTCCGTCAATAATTTGCCCTCTTGGTTAAAAATCTGATATTCATAAACAAGACGAACGGCGCTCATTTCAATAGGATAGGCCTGGACATCAATTTCATCACCATACATAGCAGGCGCGCGGTAAAAAATTTCCTGGTGATTAACAACAAAATAGCAGTTATCTTCCATTAATTTTTTTACAGTTAAGCCCATTTTCTCAAGTTCATAGGTTCTTGCTTCTTCAAAAAATCTCAAATAATTTGCGTGGTAAACAACACCGCCGCAGTCGGTATCATAATAATAAATTTTTCTTTTCATAAGGCCCCCGAAAACTAAAAAAATAAAAAATACTTCTAAAAATATCATATCATTTTATGCTAAAATAATCTTATGAGCAAACAGGAATCAAATAATTTTTTTAATATTATAATTCTATTATTTCTTGCTTTAGTAATCGCCTATCCTGTCAGTTTATTTATTAAAAACAGGAGCGATTTATCAAAAGCAATTACGCCGGAACAAAGGGAAGCTTTTGTTTCTACCGAAGATTTTAGCCAAAATGCGCAAAATAATTTAATAGAACTTGAGCCTGGCGCCCGTGTGGGGGAAGGCTACCATAGTGTTTCTTACGCAAACGACGGCAACGCCATTATCAGCGTGACAATAAACAATGTTGCCAATTTAACTAAAGAAGAATTTGCCAAAGTCGGCAGCACTCCCTTTAGTTTGCTTAACAGTGTTCACGCCAATATCAGAACTCCGCAAGTTTTAAAAGTTGTTTTTAACGATGATATTATCGTCGGTGCTTTTTTTGAAAGGGAATCAACAAATAATTTACTTAACAATCCCCAACTTCTTTTAGATATGATAAGCCGCAACGATAAAGAAGTTTCCGATTTTATTAATCACCCTGCTTTTCAGGAAGCTTTAGAAAATAAAAATGTTTTAAATGCTATCGCCAGCAGTCAGATGGCAGCGCGTGTTTTAGCCAGCCCGACGGGCAAATTTTTCTTAACCAATCCCGATGAAATTAAAAGATTAATTAACCAAAACGAAGATATAAAAAACTTATCTAAAAACGAAAACTTGCGTGATCTTCTTTTGAATTTTGAACCGACGAAGCGGGCCGCCCAAATAGCTTTAAACTAGTTTTTGCTTCGGCTTTTTTCCTCTTTTTTATTTTTTTAAGACTTCGGATATATGGGGCTGCCGCCCCGCGTGGTATACCTCGTTTGAAAGAACCACTTTTTCTGATAGAAAAAGCTAATTAAAATTCCCGCAAAAATCCTCGCAAAATTTTATCTGCGTCTTTTGGTAAATTTTAAATTTTTATTATAGGTTTTGTATAACAGAAGCACAGAAAGTGCCATGTTTCCATCCTGTAGGCATAGCCATAGCGGCCCATCCCGTGCAAGAAGGGGTAGCTTCTGTTATAGCTTTACACAAATTTTCTGCTCTGGTATTGTCTTTTTCAGCAAGGCAAAATGTAGCCTTACTTGAATAAGAAATAACATAACCATAAATGCCTTCTTGTGTTGTGCAAAGAATTTGAGCCCCATGTTGACCTTGCACAGAAGGGCCAAAGCAACAATGGTTATCTTTAAATTTTACACATTGATATCCGCCCCATTGTGTTTGCTGATGTTCGGGAAAACTTATATCCATTTTCTCAAAACTATCAGGATATTCTCCCGTAAGAAGATTTGCATTTTCATAAGCACTTTGTATAGATTTTGCCATATATTGCAAATTTGCAAATCTTGATTTATCAACGGCTTTTTGGTATTGCGGAACAGCAATTGCTGCCAAAATACCAATTATCAAAACAACGACTAATAATTCCACTAAAGTAAAACCTTTTTTTGTGAACATAATTTTCTCCCATATTTTAATTTGTTTTTGGAAATTTCAAAACTAAATAGGATAAAAAGTAATACAAAATAAAACGGCTGCTATCTTTTGGGCCAATCCTAGTCGCTCAAAAAAATAACAGCCGTAGTTTGCCGCTTTTAAATTAAGCGGCAAACATTAAGCACAAAACAAAAGGGTTATAAGGCCTTTTATCTTGCGCTCCATATCGGCTGTTTTTGGACTAGGATTGACGGCTCTAAAGCCGTGCACTATATTCTTTAATATAGTTCCAAAAACAGATTAAATTTTTATGCAAATAATTTTTAATTACTTACCTTTTTAGTATATCAAATTATTTTATCTCTTTTGTTCTTTTTATATAATTTATATATGGGAATATTCAAACTTGTTTCTCCCTTTAAAGCCGCAGCCGATCAGCCGCGTGCGATAGAGAAACTCTCTCAAAACATTTTAAACGGCGTAAAACAGCAAACCTTGCTTGGCGTTACGGGTTCTGGCAAAACTTTTACAATGGCAGGTGTTATTGAAAAGTTAGATAGGCCTGTTTTAATAATGTCGCCAAACAAAGTTTTAGCCGCGCAACTTTACGGCGAATTTAAACAATTCTTCCCAGAAAACGCGGTAGAATATTTTATTTCCTATTATGATTATTACCAGCCGGAAGCCTATATCCCCCAAACCGATTCTTATATAGAAAAAGACGCCTCAATCAATGATAATATTGAAAAACTCCGTCTTAAAGCAACGCACTCTTTACTAACCAGAAAAGATACTATTGTTGTTGCTTCAGTTTCTTCAATTTACAATATCGGTTCGCCGGAAAGTTTTGAAAAGTTAAGAATTTTTCTTCAAAAAGGCGCAGCACTAAACCGCACCGCACTAACAAAGCACTTAATAAAAATTTTATATGAAAGAAGCGAGATGGAATTTATCCCCGGCACTTTTCGTTTGCGCGGTGCTTGCGTGGATATTTTTCCGCCGTATAGCCAAAGTGCTTTAAGAGTGGAAATAGAAAATAATACCATTAAATCTTTAAGTGAAATTCACGCTATTACCGGCCAAGTTATCCAAGAATTAAAAGATGTCTGGCTATCACCTGCAAAGCAGTTTGTTTCGGAAGATGAAAAACTATCCCAAGCGCTTGAAAGTATCCGTCAGGAAGCGCGCGAAAGGGAGCAATTTTTTCTATCTCAAAATAAACTTGTTGAAGCGCACCGCATAAAACAGCGCACCAATTATGACCTTGAACTTTTGGAGCAAACGGGCTTTTGTAGCGGTATAGAAAACTATTCGCGCCAACTTGAACTGCGCGAAGCGGGCAGCCGCCCGAATTGTCTTTTAGATTATTTTAGAAATTATAAAGATTTTGTTGTCTTTGTTGACGAATCCCATGTCGCCATCCCGCAAATACGCGGTATGTTTAACGGCGATCGTGCGCGCAAACAAATGCTTGTTGATTTTGGCTTTCGCTTGCCAAGCGCACTTGATAACCGCCCTTTAAAATTTGAAGAATGGGAAAGTCTTGTTCCAAGTGTTGTTTTTGTTTCGGCCACGCCCGGTCCTTATGAACTAAGTGTGAGTAAAAATAATATTGTGGAGCAAATTATCCGCCCGACAGGTCTTGTTGACCCGCCTGTAAAAGTGCTAAAAGCAGAAGGTCAAATTGAAGATTTACTTGAAAGAATAAAAGCAAAAACCGCCGCAAAACAACGCAGTTTAGTTTTGGCTTTAACCAAAAAAACGGCGGAAGATTTATCAAGTTTCCTGCTTGAAAAAGGCGTCAAAGCGCGCTATTTACACAGCAGTATTGAAGCCCTAGACAGAATAGAAATTTTAAGGCAATTTGCCGCCGGAGAGTTTGATGTTTTAGTCGGTATAAATCTTTTAAGGGAAGGCCTTGATATCCCGCAAGTGGGGCTTGTCGCTATTTTAGAAGCCGATAATGAGGGCTTTTTAAGAAACCAAACAACTTTAATTCAAATTGCGGGCCGCGCCGCCAGAAATGTGGAGGGGGAAGTTATTTTATACGCCCAGCGCACAACACCCTCAATGAAGCAGGCCCTTTTTGAAATGGACCGCAGGCGCACTATTCAGCAGGCCTATAATAAAGAACACAATATCACGCCGCGCACAATAGAGAAAGCGCAAGTCAAAATGGACGAGTTTGAAAACATTTCAAAAGGCAGCGCCTTAAACGCAATTCACAGCGTGGAAGAGGCCTTGCCAAGTGCTAAAAATTTGCCAATGTTTATTAAAGATTTAGAAAATCAAATGCGCGAGGCTGCCGATAATCTTAATTTTGAACTTGCCGCCACTTTAAGAGATAAACTTTTTGAACTTAAAGATATGATGGTCCAAAATAAAAAAACAAAAAAAGGAAAAAGAAAATGAATTTTAATTTTAACTTATCACAAATAATTGAACTTGAAGAAATTTCTTCCACCCAAGATTTAGCAAAAGAACTTGCCAAAAAATCTGCCTTGACGGATAATCTTGCAATCTGTGCGCAAAGCCAAACTGCGGGCCGCGGGCGTTTTGAACATACTTGGCAAAGTAATAAAGGCGGTTTGTATATCAGTCTTTTATTAAAGCCTTCTAAAAAAACAGCTTCTCTTTCCGATTTAAGCATAAAAACCGGCCACGCCGCCGCCCTTGCCTTAGAAGAAATGTATAATTTAAAAACTTCTATTAAACTGCCCAATGATGTTCTTGTTAAAACCAAAACCGGCGATAAAAAAATTTGCGGTGTTTTAATTGAAAGTGCCGTTTCCAGCGATAAACTTGAGTGGCTTATCGTCGGTGTTGGTGTAAACCTTAATAATAAAGTAGATAAAAATTTAAATGCCGCCAGCGTCCAAGAATTAATAAAAAAAGAAGTTGATATTCTTTCTTTCCGCGAAACTTTCTTAAAACATTTTGCGACTAAATATATAGAGTGGCAACTCTCCCGCTAATTTTTTTGCGGCGGCTTTTGGGCTATTTTTAATTTTTTAGAAATTTCGGATACGCGGGCCTCCCGGCCGCTCTAGGTATACCTCATTTCTAAAAGCGT
>JAZKYS010000021.1:0-33480 GCA_045612285.1 Elusimicrobiaceae bacterium
GATTTTCAAAAAAAAAAAAATACAATTTGAATATGTGAAAAAGAGGAGAGATTCCGGACAAAAACCTTCCGGAATGACGATTGTATTATTATTCGTCATGCTGAGGTGTTTTTGCTCAGCATCTTTTACTATAAAAATAAAAGGAGATAAAAAATGAAAAATAACAAAGCATTTACATTAATTGAATTATTAGTTGTAGTTTTAATTATCGGTATTTTAGCCGCCATTGCCGTGCCGCAGTATCAGGTGGCAGTTGAAAAATCTAGATATTCCACTTTAAAATTTAAAACAAAAGCTATTGCGGAAGCCGTTCATAGATATCAACTTGCAAATGGAAGTTATCCTAGAGAATTTGGAGAATTAGATATTTCCTTGTCGGATATTGAAAACGCACAAAGAGCGGGGGAAAATTCTTCTAGTTTTGATGTGTTTTTTAAAGAAGCGGGAAAATGTACTATATGGATTGATGGACAAGATATAAGTGCTTGTTATTTGAAAAATAATATAATGGGTATTTATTTTAGCAATATTTCTCTAAAACCACTATTTTGTTATGTCGGTAGTAAAGATAATGAAACTGGCAAAAAAGTTTGCCAACAAGACACTGGTAAAGAAAATGGAGGTTGCCCATCTTATTGTTTATATTACTATTAAAATTTTTAAACAAAATTTAATTTACAAAAACCCCCGGTTTCTTATAAAAAACCGGGGGGAATTTTTTGATAATTTAGTAAATATAACAATAAACAAGGCAAAGTATTTTTGAGGAAATTTTAATTAACTTTTTTTAGAAAAGTGTTTTTTCAAATGAGGTATACCCAGAGTGGCTGGCAAGCCCGAGTATCCGAAATTTGAAAAAAATTAAAATTTACCAAAAAGACAAAGCCTATTATTTCAGATTATCTTGCACGATTGAAATTAAAGCGTGGACAATTTTATCCATCAAGTCTAAACTTGCCCACTCAAACGGACCGTGCGGCGTAGAATAACCGGCATCAATATTTGGTGTAGCAAGACCCATAAAAGAAAGTCTTGCGCCATCTGTGCCACCGCGGATAGGTTCGCCTGAAGGTTTAAGTCCGTTTTCCTCAAAAGCCTTTCTTGCCAAATCTACCACTTTTGGGTTCTTTTCAATAATTTCTGCCATATTTTGATACTGTTCTACAACAGAAACTTTTAAAGTAGCAGTAGGATATTTCTTTTGAACTTTTGCCACAATTTCTTTAACAAGATTAATTTTTTCTTCAAGTCCTTTTTTAGTAAAATCACGAACGGCTGCTTTCAAAGTTGCTTTTTCAAAATCTGCTTTTAAATCATTAAAACAGACAAAGCCCTCATAACCGCTGGTTGTTTCAGGCAGCATATTTTCGGGCCAGGCAGCAACGATATCGCTTGCAATTCTAACCGGGTTTTGCATAACACCTTTGGCATAACCGGTATGGGCAAGAACACCTTTAATATCAATAGTTATGCCTGCTGCGTTAAAGTTTTCATAAACAATGCCTTCACCGCATTGTCCGTCAAGAGTATAAGCAAAATCAGCACCAAAGGCTTTAACATCAAAATGGTCAGAACCTTTACCTATTTCTTCATCAGGGGTAAAAGCAATTCTTATTTTACCGTGTTTAACTTCAGGGTTTTCCATCAAATATTTTGCTAATGCCATAATTATAACTATTCCGCCTTTATCATCAGTGCCAAGCAAAGTATCTCCGCTTGAGGTTATAATATCGTGGCCGATTACAGTTTTTAAAGTTGGGCAATTTTTGGGGCTTATGATAACATTTAATTTTTCATTTACAACAATATCACCACCCTGATAGTTTTTATGAACCTGGGGAATAACCTTGCGTCCGATTGTAAAACCGGGGTAAGTATCCATATGCGCCAAAAAGCCGATAACCGGCACTTTTTTATCTATATTACTTGGAATAGTTGCAAACAAATAACCATTTTTATCAATGGAAACTTCCGTAATACCGATTTTCTTTAAATCTTCCTGTAAGGTTTTAGCAAGTTCCAGTTGGCCCGGGGTGCTTGGGCAAGTATCTTTATCAAACTCGCTACCGGATTCAATTTGAACATATTTTGTTAAAGAATTTAAAAGTTCTTCTTTGAAATTTTTCATATAACCTCCAAAAACGATATAAATATATTATAATATATATATATGAGAAAAATTAAACTTTTTTTATTTTTACTTTTATCAGCAGTCTTTACTTGCTCTTGCGCTTCAGTTAAAAATATACAAGAGCAAATGGTTAATTGTAAATATTCTCTTGCCGGGGTTGCTACCGAAGATGTAAGTTTAACAAGCCTTACTTTATCCGTCGGTGTTTTAATAACAAATAATAGCAAAACTTCACCCGCAAAAGTTAATCGTTTTCAAGGTAAATTATATTTAAACGGCAATGACCTGGCCGATGTTTCTTTTGGCGCAATACAAGTTGAACCGCAGTCAAGCGAAGTTGGCAAAGCGCAGGTTGTTGTTCCTTATGAAAAAATTGGCAAGAATATTGCCGGTTTAGTTGCCACAAACAGCATATCAGTTAAATATAAAATTGTAGGTAATATTTATTTTGATACTGCAATCGGGCAAATACCTTTCCCTGTTGTGGTTGAGCAGCAGATAAAGTAGAAAAATAAAGATTTTTATTTTATAAAAAATAAATGGAGGGCATTTTAATGTCTCAAGAAACAAATACGCGTGAAGACATCAGCGATATCATTAAAAAATGGAAAAAAGTAGAAGGCAGCCTTGTTATGATGCTGCATTCTGTGCAAAGCAGGCTTGGCTATGTGCCACGCTGGGCAGCTATGGAAATATCTAAAGAAACAGGTATTGCCTTAGCAAAGATCTATGAGGTTTTAACCTTTTATAGTTTCTTTAAGTTAACTAAACCGGCAAAATATCAAATTAATGTTTGTATCGGAACGGCTTGTTATCTTAAAGGCGCCCCCGAACTTTTAAAAGCTATTGAAAAATATACAGGTTTGAAAGACGGGCAAACTTCCGAAGACGGTAAATTTTCCGTTATGGGTTTAAGATGTATCGGTTGTTGCGGGCTTGCGCCTGTTATTTCCGTAAATGGTAAAATTCACGGCCAACTTAAAGCCGGCGATATCAAAACCATTTTAGATGAGGCAACTAAGGGAGAATAACTTTTATGGCAAAATTGATTAACGATATAAAAGAAAAATTTAATAAACAATATGCCAATATTGATAATCGCATCGTGGTATGCGGCGGAACCGGTTGTATTGCAGGCGGTTCTCAACAGGTTTATGAAGCCTTCCAAAAAGAATATAAAAAGAGAGGCTTACCTTATACCGTAGAAATTACCGATGGTTGCCGCGAACACTCAACCTATATTTCAAAAAGCGGTTGCCAAGGTTTCTGTGCTCAAGGTCCTTTAGTAAGCGTTGGCGATATTTTTTATACAAAAGTTAAAGTTGAAGATGTTGAAGAAATCGTAGAAAAAACAGTTTTAAAGGGGGAAGTTATTGACCGCCTTTTATATGTAAATCCTACCGATCAAAAACATTGCAAAACTTTAAAAGATATTCCTTTCTATCAAAAACAACACCGCATTTTACTTGCTGACTGCGGTAAAATCAACCCGGAAGATATTAATGAATATATCTCCCACGGTGGTTATCAAGGCCTTGCAAATGCCTTAGAAAAAGGCCCGCAATTTGTTATTGATGAAATGAAAGCAAGCGGTCTTCGCGGTCGCGGCGGTGCAGGTTTCCCTACCTGGCTTAAATGGGATTTAACAAGAAAACCGCAAAGCAAAGTTAAATATATGATTTGCAACGGTGACGAAGGCGACCCGGGTGCTTATATGGACCGCTCCTTACTAGAAGGTAACCCGCACTCAGTCGTAGAAGGTATGATTATTGCCGGTTTTGCTATCGGTGCAACACGCGGTTTCTTCTATATCCGCGCTGAATATCCTTTAGCCATTGAACGCGTGCAAAAAGCTATTGATGCCTGCTACAAAAAAGGCCTTTTAGGTAAAAACATTTTAGGTAGCGGTTTTGATTATGATTTGGAAATCCGCTTCGGTGCAGGCGCATTTGTCTGCGGTGAAGAAACTGCCCTTATCACATCTATTGAAGGTAATAGAGGAACTCCCAGACCTAAACCGCCTTTCCCGGCTGTTAAAGGTTTATGGGGCAAACCGACCTCTATTAACAATGTGGAAACTTTAGCAAATGTTCCTTATATTATGACAAAGGGCGGTGCCTGGTATGGTGCTATGGGTTCTGGCAAATCAACAGGAACAAAAGTTTTCGCTATGACAGGTAAAGTTAAAAATACCGGTCTTATTGAAGTCCCTTTAGGTATTACCGTTAAAGAAGTTGTCTATGATATCGGTGGCGGTCCTTTACACGGTGATAAAGTTAAAGCAGTCCAAACCGGCGGTCCTTCCGGCGGTGTTATTGACGGCGACCACTTCCACATGCCTATTACCTATGAATCTTTACAGGAAATCGGCTCTATTATGGGTTCAGGCGGTCTTATCGTTATGGACGAAACAGATTGTATGGTAGATATTGCCAAATTCTACCTTGAATTCTGCGTTGATGAATCTTGCGGTAAATGTGCTCCTTGCCGTATCGGCGGATATCAATTACTCGGTTATTTAAACAAAGTTACCGACGGAACCGCAACTGAAGAAGATATTAAAAAGATTGAAGAAATCGCAACTGCTATGAAGAGAGCTTCTCTTTGTGCTTTAGGTCAAACAGCACCTAACCCGGTTCTTTCTACCTTAAAATTCTTCAGACACGAATATGACGAACATATTAAAGATAAACGCTGCCATACCGGCAAATGTAAAAACTTGGCAAAATTTGAAATTACCGATAAATGCGTCGGTTGCGGTATGTGTAAAAAAGCTTGCCCTGTTGGTGCAATTAGTGGTGAAATCAGACAAAAACACCAAATTGACCAATCTAAATGTATTAAATGCGGACAATGCTTTAATACTTGCAAACTTAAAGCTATTACCAGAGGTTAGAATTTTATGATTAAAGCAAAAATAAACGGAAAAGATATTGAAGTTAAAGAAGGAACTTCCATTTTAGATGCAGCCCGCGTAGCTAATGTCAAAATCCCTACGCTTTGCAAACACGAAGACCTTGAAGCAACCGGCGGTTGCGGTCTTTGTATCGTCAAAGTTAAAGGAACAAACAAAATCTTGCGTGCCTGCACAACCGAAATTACCGAAGGTATGGAAGTTATTACCCACGATCCCGAAATCGTTGCAGTCCGCAGAAGCGTGCTTGAACTTATTATGTCCAATCACCCTAAAGATTGCTTAACCTGCGCAAGAAACCAAAATTGCGAACTCCAAAGACTTGCGGCAGAATTTGGTATTAGAGAAAATCACTTTCCTAATGTCTTAAACAGCCACAAACACAAAAAAGATAACAGCGCAAAAGGTATTTGCATTGATACTTCAAAATGTATTCAATGTGGCAGATGCGTGCAAGTTTGCCAAAAAGTGCAAAATGTTTGGGCTTTATCTTTCTTAAAGAGAGGTATTAAAACCTATTTATCAGCAGCAGGCGATATTGATTTGAAAGATTCACCTTGCGTAAACTGCGGTCAATGCTCCGCACACTGCCCTGTCGGTGCTATTGTTGAACAAGACGAAACAAGAAAAGTTTGGGACGCTCTTGCAGACGAAAAGAAATATTGCGTCGTTCAATTTGCACCTGCAGTAAGAGTTGCAATCGGCGAAGCCTTCGGCTACCCCGTTGGTAAAAATTTAACCGGCAAATTAACCAGCGCTTTATATGCTCTTGGTTTTAATGCTGTTTTTGATACCAACACCGGCGCAGATTTAACAATTCTTGAAGAAGCAAGCGAATTTAAACACCGCTTAACAAATGGTGGCGTTTTACCTTTGATTACAAGCTGCTGCCCCGCTTGGGTTGATTTTGTTGAAAAGAACCATGGCGATATGCTTGACCATGTTTCTTCTGCAAAATCTCCGCATGAAATGGTCGGTGTTCTTGCCAAAACCTTCTATGCTGAAAAACATAACATTGACCCCAAAGATATTTTTGTAGTTTCTGTTATGCCTTGCACAGCAAAGAAATATGAAATCAGCAGAGATAAAGATATGTCTGCCAGCGGTTACCCGGATGTTGACCTTGTTTTAACTACCCGCGAAATTGCAAGAATGATTAAACAAGCAGGTATTGACTTTAATAATCTTGAAGACAGAAAAGGCGATGATATTCTTTCCGCCTATACCGGTGCTGCCACAATCTTCGGTGCTACCGGCGGTGTTATGGAAGCTGCTTTAAGAACTGCCTATAATCTTGTTACAGGTTCTGAACTTAAAGATGTTAACTTTAAAAAAGTCCGCGGTCTTAAAGGTATTAAAGAAGCTAAAGTTGATGTCAACGGAACAGAAGTCAGAGTTGCCGTTGCCCACGGTCTTGGCAATGTTGATGCCTTACTTAAAAAGATTAAAAAAGCCAAAGAACAAGGTAAAGAACTTCCTTATCACTTTGTGGAAGTTATGGCCTGCCAAGGCGGTTGTGTGGCGGGCGGCGGTCAACCTTATGGAGTCACCGACGAACTTAGAGCTTTAAGAGCAAAAGGCCTTTATAAAGAAGATGAACACGCCCAAATCAGATGCAGCCACAATAACCCTGCTATTAAGAAATTATACGCAGATTACCTTGGCGCACCTTTAAGCGAAAAGGCACATCACTTGCTCCACACTCATTATACAAAGAGAAACAAATATCAAAAATAAAAAAAGTTCTCTTTAATTTGACGAAGAAAAAGCTCCAACAAATTGTTGGGGCTTTTTCTTTTTGTAAAAAATGGCGTTTCTCCGTCGTAAAAATAAAGACTTGATTTTCAAAAAAAAAAAAATAAAATTGAATTATCAAAGAAATAGGAGAAATAAAATGAAAACAAAATTAGGTTTTACACTTATTGAAGTATTAGTTGTTGTTTTAATTATTGGTATTTTGGCAGCCATAGCCGTTCCGCAGTATCAAAAAGCTGTATTAAAATCAAGGTTTACGCAACTTCTTATTACAGCAGATGCAATTTATAAAGCAGAAGAAGCTTATTATTTATCCAATGGACAATATACTGATCAATTTAACAAATTAGATATTACTTTAACAGATGATATATCCAGATATGTTATAGATACAAACCCTAATGCCCCAGCAATAGTTGCATGGTTAAAAAGCTACTCAACAGATATTGCTCTTATTCATTATTTGCCACAAAGCACCTATGGAGAATCTAAACTATGCAGGGTAAATGCTAATAAAGCAATATATCATGAAGTTTGTAAAAGTTTAACAAATAAATCACAAGGTATAAGTCCTGGGCCTAACTCTTATACAGAGTATTTATTTTAGCAATATTTATTATCAAAAAACCCCTCGTAAAAGAGGGGTTTTTAATTGTCCTAAATTACAACAATATTTCTTATTTTACGCCGTGCATCCATTTTTTGATAGGTTTAATTAATACAAGCAAGATTATAGATGCGCCAAAAGCCGTAATAATCGGCCAAGTAAAGAATTGCTGCAAAGTCATAGTGCCAAGTTTGCCTGAATATTTACCTGCCAAAAAGCCCGCGGCGGAATTTGCCAAAAACCATATACCCATAAATAAGGAAATAAACTTTACAGGTGAAAGTTTTGTCACCATTGAAAGCCCGACAGGGGATAAACAAAGCTCACCCATAGTAAACATAAAGTAAGCGCCGATAATCCACAAAATACCCATTTTATTATCACCGCAAACAGTTGTGGCCGTAAGCAAGATGACATAACCAAGAGCAATAAGCCAGAAAGCAACCATAAATTTGGCAGGCACGCTTAAATCTTTGCCTTTCTTGCCAAGTGATACCCATAATTTAGAGAAAACCGGTGCAAACAGCATAATAAACAATGGGTTTACCGATTGGAACCACGCTGTCGGTATTTCAAAAGGTTTTCCAAAGAAGTTTATTACTCTGTTTACGTGTTCATCGGCAATAAGGTTTAAAGCCGCGCCTTTTTGCTCAAAAATCGCCCAGAAAAAGACTGAGAAGAAAGCCATAATAAAGATAACGGCAATTTTCTGCTTTTCTTCTTTAGTAAGGGGGGCATTGGAAATTTCTTTTTTGGTTTCAGTCGGTTTAGTATAATATTTTGGCGCTTTACCTTTGCCTTGTAAATATTTATCTTTACCCCAGACAAACAAAACTAGGCCAAAAATCATACCAACCGCTGCCGAGCCAAAGCCATAAGCCCAGCCATATTTAGCGGCAAGGGTTCCGGCAATTAAACCGGCCAAAAAAGAGCCCAAGTTAATGCCCATATAGAAAATGGTAAAACCGCTATCGCGTCTTGGGTCATTTTTCTCATACAAGTCGCCGACGATACTTGAAATATTAGGTTTAAAAAAGCCATTGCCTATAACAATTAAACCCATCGCCACAAACACCGCCTGCAAAGAGCCCTGCCCCATACAAAACTGCCCGGCAATAATACATAAAGAACCAATAATAATTGAAGCTCTTTTGCCTATCCATTTATCGGCAATATATCCGCCGAGTAGGGGGGATAAAAAAATCAAACTCATAAGTGTTCCGAAATAACCGCTTGCCTGTTCTTTTGAAAGTAAAAGTTCCTTTGTCAAATATAAAATAAACAGGGCTTTAAGAGAGTAAAAACTAAAGCGTTCCCACATTTCCGTTGCAAATAAAAGGTAAAGGCCTGCGGGTTGTTTTTGCTTTTCAATATTTTTTTGCATTAAAAAACCTCCTACAATTTACAATATAATTTCATTATAACATTATTCTTGTTATATTGAGAAGTAAAAAATTTTTCTTGACAAGCAAAAATAAATTTGATACATTTGTATCAGAAATTGGGAGAGTCGTCAAACCAAACAGGGTTTGAGGGCTCTTTTTTATACAAAAAGAAAAACTCAAAAACCCTATCAGGAGAACTTACTGATGGACGAAATAATGAGTTCCATAAAAGAATTAAGGCAAACCCTTGATTCCAAAATAAACGATTGCTTAACCAAAGATAAAGCAGAAAAGATGATAGAAGATATCATCACCAATTTACACCCGCAAAAAAGTAAAGCCGTTTTGCCCACAACAGAAGAAGATGTTTTAGAAAAATTTTCCGCTTTTGCTAAAAGCGGGCGCAATAAACCCGAACAACCTTGGACAAGCGAATATGGCCGCAAATTCGGCAATATGAAAAACTTTTTACTTGCTGCCAAAAATAAACACTCTATTTTAAACGATTTTAAATCTGTCCTAGCCGAAGGTGATACTGCCACCACCGGCGGCGGTTATTTGGTGCCTAGCGAATTTTCTAGTCAAGTTTTCAAGTTAATGAACGAAAGTAGCGCAATTATGAAAATTGCCAATATTATGCCAATGTCTACTTGGAAACGCCAAATCCCCAAACAATTAACAAACTTACAAGTCGGCTGGGTTAGCGAGAACAGCGTTAAAGGTATCACAAACCCGACTTTCGGTCAAATTGAACAAACCGCAAAAGTTTTGGCAACAGTTATCAAATGTACTGATGAATTAATCAGAGATAGCGCCATTAACTTAACTCAGTTCTTATCCGAACTTGTAGCCGAAGCCATGGCCCTTGAAATTGAAAGAGTTGCTTTAATCGGTAAAACCGCTTCCAGCGATCCTTTCAACGGTATTTTAAACACAAGCGGTATTAATGCTGTTTCTATGGCTTCTACAAGTGTTTCTTTTGACGATATTGCCAACTTGCTATTTAGCTTAAACGACCAAAACGCAAGAGAAGGTGTTTTAGTTGTTTCAAGAGCCGGCCTTAGCAAATTAATGAAGTTAAAAGATACTCACGGCAATTATATTTGGGCACCGCCTTCACTGGGCACCCCTGCAACAATTTGGAACACCCCTTATGTTGTAAGTTCCCAAATACCTAATGAAGTTTCTTCCGCTTCTTCCTTAACCGGCGGGGATAAAACAATAGCCTTCTTTGGCAGATTTAACAAAAACTTGCTTATCTCCCCAAGAGAAAGTATGACTGTTAAAGTTTCCCAAGATGCTGCTTCTTGGAACTCTACCGACAGCGTTTTAGAAAGTGCCTTTATGACGGACCAAACCTGGCTCCGCTTTACGCAAGCCCTTTCTATTGATGTTACCTACGGCAGCGCATTTAGTTATTTAATCTTTAAATAACTTTTATTCTCCACGGGCGGTATCTAAAAAATGCCGCCCTGCTTAAAAAATTAAAGGAGGAAACTTTTTTATGTCTTTATCAACAACAGCAGCAACAACTTTGGAAAATTTAAAAACTTTTTTGGGGGTAAGTGCGCAAGATACCTCAAAAGATTCTCTTTATGAAATACTTATTGAATCTTGCACCGAAGCCGCCGAAAAATATTTGGGCCGCAATATCGTTGCCCGCACTATTACCGAAGAACCCCACGATAAACAAGGCTCTAAAACAAAATATTTACAACTTCAGCAATATCCGATTACAAGTATCACAACTATTCTTGAAGACGGCCAAACTATTGATACAGCTATTTTAAAACTTGATAAATATAATGGCATTATCAAAAAACCTACAAATTGGAAAGGCGTTGTTTTAATAACCTATATTGCAGGTATTTGCGCAAATACGGCAAGCGTGCCAAAGAATATTCAACTTGCCATTTGGCATTGGGTAAAAGAAGTTTTAAAAATACAGGAAGATTGCAATATCAAAGGCGAAACTCTTGGCGATTACAGCATCAGTTATTATGAAGAACACGCCATTGCCCCGCAAGTAGCTATGCTCTTAGAAGGATATAGAAGGATTGATTTATGAGTTTTAAAACACTTTTAAATAAAACCTGCACTTTAAAAAGTGCCTCTTATCAAACAGCGCAAAACAGCGGCGAGCAAAAAATAACTTACACTGATTTTGCTACAAATGTTCCCTGCCGTTTAAGAACAAGAGCCGTAAGCGAACGCCGCTACGGCAGCCCGGCTTATCAAAAAGCAACCCACGCACTTTATATGGTTGAAAGAGTTTTACCGCAAACGGATTTTTGCGTTGTTGTTGATAGCAAAACTTACAATGTTGTTGGCTCTCTTTCACTTGGCGGGGCCGGGCGCTACTTGTGCTTATATTTGGAAAGGACTGTTTAAAATGTTTAATTTTTCTCTTAATTCTTCTTTTGAAACTCTTAGCAAAAACTTAACGGAAACTGTGCTTAATTTGAAAAATATTCAAAAGCAAACCGCGCAGAATTTAGGCGCGCAAATGAAGCAGGAAATAAAAGATATTTTAGATGTTCCCGTATCAAAAAACGGCGCAAAAATCGTGCGCAGTTTACCGCTTGAAGCACCTAGAAAAGAAAGCGGTAAATTACAAAATTCCGTTGATTATCTTTTAGAAGAAAATAAAGATACTCTAACAATAAAAGTTTTTTGCGCGGATAGCGCGCCTTACGCCCTTTATTTAGAATACGGCACAGAAAAAACCGCCCCACGCCCTTTTATGTTACCGACTTTAAATAAATACGCGCTTATTTTAAAAGAAGAAACAAAGGAAATAGGAAAATTCTTATGATTTTAAAAGATATTTATAATTATTTAGCTTCCGACGAGGCTTTAAGTTTAGTTCTCTCAAGCACGCAAACAGATAGCAAGATTTACCCTAACTTTGCAAGAATATCTTCTCACGCGCCTTATATTGTTTACCGCACCACAAACCCCGGCGGAACAACAGATGAAGTTCTAAGCACGGAACAAATAACTTTAACAATAACCGCAGATGATTTTTTGCAAATTGTGCAAATCAGCTATCTTTTAACTGAACTGCTTGATTTAACTGCAAGTGAAATACCTTCCCAAGATTACAAAATTTATTATTCCAAAAAAATAGGGGGAAATGATTTTTTAGACGAACTCGGCCGCCATGTGCGCGCTATAAATTTTATTTTTAAATTTAAAAAAATATAGGAGAACAAAATGTCCACACCAACAAATATTATCGTGGGTTTAAATGCCCAAAGCACTTTAAAAGCCGGCGCTTACGGCACAACCGAAGCAAACGCAACAGATTTAGGTTTTATTAAAGGAGGTATCACCATTGAACACGAAGAAAACGCTTATGAAGTTAAGGTTGATCAATGTCTTGGTATTATTGATAAAATTATTACGGCGGAAAGTTTAAAAATTAAATTTTCCCTTGCGGAAGCAACTTTAGCAAATATTGCCCTTGCCTTTGGCTACCCTACCCCTGCCGGCACCACTTTTGAATTCGGCGATAAATCAGCCGAAACTTATAAAACCCTTTATATCAATGTTAAAGGCCCCGGCTCTGCCAGCCGTAAATATACTTTTTGGAAATGCCGCCCAACAGGCAAAACAAGCCAAAGCTATAAACGCGACAGCGAAACTTTAGTTGAAGTAGAATTTGATGTTTTATGCGATACTTCAAAAGACTTAAATAAACGCTTTGGCAAAATAGAAGATATTACTTCCGCCTAGGCAAACACAAAAACACCGACGACAAAGGTTCGGGGGTATTTTATAAAACACCGCCCCCGAACCTAATAAAAATAATTTATAAGGAGAAAAATAATGAACCCGCTTGAAGCACTTGTGCCCCAAACCAAAACTATAAAAATTATGGGGCGCGATATTGAAATAAAACCTATCAGCATAAAAAATGCCATTTTACTTGGCAGAATACTTGGTCAAATTTACGGCGAAATTAAAAATTTAAAAGAGAATCAAAATATTCTTGCCAAGATTTTTGAAATTGCCGGCACAAATAAAACAAAAGAAATTTTAAATCTTCTAACTAACAATGCTTTTAAAGATGTTCTTTGCCCCGAAGATAAAATAACTTTACAGGAACTTAGTATTTTAACCAAAACTTTAAGCGAGGTTAATGATTTTGCCTTGATAATGGCAAATTTTTCCCAGGCCCTGAAAGTAAAAAAGAATTAGACGCTCTTTTAGGTGCCATAAGTTTTTGTGCGTCTTTTTACGGTTATCATACCGAATATATTTTGGCCCAAAACCTATCTTGGTTAATTTGGGCTACACGCGGAGCGGCCGGTCAACTTGGCTACACAAAAAAATTTAAACAAGCCACCACCGCGCAACTTTCACAAATAGGAATAAGCAAATGACAAACAGCGCAGGCTCTTTTTTTATAGAACTTTCCAGCCTCTTTGACCCGCAGGGGTTTAAAGAAGCAGAGAAAGAAATTAACCAAAGTTCACAGGAATTTAGCAAATATTATAATAACTTAAACAATCAAACAGATAAGTGGAGCAGTAATTTTATCTCGGGCGCAAGTAAAATAAATGTTTTATCAAGCGCTTCTTTAAACAGTTTTTTTGACTCTGCTTCCAAAAATTTTCTTGACTTGGAAAATTTGGCAAAAGGCGTTTTTAAAAACATTTTATCTTCGTTTTTATCTATGGGCGCGCAAATGGCAACGCAAAGTTTCTTTGGCGCAGTTTTCGGCGGGGGGACAAGTTTGTTTGGCAACCTTCTTGGTTCACGCAGAACAGGCGGACCGATAAACCAAACCGGCCCTTATTTGTTGCACGAGGGGGAATATGTTTTATCACCCGAGCAAACAGAGTCCCAAGAAACGCCAACTATTACCATAAACAGCCCCATAACAATAAATGCGCAAACCTCATCCGGCGCAAATGCCAAAGAACTTTGCGAGCAAATCGCTCAAGCCGCCAGAAAAGGCGTTTCTTGGGCGGTAGAACAAGCCAAAATCAGTTATAAAATAGGCAAACAAAAAGATAGGGAGGCAAGTTTATGATTTCTAGTCCAATAACTTTATATAGCGCAAATTTAATTGATTCAACAACGCAAACAAGCACTTCTTCAAACACTTTTACAATCACTTTCAGCGAGGCAAAACAAATTGACGCTTTTTTAATAAAAAACACCGCTCTTACAAGTGGGCAAGTTGATTATAAAGCAAGCAGCGCGCAAGAATCTTGGACGGAAGGTCCAAGTTTAACCCAAAGCCAAAAGCAAGATAAATTTTTTATTTTAACCACTCAAATTACAGCGCAAATTATCCGCCTGACTTTTAATACAACTATTGATTTTGAAGATATTTATATCGTCAAAAAACTACTTTCTTTAACAAATATTTTAAGTTCTTACACGCTTGATAATACCGTCAAAGGTAATACTTATTATCTTGCCGATGGAAGTCTTGTTTGCTGGCAGGAATTTGTTAAAAAGAAATTAAATCTTAATCTTTCTAACATTTCGCAAACTTTGCTTGAACAAATAAAAACCGTTTTAAAAAATAATACTTTTTTAACTTATGCTCTTTTTGGCGATTTTGACGGATATTTCGTTGGCGAATTTGCCCTAAAAGAACCCTTTTCTTGCCACTTAAACCGCCAAAATGCGCTTTACACTTTAAATTTAACTTTGCTTGAGAGGTAAAAAATGAAACAAATTTCTTCTTCTCTAAACAAGGCCCTAAACAGCCAAACGCCAAAATATTATAAAAAAATTCTTTTATATAAGCGCGTGTGGAATAGCGAAACTTTAGAGTATGATTTTGCTACCGCGCAGGATATTTCAAAATATCTTGTGGAAATATCTCCGATAAAATGGAAACTTGACAGCGAGGCCTACTCCACTTGGTCTTGCGCAAATACAAATATTGTTTTAAATAATCTTGATAAAAAATTTACACCGGGCGCAGAGAACTCTTTTTTTGCAAGTGAGGAAAACTTTTTTGGCTCTAAGGTGGAAGTTTACGGCGGCGCAAACACAACGCAAGGTAAAGAAGATATTTTGCTTTTCCGCGGTTTTATTTTATCTGCCGCGCAAGAATACCCTGAGGATAAAACAATCTCTATCACGCTTAAAGGTGAGCTTGAAAAACTTTCTTCTTACTCGGCAGAGCAAATTTCAAATACCGCCACAAATGAACTACTAGGTCAAGATGAAGGTCAAGAGTTTTACACAATAAATTTTGGCGTCGGCGTTATTTTAGAAGTCAAACAAGGCGCAAGCATTGACACAGCAACAATTTTGCAAGCAAGTCTAGATTATAAAATTTCCTCTTTAAACGAGCTTAACCAAGGCGCAAAAATAAAACTAACAAATGCGCTAACGACGGGGCAAATTTTGTGGGTGTCTTATATTTATTGGTGGCAAAACAAATCTTTAGCTTGGCTGGCCGGGCAAATTGCAGAGACAGCACACAGCCAAAACACCGATATTGATGATGTTTCTTTTGACCACGCTATCACAAACACTTTTGAACAACCTGCCTTTGCCCATTTTGACGAGGGAACTTTGGAAAATGTAGAAATTTCCTCAAACACACTACAGCTTGAAAATAATTTTCTAAAAGACGCGGAGTTTTCTTGGACCACGCTTGAAAAGCCGAGTAATGTTTCCTTTACTTTTACGCCGACAAGCGCGTGGCTTTCAAGCGGTTTACTTTCATCCCCGGCAACGGCCTATACACCCAGCACGCAGGCCTATGGCACTTGGCAAATTGACGCAAGCTCAAATTGGGATGATAGCGAAAATCAATTAAATTTTTTAATTTCCTCTGCCAACGATTACCGAAATACAAACGGATACTGCTTTCTTCACTTTAAATACGGCAACAATATGGTTTGCGCTCTTTATAGAGTGGATAATGGCACTCTTACAGGTTTGCACGCGGCAAGTTATTCACTTGGCTCTCACATAACAAAAATAAGATACCGCCTTTCCCGCGACGAAAACGGTAATTTTTACCTTTGGCTAAAAACCCTTGAACCAAGCGAAAGTTCTTGGCATTATCTTGGCCTTTTGGCAACGGATAACACTTACACGCAAAGCAGTTATCTTGTCTTAAAAATGCAAAATAACGGCTATCAGGGTATCAGCAATATTGGCTTAAGTCCGCTTGTAGCAACAGGCACAGGCGACACTAGCCCAAAGGGCACTTATTTAAGCCCTGTTATAGATGGCGGCGTTTATCTTATAAATTGGGATAATTTTAGTGTCAACCAAACTTTAAATAACGGCACTTGCCAAACTTTTTGGCGCGCAAAAGATACGCTTGAAGATTCTTGGAGCGCTTGGACCCAAATAACAAACAATCAAACGCCCGCTACAGATAAAAGATATCTTCAGCTTAAATGGTCTGCCGCCAGCAACCAAGACCAAACATCAAGCCCCGTCTTAAATAATTGGTCTTTAGTTTTTTATACAAACAGCGTTAATATCGCGCTTGTTAACACTTATCAAAAAAACTGCCTTGAAATTATCCAGGAACTTGCGCTACTCAGCGGTTTTATTATCGGCTATAAAACAGACGGCACTTTTTTGTTTAAAAAGCGCACCTACTCCGAGCCAAGTTTAACTTTGACAAAGGGGGAAATTATAAATATTGAATATCAAAACAGCGGTATTGATAAACTTTTTAACCGCGTGGGCGTTAACTTTGGCACTTATCAGGAAGTTAAAGATAATAGTTTTGAAGATTCTACCCGCCCAAATTTAATTGATAAATACGGCTTAAAAGAGTTAAAAATTTCCGGTGGCACGCTTTTACCGCCCGAAAACGCAAACCTTGCTTTGGCCGCTGTAAGCGCAATTTACGAGCAAGTCTGCCAAGTTAAAAAGCGCGCAGTAATTAACACCAAATTTCTGCCTCAAATTGAACTTGGCGATACTCTTACAATAGACTATACAAATTATCTTGAAGCAGATATGTCCGTTGAAGGCCTTGAATTTGATCTTGAAAATTGGACTCTTCGCCTTGACTTAAAGGAAATCTAAACTATGTTTACACAGCAATTAACCAAACCGCAGGAAATAACTTTATTTAGTGGCCTTTTAAGGAATTTAATTTTTATTATCAGCGCACTTGTAGCATTTTCGCTGTGGCTTTCAAGCACAATTTCAACGCCAAAACGGCTTGATAAACTTGAAGAACAAATTATTTTAATAAACACCAAACAAAATGTTTTGGAAAATAAAACAACTTTAATTTATTCCGAAGTAAAGGAAACAAAAACCTTGCTTTTGGAAAAATTAAAAAAATGACGGAGAAATAAAAATGTTAGATACAATATTAAACTTTCTAATGCCGGCAAAATTAAAAAACTTCTTGCTAAAAATAAGGGAGTTTTTACGCGGTAAAAAGACTTATATCGCTGCCCTTATTTTGCTCTTACAGGCCCTGCTTGGCTATTTAGACCAAGCGGTAGCATTTAATAGTTTTGCCGATTTTGCTACTTTCTTGCAAAATTTGCCAACTAACGAGGCAACCAGTCTTTTAGTTGAAGCCCTTGCCCTTTTTGGCTTGCGTGCTTCTATTAAGAAATAGCAAAAGAAATAAGAAAGACAAAGGAACAAAAAAAGAAAAAGGAAACTGCCATTTCCTTTCTCCTTGCCAAAACACCCTCTCTTTTATTTAAAAGGGGGTGTTTTTAGCATTTCTCATAATATTAATATTTTATTTTGATTTTCAAACAAAAATATTGCAATAAATTAATTAAATAGTTATAATGAATAGAATTTATTATAACATAACCTATCACAATTTTTTGTATCTTGGCTAATTAATGCAGATAAACTGCTTTATTTAAATTGTGATATTTTTTTGTGCACGGCTTTTGAATATTTATTTGACTAGGAGATTATTGTGGGAAGAACTGTTAAAATATTAAAAAAAAGAAGCGTCCCACCTTCTTTATATAACACAAGATTCACATTAGAATTATGTGAGAATGTGCATTTGCACTATAGAAATATCTGTTTAGAATTTGATAAAGAAGAATTTCTGCATATTCTTGATTTATTACAAAAAATTGACAGAAAAGAAATAGAAACTTTTCCGTATAATAATTATAATTTTAAACTTTTGATAGAAGACTTTTGTTTGCCATCTAAATCTAAATATAATGATCGATTACAAATAGAATGGCAAAAAGAGGGTCATTACCATATACATTACAGAAATTGCAGATTAGAATTTAAAAAATTACGAGAAATTGGTTTTAATAATATCCAATTTTTATTTCCTATACTGCAATACAAAATTTCGAAGCTATTTTTAAGGCTCAAAAAAAATTTCTTTTCAACAATATATAGAAAAAAACCTACCAAGCTTTTACTACAAGAAAAACTTAAAACACAGCTAGATCAAACTTGGGCAAAAAATTTTGTTTCCCAATCTCCCTATTATCGTCATTATCGTTTTTGTTCTATACCTTTAAAAAAACTTCGTGCTGTCCTTTTTGTAAAAGAAGGGTTATGGACATATCCTCTTAATGCCGCGCCCCCTTATTTATATCTTATGGGGGATAAAGAAACCTATGATTCCTATTGTAAGTTTAAAGACACAAAAGAAGGAAAAGATAGGCATAATATCGCAAGATTTGAAAAATTGTTATCTTCAGCAAAAAATTCAACAAATTTTAAGAATTTTATTGTGATAAATCAAAAAAATGAAATTTTAGACGGACTACATAGAGCGTCTGTTCTTATGTATAAATATGGAGAAAATTATAAGGTGAACGTTTTAAAGTTGTATTAAAAATTTCCCGGATATAAATGTTTAGGAATTTTGCTTTTTGTAAACTAACCCCCGACTATGCCGGAGGATATTTATTTCTAAGATAATACATTAAGAATATCTTGTAATTTCTTTATTTTATATCATATTATCCCTTTATCCCTTTGAGAGTTGTTAACTAGTTTATACTATATAAAAATAGTAAAAACTAGTGAGTGCGGATGTATGAGAAGAATAAAAATAAAGAGAAGAAATTCCTGTTAAGTAGAGAGAACATAGCTCCCGTGAGTGCGGAGTATAGAGAGATACGATAAAGAGAAGAAAATAATCTCTTTACTAGTAGAAATATATTTTAGGACTTGTAAAGTTTTAAGCAAATAGTTATAATAAAAATATAAGTTATCGCAAGATAATTTATAACAATTTTAAGCATTTTTGGAACCTTGTGAATAACAAGGAGAGCTTTTGAGAAATCAAAAGAACTAAGCGGTCCAAAAACAGCTCGTATTTGAGGCACGCAGGAACTTGGCTGATCCCCTTGATTTTGCGTGCCGAGTGTTTGCCGTTCTTATATTACTAAGAGCGGCAGACCGCGGCTGTTGTATTTGGGTGTCCCGCTTAGTGCCCTTATACGACAGCCGTTTTTTATTTATAGCATCCTTTGCAAGGTTCCATATAGGAGAAAAAATGAAAGAAACAATAAATATTTGCTTTGCAACGGATAATAATTACGCAAAATATATGGGGCTTGCGCTTATGTCAATTTTAAAAAGCGCAAACAAAGAAGATAATTTACACTTTTTTATTTTAGATAATCAAATAAAGCAAGAAGAAAAAGATAAAATTGCCACCCTTAAAAAAATAAAAGATTTTGAAATAACTTATATTCCTGTAAATGATGAAATGTTTAAAAATTGCCACGCAAATCAAACAGGTTTAAGCCTTACTACTTTTGCCCGCTTTTTAGTACCATGGTTAATTGAAGTTGATAAACTGCTTTATTTAGATTGCGATATTTTTGTGCGTAAATCGCTTGCTCCTTTATTTAACTTAGATATTTCAAATTATTATATGGCAGGAGCAGTTGATTTTGCCGTTAAGAAAAGTTATCTTCTATCAAAATTTAAAGATAAAACTTTACCCGCAAACTATTTAAATACAGGAGTTTTACTGATAAATAACAAAAAATGGAAGACGGAAAGTATTGCCGATGCCCTTTTTAAATATGCCGGCACCCATAGTGAAGATTTACATTACGCAGACCAAGATTGTATAAACTACCTTTTGCACTCAAAAATATTAAAAATAAGCCAAACTTGGAATATGCGCAACCATTGTTATGACCCTTATTTAGTTAACAAACAAGATGATAAAGCAGAAATTATTAAAGATCAAAAAGACCCTGCCGTGCGCCATTTTAAACCGTGGAAACAAAATAATATAAGTGAGTTTAGACAAGAATATATTGAAATGATGAAAAACTCCCCTTGGGCAGAATTTACCCCAAAAGATGATTTTTCTTTTATAAATTTGCTTAAAATTGCTTTTAAATATTGGCTAAGATATCCTTTGTGTTTTTTAAAACCAAAGTTTTATATCCGTATAAAACACCGCGGTTTTAAAAATACAATTTTAGGAGTGATTGATTAAAGGAGAATAATAAATGTTAGATAATTTGATGAAAATACATTTAGATAAAATTTCGCAGGAAACTTTATATGACAAAAACGGATTACTAATTTATACTTACAATGACAATATTCGTGAGAAAGGATATGCTAATCCAAAAGGTGTAAATATCGGAGATTATATACAAACATTAGCTGCAAGGCAATTTATACCTGAAATAAATAACTATACAGATAGAGACCAACTTGGAATATATGCTGGGGATAACATAAATATGATTGTAAATGGTTGGCATTATTTTTGGGAAAAAAATAAAATATTCTCTAAAAAGATAAAACCTCTATTTGTGTCTTTCCATATAAATAATCCTGAACAAGTTTCTAAAGAAACACTAAAATATTTAAAAGAAAATGAACCCATAGGTTGCAGAGATTATAACACTAGAGATTTTTTATTAAAAAATGATATAAAGGCTTATTTTTCTGCTTGTTTAACCTTAACCCTTGGCGAAACTTACCGCATAAAAAATGAAGAAAGAAACAATAATATATATTTCGTTGGATATAAAATTATTGATGATAAAATAAACCCAATAGATAAAAAAATTAAAGAAATATTAGAGAATTTTCCGGAAAATAAAATATTTTATAAAACACATCACTATCCATTGAATAGCGATTACAAAGGTTGTTTATACGAAGCCCAATCTTTATTAAAAGATTATGCTAAAGCAAAATTAGTAATAACAACCAAAATACATTGTGCTCTACCTTGCCTTGCTTTAGGTACGCCCGTAATTTTAATAATGCCACAATTTGATAGGAAGCGTTTTAAAGGAATATATAATTTATTAAATTATATTGGTTTTGATGAAAATAATAATTTTATCTGTAAAATAAACAAAGATGAATATGGAAATATAACAAATACAACTGAATATCTTAAATATGCTAATTACCTAAAAGAAATTTGTATGTCGTTTATGAAAATAAAGCAAATAAATCATACACAATTCAATAAAGTTGATTTTATTTATCATAAAACTAGTAAAAAATACTTACCTATAAGTAAATTTAAACTTTTTAAGAAAATAAAAAATGGGAGTAAAAGGATATTAGTTATATTTGGTTTTATTAAAATTATTTATAATAAACTATAAATAATTTGCAATATTTAAACAAGCAGAGCATATTTTTTGCGAGTGTTTTGCGTTTGATAATGCTGACCGAGCAAAATATATAAAGGCATAGTATTTTTGAGGAAATTTTAATTAGTTTTTCCTAAGGAAAAACGCTTTTTCAAATGAGGTATACCTAGAGCGGCTGGCAAGCCCGTGTATCCGAAATTTGAAAAAAATTAAAATTTTCCAAAAACCCGAAGCCACTCTTACAAAACAATATTAAGCAAACTGCAAACGAGCAAAGAAACAGATAAAGTTATCGCGATAATTCTTAAAGTATCTTTCCACTTGGCTTCTTTTAGCATAACAAAGAAAGAAGCCACACACGGCAAATACATTGACATAAAGATACTTGCAATAACAAGTTGCTTGGCGGTCAAATTAAACGGCTCTAAAAGGGCAATAGAAACATCTTTCCTTAAAACACCCAAAATCACTACCGAAGATGTATCTTGCGGAAGGCCGAGCATAAAAGTCGTCGGAAAAGCAAAGATTTTGCCGATAAAATCAACAAGGCCAATCATCTGTGCCACACTTATAATAACCATACCGGCCAAAATCAAAGGCACGGCTTCAAAAAGATATTCTTTTGTGCGTTGCCAAATTTTGCGACCTAAAACACTTGCTTTAGGCCACTGCCAAGAGGGGACTTCCATAAAAATATCTGCGCTATCGCCGGGCAAAATTTTGTTTAAAATAGTGCCTGTTAAGGCGGCAACAACAAACATAATACCGAAAGTCAAAATAAGATATTTTATACCAAAAGGGGCAATTAAACTAAACATCATAGCACTTTGCGATATACAAGGCGCCATCATAAAAATAAGGGCCATAGCAATAATTTTTTGGCGTCTTGTTTCAAGGCGGCCTGCGGCCAAGAGTGCCGGCACTTTGCAGCCAAGCCCAAGCATTATAGGTATTGCGCTATAACCGTGCAAACCAAGTTTATGTAAAAACCTATCAAGCAAGATAGCAAGTCTTGGCAAATAGCCAAGTTCGCCAAGAAACTCCAAAATAGCATAGAACAAAACAACATAAGGCATAACATCAATAAAAGGTATTTTTAGACCTTCCGTCAAAAGGCCAAAACCCTCTGCCTCAGGCGTGCTAACCCCTATTAAGAAATCCCACAAAAAAGTGCCTTTACAGAAACTAAAAACATTTTGAATAAAGGGCAAATAATAACTTTCATAAAGATTACTTAAAAAATCAATTATATGCTCGCCAAGATAAAGCACCAAACAAAAAGAACTAATCAAGATAACCAGCGCAATTAAAATGCCAAAAAAGGGCGTTGTGGCGGCTTCTTCAATTTTTTCTAAGAAGGAAGGGTGGCGGTGCTTTATTGTTTGCGCTTTTTTGCTGATTTCGCCGATTAACTTCCACTTTTCTTCCTGCTTTTGCGGAAGGGCGGGGGGATTTGTTTCTATTTTACCCTGCACCATTTTATCAATTAAAACGGAAAGTTTTTTAAGCCCGTCGCCATTTAAGCCGTTTGTTATAACCACCGGCACGCCGAGCATCTCGGAAAGGACTTTTTTATCAATATCAATACCCTTTTTTTGCGCAATATCAAATTTGTTTAAAATAAGAATAGTCGGCTTGCCAAGCGAAATAACATCCATAGCAAAAAGCAAATTCCTTTCCATGTGTTGGGCGTCTAAAACATAGAGGGCAATATCAAAAGGTTTCTTTTTAATTAACTCACAGGCCTCTTTAGAGATATTATCTTCGTAATCAAGGCTATAAGTGCCCGGAGTATCAAAAACATTATAGGAAGTGTTATTTATAACCATTTCGCCTTTTAAAAGAGATATCGTTGTGCCTGGGTAATTTGAGGCTGCCGTCTTAACCCCTGTTATACGCGAAAAAAGACTGCTTTTGCCCACATTTGGATTACCAAGCATAAAAATAGTTTTGGAAAAAGCTTTTATTAAAACATATTTGGCAAAATCTCTGCCTAGTGCAAGTTCAATATCGCCCGCTTTAATAAAAACAGGCGTGCTTGAGTTTTTACGCACCACATGGCAACCGATGTGCAGTCCGATATCTTCCATCTTTTTAATAAGGTTTTTATCCTTTGTATCAAAGGCGGCAATATGGCCTTCTTGGCCTTTTTTAAGTTGGGTTAATTTCTTTAAATTTTCTTCCATAAAATTATCTCTTCTCAAAAAACACAAAAATGTAAGTTATATCTAACTAATTAATTAAAAAATATGTCTAAGATTTATTATATTTGTAAGTCTATACTAACAATTATAGCATAAAAAAGCCCCTTTGTCCAAAATTCAGACGAGGGGGCTTTTAAAATTATTTATTTGTCGTCTGCTGGGCAATCTTTGCCGGTTTAGTATTAGTCTTTGTTGTAGTCGTCATTTTAGTGGTTGTTGTTTTGGTATAAGTTGTTGTTTTTGACTCAACATTTTCTGCCGGCTTTACTGTTTGTTCTGTTTCAACAGAAGTATTTGTTTCTTGTGAAAGTTGCTCTTGTATGGCGGCAGCTTCCGCATCGGCAATTTGTTTTCTTAAAGCGATAAGGCGGCCTAAGGCCTGGCGTGTTGCTTCAATTTTGGCGTCAATTTCGGCAAGGGTCGGATTATAGGCAACAGCGGCTTTTGCTTCTTTTACGCTTGTTGGCGTTTCCTGGGGTTCAGGGCTTGTCATATGTTCTAAGGCGGCCTTGCCGTTCATAGTTTCATCTACCCACTCATCATAATTCATAGTTGATTTTTTAGCCGTTGTAATAGGATTAAGTAAAATTGCGGTTTCAAGTTGGTGATTATTAAAGGCATGGTCTAAAGCAGTTAACTCTTTATCATCAAGCAAGTTAGGGTCCGCGCCGTATTCAAGCAAAACTTTAACATTATCTGCCCTGCCGGCAGCGGCCGCTGCCATAAGCGGGGTTAAGTTATAGGTGCTTCTTAAATTAACTTTTGCGCCTTTATCAATAATCATAGCCATAGTTTCCGGTTCAAGATATTGTGCCGCAAAATAAAGGGGGGTGAAACCTTCGTCATTTTTTTCATTAGGATTAACATGGGCATACATTAAAAGTTTTACTCTTTGTTCATCTTTAAATTTAATTGCCTGGATTAAAGAAGTATCATACAAGTAAGTATATTTTTGGCCATATTTGTTTGCGAGTTTACCGCTTGTTTCTGTTGTGCCGTAAGGCTCCACAATTTTATAATCTTGGGCAAAAGCAGTTAAGGCAAATGCTGGAATAAAGCAAAAAATAAAAAATAATTTTTTCATAAAAATTCTCCTAAAAATGACTACATAAACATTATACATTACAAAAAGGGTCTTGACAATTGGCTTTATTTTAAATATAGTTAAATATATTTATCCCCGCGGACATCTTCGATATTTACCCCCCGAAGATATCCGACCAGGGCCAGGCTTAAAACCTGGCCCTGATATATAGGGTGATCAAAAATTTTATTTTTTAAGGAAGGATAAAAAATGGTTACTAAAAAAAATTCAAAAGGGCCGGAACTTACGGCAAAAGAAATTAAACAAATTGAAACTTGGCTGCTTGCAGAACGCGAAAAAATCCAAAAAAGCATTTTATCAAAAAAAGAAAATGATATGCCTGAAGTTGAAGTAGGCGATGATATTGATATTGCAAGCCAAAGTTTAGATAAAGAAGTTTTGTTTGAACTTAACAGCAGTGCCCATGCAAATTTAGATCAAATTGAATCAGCCTTGCGCCGCATTTCAAAAGGTATTTACGGGATATGCGAATCTTGCCGCCAACCGATACCTAAAAAAAGAATTTTGGCAATTCCTTTTGCAAGATATTGTATAAACTGCCAATCTTCAAACGAAAAAATTAAATAACTTTATAAAAGTTGTAATTTTAAATAAAAGCATTTATATTTTTATAGATGCTTTTATTTTTCTGCTTGTTTTTCTGTTTGAGTATTTTGCTCGGGTTTAGTTTGTTCTGCTTGTGTTTCAGTGGGCTTGGGTTCTGCAGCATCAGCATTATCGGCGGCTGCTTCTTCTTTATCAGAAGAAAATAACATACCCCAAGTGCTTTTTAGTATATTTGATACAGGATTATTCATAACGCTGTCGCTAACTAAAGAACTAACGCTTGATATAACACTTAAAGAACCTTTAGGCTCTTCAACCGTTCCTTTAATATCAATGCTTAAAGGCATAATGCCGTCCTGGGTATGTTTGCCGGGGGCGCTATCCACATTTAATTTAATTTTACGGTCGTTAAAATTAATATTTCCATTAACCCTAAAAGAAAATAAACTTGAAACAAAAGAGCATTTTTCTATTTTCGCAAACCCATCGTCAAAATCAACAAGCGTTTGGAAAGTGTCAAAATCAAGTTTGCCATTAATTTTTTGATGCGCGATAATCTCATCTTCATCGCTTTCTTCAATCTTTTTGCCGGCAATCAATTTGCCCATACCATTTAGCAAATCAAGCACATTTAAAGTATTTATCACTTTACTTACAACGCTAAGACTCATAAACATAACTTTTGTCAAAGCATTTGCGCTTGAAATTGTATAAACATCTTTTATTTGCCCTTCTTGGATATTAAGTTCAAAAGTGCCGTGCGTTTGGTCCATTTGAGGGGTTATATTTTTTGCCTTGGCCTTAAAAATAATTTTATTACCTTTAATATAAGGAATATCAAGTTTTGCTATATCAACTTTGGCATTGATATTTATGGGCACAAACAAAGATTTTTCACTCTTATCTTGCGCCCTTTCAGCTTGAGATGTTTGCTCTGTTTGCGCATATCCTTCAGCGGAAGTTTCTTCCTTCTTCTCAGAAGTATCAATCAAATATAGTTTATCTGCTTTAAAATCAAAAAACACATCGGCATAATTTTTCTTTTTTTGGTAATTTGCTTTTGCCGTAAACGGGTTTTTATTTATAATACCTTTAAGTTCTTCTATTTTTATATCGTCAATAGTTTTAACTTCAACAGAAGTATTAATTTCCTTAAAAGTTCCTGCTTGTTCAATAAAAAAGCCAATATCCTGTAAATCAAGTTTACCGCTTAACTCAAGCGGCCAGGCAAAATCAAAAGCAGCGGAAATTTTACCTTCCGGCTTATATTCTTTAATAAGGGGGGATAGAGCCCCCAAAGAATCTAAAACGCTATTTAAAGTAATTTTGCCCTTTGTGCTAAACTCTTTAGCAAAATTCAAATTGCCATTATAGGTAAGTTTTGTATCTTCGGCAGAGATAGTTAAATCTTTTATATTTAATTTTTCTTGTTTAGTTAAATAATCAAAACTGCCTTTTGCTTTTAAGGAAGATAAAGTAAACTCAGGGGTATCGGGAGCAAAAGCGCGCAAAGTTTCGTTAGAAAAATCTTTCAGTTCTATATCAAAAACAGCAGAAGGGTCTTCAAAATTATTTACTTTTGTATCGGTTAATTTTAATAAGGCCTCTTTATAGTGAACGGCAAATTGTTTTAAATCTAAAGAGGCTTCTTTTAAATTAAGCCCGCTCAAATTAATATTGGCAGATAGGGCAATTTTAGAATCCTCAATCACAAGGCCTTTTTGCTCAAAATAGGGAATAAAGGAAAAATTTACTTCAAAAGGCTCATAAAAGGAAAAATCATTTACCGTTAAATCTAATTTATTTATATCTGCCTTGATATTATCTTTTAAATCAAGATAAGATATTCTTGCCTTATTTAAATTCAAAGCTTTTATTCTTAAATCAAGGGGCACCCCACCGGAAGTTTCATTTTCTTCTTTAGCAGCATTTTCTTCTTGTGATAAGAGGGCATCAAAATTAAAAGAACCGTCTTGATAGCGGATAATTTTTAAAATAGGCTCTTCTATATAAATATGTTTTAAGGAAACTTGGCCTTTCAATAATTTTAAAAGATTTTGACGGACTTTTAGGTTTTTACAAGTTAGCAAATTATCTTTACCGGTATCAAGGGCAACATTATCAATTTCTATCCATAAAAGCCCGGCGGAAATTTCGCCCGCGGTCAATTTTGCACCGATAACAGCAGAAACTTTATCCAAAATTTTTGTTTTTACGCTTGGCAAAGGCAAAAAATATCTCAAAGAAATTTCCGCCAACAATAAAATAAATACTAAAACAACAAAAATATAAGAACAAATTTTAACAATTTTCTTTACTTTCAATTTTTTAAATATTTTTTTAACCATATATAAATTATATAAAATAAAAATTTTTCATTTTATAAAAAATAGGACACAAAATTATTGCAAGGATTTTGGAGATAGTTTTAATTAGTTTTTCTTTTACTAGAAAGAAAAACGCTTTTAGAAATGAGGTATACCTATGGGGGTGGCAACCCCGCGTATCCGAAATTTCTAAAAAATAAAAAATAACCCAAAAGCCGCCGCAATAAAAAAGGCCGCCTTCTAAAAAAGCGGCCTTTTAAGTCAAATAATTATTAATTATTTAATTCTGAATTCCACACGGCGGTTGGCAATGCGGCCTTCTTTTGTAGAATTATCTGCAACGGGTCTTGTTTCGCCATAACCTTTGTAGGAAACGGATTTGATATCTAAACCTTGAGCAAGCATATAATCATAAACGGCTTTTGCTCTTTTTTCAGATAATTCCATATTAAATTCGTCAGAACCTGAAGAATCGGTATGACCTTCAACGACTAAACTTCTGTTGGGTAATTTGTTAAGAAGTTCAACAGCTTTATCTAAAGTTTCTTTTGATTTAGGAGATAAAGTGGACTTACCATAATCAAAAAGAATATCATTCTTTAAGGTTACGGCAATTTCATTTTCGGTTTGTCTAACTGCACCGATAGCAGCTAAAGCGGCGGCTTCTCTTTCTTGTTGAGCTCTTCTGGCAGCTTCTTCAGCTTCTCTTTGGGCTCTTAAAGCAGCGGCTCTTCTTTGAGCGGCTAATCTTTCTTGTTCGGCTCTTAAAGCGGCTTCTTCGGCAGCTTTTTTGGCTTCACATTTTCTGTCGCAATAATTTACGAGTTTGCCGTCAACACAATCTTTACCATAGAAGCATTTTTGCACAAAAGCATTTGCACCTAAGGATAAAGAGAATAAGACTGATACAACAATAAGTTTCTTCATATTACACTCCTTATTAAATTATGGTTATACAAATATTTTAGCAAAAAAAATATATATTTTGCACAGATATTTTTGATAAAATTAAGTATATGAAGATAAATCAACTTACAACTTTGGCCGTTGCGGAAAGCTGCACCGGCGGGGCAATAGCAAAAAAGATTGTAGCAAAAAGTGGTGCTTCCGCCTATTTTAAAGGGGGAATTGTTGCCTATTCCAATCAGGCTAAGGCGGAAATTTTAGGCGTTGATAGCAATTTGATTGAGAAATACGGGGCAGTAAGCCGCCAAGTTGTTTTAGCTATGGCGCGTGGCGCAAGCAAGATTTTTAAGGCGGAATACGCCGTTTCCACATCCGGCATAGCAGGACCTTTGGGGGGAACAAGTAAAAAACCCGTCGGCCTTGTTTGGATAGCGGTAAAAACGCCCAAAAAATTAACGGCAAAAAAATTTATTTTTAAAGGCACTCGCGCGCAAATTATCCGCCAAGCAACGGATACCGCTTTAGCCTTGCTTGAAAAACTATCCTAAAAACAACTCTTTTCAATACTCTTGTGTCCAAAGAGCAGTATATTTTTACTTTTACAAAGTAAAAGCCAAAGGATATTTGTAGGACAATGCGACAAAAAACAAAAAAACTTGCATTTCAAAAAAAAAAAAATAAAATTAAATTATCTAAAAGATAGGAGAGATGCTGAGCAAAGACACCTCAGCATGACGACTAATAATTAATAAAGCCGTCATTCCGGAAGGTTTTTGTCCGGAATCTCAACCGCTTAGTCTCTTAATATAGGAGAAAATAAAATGAAAAAAGGTTTTACCTTAATTGAAATATTAGTAGTTGTTTTAATTATCGGTATTTTAGCGGCCATCGCCGTTCCGCAATACCAAAAAGCAGTTATAAAAAGTCGTTTCGCTACTTTAAAAAATCTAAACCGCGATATTATAGAAGCAGAAGAACTTTATTATCTTGCCAACGGAAGTTATACCGGCAAATTTGATGATTTAGATATAGAGATCGGCGGAAGCAAACCCGGCAGCAGCGTTTATAACGATGAAAGAGTTTTTGATTGGGGGAGTTGTGTTATATATTGGAGAAAAGAAACAAATAATCTCTATACTAATTGCTCAAATCCTTCTATTCAAATGTATACCCAACACTACGGCAAGTATGTGCAAGACTCCGGTTCAGCCGGAGCGACTTTATGTGTGTTATATCCTGGCCTTTCCAGTAATTCTGCGCAATACCAAATTTGCCAGACCGAAACAGGGCAGACAATTCCGTATGGTTCAGATGAAACTCAATATGTATTTCATTATCCTTAAGTTTTTAAATACCTCTTTAAAACAGCTTTTACTCTTTTTATAAATTCAACTATTTATAGATATCAAATCTATTTGGCAAAGTTTTATAAATTTGGTAGAATAATATTATCCTAAGATTTTAGGGGCTGATAGCTCAACTGGTTAGAGCGTCCGCCTTACACGCGGAAGGTTGAAGGTTCGAGTCCTTTTCGGCCCACCATTTAAAACCCTCGTTTACGACGAGGGTTTTTTATTTCCCAAGTTTGCTAATGTTTGCTAGTTATAATTGATTTTAATGCATTTTTTAGAGTAATATGGACACTTTTTGGACACTTTTATTAAGCTTCTTTTTTGGGGCTTTTAAAAATATTCTTTACTGATTCTTAATCACTATTGACAGTTCTTTCTACAAGATGGACACTTTAAGGGCAGCCGTCAAATTACCAAAAAACTATTTTTGTTTATCATCAGGCAAAGTATAATGAGTATTACGTCCATCACCATGTTTTACCAAGATATTACGTTCTAATAGTTCAGTTATATCACGGTTGGCTGTCATCTGGGTTACTTTGTTTATCTTCGCCCACTTTGAAGATGTTAAATTACCATTGAACCCTTCAAACAACATATTAATCATCTTAAGTTGTCTCGGATTTAATTGAGACTGAATTTTATTCAAAAATTGATACTTAAGCACAATAGTTTTAGTAGCAGAAGATGCTGTTTCAAATGCATGTTTCAAGCAAGACAAAAACCATTCCAGCCACGCTGTAATATCAAGCGTTCCTTTTTGTGCTTTTTCCAACGCAGCATAATATGCTTTCTTTTCTTTTTGTATTTGTGCGGACATACTGTAAAACCTTTTGCTTCCATTATCTGCTTTGGCAAGCAACATATCCGTAATAGCACGAGTAATACGACCGTTGCCGTCATCAAAAGGGTGAATTGAAACAAACCATAAATGTGCTACCGCCGCTTTAATTATAAGGTTTTCAGGGTTATTATTAATATAATCAAGTAAAATTGCCATATTGCTTGGAACATCTTTTGCCGGAATAGCCTCATAATGAACCTTTTCCAAACCAATAGGACCGGAAACAACTTGCATAGGGCCTAAACGGTCAGTTCGGTATTTAGCAACTTCTATTTTATAAGGTCCGCTATAACCTGTGGGAAATAAACAATTATGCCAACCAAATAAACGTTCATCTGTTATAGGGGAGTTAAAATTATTAATTGCGTCTAACATCATCTCTACAAGGCCATCAACATTACGTTTACTGGGAATACTATCAGCAATAATTAAACCTAATTTACGGGCAATAGAAGAACGAACCTCCTGTAAATTAAGGATTTCACCCTCAATTTCTGCTGACTTAACAATATCTTTAGTGATATTATCCAAGTTTGTATTATCTTGGGTTTGCAAACCGACAGAAGCCATTTGCCCAAATAAAACAACCTTTGCGCTTAAAACTTCCGCAAGTAATTTATTTACTTTTGTTTGATCCCAAGTAAAGTTGGGCCAATTTTTATTTTGATAGATATAATGTTTCATAAGAATATCTTAACAATAATCTTAACATTTTTCAAGTCTAATCTTAACATTTTCTTTATTTGTATTCGGAAAGCCAAAATGCTAATCTTAACATTTTTATTGATTTTATATTAAATTCAAATAAACTATGAACAATTATTTAACATTATTTTGAGGTTGAATTATTTCTCCTATATTACTGTATAAAACCCCATCTTTTTGTATATAAAAAACACCTTGTTTTATAAGAGTATCAATTGCTTGATAAACTTTTCCAGAAGGAACAGATAATTCAGATGCTATTTGCTTATGGATACCTGCAGGCCAAGGTTGAGTAGGCATTTTACTTTTTACCTTAGCTATAAAACTCTCTTCTAATTTATATGTCTTATATGCTATTAAAGAATCTTTTCTTTTTTCTATTTTTTCAAAATCTGTAATAGAAAATTTCATAGCGGCTTTTTTTAAAATATCAAATACAAACTTCTTTTTTCTCCAATTTTGTTTTTTCCAAGTTATAGGTAGAAATTCTTGAATATCTGTCCAAGTTTTTTCTATTTCTTGACTAGTGTATTTAGATATATCCAAATCAATTAATTCTTGACTTGAAAAATTAAATTTTTTAAATAATCTTCCTAGTGTTAGTAAGGATACAACATAACGAATGCTCTTTAAATAATTATCAACACTTAAATTTTGCTTCTTACGAGTTTTCTCTAATTGTAAATCAGTAGTTTTCATAATACTTGCTAATTTAGGCCATATATTTATATTTGTAGTTATAGAGAATATTTTATTATATTTAACAGGTTCTCTCATAAATTTATTTCTTAAGGCAGTAGCTCGATGAGGTAATTTTAAAATTAGACTGGTATATGCGGAAGCAAGATATAATGGTGTAAATATTTTTTCCCTTGGCATCCCTAAATTAATGTAGTAATTAGTTCTTCTTTCATAAAATAACCCATTTCTTTTTAAAATATCTTCAACATCTCTTTGAATTTTATCAGTAGCATGTAAAGAAGAAGTATCAACATTTGTTTGGTTATTAGTAGCCCTAATAATAGAATCTCGCACAGAACTATCATTGCTAGTTAAAATCTTAATAAGAACATATCTGTTATCTGCTGCAGGAGATTGTTTAAAATGTTGATAAATACATTCTGATGTTTGAAGACCATTAACAATTTGTATATCATCAAGAGATATTGTTTTTCCTACAATTGTAGCTCCTGTACTTAAAATTGTAATTCCATTATTTAACCACCAAAAATCTATATCATTAGGATTATCTAAAGTTTTCAAAATATCTTTATTTACAGCATTAATTCCCATAAAATCACGCACATTTGAATCAAATAAATATTTACGCAAACATAATTTTTCATCAACTATAAATTTAAAATAATCTTCTAATTTTACAAGTAATACATATTGTTTATTTTGTGTTAAACATTCATGAAATGATAATTCTAAAGAGTATTTAGGACGCTGTCTAAAAGCTTGTAATAGTTCTTCATTTCCCCAAAAAGATAAATTTACGATACTGTTACTAAAATCTTTCTTACATAATTCCTTTAGTTGCTTACCTCTTTTCTTGATATCAGCTCCAATATCTGAGGTGTTACCACGACATGCATAAATCAAATTAACACTAAATAAATTTAAAATGGAAGCTATCTTTTTATATATATTAACTAATAAATGTCTCTTTTCTAAAACATCAGAATTATAATCACTCTTAAACTGTGATGAGGCTAATGAAAAATTAAATAATTCTTCCAAACTTGCAATTAAATTATTTATAGGCTGTTGTTTGAATGAATCTTTATGTTTACAGGTAATGATATAAACTTCTAATTGAGCATTAGATTTAGGAAGAAACACTGTGGATAGATCTGACAGTAAATGCCCATTAACAAATATATAAATGGCATCAATTCCACCGTCATTTCGTCCATCCACTGACCCATCAACTATTTCTTCTTGGGACAAATCATAATCTTTTAAAATTTGTTGATAAACTAAATATTCAAAAACCTCATCTTTTTTAGAAGATGGAAGATTCTGTTTAATTCTTTCTTCAATAATACCATCTAATAAAAATTTATCATTAGTAGCCATATTTCTTCCTAGTTAACATATAATTTATGCACAATCAGCTATAGATTGTACATGTAATAATTATAACTA
>JAZKYS010000022.1:0-12612 GCA_045612285.1 Elusimicrobiaceae bacterium
TTTTTGATAAACTGACTTTATGAAATAAAGTCATACTGAGGTGTTTTTGCTCAGTATCTCTTCCTGTTTTTTTAAAATAAAAGCGGTAGAGATTCCGGACAAAGACCTTCCGGAATGACGAGTAAACAAAAGAAAAAAAAGAGGTATTTTAATGAAAAATCAAGCATTTACACTTATAGAGTTATTAGTCGTTGTTTTAATTATTGGAATTTTAGCGGCTATTGCTGTGCCGCAATACCAAAAAGCAGTTATAAAAAGTAAATTGTCTACACTTAAAAATCTGGCTGTAAGTATTGCTAATGCTCAAGAAATGTTTCACCTGGCAAATGGAAGATATTCTGAAGTTTTAAATGATTTAGATATTTCTATGCCAAGCGGATGGAATACAGAAACTAGCACTCCTAAGTTTTATTATTATGATTGGGGCTATTGCCACAGTGGCTGTGGCGGTGTTAACGGTGATGAGTGCTCTGCTATATGTGCCGATTCTTCTATAAATATGCAATATCAAGTATATTTAAAATATAATAGATACGGTCCTAAACACCGTTGTACAGTGCTCGGTTCTACTTTGATGAGTGATGTTCGTAACCAAATATGTCAACAAGAAACAGGGAAAGCAGAGCCGGAGTCAAAAGGAAATGGAACCCCAACAGGTAATGCTCATTGGGTATATTAATATTAAAAACCCCGAGTTTTTTGCTCGGGGTTTTTTGTGTAAGCAAATAATTTTTAGATATTTACTCGCCTAAGATTTCCTTAGGTGTATTAATAATTGCTTTTCTTAAGAAGGGCTTTTTAATAAGCTCTTTTTTTAAAGATTCATCTCTTAAAGAGTTTCTGTAAGAAATATCTTCAAAGGAATATTTAAAGTTTGTGTGTATATCATAAGTGCCATTGCAAATTGCTGCCACATCTTCGGCAAAGACGATTTCTTCATCAGTCGGAATAACAAAAACTTTAACAGGGCTGTCTTGTGTAGAAATTAAACTTTCTGCATTTTTTGTCATTGCGGCAAAGTTTCTTTCTTTGTCATAATGAACGCCCATATATTCAAGACCTTGGAGTGCTTTTTCTCTGTAAACGGGGCCTCTTTCGCCGACGCCGGCTGTCCAAACAATAGCATCAACTCTGCCAAGCGCAGCAGCGTATGCGCCGATATATTTTTTCATACGATAGGCTTCCATTTCAATAGCAAGTTTGCATCTTTCATCACCTTTTTCGGCGGCAATTTCAATATCGCGTCTGTCTTGGTATTTTTCGGTAATACCTAAAACGCCTGATTTTTTATTTAAAATTTTATACATTTCAGCAGGGGGGATATTTTCCCTTTCCATCATCTGAAAAGCAACGGAAGCATCAAAATCGCCGCTTCTTGTGCCCATAATAAGCCCTTCAAGCGGAGTTAAACCCATTGAAGTATCATAAGATAAACCGTTTTTAACAGCGTTCATGCTTGCGCCGTTGCCGATATGGCAAATAATTAAATTACAATCAAAGGGATTTTTGCCAAGTAAGGCAGCTGCTCTTTTGGCATTGTAAAGAAAAGATGTGCCGTGTGCACCGTAGCGGCGCATTTGGTATTTTTCATACCATTTATAAGGCAAAGCATACATATAAGTGTGTGGCGGCATAGTTTGGTGCCAAGCAGTATCTGCGATAACCACATGCTTAATATTTGGCATTACGGCAAGCCCTGCTTCCATACCCAAAACATTTGCCGGATTGTGAAGGGGGGCAAGTTGCGCAATTTCTTTAAGATAAGCAATAACTTCCGGGGTAATAATTTCTGATTTGGCAAGTTTACCGCCGTGCACGACTCTATGTCCTGCCGCGCCGATAACGCTTACATCTTTAATAACGCCGTGTTCTTTATCGGTTAAAGTATCTAATACCCAAGAAATTGCTGTTTTAAAATCAGGGCAGGGTGCTGTTTTTTCAAATTTATCTTTGCCGGGGGCTTCTTGAGTAATTTGGGCATCATCATAACCAACGCGTTCAATTAAACCGACGGCGATATTTCTTTTATTTGTTTGGTCAAAAAGACTGTATTTGACGGAAGAACTTCCGCAATTAAGGCATAATATTATCATTTAATCTCTCCAAAGGTTAAAATATATCTATATATATTTTACACAATTTTGAGATTCCTTTAAAGCAGAGAGATTTTTTAATAGGGTTTTCTATAAAAAGCCAAAACTTGTGCAAAGATTATTGTTTCTTTATTTTTTAATGTTTCCGTTTTGCCTTCAAAATCTTTTAAATTGATGGAATTTTGTTTTGTATAAACCTTTTTTATAGTATAACCTTTTGGTGTTTTTACCAGATAAAGTTTTCCGTTTTGCGTTTCTTGGGTAGGAATACAAATAGCGTATTCATCTTTAATTGCCCAGGGGCAGGCATCTTTAGAAAGTATTTTTATTGCAAAAGGTTGTTCTTTACTGGTTTCAAGCATAATAGGCAAAAATTCTTCCGCCTGTGAGTAAAGGGGGAAATTAAAATAATCTGTTTTGGCTTCGCACTGAACCCCGATTCTTTTTGCCGCAGGTAAGGAAGATAAAAGTTCATAAACTTTTTTTTCTGTTAATTTGTAGGAAGAATCTTCCCCACAGTATAATTCATCATCCTCAAAATAAGAAATAGGTTTTTTGAAAACATTAGATAATTTTATTACATTTGCCCTATCCGGTCTAAAACGATTTTTTACCCAATGGGAAATTACACTAGAGTCTTTTAGCCCCAGTTTCTTTGCAAGTTCAACCTTTGTCATAGAGGTTGTTTTTAAAAGCTGTTCTATTTTTTGTCCTAAGTTCATAATAATCCCCTTACTTATACCTATAAATACATATAAACAAAAAAATAGATAAATGTCAAACTTTAATAATCGTCTGAAAATTTGACAAAACTTATTTAATATGATACGATTGTATCAGATTTGATACGATGAGTATTAAATCAGGCCCTAAGGCCGCACCTGCGGGCAAAGCAAATTTTTAATTTTTATTAGAAATTTGTGAGACGGCTCTCCCCCAAGGTCCTTTAATAAGGATTGCCGCAAAAAAAGCGGCACCAACCCCGCAGGTGCTTAATGTTAGGAGGTGTTTTTATGAAAAGTGTTTGTTTGAATAAAAAATCAAAATTACCTGCCGGCGGCAGCTGGGCAGAACTTTACGGGATACTTGCCGATTTATTAAAAAGGCGCAGTTATCTTTTACCTTTAGCAAAGGAATTTAATTTAATTGATAAAGCCCTAAAGCAATATTTTACAGGGGTTAAAGAGTGTTCCATAGAAGGTTTTAAAATAAAAGGAAAATGCGAAGAAGATAAAACCTATAACTTGCCTTATAAAATTAAACAGAAATATGCAATAAAAACAAAAAAATGGGTGGTTAATATAGAAGAAATAAAAAAATAAATTGACAAATTTTAATGCGGTGCCAAAAAACTACTAAAGGCTACCAATTCTTACCACTACTTCCTCCTTAGCACACCAAAAACCCCGTGCACCGCAACAAACCCCTGCAATTAAAGCAGGGGTTTTTTAAAAAACATCTTGACAACTTACAAAACTAAGTGTAATATATAAATATATGTTAAATAATATATTTGGAGAGTAAAGTATGAAAAAAGTATCCGCTTTATTATTTTGCTTGTTGTCAGCTTCTTTAACTTATGCTCAAGCTATAGAAATGACAACAATTATCCCTACAACTCCTTCAGCCGTTGTGGATGAATTAAGGGTTTTAGGTAGTGGCACCAATAGTCAGGTGGGAACTATGAATATTGGTGTTTCAAACACGGGTTTAAATGTCGGTGCTAACGCACCCTTTCAAAGCCAAACTTTAAGAGCAACCGGAGCAAATACTGCTATTTCAGACTATGTTTCCGCAGACAGGGATTTAATGTCTAACAGATCTTTAACCTTAAGCGCAGTTAATGTCGGTAATAATGGCGCTCTTTTTACAGGGGCAAATTCTTTCCCTTATGTTGAGGCACAAACTTTTAGAGCAAAAAATATTTCAGGGCCAAATTCCAGTTCTACTATAAAAACTAATGCCCTTTCCGGTAAAAGTATTGAAGTTGACGGCTCTAAAATTGCCAGCCCCTTTGCCCATGGTTCAGTTATTTCCAAGAAAAAGCCGGTTTATATTGCAGTAGAACAAAATACCACAAATCAACCTAAACAACATATATATGGCCCCTGGGGTGAGCTTCAAGCTACTGCTCCGTCAGGGACTAAATGTAATAGCGGCGGCAATCTTTGCACTAAAAATGCCTGCGCACAATGTACTTCCAACAATGCTACTTCTTGTATAGATGTCAGATCTAGAACTCTCCCTGATGTTTATGAAGCTGCCGGTGCTACCTTTGAAAAAGTTGCTACGGCTAAATTTTATTGTAAACCCTCAGATGTTTATGATAGTAATGGCAATTTAACCAGCACCTGCGGAAGATATTTTGTTTACTCTCCTTTTAATGGTTATACAACTGAAGGTTTTGTTTCTGCTGCTAATTTGCCTTCTTTTAGTAATTCTGCTATACAGTTTAATGCTGACCCTGCTGAAAACTGCGCTGCTGTATGCGGAAACACGGGCTGTTCTACCAATGGAACTTATTACCTTGTTGTTAGAGTTAACGGTTCAACTACGGGAGTGATGAACTTTGCTGATGCCGTTGGGGCAAGTTGTTCTACGGCGGCTTCTGCTTGGCCGGGCGGTTCCGGTTTAAGTTGTAAAGAAGATGAAATAGTTGTAGATATTTATGCTCTTAACTGCTATCAAGGCAGCGGCCGTTTAGCAAGAGCAGGCGGAACTTGGTATCAAAAAAGAACCGTCTACTGTAATAAGTATGACGATGTCCACGGCAATGAAGCCTCTAATGTAAGCCAAATACAGGATAGATATTTCTTTGCGCCTGATTTTGTGGTTTCTTTTACAGCCGCTTATGATTCTGCGATAGCTAGCGAAATGCATGAAGCTGTTGCCGGCGGTAATCATAATAATATAGCACATTAATTTATGAATACAATAAAAAAAGATTCAAAAGTAGCAATACACTATACTTTGACTGTTGAAGGTAAAATTGAAGATACTTCAAAAGACAGAGGCCCCCTTGAATATACCCAAGGGGCAGGGCAAATTATAATCGGTTTGGAAAAAGCCCTTGAAGGCCTTAAAGCAGGTGATAAAAAATCTGTTGATATTGAGGCTAAAGAAGCATACGGAGAGGTTCACCCCGAAGCAAAAAGACGTTTGCCAAAAACAGCAATTACCAATATTGAAACTATGAAAGTTGGTGATATTGTCGGTGCAAGTGCAAACGGTCATACCTTCCGCGCTAAAATAAGTGATATTACCGATACAGAGGTTGAACTTGACTTTAACCATCCTTTAGCCGGTAAAACCTTACACTTTGATGTAGAAGTTGTAAGCGTAAATTAAGATAAATTCTTAAGACAAATAATAAAAATCCGCAAGTTCAAAAAAAAGAACCTGCGGATTTTTTTGTGCGTTCTTTGTTTAATTAAGAAGATAGATATTATTGTCTAAAGAAGATTCATTGAAAGATCCTTCTAATTTGCCACCTAGAGCTTCACATATATCAACAGATCGCCTATCCCAACCATAGCAGACAAATTTTCCTTTCCAATTTTGTAAGTCTGCAGGTTGATTATCATAATATACAACAAATCTTATATTGTCTTTTAGAAAAACACTATAACTATTATAAAACCAAATAGCACCCATTTCCCCGAAATAAACATATCCATCTTCCCTTGCAGCCCCTTTTTGGGCAAGAGAAATATCCAAATCATCAAAAGAAGTTGTATATTTTCCATTGGCTAAATAATATCTTTCTTCAGCATCTTTCAAGGCTTTACCAAGTGTATACCATTGGGTATAGCGCGATTTTCCTACTGCTTTTTGATACTGTGGCACGGCAATAGCCGCCAAAATACCAATGATTAAAACAACTACTAATAATTCAATTAAAGTAACACCTTTTTTATTTTTCATCTTTTCTCCTTATTTTTATAGGAAAAGATGCTGAGTAAAAACACCTCAGCATGACGAATAACAATACAATCGTCATTCCGGAAGGTTTTTGTCCGGAATCTCTCCTCTTTTTCACATATTCAAATTGTATTTTTTTTTTTTGAAAATCAAGTTTTTTGTGTTTTTAAGACGGAGAAAAAGAAAAAAGGCTTTGTTGAAGCCTTTTAGTAATGTAAAGAAAAGTTAATTTATTTAAGTAAACTTTCATATAAAGCAGCTTGGTTTTTGACCATAGTGTTTATATCAAATTCCGTCAGATCTATGGGTGTAAATTTAAACGAACCTTCAAGAATTTTAATAATACTTTTGGCAAGGGCTTGATAATCCTTGCTTTTGCATAAAAAGCCGTTTTTATTGTTTTTTAAGACTTCTTTTACGCCGTTGACATTATAACAGGCGCAAGGCACTTGCATATTAAGGGCTTCCACCAAAGCCATAGGCAAGCCTTCCCAAAGAGAAGATAGCGCAAAAACATCGCTTATAAGCAAAAGTTCGGTAGTGTCGGTTCTATGTCCGAGTAATTTAAAATTGTCTTCCAAATGATATTCTTTTATTAAGGCTTCGGAATCTTCTTTTAAGGGCCCTGTGCCTAAATAAAGAAAAACCGCCTTTGGAAATTTTTCGCACACGATTTTTGCCGCTCTTATCATATCAAGCGGGTTTTTTTGCGGTTTTAAATTGGCAATAGATAAAATAATTTTGTTTTCTTTGTTTAAATTAAGTTCTTTTAATTTCTTATCTTTGTCAAAAGAGGGGAAATTTTGCTTTGTTTTTACTTCAACACCTGCTCTTATTAAAACAAATTTGCTTTGCGGAGCAATTTTATATTTTTTTGCCAAGTCTATATCGGTATTTGCAACGAAAATAATTTTCTTTGTCATTAGAGAGCAAAAAGCTTCAAGAAAAACATAAAACATTCTAACAGGTAATTTCTGCTCGCTGTTAAAGGCAAAGCCGTGTACTGTATGAACGCATTTTAAGCCAAGGCTTCTAGCTGCAAGACGCCCGATTAAACCTGCCTTGGAAGAGTTTGTATGCACAATATCCGGTTTAATTTGTCTAAGAGTTTTTCTTATTTGTTTAAAAGCCAAAAAATCTTGTTTTAAATTTATAGCACGCTGTAAATTAGGAATAAAAAATAGATTTTTTATTCTTTTTTTGGCATATTCATCAAAAAAACAGCCCGGACCGCATAAAAGGTAAGTTTCAAATTTATCTTTCGGTAAGTTTTCTACACTATACAAAACGCTTTTTTGCGCGCCGCCCAGTTGCAGTTGGGTTATTATAAAGGCGATTTTTCGTTTTGCCATTTATCCGTAATCTCCAAATCGGGATAATAATATTTAAGGGCTTCTTCGTAAGATTTACCTTGCCCGCTAAGGCCTTTTAGCCCGTCAACACATAAACCTTCGCCCAGTCCGGTATCTGTGCCCAAGAATAGATATTCCTGGGCGTTATTTACCGGGATATAAAAGAAAAAGTTTGAACGCAAAGTGCTAAGCGCAAGAGTTCGGTTTGCCTCTTTAAAAGATAAAATTTGCTCCTTATTTGAAGTTTTAAAAGCAATTTCTTCCGTTCGGCCATAAGTATCCATTTTAACAGGTAAAAAGTTTTTAAAGGCAATATTTAAGCGTTCTTGCATTTCTTTTGCGGGTATCATATAAATCCATTTGATATTAGCCCATTGGGTCGGGTCTTTGGGGGCACTTATCAAATCACTAGGCGGATTAGAAATCATATACTTAAACAAATTAAGGGGGGAGAAAGTATAAGCAATTTCTTGCTCGGTATTTTTAATGCCTTCTGCCGTTAAAGCAGAGCAAGATTGATAAATTTTAGGTAAGGCGGGCGTATCGGAGTCAGGTTCTGTTAAAATTTTATTTTCCGTAGCTTTAACTGCTTCAATATTTCCGTCAGATTGCATATTTATACCGCCATAATAAAAATCTGGCGTATTATCCGGCAAATCAAAAGGCGCTTTTGTCGTTTTGTTTAAAATATCTGCAATTTGGGTTCTTAAAACAATAGCAAGAGCCTGCAAAGTATTTTGGTCTTTTTGCCCTCTTGAAAATTGGGTTAATACTGCCGGTAAAATATCTTCAAGCGTGGTGTAATTTATAAGTTGCATACCTTCCTTATTTGGAATAACAAGCAAAGTTCCTTTTAATTCTTTATCGCTTAAATTAGTAGTGAAAATATTATCGGCAATAGGATCTTTTACCAAAAAGGTGGAACCGGTATTTTGCATTTTTATAGCAAAAGGTCTTTTGGTGGAAAATTCTTTGTGTCCCCATTTATTGTTAATATCTATGGAGTTTGTTTCCGGGTTAAAAGTAATTGTTTTTGGACTTAAAGCCTTACCTGATAAAACAACGCCGAGTTTTTCATCTTCTATTACAAAATCCTGCCCGGCATTAAACATAAACTCTTTTATAGATTGCTGGATGCCTTGTTTATCGCTAAACAAACCCACACGGACAATTTCACTTTGTGTGGTGGAAGGTTCTTTTGTGTAAATTTCATCAAGTTTTGTGTAAAAGAGATAGGCACTCGGTCTGTTTTTTAAATATTTTGATAACTGTTTTGTTTTATTTAAAGCTAATTTATCCTTTGAGTCAAGTATTAAAATATTAGCAAAAGATTGCCAGGCCGGTATAAATTCTTTTAGTTTTTCCTGAGTTAAAGCATAGTGAACAAGAGCGGGATAATTATTATTATCGTGAATAAGGGCTTGGGTTAATAGGGTTTGGGCGCTCTTATAAGATTTTTCATTAAAAAGAATCCTGCCGATAAGATAGGCCGCATGGGATATGGCATAGGGATTAGAACCATAAATATTTTCAAGCACCGGGGCTACCTGTTTATATTTTTTAGCAAAAAAACCTGCGGTGGCAAGGGCAAGTTTGGCATTATAAACATACTCAAAATCAGCTGTTAAATATAAAAGTTTTTGATATTCTTTTTCCGTCTGTGTATAATTATTTTGTGCCGCATAAATCCAAATTTTTATTAATTGGTAAACAGGTTCTTCTTTACCTTCTTCAAAGGCCATAGTTTTATCTATATACTTTAAGGCTTCTTTAAAATTGCCCATTTGTAAGTAAATTAAAGCCATATTGGCGTAAGCTTCCGGGGAAGCATTGTTATCTAGTAAGAGTAAAGTTTTGTTTATATCACCTTGGCGGTAAGCGTCAAAGGCTTCCTGTAAATCCGGGTTATTATCATAGGAAATAACAGATTTTTTTAAAATATCTTCATTTAATTTTATATCCGGCAGTTTGTTAACTTGAAGCAAAGTGGTGTGTTGGATATTGTCAGTTTGCTCTTCCTTTGAGGAATTTTCTTCTTGCGATACTTGCGGGGCACGCATAGCAAAATCTTTTTGTGCCGTTATTTCCGCTAAACTTTGCGCCTGTAAGATTGCGCAAGTGAGTAAAAAAGTAAAAAATAGAGTTGTTTTTTTCATAAAGACTCCTTAAATTACATTTTAAAATCTTTACCAAGATATAAAGAACGGGCTTTTTCGTCGTTTAAAAGTTTTTCGGGTGCGCCTTCAACCAAAATTTTACCGTCGTAAATTAAATAAGCGCGCTGAGTTAAAGGCAAAGTTTCCCTAACATTATGGTCGGTAATTAAAATGCCGATACCTTTATCTCTTAATTTAAAAATCATTTGTCTTAACTCAGAAACGGTTATAGGGTCAATACCTACAAAAGGCTCATCAAGCAAAATAATTTTTGGATTACTTATCATACAGCGGGCAATTTCCATACGGCGTTTTTCTCCGCCGGATAAACTCCACGCTTTTTGCTTGGCAAGTTTTGTTAAACCAAATTCTTCTAAAAGAGAGGCCACTTTTTCTTTTTGTTTTTGCTTGTTGGGCTCAATTCTTTCAATAATGGCAAGCAAATTATTTTCTACGCTAAGACCTCTAAAAATTGTAGGTTCCTGGGCAAGATAGCCAAGCCCGTAGCGGGAACGCTCATACATAGGCAAAGAGGTTACATCTTTGCCGTCAATAAAAACTTTACCGCTTGAGGGTTTAATAAAACCCACCATCATATAAAAACTTGTTGTTTTACCCGCTCCGTTTGGGCCAAGCAAGCCCACAATTTCGCCGGAGTTTACAATAATATTGACCCCTTTTACAACCTTTCTGTCTTTATAAACCTTTTCTATATTTTCCGATTTAAGTTCCATAAATTTTATCCTATTTATTTGATACCTGTTTTAATTTTTCAAAATCACTTGCCAAAGTAAACCAACCTTGAATATTACCCTCAGCCTTAAAAATAACTTTTTTTGTATCAGCAGTGATTTTATCTGCCTGTAAAGCATAATCACCGTCAACGCCAAAACCCCATAAAACAGGCCTTTTGCCAAAAGCCTCAAAAACGCCGCTTTGGGTATTAAAAGTTATAGTGTCGGCATAAAGGGTATTGTTTAAGTCGTCAAGTTCGCTATATCCGGTAATTTTTATAAAATTTGTCCCTTTATCAAAATCAATTCTATCACCGTATAAATTAAATGTATTATTGGGTGTTTTATAAAGAATTTCAATTTGTTTGTTTTTTTTGCCTAGGCCGTAGCCTTTTAAAGTTTTATTATTATAAAAAAATTCTTCTGCTTTGATTTGTGTAAAAATATTTTCTAAATTTTGGCTTGCCAAAATATTGCCTTTTAAGAGGTAAGTATTTTCTTTTCTTTGAGATAAGGCATAATCTGCTTTTAGGGAATATATATCATTGTTATAGCGGACATTACCGATAAATTCTTCCTGCTGCTTTTCCCTGTTGATAAGCCATTTATCACTTTGAACGCTACCACCGAGAAGGGCATTTAAATCTTGCTTTTGGGCAAAAGCCGGCAAAGAAAGGCAAAATAAAGTTAAAAGAAATAAAACTTTATTTTTCATTTAAGGCCTCCTTTAAAGTTAGGGGGGCAGGTTTAAAATCTTTCATATTTTGTGGTAAAGTTGTTTTTTGATTTAAAAGTTCTATTTGATTAAAATTATCCGTTGCTTTAAAACCCTTAGCTGTTAGCGTGGTTTTGCCGCGTTTCATTTTGACGGGCGTTATGGACCAGGCTTCTTTTTTATCCGTATCATAAAAAACTTCAGCTGTGTTTATTTTAAAGCCCTCTGAAAGGGAAGAAATAATAATATTACCCTGTAAAACAATTAAGTTTTTGGAAATATCATACCAACCTTCTTTTGCTTTTAAAGTATTATTTTGTTTACCGTTTGTATTATAAATAAGCACAGGCGAGTAAAGCCGAACTTGATTTTGTCCGTCGTAAAATTCCGCCTTAGCTGCTTTAAGGTTCCAATCATTTTGGGCACTTTGGGCTTGGCTTATTATTATTTTTGTTGCTTCTTGCTGGGGTCCGCTTTGTGTATCGGCCTGTGTATTATCTTTAGAGCAAGCAACAAAAAAAGTAAGCAAAAGAATTAAAAATATTTTCATTTTTTATCAATAAGAGCAATAAACTCTATTAAATTATCCTTATCTAAAAAACCAACAACTTTGCCCTGTTTATTAACTACTGGGGCATTATCAAATTTTTTATTTATAAAAATTTTTGCTGCCTCCACAGCGGGTGTATCTTGGCTTAAAGCAAAGGGGTTTTTTGTCATAACTTTAGTTATATTTAAGGATAAAATATCCTTTTTAGATTGTAGGGCGCGTCTTAAATCGCCGTCGGTAAAATAGCCTTTAAGAAAACCCTTTTTATCAAGAATGCTTGCTGCCCCGCTTTTATTTTTTGTCATAACTAAAAGGGTATCTTGCACACTTGCTTCTTGTAGAACGCAAGGGTTTTTTTCTTTAAACATAATATCGGCAACTTTACAAGTTAAAAGTTTGCCAAGAGAACCGCCCGGGTGGAAAAAGGCAAAATCGGCCTTTTCAAAGTGTTTAACTTTCATCAAGCAAATTGCCATAGCATCACCGAGTGCCAGCATAGCAGTTGTGGAAGATGTTGGCGCTAAATTATAAGGGCAAGCCTCTCTTTGAACTTCAACTTCCAAGTGAATATCTGACATTTTAGCAAGGTTTGAGTTTTTATTACCCGTCATAGCAATAATTTTTACCTGTTCTTTTTTAAGGGGGGATAAAATTTTATTTAATTCTTCCGTCTGGCCGGAAAAAGATAAAGCAAGCACAATATCTTCTTTTGTAATCATACCAAGATCACCGTGCATAGCTTCGGTCGGGTGAACAAAAAAGGATGGCGTGCCTGTTGAGGCAAGCGTTGCGGCAATTTTTCTGCCGATATGCCCGCTTTTACCTATACCTAAAATAACTAAACGCCCTTTGCTTTGGGCAATTAAATTAATTGCCTTAACAAAATTGTTATTTAAAATTTCTTGCGTTGTTTTTAAGGCGTGGGCCTCATCTTGAAAAACTTTTTTGGCAATTTGTAAAATTTCCTGCGCTGAATATTTTTTTATTTGAGCCATGGGGTAACCTCCAAAGGAATATCTCTTTTACCATAAGGGTCTGGCAATTTGTTTGAAATATAACAAAAAGAAACAAACATTACGCCGAGTATTGCG